>CAVYAN010000126.1:0-39840 GCA_963766075.1 uncultured cyanobacterium | reverse complement strand
CATATAGCTCAGACTGGCCTTGATCCGCCCATCCAGTGCCCCCCAAAAATCCCAGGCATTGGGCGTGCGCTCGGGTTGGGCGATCCAACTGCGCAGCGGCAAGGACTGGGTCGCCATTTCTCCCTTCAAGACATCCGACGGCAAGATAGGATAGCGCAGCAGCGTTTTTAGCAGATTACCCAGCAAGCGGTGCTCATCGGCAATTTCCTTAGTCCAAGTGGTAATCAAGTAAGCAAAGTCAATCCGCACCGGAGCCGGGGTTTCCAGGCCCGTCGCCCCATTGCGCATCAACGACGGTTCGTTACTCCGCAGGTCGTGATTTTCGCGAATGTCGTACAGGTATAGATTAATCGTGGGCTTGGCCGAAATCTTGGTTTCCCACTCTTTGTCAGGCACCTCAAACTTGATGTCAATCGTGGCCAAGTCGATCGGCACTTTTTTAACCAACAATTCTTTCAGCGTATCGTCCAGGTCTTGAATCATGAGTCTTGAACCGTGGGACTTGAATTGTGAGGGCGAGGCACATTGCCGGATGCCTCATCATAGCCAGCGGTACAGGGGAAAGCGATCGCCCATTTACGTTTCGTCACGCTTACGCGGCGTCACGCTGGCGCTACGTCACTCCTGAGGCGGCAAAGCCCCCGCAAAGGGCAAAAACTCCTCATCGCTGACTAACCGACCCATTTTCTGAAACTCGCGCTTCGTCGCTTTGAGCACATGGGCCATACCCACCGCTTCTCCCGCTTCCGCCGCCAAAAATGCCGCCGCCAAGACAATATTGCGGATGTTGCCCCCCGCAAGGCGAAACTGTTGCGCGATCAGATCCAGATCGACATCCGGGGCCAGGGGCATTTCCGGCGGCAAGGTCACCTGCCAAATTTGCCGCCGGTACTCTGCCTCCGGCAAGGGAAATTCAATGATGAAGCGAATCCGGCGGGTAAAGGCTTCGTCGAGGTTCTGGCGCAGGTTGGTGGTCAAAATGGTGATGCCCTCGTACTCTTCCATCTTTTGGAGTAAATAGGCGACTTCCAAATTGGCATAGCGATCGTGGGCATCCTTCACCTCCGATCGCTTGCCAAACAGCGCATCGGCCTCATCAAACAGCAGGATGGCATTGCTGCTATCGGCAGCGGTAAAAATCCGATCCAGATTCTTTTCCGTTTCGCCAATGTACTTACTCACGATTTGCGACAGATCAATCCGATATAGGTCAAGCTGTAACTCGCGGGCTAGCACCTCCGCTGCCATGGTTTTCCCCGTACCGGGAGTCCCGGAAAACAAGACATTCAGCCCTTTGCCGAGGGAAAGGCGGCGCTCAAAGCCCCAGGTTTGATAGACTGTGTGCTGATATTTCACCTGATTGCACAGCTCTTTAAGCTGGGCGAGGGGATCCGGCGGCAGCACAATATCGGCCCAGCCGTAGTGTGGTTCCACCTTGCGAGCAAGGGCGCGCAGGGCATCGCCAGATTGCTTGCGCGCGGCGGCAAACAGATCGAGGAGGGTAGGGGTGGCCGCAGTGGCAGATTGGGCCTGCTGCCACCGGACTTGGTGATGGGCGATCGCCACGGCATCGGCAATTTGGTCAGGCGTCAGCCGAAACCGCGCCGTCAGAGTATCCAGCTCACTGGCGGTGAGCGGCATCTTCAGCGCGGTCAGGTGCCGCTGCCAACAATCCCGGCGGTGGGCAAAGTCCGGCAGGGGAAACGCCACCGGAATCAAGGTGCGCGGTAAGCCAGAAGCAATCGGCAACCAGGGCTGACGGCCTGCCACAATGGTTACTCCCGGAGCCTGGGCCACCCACTCTAGCAATGGTTCATAAACCGAGAGATCCATTCGGGCGGCATCACTGACGGCCTCATCGAGTCCCTGCACATAAACCACGCCATGGTGTAACTGGGCCTCTCGAAACAGAATCGGCAAAGGAAAATCTAGGCTGGCCTTGGCGGGCAACCGGGCCAGATTGACCACCCACAGGCGTTGGCCCAATTCATGGGCCAACGCCGCTGCGGTCTGCCGCTTGCCCACACCCTGGGGTCCGTGGAAATAGAACCGGAGCGGCGTAGATTGGCTCTCTTGAACCAGCGATCGCAGCGCCCGCACCATCTCCACGGGCAAAGGGAGAGCCTCCAAGCGCTCCGTGGGCTGCACCCATTCGCAGAATGCCGCCAATCGTGTGTCCACCCCCGGTTGGTCCAACAACCAACGCACAATCGGTTCATCCAATTTCAAAGCATAGGCAAGGTCAGGCGGGTGGATCTGGTGCGGGTCAGCCACCAGATGCAGCAAATGCTGACGCCGTAACGGCGCATTCGGGGCAAAATGGGCGCGATGCACCAGTTTGGCCTCTCCCGACGGACACAGCAGATTTAGCGCCAAATCCACACTGGCGCGGCGGCGGGTAATATCGTCCTGCAAGTAGCCATAGAGGCGCTCGTACCGTAGATCGACCTCCGGGGCCAAAGCAATCAAAAGCACTGCTAAATCAAAGTCGCCTAGGCCAAAGGTGTGAGCGAGTTCCTGCAACCGAGGCACCTGCGCCACCTGACCGGCAAAGGTAGCTCCCAGTGCGGCATTGGCTAAGGGCAATCCCGGGGCCCCTGGCTCCCGCGCCAACAACCGTTCCACTGCCTCAGCACTCACATAAAGCCCTTGATAGTCATCCGCCGCCGGATTGCGGCCATACTCGGCTTGAGCCGCAATCACGGCCTGCTGTAACAAGTGATCTAACCATCGCAAAGCCGGCAGCAGCGCCTGCAAGCCGCCCGTGTCGGACTGAACAGTAGGCTGAATGTGCGGCTGGTTAGTCATGGCGATCGCTCCCGGCATCGGTTTTTCGACAATCCACTCACTCCTCTCAAATCAGGCTAACTCACATCAGTACCCTCCCCGCTGGAACCGTGTGGGGATTAACGGTTTTGGAGTGTCTAGCTGTGGGTTACCCCAGGGCTGAACTATAGCAATTTATCTGCAAATGCTAAAAAATGGGAACATTTGCGATCGTCCGTAAATCTCTGAATCAAAGCGCAAAATTGCCTCGGATTTTGGGGTACGTTAATCAGACTCCCCCATAGACTTCCTCAGGATTGATTGAAAGAGTGATCAAACCGAGGAAGTTCTTGAGCGAGCTACACCGCTGGCTACAGCAGCAGGTCTGAGAATTCGGATAACACTCGAATATTTAGACTCGGATATTTAGAGATTTAGCGCTCGGTGGGTTAACCTCAGCGAGTTAAATATTTTTTCACTTTGTAAATCAAAAGGTGCAAGTAGGGCCATGTTTGCGATCGGTGACTATGTTCTCAATCAGCACACGCAGAATCTCGGCAGAGTCATTGGCTATGGTCAGGGATCCCAGTCCGAGCCAACGGTGAAAGTGCTGGTCGCCCAATCTGTTGACACACGACGGCGTGGATTTATCGAAGAAGACCGCGATGATGCCTGGACCCTTTGGCATCATCCCCAACAGAGTCAAGCCTCCTAATGGGTGCTCCCCTAAGTTTCTCCGCTAAAAAGTCGGATTGGCGTCAGCGCGATTACAATAAATGCAGCGAAATGTAACGCAGCGTGGATTGCGCTGTGCGATCGCTGACGCACCTGTCGGGAGACTAGCCGGGAGATTAGATACGCATGGGTAGAGTAGTTGGCATTGACCTCGGAACAACAAATTCAGTGGTTGCCATTATGGAAGGTGGCAAGCCCGTGGTCATTGCCAACGCCGAGGGAATGCGGACCACCCCCTCGGTCGTGGGCATTAATAAGGATGGCGAACGCTTAGTAGGGCAAATGGCCCGCCGGCAGTCGGTACTAGACCCCCAAAATACGTTTTACGCCATCAAGCGCTTCATGGGTCGCCGCTACAGCGAACTCAGCGCCGACTCTAAGCGCGTGTCCTACACCATCCGTAAGGACGAGAGCAGCAACGTCAAGATCCGCTGCCCCCGGCTGGAGCGGGAATTTGCTCCAGAAGAAATTTCCGCCATGATTCTGCGCAAGCTCGCAGAGGAAGCCAGCCGCTACCTGGGAGAACCCGTCACCGGAGCCGTGATTACCGTTCCAGCCTACTTCAACGACTCTCAGCGCCAAGCCACGCGGGATGCGGGCCGGATTGCGGGCCTCGAAGTGAAGCGGATTCTGAACGAGCCCACGGCAGCTTCCCTCGCCTACGGGCTGGATCGAGGCAGCTTAGAAACCATTCTGGTATTTGACTTGGGCGGCGGCACCTTTGATGTGTCCATTCTGGAAGTGGGTGACGGCGTATTTGAGGTCAAATCCACCAGCGGTGATACCCAACTGGGCGGTGGTGACTTTGATAAGAAAATTGTTGACTGGCTGGCCGAGCAGTTTCTGGAAAGCCGAGGGTGTTGATCTACGCAAAGATCGGCAGTCTTTGCAGCGGCTGACGGAGGCCGCAGAGAAGGCCAAGATTGAATTGTCGGGTGTAACGGTGACGGACATTAACCTGCCCTTTATTACTGCGACGGCGGATGGCCCCAAGCACATTGAAACTCGGTTGACCCGCTCCCAATTTGAGTCGCTGTGTGGGGATTTGGTGACGCGCCTGCGGGGACCCGTTAAGCAAGCCCTGCGGGATGCCGATATGAATCCCTACGATATTGATGAAGTGGTGCTGGTGGGCGGCTCGACCCGAATTCCCATCGTGCAGCAGATGGTACGCGGCTTTATTGATCGGGAGCCGAACCAAAACGTGAATCCGGATGAAGTGGTGGCGATTGGGGCGGCGATTCAAGCGGGCATTCTGGCTGGGCGAGGTCAAGGATATTTTGCTGCTGGATGTGACGCCTCTGTCCCTGGGCCTGGAAACCATTGGGTGGGGTGATGAAAAAGCTAATCCCTCGCAATACGACGATTCCGGTGCGGCGATCGGATATTTTCTCTACGGGCGAAGATAATCAGACCCTGGTGGAAGTCCATGTGCTGCAAGGCGAGCGGGAAATGGCCAACGGCAATAAGTCCCTGGGCCGTTTCAAGCTGACGGGCATTCCCCCGGCGCCTCGAGGCATTCCCCAGATCCAGGTGGCCTTGGATATTGACGCCAATGGAATTCTGCAGGTGACGGCCATGGATCGCACCACGGGCCGCGAGCAGAGCATTACGGTGCAGGGGGCATCGACCCTGGGCGAGGATGAGGTGTCGCGGATGATTCGCGATGCAGAGCAGTTTGCCGCAACCGATCGCCAAAAGAAAGAGCGGGTCGATAAGCGCAACCAAGCCGAAAGCGAAATTCTGCGGGCTGAACGCTTGATCCGGGAAGCCACTCTGGACTTTGGCGTGCAGTTTGTGCGCAGCTACCGCAGTCGGATTGATGAGGCGATCGCCAAACTGCGGACCAGCCTCGGCGACGATGACGATCGCGGCATTGATCGCTACAAAGCTGATCTGGAAGACGCCCTGTACGACTTGCGCCGCGAAGTCTACCAGCGCAACCAAGAAGAAAAAGAAGAAGACAGTATCCTGGGGGCCATCAAGAGCTTCTTCCTCGATGACGATGACGATGACTATTATTACAACAGCAATGACCGCGATGGCTATGGCACAGGCGGCGGCTATGGCACAGGCGGCTACGGTAGCAGCTATGGCGGTACTAGTTATGGCGGTGGCGGCTATGGCGGTAGCAGCAGCTATGGCGGTGGGAATCGCTATGGTGGCAGCAACGACTACAGCGCTCCCCGGCGGGGAGACTACGGTTCCTCCTCGGATAATGGCTATGGCAGCGGGCGCGACAGCTACGGTGGTTCTCGCACAGACAGTTCTCGGACGGACAGTTCTCGCAAAGACAGTTCTCGCAAAGACAGTGGCGCACGCGACAGCTATGGCAGTTCTCGCGCGGATAGTGGCGCACGCGACAGTTACAGCAGTTCGCGGCCCAGCAGCCGGAATGACAGTGATCGCCGCGACGATCGTGATAGCCCCCGCTATGATCGCGGCGATCGCGATTCCGATGGCAGTGCTACCCGTAATGATGGGCGTAGTGATACTGGACGCAGTGAGATTGGGCGTGGTGAGATTGGGCGTGGTGAGATTGGGCGTGGTGATACTGGACGATCTCCTCGCAACGACTACGAGGCTCGTCCGCCGCGCCGCGAGACTAGTGATCCCTACAGCAGCGATCGCGCCCCCAACGCTCCCCGACCCGATGCTCGTCGTCCCGCTGATGATCGGGGATACAGGGATCGGGATGATGATCGCCCGCAGCGTGATCGCACCGGGTTCTCGCCCCGAGAGACAGACTCTACCGTCCCTCCCCGGAAGGGCGACGACCTGAACACCGCGCGTCCCGGCCCCCGAACTCCCTACAGCGGTGACTCCGCCCGCCGCGACGACTCCCGCCGCACCTCCCGCCCCAGCCGCAATCCCCGCCCCAACCTCTACCAGGACGACTGGGATGATGAAGACGACTGGCTGTAATCCGTACTTTTCCCTCAGAACTCCCTTTCTCCTCTCGCTATGCAAAACTTTCGGAACTATTACGACATTCTGGGAGTATCCAGAGATGCCACCAGTGAAGACATTAAAAGAACCTTTCGTAAGCTGGCACGACAGTTTCATCCGGACTTGAATCCCGGCAATAAGGAAGCAGAAGAGAAATTTAAGGACATTAATGAAGCCTATGAGTTCCTCTCGGATCCCGATAAGCGATCGCAGTATGACCAGTTTGGGAAGTTCTGGCAGCAGCGAGGCTTTGGCGGCAACGGACGGGATGCCCAGCGGGGCTGGAACTGGACCGGGCGCAGCGCCACCAAGGATGAAGTGGACTTTTCCCAATTCCGCAACTTCAACGATTTTGTCGATCAAGTCCTGAATGAGCGGGAACCGGTGCGGCGGCCTCCCATGCGCGAGCCAGTGAATAGTCGCGGACCTTCTCCCAGCAGCAGTTCCACCAGTAACGGAGTCCGGGATAATTTCCGTCCCGGTACTAGCAAAACCACCCGCACGATTCCCCGCGCCACCCCCCGCGATGCCGAGGCCAACCTGTCGATTCCACTGGAAAAAGCCTATACCGGCGGACGAGAGCGGATTCGGTTACAGGACGGGCGATCGCTGGAAGTGAATATGCCCAGTGGCATGGTGACGGGGCAGCGCATTCGCCTCAAGGATCAAGGGGAAGCCGGGGGAGATTTATTTTTGGTGATTGATGTGGCCCCCCATGCGTTTTTCCAGGTGCAGGGGGCAGATATTACCTGCAAGCTGCCCATTACGCCCAGCGAAGCTGTTCTGGGGGCCCAGGTGGAGGTGCCAACCCTAGACGGCTTAGTGAAAATGTCCACGCCCCCCGGCGTGAAATCCGGACAGCGTCTGCGGTTGGCTAACAAGGGCTATCCCACCGCCGAAGGAGAACGGGGCGATCAAATTGTGGAAGTGCAAATCGTGATGCCGAAGGAGCTTAGTGAGGCGGAACGGGAGCTGTACGAAAAATTGCGGCAAATTGAAACATTTAATCCTCGCGCGAATTTGCCAGTTTAGCGGATTAAATTGCGGTTAGATGTGCGATCGACTCCAGCGATCTGGATGTCCTGAGCGCACGCATGGGCGAAGGCATGGGGATGGCCCGGATTTTCGCCAAGGAGTGCCGCCATAAAGTACCCAGGTGTAAATTGGCCCACGCCAAGAGTGAATCCAGGCGGGGAGTAAATTATGATTCTACTGGTGAATATGATTCTACTATGGGAGTGCACCCATCCGAGGGGTGCCGCTTCCCTGCCGCAGAGTCCGCTGCTGCCGTTCATTTCCCCGAGACAACATCATGTCAGAACTCTTGGTGCTCCTCGCGCTAGTGCTCCTAGTCGTGCTATTCCTCAACGTTGTCCAAAAAGCCTTTTCCTTGATGGGGTTGGCGGTGTTGGGCCTCTTGCTGGCAGGGCTATTTCGCTGGTTCACCAGTGGATCTGTTCCGCCTGAACTGATCAACGCCACGGGCCTTGGCAACTGGATTAAACCGCCCCAAACAGCGGCCAGCCCTAGCCCCAGCCCTAGCCCCGCCAATCCGAATACGCCTGCCCAAGCCCTGTTTACTCCCGCCGTCAATTCCAGCGGACAGCGGGTTGTCTGTCCCGCCGGAGCCCAGGTGCTTAACGTCCGCAGTGCTCCCGGCCTCAGCCCTCGGATTAACTCGATTCCCTGCGGCAGTACCGGGGTGCAAATTACTGGCCCCGGCGCTGTTCGGGATGGGGAAACCTGGGTGCCGGTAGAATATCAGCAGGTGAAAGGCTGGGCGGCCCGTCGTTTTCTGAATACCCCATGACTTCATTTTCTGCGTCTGTCCCCACTGCCGAAATGGCCGCCGCGATCGCCCCTGCCATTGATCGTTTGCGCCACCTGACCCAAACCAGTATCCAAACCGCTTGGCGTGTTTACCCAGGGGATCCGGCTACGGCCCTGGATTGCGCCACTTGGTCCACTTGGGCGATCGCCACCCCCAATGAGAAGGAGCATCTGGCATGGCCCCAGGGACAGCAGGTCCGCTGGTTCAGCCAAATCATCCAGGTCCCCGTAGATTTAACCCCCGAGCTAGCCGGTTATCCACTCCAAGGCTTGCAACTGCGGCTGGCCCTGACCTGGTGGGCCGAATCGGCACAGGTTTTTGTCGATGGCCAACTTGTCCAAGAGGGCGACTTGTTTGACTGTGCCACGCGATTGCGGCTGCGGGATGCCGTCGTACCGGGAGAAACGGTGGCGATCGCCCTCTGCTTGGTGAGCCCCGGCCATGATGCCGGTGCCCTTGTGCAGTCGGTCTGCACCTACGAGTGCCTAGACGGTGCACCGGAACCGAGCTTTATTGCCGATGAACTGGCCGTCATCCACACCTATTGCCAAACCTTTGCCCCGGAGCAGTTAGGCGCGATCGCTCAGGAGATCGCCCAGATTGACTGGCCACACGTCCAAACCCGCCCGCGCTTTGATGCCAGCCTTGCCCAACTGCGATCCGCACTGTTATCGCTCTCGGCCCCGATTAAGCAGCGCACCCTCCACCTGACGGGCCATGCCCATTTAGACATGGCATGGCTCTGGACGGTCGATGAAACCTGGGAGGCAGCAGAACGAACCTTTGAAATCCGTCTTGCACCTACAACAGGAGTTTCCCGAACTGATTTTTTGCCATTCCACGCCCGCTCTCTACGCCTGGATGGAAGCGCACCGCCCCCAACTGTTTGAGCAAATTTGCCGCCAAGTCCAGGCGGGCACCTGGGAAGCGATCGGGGGCCTGTGGGTGGAACCGGAGCTGAACTTGATCAGTGGCGAATCCATCGTGCGCCACATCCTCTACGGACAGCGCTACTACCAGAAAAAATTTGGCAGCATCAGTCGAATTGCTTGGCTCCCCGACACCTTTGGGTTTAACGGGCAACTGCCCCAACTGCTGAAGCAGGGCGGTATTGACTATTTCGTGACCCAAAAGCTGCGCTGGAACGACACCACGAAATTTCCCCACGCGCTCTGCCAGTGGCAGGCCCCCGACGGCACATCCGTGGTCTGCCTGATGTCCGCCCCCATTGGCACCGGCATCGATCCTGTGAAAATGGCGGAGTACGCCTGGGAGTGGGAAACGGCCACGGGCCTGGCTGATGCGCTGTGGCTACCCGGCGTGGGCGATCATGGCGGTGGTCCTACCCGCGATATGCTGCACTTGGCGCGGCGGTGGCAAACCTCGCCGTTTTTTCCCACCCTCAAATTCACTCCGGTGATTGACTATCTCACTACCGTGGCCCCCATTAGCCCCAGCCCCTGCAAAGCTTCAGACCATGAAACTTCAGACAATCCTGAGAATTCAGGTTCCCCGCTCAGCCCCAAGCGGGTGCCAGGATCGCCGCCCTTGCCCGTTTGGCAGGATGAGCTGTACTTGGAATTCCATCGCGGGTGTTATACAGCCCATGGGGATCAAAAGCAGTTCAACCGGACCTGTGAAACGCTATTGCAGGAAGCCGAACTGTGGGCGACCTTAGCGGCAATCGTCACGCACCAAGACTATCCCCACGCCGAACTGGAAACAGCTTGGCACCAGGTGTTGTTCAACCAATTCCACGATATTTTACCGGGTAGCTCGATTCCTGCGGTCTTTACCGATGCTAATCATGCCTGGACAGCGGCCCAAAAGACCTGTGAGCAGATCATCCAGCGATCGCTCCAGGCCATTGTCCACCGCATCGCTAGACCGATGCCCACCGCCGGGGAGCCAAACCAGCAGGCGATCTCCCTGTTCAATGGCCTGGGTTGGCCAGCCGAGGACCCAGTATACGGACCGATTCCGGCCCATGGCTATCGCTGCCTGTGGATGACACCGGATGCAGAGCCCCCGGCGGGGGAACACCCAGACCTGTCGCCAGAGCTATCCGGAGGCGATCGCTGGGTGCTCGAAAATCAGTTTTTGCGCCTCACGGTCGATCCAACCACGGGCAACTGGTCCAGCCTATGGGATATTCCGCACCAGCGCCAAGTGCTCGCCGGACCAGGCAACCAACTGCAAGTGTTCCAAGACAGCGGCCAGTACTGGGACGCTTGGAATATCGATCCCAACTACGCCGACCACCCCCTGCCGACACCCCCCCTTCTGACCATCGCCGCTGTTCCCGCCGATCGCCCCGACGGCCCCGGCATTGCCGTCATCCGCCGTATTGGCCAGTCTGACGTGCAGCAAATCTATCGGCTCCGAGGCGATGTGGTGGAGATTGAAACCACGATTCCTGACTGGACCGAGTCCCACATTTTGGTGAAAGCGGCCTTTCCCTTGAACCTAGAGGCAGCCATGGCGAGCTATGAAATTCCCTGTGGGGTAATTCAGCGCCCGGTCCAACCCGATCGCGCACAGCAGGGTCATCAGTCCGACGCTCCCCGCGCTCGCCACGCCGCCCAGTGGGAAGTTCCCGCCCTGGGCTGGGCTGACCTCAGCACACCCGACTATGGCATCAGTGTGTGGAGTGACTACAAGCACGGCTACGATGCCCAACCCCATCAACTCCGCCTGACGCTGTTGCGCGGCCCCCGATGGCCCGATCCCCAGGCGGATCAGGGTGCCCACACCTTTATCTATGGCCTTTATCCCCACTCTGGCAATTGGCAAGCGGCTCAGACAACTCGCCGGGTGCAAACGCTGCTGAGATCGCCCCGCCCCCATCCCCTAGGCACCACGACCGCGGCCAGCCCAGCGATCGCAGCCAGCCCTACAACGACAGTTCCCCTACCCCCAGAACTCAGCTTTTTTAGCCTGGGAGCCGATAATCTGATGCTGATGGCTTTCAAGCCTGCCGAATCTTCGCCACCAGGCCAGCCCCACAGCTACATCCTGCGCTGCTACGAGTGCCAAGGCCAACCCGCAGAACTGCACTTTACCAATGCCCTAGGGCTAGTTGTGGGCGATCGCCTGGATCTGCTGGAACGCCCCATTGAGTGCCCCCAGCCCACCCACATCGCTCCCTGGCAAATCGCCACATTCCAAATTCTCCGGTCTTAGGGATAAGGCTCCGGCCTTTGGGGATGAGGATTGATTAACCGCCACAATTTCGCCCGGAAGGGCGAAGCCTGCAGGTAGAGTCTTTGGTTGCCAGGGAGACCGTTCTGGTTTGCGGTAAAACCGTTCTGGTTTGTCGTGAAACTGTCTCCAATTCAGCGACAGTAATGGAAGAAAATATCCGATAAAGCCAGGGTTTGGAAGCGCGCTAGGACTTTAGGTGGTTTTTGCTTAATCAGATAAATGCAAATGTTGGTATCCAGCAGGTATTGCATCTAAAAAGCCTCTCGCCGATCGAGGGGCGGCTGTTCGCGATCGGTCATCAAATCTTCAGAGAATTGATCGAGGCTTTCAAAGAGCGCTTGCCAGGGATTCTCTTTGGCAAGCAGCACGATCGCCGTTCCGACTTTTTTAATATAAACTTCAGTGCCCGTCATGCTGAATTCGTCGGGGAGGATGACAATTTGATGGGTGCCATCGGTTCTGATTTGGGCGGTGTTCATGATGCAGATCCTCTAGGTTCGGTGGAATGGGGTATCGGATGGACGATGACCTCCGGTCGGTTGCAGACCATCGCAGTCATACTCATAATCTGTATCTCTTCCAAAGTTGCCTAAATTCGTTTGCCGCTGTCCATTTCGATAGTGAAGGTTTTGCCCGCTGGGGAGTAGGCATAGCCAGAGACTGCGCCTTGAATTTTCCAGAGGCGCAGGGTTTTGCATCGGGCATTAGCCAAGATTAGGCTGAGAGACGGTCGTTTTTGAGCAATTGGCGGAGTGCATCGTTGACGGCTTGCTCCGTGGGGAATGCCTCTGCGAGGTCAGGGTCCAGTTTGATCAGGTTTGTTCCTTCCTGATAGCGGGCAACATATTTTCCGCGCACCCCGTTTTTAAGCAGGCCGCGCAGGAGTGCTTCATCATATTCGGCGGGTAAATCGTCTTCTAGGGCTTCAGGATTTAGGGATCCAAGGTTGTCGCTATTCATAGGAATTCCTCATAAATGCGTTGTTCTCGACGGGTAGCTTCACGGGCGCTAATAATTCGGGTGAGATTGGCGCGATCGGTATGTGCAACAAAGAGTAATCGGCCATTAGCGGATTGACCAATGATGACCCATCGCTCTTCCCCCCTGGAGTGCTTGGGATCGGGAAAGGTGATCGACAGAGGATCCTCAAATACGGTAGCCGCCTCTTGAAAGGACACCTGATGTTTGGCGAGGTTTGTTCTTGCTTTATCTGGATGCCAATCGAATTTCATCGGCTGACTCGGTCATGAACTATGTTGCTTTCAAAGGTCAACTCTACTCGGCTATCGAGAATGGTTGATCTCGCTAATTTTAGCAAGCGCACCCGCTAAATCTGTTTGCCGCCGGCCATTTGGACGGTGAAGGGCTTGCCCGCTTGGGACCATTTGGACGGTGAAGGGCTTGCCCGCTTGGGTGCAGGGATAGCCGGAGACGGCTCCTACGATTTTCCAGATGGTGAGGACTTTTTGTGCCCAAACCTGCCGCATTTGACCGTAACAGCGCTCTTTGCCAGAAACATCCACGAATTTGTGATCGGCGCTATCGCCGCCAATGCCGGAGCAGTCGAGGGCGGTGAGATTTCCGGTGACTCCGTTGCGATCGCGTTAGGTACCTGTGGGTTTGGTGGCCCGGCTCCTGACTCCCGGCTTCTGACTTCCTCCTCGGCGACTCCCTCCTCAGCACTGCTATTCCGGTTTAAGTGCAACCCCATGCCGACATTAGGTTACTCTGAAGAATAGGCAAATAGCCGCCCACCGCCAAACGGCACCCTGAGATCGCCTCTTTCTACACAGCACCTCCTTCTCCCCATGACCCTGGCCCAACCCCACAAAAAAGCAAAAGCCCTAAAAGCCTCTAGCCGCCGTCCGGCCAAGGAACTGTGCAGCGAATGCGGGCTGTGTGACACCCATTACATTCACTACGTCAAAGATGCCTGCGCCTTCCTAAATCAGCAGATTGCGGACCTGGAGACCCAAACCCACGATCGCCCCCGCAACCTCGACAATCCCGACGAGCTATATTTCGGCGTTAGCCAAGACATGATGGCCGCTCAGAAAAAAGAGCCGATTCCCGGTGCCCAGTGGACTGGGATTGTCAGCAGCATTGCGATTGAAATGCTGAATCGCGGTCTGGTGGAAGGCGTAGTTTGTGTCCAGAACACCGAGGAAGATCGGTTTCAGCCCAAACCCGTCATTGCCCGCACCCCCGAAGAAGTGCTGGCCGCGCGGGTGAACAAACCCACCCTGTCGCCCAATCTAAATATTTTGGAACAGGTCGAGCAGTCGGGCATCAAGCGCCTTGTGGTCATTGGGGTTGGCTGCCAAATTCAGGCGTTGCGCGCCGTCGAAAAGCAACTCGGTCTAGAAAAGCTCTACGTCCTGGGCACCCCCTGTGTCGATAATGTCACCCGCGCGGGCCTGCAAAAGTTTCTGGACACCACCAGCCGATCGCCCAGTACCGTCGTCCACTACGAATTTATGCAGGACTTCCGCGTCCATTTTCGCCACGAAGATGGCTCCACAGAGCTGGTGCCGTTTTTCGGCTTGAAGACCAATCAACTGAAGGATGTGTTTGCCCCGTCCTGCATGAGTTGCTTTGACTATGTGAATTCCCTCGCAGACTTGGTTGTGGGCTACATGGGCGCGCCCTTTGGTTGGCAGTGGCTGGTCGTGCGGAATGAGCGCGGCCAGGAGATGCTGGATTTGGTGATGGATCAGCTCAATGTCCAAGGCGTGACCTCCCAGGGCGATCGCAAAGCCGCCGTTCAGCAGAGCATCCCTGCCTACGATAACGGTGTTACCCTGCCCATGTGGGCCGCCAAACTGATGGGCGTCGTGATCGAGCGCATTGGTCCCAAAGGACTGGAATACGCCCGCTTTTCCATTGACTCCCACTTCACCCGCAACTATCTGTATGTGAAGCGCCACCACCCGGAAAAACTAGAGCAGCACGTCCCAGAATTCGCCCAACGCATTGTGGCGCAATACCAGTTGCCTGACACCTAACTGGCTTCATTTCTTAGCCGCTATCGACCCCCACAACCGCCGAATCCAGTTCAACAGTTTCTTGGCTTTTGGGGTAGTGGTACTGACATAGGACACTGATCGACGAGATGGGCCTGACAACTCAGAGGAAGAGGCAGACGAGTCGGCGTCGGCCTGTGCGGATGGATTGGGCTTCACCGAAGCAACTGGTGGCTTCGACGGCTTCAAGCCAGACCCACCCACACCACCCAGAACTTTGCCCGTTTTCGGGAAAAGCTTCAGGGTAGATTTGGGAGTCGGCTTGGGGGCGGTGACTCCAGCAGGCAGTTCCATGCCTAATTTCGTGGCATACCGCACGGCCAGTGCGTGGTCGGGCTTTAGCTTCAGCGCTTGGCGCAGGTAAACCTTGGCCATCGAGTTGAGCTTTTGGTAGTGGTAGGCAATGCCCAGCAGGGCATGGTAGTCGGCTTCGTCCGCTTTGATTTTGATCGCCTCTCGCAATTCCTGCACCGCCAGCGCCCATTCGGACCGTTTCATGTACTGGTTAGCACGGCGATAATGACGGCGATCGTAGGATTCCTGCCGAACTTCCTGGGGTGGGGTGGGGGTAAACTGCTGCGGGATAGCGGCAGCAGCGGGCAAGACTCCGGTGCGGCGCTCGCTGCGGAAAAAGCCTTCGCCCATGGTCAGTTGAAAGTAGGCGAAGTTGAGTTCGACCAACTGCCGGGTCACCGCTTCAAAATTTTCGGCGGTCAGAGGCTCGTATTGCGTTGCGGCTAGGTTGGAGACGGCCTGTTCGTAAAAAACTTCGACATCGCTAGCCGGATGCTGCAATAACTGACGGGCAATGTCGCTTTCGGGCCGCCAGGGTTCATCCCGGTTAAGCTGACGAACCCGCATCCGCAGCCTGACTTTAATTTCGTTGCGCCCTCTTTCCTGTTTGAGCTGTTCGTAGGCGGGGTTAACGACCTTGGCCAGCATCAGGGTGGCATATTCCCGCGTGAGCTCCACGGACTGAACGTCCGGGTGGAGAACCTTGGACACCGTCCGCAGACGCCTCGTAATACGGCGATCGTCTGCGGTTAAGGGAATGCCCAAGACCGCATAGGGATCAAAAAGAAATCGAGAGGACCAATCGGATGGCAGCGCAACTTGGGGCATCGGCGAACAGTCTCAGGAGAGGAAATGTGAGACTCCACAAAACCTGTAGCTCAGGGCGACATAATCCCCGGAGCCAAAGTTCCGCAGATTAGATCGGGGATCATGAAGATACTGGATCGTACCCTAGCGGGTTATGGGGGTGAAAAGTGTATTTATCATATCTGTGCCGGTCGAGTCTGTGTAGCTTGGGTCTGTGTAGCTTGGGCTTTTCTACTCTAATTTACTTTCCAAAGTCGAAATCAACCGGATAAATTTAGATAAATAAACTGTAGGTAAATCTTCGCTGGAAATTGCTACGGGCAAAGTAGCGATAGTCGCGATCGCACCCTTTCCCAGACTATCAGAGAATTTTGCCAAAAAAGTCGTGCCCAATCGCGTTCCGTTTTTACAATGGAGGGGCGAATGGCTGGCCCTGGTATTCGCAGCTAAATTGTTTCGCAGCTAAATTGTCTAGAGGGGAATATCCGCCTGAATGGGAATACCACTCTGGCAATGGCAGGTCTGAAAATGGCAGGGCAGTTTGGGTTGGTCTATCAAGTTGTTTTGGTCTGTAGGAATGCGGGAGACGGCACATGTCTAGGGTTGCTTTGTTAATCGGTGTAAGTCAGTGCCAGTCGAGCTTGAATCCCCTGCGGTGGGTAGAGGACGTGGCTGAAATGGCACGGGTTCTGAAGTCATCGGCAGCGGGTTTTGAGTTTGTGGAGTATTTGCGGGAGCACAACTTGCCAGAAACCCTGACGGGAATTGAGCATTTTCTCGGCGATCGCCAACCCACCGATCAAATATTTTTCCTCTACGCAGGCTACTGCATCCAAGATCGCGATGATCAGTTGTACTTAGCCACTGCGGATACGGCTGCCGACTCCCAGGGAAAGCTGATTCCCGCAACGGCCCTCTCCGTCCAGTGGCTACGCCAAGCCTTAGATCAATGTCCCGCCCGCTCCCAGGTTGTGGTTCTAGACGGGTGCTTCCGGGATGAACTGCGCAATATGCCTGTGCGCGCCGGAGACTGGGCCGATCCTTGGAGTCAACTGGGGGGCGAAGGCCGCGTTCTCTTGACCGCCGCCAACCCCAGTCAACCCTGGGATCCGCAGGTGCATGAGCTGACTGATCCCGGCGGCTGGAGCTATACGCGCTATTTGGCAGAAGGCATCGAAACCGGGGCCGCCGATCCCGATAGCAATGGCACCCTGACTGCCGCCGACCTGCATGCCTATGCAGCCCGCAAATTGGCGATCGCAGCACCCGCTTTGGAAGTAGAAATTCAGGGGCAAGCCGCTAGCCAAGTCTTTTTGACCGTGCCCATTCAAAGTACCGCCGATCGCTACCGCCGTCTCTTGGAGCAGCAGTTTCAGCAAGGAGCGGAGATCGATGCCATCAGCTTGACCTTGCTGGGCGATCGCGCCGTCCTCCGCGATGCCCAGCATAGCCTGGGGCTCTCTCAGTCCATGGCGATCGAATTGGAATCCCAGACCCTCCGACCCATTTGGGAGCATCGCCAGCGCCTGCGCTGCTATCGAGAAAAAAGCGAATCCCTGGCAGCAGCCGAGAACCAATCTCCAGAGGCCATTTCCCAGGAACTCCAGAAATTACAGCAATCCCTCAGCCTCAGCGATGCGGATATTAGCGGTGATGCCGGTCCAATTTTTGGGGCTGCGCCCATTCCCCCCAACCTGGGACAGCCGGAGTTTGCCACGGACGAAACACCTTGGTACGAACGGCCTGTGGTGGGCACCTCGGCAGCAGCGGGAGGATTATTGGCAACGGGACTCACCGCTGCCGGACTGGCCTCCGGCTTGGATAGGACGGATCAGCCCGCCGCTAAGCTAGATCCCTTGGGTTGGGAGGCAGAGGCGATCGCCGATTTTACCCCGATTACCGAAAATAGCCTCCAGCATCCCGATGAGCCCGTCCTGATCCCCCCCATGACCACCGACCCAGGGGTGGCGAACTTGAGTGCCACGGGCCCAGGCACCACAGACTTTGGCACCACAGGCTTTGGGATAACAGACTTTGGCACCATCGGCGTAGACGAAACTATCGATCCCGATGGCTGGGCTGCCGCTGCGTCGAGCCGCGCTGGACTGCCTACCGACGCCGAAATCCTCTTTAACCCCGACTCCGAAAGCTTGATTAGTGAAACCCATCTGCATCGGCTCCAGATGGAAACGCTGCCCCCCGGAGATCCTCGTTGGGCGACCCAAAATCCACCCCGCGATCCCAATCGGCTTCCCACTCCCCCCGAAACCTCCCCCGACGACCTCATGACCCAGCCACCCCTATCCCCCATCTCGCCCGTTTCCCCCCAGCCCGTCTCGCCCAGCACGGAACTGCCCGCGACGGACCTACACATGACCCCACTTGATCCGCGCACCAGCGACCCCTCCTTGCTCCCCGGTGATGCGCCTACTAAACTCGAAGATCAGCCGGAACCATCCTTGGTCACCGCCGGCAGCAATCGTCCGGTGGTTGAGGAGCCGCGCGCCGCAGGTGGGTTTCCCATCGTGGCTCTGATCATTGGAGGATTGGCGATTACAGCCGGTATAGTCGGCGCACGCCTTGCAGGCTGGGGCAACGCCCCGCTGTTTGCCCAGGGTGGCAAATCCACGGGCAGTGCTGCCCTCTCCCAAAAATTCAATACCTGGGGCTTAGCCAAGGCCAACCAGGGCTTCCATCAAGAGGCGATCGGCAGAATATGACAAAGCCGTGGAAGCCGATCCAAATAACGCCCTGTCCTATGTGAATCGGGGGGTTGCCCAGGCCAAATTGGGCAATGAAGATGCGGCGCTGCGGGACTATAACCGGGCGATCGAACTGAATCCCAAACTGGCCTATGCCTATAGCAATCGCAGTCGTCTCTACTACGCCCGCAAGGACTATAAGAAAGCAATGGAAGATGCCAATGTCGCCGTCACCCACAATCCGCGCCTCCCAGAAGCCTACATCAACCTCGCCAATGCTCGCTCTGTGACTGGCGACTTTAAAGGCGCGCTGGAAGATTACAATCGGGCCATTCAACTGAATCCGTCCAAAAAAGTGCAAGCCGGAGCCTACAACAATCAGGGCAACGCATTGCTCGCCATGAAAAATGCCAACGGGGCCGTACAAAATTACAATCGGGCCTTGGCCTTGCAGCCGGAATTGGCCGATAGTTTCTTTAACCGAGGACTAGCCTTCCAATTTAGTAACAACAGAACCCAGGCCATGGAGGATTTTCGCACCGCAGCACGCTTGTACCAGGATCAAAGGTCAGACAAAACTCCAAGAGGATGCTGCCCGCCGGGTCGCCAGTTTGCAAATCGCCAAATGAGGGGCCGGGGGTAACCACGGGATGGCCCGTCTTAGGGCCTTGCGGGCTATGGGCGCAACCGGGCTTCGACTTCGCTCAGCCCTCATACATCAGCCTGTGGATTGGGCGGAGTCGAAAGCCACCCTCCCTCATACATCGACCTGTGGATTGAGCGGAGCCGAAAGCCACTCCCCCACCCTTAACGGCGACGAGCCAGTACAAATCGGGCAATTCCCGACAGATCAGCATGGATTTCAATCTGGTGGTAATCCGGGGTGCTGGTGCAACCGCTGGGCCACCGTCGTTGCCTGCCCCTGCATCAATTCCACCAGCCAGAGGCCACCAGAAACCAGGTAATTCGGGGCTGCATCGATCAAAATCTGTACGCAGTCGAGGCCATCGGAGCCCCCATCGAGGGCAAGATGGGGTTCGTGCCGCGCCACTTCTGGCTGGAGGTGGGGCACATCCGCATTGGGAATGTAGGGGGGGTTAGAAACCATGCCGCTCAGTTGTCCGGCGAGGTGGGCCAGAGGCTCAAACCATCGCCCCAGGTGCCCGTGAATGCGATCGCCCAAGCCATAGGTCTCAGCATTCCTGTGGGCGATCGCTAAGGCTGCCGGACTCACATCCACTGCATGGATCTGGGCCTGGGGAAAGGCGGTGGCAAGACCCAGCGCGATCGCACCACTGCCGGTGCCCAGATCAGCCCAGTGGCTGTGGGGACCAGCGATCGGGGAGCCGGGGGGCACGGTGACTTGGGCAATGTCGATCAGACATTCAGTTTCGGGGCGGGGGAATTAACACGGCAGGGGAAACCTGGAGACAGAATTCCCGCCAGATCGTTCGACCGATGAGGTATTGGACAGGGACGCGATCCGTAATTCGCCTTTGCCACAGGGCTTCCAGCGCCACGATGGAATGGGAGAGGGGAATAGTCGAACGGGTCCGAAAAGACTCTACCCGCAGGGCCAAGGCATCAAGATCCGAGACGGCCCGGAGCAGCCAATCGACTTCAGTAGGAGAAATATCGGCGGCGATCGCGGTAGTCAGCGCCCACTGACGCCACTGCCAGAGGTCTTCACCCAAAACACCAAGCTCCCGCCTCAAACCGAAAGACGAGAGCCCAGCATTATCCATGGCCAAATATCCAGTCAAATTCTAGTCAAATGTCCTAACTACTTCTTGGGCGCAGGAGCGGCTTGAGGTTTGCCTGACTGCTGCATCTGCGACCGAACAAACTCCAAAGACTCCCGAGGCGGAATCAATACAATTTGGTTAAGCTGCGGATCATCCTTCGTTTGTAACACCTGCATCAAACCCTCTAGGGCCAGCACCTGTACCTCAATCGTGGGGGCCAGGGTCGGCTGCTGCTGCTTGAACTGCTCCAAAAGTCCCTGCAAGTCCTCTTTCTTAAAGAACATGGGAATCACGCTGGTCTTTTTCCCGTCCGCACTCCCCTGCTCAATCGTCAGGTAGCCTTTATCCTTGCCACCGCGTGCCACGAATAGAGGGGTACCGCCGAACTGCTTTACATCTTGGCCGCTCTTTTTGAGCAGGTCTAGGGCCGTATTGACCTGGATTTGGGAAGGCACATAGGCAAAGCCCAACCCATCGGGCTTGCTCTTGCTATCCTGATTCAACTTGTACACCTCTGCCAAAGAAATAGGCACCACCTGAACGCCCTTAGCCAGCTCAGGATTTTTAGCTTTGAGGTTTTCTAGAAAGGCTTGAGCATCGGTGCGACTAATAAAGACTCCCGCTACTGCCCGTCCTTTTTCACCATTGGGGGGCGATGCCACCAACGGCGCACCCTGGCCATTCGCAATAGTAAACACGGGCACCGGACGCAGCTTTTGCAGGATTTGATCCTGGGGAATAGCCAACGCCCGCGAAGCCCCTGCCACCACGGTGCCCAGCACCAAACTGCCCACTAACCCCGCTGCCGTACTCCAACGTACCAATGATTTCATGAATTCTCCTGGCAACAATGCCATGTGTAGGTAAACCGCAGACCCAAACCTAATAGAGCAATGTAGCGAAGGTACTCTCAATACCGTGGACATCACTGGAAACAAAAGCCCGCTGGGACAGCGTCCGAACCAGAATTTGGGATCAGCACACGAGCCACAAACTTGTCTCGGTTGGCCGCCCTTTATTCTGAAGCATTCACCGTCCCTTGTAAATCAGGACGGCTCACCCGTCGCGATAGGCTTGAGTTAGCCCCACTAGAGTGGCCCCGTGGACCGACTCACTTCGAGTCTCCCCAGGGGTTTGGCCCATCGCCCACGGGTCGAACGTCTCCTCAGTGCAAGACTATCCTAGACTACGAATTGTTCCAGGTGTGGCCCTATGCCAGTTTTGATGACTGGCATAGGGGAGAAATCACGCAGCTCCAAGTGAGTTTAAATACCTACGAAATTCGGGAGGATGGGGGGATGATTCAGCGATCGCAACGGCGTCAGACCGGGCCAAGGCGGGGAATCTATCTGCTGCTTGTGGCCGGATTACTGGGGTTGTCCGCCTGTCAACCGCCACCTGCCCCACCCGATCGCCTCAAAATTGGCACCCTGTTGCCGATTACCGGGGATTTGTCGCCCTATGGTTCTGCCATGCAGGATACAGCCCAATGGGCGGTGGATACGGCCAATGCCTGTGGGGGCGTGTTGGGCCAGCCGATCGCGCTGGTGGCCGCCGATGATCAAACCGATCCTGCTGCCGCCTCTGCCGCCATGACAAAGCTTACAGAGCGATCGCGTGACGGGCATCGTTGGGGGAGCCTCCAGTTCGGTGGCCAGCGCGACGATCGATAGTGCGGTGCGGCACCAAGCTGTGATGATTTCTCCCTCCAGCACCAGCCCAGTCTTTAACGATCGCGCCCGCCAAGGCGACTTTCAGGGCTTTTGGTTTCGGACCGCGCCGCCTGACACCTTTCAAGGCAAGGCCCTGGCTAAACTCGCCAAAACCCAGGGCTATAAAACCATTGCCGTCCTAGCGGTGAATAACGACTATGGCAACGGCTTACTAACAGCATTTACGCCCGAATTTGAAAAGCTGGGCGGCACCGTAGTCAACAAAGATAAGCCCACTCGCTATCCGCCGGATAGTTCCACCTTTGACTCCATTGTCAACGATGCCTTTCGTCCGGGTCCCAATGGCCTGCCCGATGCCGTACTGCTGATTGCCTACCCCGAAACGGGCAGCCTGATTTTGAAAGCGGCCTATCAGCAGGGTCTCCTGGGCAAACATACGGAGGTATTGGTCACAGACGGCATGAAGGAAGCCAAACTGGCGGAGTTAGCAGGCCGCAATAGTCGGGGGGATTTTGTGGCAGCGGGCATCATCGGCACGGCTCCCAGTCCCGGCGGTCCGGCGCTCAAGCCGTTTCAGACGCAGTATGCCCAGAAATTTGGGCGATCGCCGAAGATTTTTGACCCCAATACATGGGATGCCACCGTGCTCCTAATTTTGGCGGCGGAGAAGGCAAAGGCGTCTCGGGGGGACGCGATTCGGGAGGCGATCCGACAAATTTCTAACCCGCCGGGAGAAAAAGTGACGGAGATTTGTCCGGCCTTGACCCTAATCCGGGCAGGGCAAAAGGTGAACTACCAAGGCGCGAGTGGCGCGGTAGATCTGAATGCCCAGGGTGATGTCATGGGCACCTATGAGGTGTGGACGGTGCAGGCAGATGGCACCATTGGCACGATTGGGGCGATCGCGGTCGATGGCGAGTAGGGCACGGGCGTCACCCTATGGCAAGGCACAATTTGGTGCCGGGCAGGGTTCTGGCGGATTGGCGATCGCTGGGAGGGGTGTTTCCACCCAGGGCGGCGGGCTCATCTCGGGCAAACTGACTGGAATCGGCTGTGCCGGTTTGGACAGGGGACTGGCACCGCCACTGCCCACCTCAAACTGAGTCATCATGGCGTGATCTTCGTGGACCAAATTGTGGCAGTGCATCATGTACTTTCCGGCATGGGGCGAAAACTGGGCCAATACCCGCACCCGCTCCAGGGCCCCCACCAGCACCACATCCTTCCACCCCCGTTGATAACAGGGCGGCGCAATGCCGTTGCGATCCAAAATCCTAAACCGGACTAAATGCGGATGGATGGGATGGACCCAGCCACTGCCCTGGTTAATAAACTCCCAAATTTCGACATCGTTAAGGCCGGGATTGGCATCGAAACGACTAGACTCCCAGGTTTTGCCGTTGATGGTCCAAAAGGCTCCACTTTTGTTAAACCGAAAGCTGCGGGTGCGAAGGGCTTGACTTTCGGGAATTTCCCGGAATTCGGAGGGCAGCGTCGTGGGCAGTTCCCCCGGCAGGCAATCGCCCGCCAAAATCTTGAACTGCATAATCGTATGGGGGCGATCGTCAGTATCGGGAGTGCCCGTAAATCCGACATTCCTTAAGTAGACCTTTTCACCGCTCTGGTACTGCGAGAAATCAATCACAATGTCATAGCGTTCCGCGACTCCCAGGGCGATCGTCTGACAAGCGGTACTAACATAGACCGGACTGGGCAGGAAGCCTTCGTCAGTGCCAATGACCGCGATGGTGCCCCCGATGCTTTTTTCGATATTCGGTTGACTGAGGGCCAATTGATAGGTACGCGACAGCGAGGCATTCAGCAACCGAAATCGATAGGGCCGCCGCTCCACTTCTAGCACGGGAAAAGGGGCACCATTCACTAAGATCACATCACCGTAGAAACTCGTGTGATTGTTGGCATTGAAGCACCGCATCCGACCTGTAGCATCAAACATTCGATCCTGAATCATCAGGGGAATGTCATAGGCGACATCCGGGAGCCCAATACCTTTCTCCTCATCCGTTTCCACCAAATACATCCCCGCCAATCCCGCATAGACATTTTCCGAGGTTCGGTCCATGGAATGATCGTGATACCACAGAGTGCCTTGGGAGTCATTGGGATATACGTAGTCTTTGTAATAGTTGGGCGGAATGCAGTCCAACGCATAGCCATCGTAGTAGGGCAATGAGTTCATGCCATGCATATGCACCACAAAGCTATTGCGGTTGGGATTGCCCGGTTCATGCCGTTGACAGGCTTGTAGCGGATCGATCGCGGGCAATCCCGGCACAACCGGGAGGCGATTCAGAAAGCGAATCATGGACTGCCGTCCGCCCCGCGCTTTGCCGCCGCCGCGCTGACGAATTAAGGGGCCAGGGGCGCTAAACTCAGTCTGCCCCCGACCGCGCATGCCCCACACGGGCAAGGTTAGCGTAATCGGTGTATTGTCCGTTAACTCGGTAGATAGTCGGAGCACGGTTTCCTGCACTTCAATTTCATAGCAATCCGTGTCGGCAGTGGTCTGATGGGGCGAGAGCAACGGCGGCAACGGTAACGGTACGCTAAATCGCTTCAGTTGGGGGCTAAAGGGAGCCGCAGGCGGTGCTCCAGGCTGGCAACGCGGAGCCGCCATGGCCGATTGCTCTAGGCCAAAGGGCGGACCAAAGGGCGAAACCAGACCGCCACCCGCCACTAACCCAAGCTTGATCGCATCCCGTCGAGTCATGCCCATGGCGTTTGCTCCTGCAACTACGACACGCTGTCAAAGTTTGTTTTCACTCTAGTCTGCGACTCCGGGAGGTAGAGCAGTTTGTTGGAAAACTTTATTTTTCGGCAATCTTTAATTACAGCCTGATAGAGGGCTTGCTTCCTACGTTCTCTATCCTCTGCATGTACCCGATCGCAGCGCCTAATCGTCAGCCCGGAGCCTAATCGTCAATCCCTGACCTGTGCGCTCCCACCGCTTTCCGGTAAAATAGGCGAGCGAAGCCGATACCCCCAGGAGATCTTCCGTGAAAGAAATTTTAATCAGCCTTGGTGTCATGGTTGCCTGTTTTCTATTGCTGGTCGTATCCCAGATTGGTGGCAATCGGGCGATCGCGGGGAACCTCCCGACTCCCACCCCTTTGGAAAGCCCAGCAGAAAGCCCGATAGAAACCCCAACGGCTTTGGCGGCCCCCGTGCTGATCGCAGAAGCCGCTCCCCCATCCACCAGCCCCAAATCAACAGGAGACCTAGCGATGACGACGACCGATTCCGGATTGCAATACACCGATGTAGTAGTGGGCACGGGTGATGCCCCAACCATCGGCAAGAAAGTGAAAGTGCACTACACCGGCACCTTGCAAGACGGCACAAAATTCGATAGCTCCCGCGATCGCAACCAGCCCTTTGAATTCACCATCGGCGTGGGCCAAGTGATTAAAGGCTGGGACGAAGGCGTCGCCACCATGAAAGTCGGCGGTCGGCGCAATTTGGTCATTCCTCCTGATCTTGGCTATGGAGCCCGTGGCATTGGCCCAATTCCCCCCAACGCGACCCTGCTGTTTGATGTGGAATTGTTGGGTGTCGGATAGTCCACACCCCCCATGCCCCACACCCCATGTCCCAATCCTTCCATCGACTGGCCCCGTTTATCCAAGACTTTATCTTTGCCCAGGGTTGGGCCGATTTGCGCCCTGTACAGATCGCCGCCTGCAACGTAATTTTTGATACGGATGCGCATTTGTTGGTAGCGGCGGGGACCGCAGCGGGGAAAACTGAGGCGGCGTTTTTACCGGTCCTGACTAGACTCTATGACGATCCACCCCAGACCGTGGGCGCGCTCTATGTGGGACCGATTAAGGCGCTAATTAACGACCAGTTCGATCGCCTCAATGATCTGCTCCAGTACGCCGACATTCCGGTGTGGGCATGGCATGGAGATGTGGCCCAAAGCCAAAAAAAGCGACTGCTAAAAAATCCTCAGGGCATTCTGCAAATTACGCCGGAATCCTTAGAAAGCCTGCTGGTGAATAAGCATGCGGATTTGCAGCGGATCTTTGGCGATTTGCGGTTCGTGATCATTGACGAAGTGCATACCTTTATTGGCAGCGATCGCGGGGCGCAACTGCTGTGTCAACTGTCGCGCCTTAGCAAATTGACCCAGAATGCCCATCGGCGAATTGGTCTGTCGGCCACCTTGGGTGACTATGGCATGGCGGAGGACTGGCTGCGATCGGGCACTCCCAATCCGGTGGTTACGCCGCCTCTGGATGCGACCCCGCGCACGATCCATCTCTCTCTTGAGCATTTTTTCGATCCGGGCTTGGTGGTTCGGGCCCAAGGCGATGCGCCGCGATCAAGCATTCAATCCCTGCCACATTTACTTATTCAATCAAAGTAAAGACCGGAAATGCCTGATTTTTGCCAACGGGCGCATGGAAACGGAGAATGTGATTGCCCAACTGCGCCAAATTGCCACGGCTAAGGGCGAAGCCGATATTTACCATGTCCACCATGGCAGTATTTCCGCCCAACTCCGGGAAGCGGCGGAAAATGCCATGCGGGATGCTCCCGGTCCCACAGTGACAGCGGCCACGGTGACCTTTGAAATGGGGATTGATTTGGGCCAGTTGGACCGGGTGATTCAACTGGAATCCCCTGGGTCGGTGGCGAGTTTTTTGCAGCGCTTGGGGCGATCAGGGCGGCGGGGCAGTCCGGCGGATATGCGGTTCATTTGCCAGGAGGAGGCCCCCTGCGTGGCGGACGAACTGGCACAGCAAATTCCTTGGCAGCTTTTGCAGTGCATTGCTATCATCCAGTTGTACTTGGAAGAAAAATGGATCGAACCGATCGCCCCGGTTCAGTATCCCTTTAGCCTGCTGTATCAGCAAACTCTGAGCATCCTGGTGTCCCTGGGCGAGCTGAGTCCGGCGGCCTTGGCCCAGCAGGTGCTGACCTTGCCGCCCTTTTGCAAAATTACCCAGGAGGATTTTCGCCTATTCCTGCGGCAGTTGATTGCCCTGGACCATATTCAAAAAACCAAGGAAAACGGTCTGATTGTCGGCCTCGCAGGAGAAAAAATTGTCGGCAGCTTTAAGTTCTATGCCATTTTCCCCGATCAACAGGAATATACGGTGCTGTTCAATGGAGCGGCGATCGGCTCGATTGTGCAGTCGCCTAACGTGGGCGATCGCTTTTCCCTAGCAGGCCGCACCTGGCAGGCCGCCGAGGTCAACAGCAAACTGCATCGAGTGACGGTGCAGCCCTCCATTGGCGCATCCACCCTATCGTGGCGCGGCAGCAGTGGCGAGATCCACACCCGAATTTTGCAGCGAATGCAGAAAGTGCTTATGGAAACTACCGTCTATCCCTACCTGCAACCGGGCGCGCGGGCACGGCTCCAACAAGCACGCCATCTGGCCCAAAAGTATGCCCTGGACCGGAACTATCTCTTTCCCCTGGAGGATAACTTTTGCTGCATATTGCCCTGGGCCGGCACCGTCGCCTATCGCACCCTGGAGCGGTATCTGCGGCTGCACTGTCGGGATGCGCTCAAGTTTAAGGGTGTCTATGGGCGATCGCCCTATTACATCGTCCTCAACCTCGGGGAATGCTCCGTGGACGCACTACGCCAGGAGATTCGATCCCTCGCAGACAAACGGCTCAAACCCGAAGATCTCCTAAAGCCGGAGGAAGCACCCAAGATTCAGAAGTACGATGAATTTATTCCTGAATCACTTCTCAGAAAGTCCTTCGCACAGGATCAGCTCAATATTTCGGAATTGAGCCGAATTGTAGCAGATTGGTAGGATTAGAAGGATTGGTAGGCTCTATGCTGGGATTTAGGGTGCGATAGTGGGTTGACTTTGGCGGGCAATGCGGGCGAGGCGGCGGGTTGATTTTTTGGCTTGCGATCGCAGGCTATCTTCGCTATTCTTAGAACCTTGTCCGTTGCAAAGGACCGTCACGGTTGCCGCAGAGATCGTCGAGTGAACGCTATATGTGCTACGTGGATCTAGGCCAAACCGCTAATTGTTGTGTTGATTCGGGCAGAATTCTTTCGGATCTGCTTTGCTGTAGATCAAGTTTGCTTTCGGGGTCCTGGGTGATCTGATTCCTTAAAATTATCTGACTTGCTCCTATCTGACGTACCCCTCAGGGGCCAGGGCTAGGCGGTGCATTTCTTGTTCCCGCTAGCTTGTTTCCGTCGCTGAGGTGATTTTCACGGTCCGCTCATTGATTCAGATTGTCCTTGGTTGGGGGTAAAAACGCGTGGTGGAAATGTCCCTAGAAGAGTTTTGGGTGCAGGTGCTCGAAAAGCTGCAATTCTTGCTCAGTCGCCCAACCTTTGAAACCTGGATTAAGTCGGCGACGGTGGATGATTTAGACGAGAAGCGGCTAGTGATTCGTACCCCGACGCCCTTCGCTCGGAACTGGATTCAAAAGTACTATATTCGCACCGTTGCCGATGTCGTCCGCGACATTGTTGGACATCCCGTCGAGATTCACTTTGTGGTGACGGCAGGGGATGACACAGAAGGAGACGATCCGGAAGCCTTCTGGACCCCGGCCATGATGGACACCCAGCCGCCGGAACTGCCGCCTCCCACACCTCAAGTGGCCAACCAGTCTACGAATGGCATTCGCTACAGCGAGCTCAATCAAAAATATGTCTTCTCCCGCCTGGTCGTCGGGGCCAACAATCGCATGGCCCATGCCGCGTCCTTGGCCGTGGCCGAGTCGCCGGGGCGCGAGTTTAATCCGCTGTTTCTCTGTGGCGGGGTAGGGCTGGGGAAGACTCACTTAATGCAGGCGATCGGGCACTATCGCCAGGAAATTAATCCCCACGCGAAGGTGTTTTACGTCTCGACGGAGCAATTTACCAATGATCTGATTACCGCCATTCGGCGCGACAGCATGCAGACTTTTCGCGAACTTTACCGCGCGGTGGACGTGCTGCTGGTGGACGATATTCAATTCATTGAGGGCAAGGAATACACCCAGGAAGAGTTTTTCCACACCTTCAACAGTCTGCATGAAGCTGGCAAGCAGGTAGTTTTAGCGTCGGACCGTCCCCCGAACCAAATTCCGCGCCTACAGGAGCGGCTGTGCTCCCGTTTTTCCATGGGCCTGATCGCAGACATTCAGCCGCCGGATCTGGAAACTCGCATGGCCATTCTGCAAAAGAAAGCCGAGTATGAAAAAATTCGCCTGCAGCGCGAGGTGATCGAGTACATTGCCTCTAGCTATACCTCCAACATTCGCGAACTGGAGGGAGCCTTGATTCGGGCGGTGGCCTATACCTCGATCTCTGGTCTCCCACTGACCGTAGAAAACATCACTCCGATTCTCAATCCGCCTGTCGAGCAGGCAGAAGCGTCTCCAGAAGCGATTATTCGGGCGATCGTGGAGGCATTTGGCGTACCAGCGGAAGACCTCAAAGGCAGCTCCCGCCGCAAGGAAATTAGCGTGGCCCGTCAAATTGGCATGTACTTGATGCGGCAGCATACCGCGTTAAGCTTGCCCAAGATTGGGGAAGAGTTTGGCGGTAAGGACCATACAACCGTGCTATATAGCTGTGACAAGATCAACAAGTTGAAGGAGCAGGATCAGCAGTTGGCTCAGACGCTGCGGCAGCTTAGCGATCGCATCAACCGCGCCAGTCAGGCCCGGTAGTGCCTGCCGCTCGGCTTTTAACCGGGCATCCAGGGCTTTTTCCCCGCCACCAGCACATCCCACCAGCGAAAATGCAGCGCCAGCAAATGGTCCAATTCCTTAGTGCTGGCCGAGGACTGCAAGTCGGAAATATTCGGTAAACAGTTCGCCGCAATTTCCGAGGCTTCCAACAGGTGCAGCACCCCCTGGGAAAACCCATTGCCCGCATAGACAATGCAACCCTTCATCGGCAAAGACGTCATGTCACTTAGGGCATAGGGCATCTTTTCATCCGCCGTGCCTTGGGAATCCTGATATTTGCATTCAATCGCAAAGGCTTCTTTTTCCAGCTCGCTGACTAGAAAAATATCCACGCGCCGATTTTTACCAATAATGGTCTTGCCAATGTTGACTTCTCGATAGATCGTGATGCCACGATGACTAAAATTATTAAAAACATAGTGGGCGATTAAGTTGGCATATTCATGTCCAGTCATATCGGCTTCACCTCGTCCTCGTTAATCCCCGTATTGTCGATAGTGTCGATAGTGTCGATCCCAGCATTGCCCCGATTCAGTTCAGACTTCAGGACTGCCTGCAAGCGCTGATCGGTAATATCCCAGGCTTCACGGCAGATGTCATTCCCCCAAAACTGGCACTGTTGCTGAATCGCCGCCACTCCAGTACTCCCCGATCCCATAAACGGATCAATCACCACTTCGCCGATCTCGGAACTCTGACGAATCAACTGCTGGACCAAGGCGACAGGCTTTTCCGATGGATAGCCGTTGAAAATTCGCGGGCAGGCAATAATGTCTGGCACTGAAAGATCCTTGAGTTTACGCTTACCTTTTTCAAAAAACAAAATAAATTCGTAGCGGGCTCGGTAATGGTAGCCCATGCCAATTTTTTGCTTATCCCATACGAGAGGTTTCCAGAATTTAAACCCTACCGCTTCGGCGATCGGTTTAACAATAAACATCGTCTCCGCGTCGCAAAATAAATAGAAATGGCGGTGCTTTTGCAACACGCGATAGAGTTCGATGAATAGAGACTCGAAGCGATCGTTGGGGAAAATCTGAAACCAATTGTTGCTGGAGGCTTTGCTGTGTTTCAGGCGAGTCGTTGTGCCGATGTTGCGGTATTTTTCCAAGGATTCGTAGGGCGGGTCGGTGATCACCAGATCCACGGACGCATCGGGCAGCGATCGCAACCACTCCACCGCATCCCCTTGACTTAACCGAAAATCCGTCACTACTTTCATCCTTGCCCTGAACGGAAGAACGCCACTCTTAGATTGGAACCCCGTTTAGTGTAATGCCGGAGTGGTACCAGACAGCCCTGGCGATATCAATATATCAATTAAATGGTCTATCCCACCGATTTTCGCCTATCCATACCAGACGACACACCTATAACCCAAACCATAACTCGCGTAATCCATAAATTCAGCAGGATAACACGTGCATCGACCTGAAATGGCGTAATACGTACCCTGAAATTTAGCCCCTAGTTCCATTGCGTCATTTCAGCTCGAAAAGGGAACCTTGAAACTATACATCCAGAGGAATACGCCATGGGGCTGCTCAACCCAATGTTTGCCAGTTCGCCGACCCATTCAGTCGTCACGGAAATGCCACCGGCTACGGCCTTTGCAGCAATCATTGTGGCGGCGATCGCCTCCGATGGCTATCTTGCCCCTGAAGAATCCGACGCCCTGCTCTCCAGTCTGTCACGGATGCATTTGTTTAGTGAATACACGGATGAAGCCCTGCAGCAACTCCTCGGCACTCTTTGCTATCAACTTCAGCAAGAGGGCGTGGACACGCTGTTTAGGGTCGCCAAGCAGGCCATTCCTGAAACGCTCCATGCCACCGCCTTCGCCGTTGCCACAGACTTAGTCCTCTCCGATGGCCTCGTATCCGGTGAAGAACAGAATTTTTTGAAGGATCTATGCCAAGTGCTGGCGCTGGATCACGCCACAGCGACCAAGATTGTGGACGTCATGATTATTAAGAACCGGGGCTAATCGTTTGGAGCGCGCCCTTCCGGCGCAAAACCCGCACATTTGCACCGTAGAAATCCTGGCTGGACTCAACCTGATAATATTTATCGACGAAATTATCCAACACCGGAAAGCTAGCCCTGTACTCCGAAATCGCACCCAGCCCCGGATGTTCAGTCACTAACCAGATTAAGGGGGCACTTTTGGCAGCGGGGGAGAGCGCTGTCAGGATTTGCTGTTCATTCTTCAGAAAATACTTGCACCAGTTATCTGGACCGTCAAAGCGTTCCGCTTCTGGCAACGCAATGATGGTATTAGGCCCCTTATACAAATACGCCAGCGGGGTGGCGGTCCCCGTCAAAAAACCAGAATGGGCTGATTCGGCCTTTCTGAAGCATTGATGTAAGAAATCACCCGATTGAGATCTCCTGGCTTGGCCATTGCGCCATAAACAGTCAATAGAGTCGAACCATAAGCCATAAAAATCAAAATCACGTACAGAAGCACAACTCTTCTATGGATTTTTAGCAGTAAATATAAGGCGGACAATACCAAGAGCAAAACTGGAATAAAAATAATCGTTGCATACCTGATTCCATGGGTTTTTGCTATGGCCATGCCAATGGACAAAACCAGAGAAGCAGGAATAAATAGCAACCATACTGTCCGATGGTTGTGATCGCCAAAACGATAATTCTTTATTGCCAACAACAACAAGACAACCGCCAAAACCACAACCATGACTCTCAAATAAGTTGGCAAATTTTGGTAATAAGTGCCGGTCAGCGGTAAGAAAAAATAAAGCATGCTCCGGCCCACTGTTCGCAGCCCTACAGATAATGAAAAAGAGTCACCGCCCGGCAAAGCAGGGCAAGTAACGCCTGAATCTAGAACCGTTAACCGTTCATAAATGATAAAACCCAAAGGCAGTGATAGCACGGCGACGCAGAACATTCCTAGGCCATAGCTTGGTAGAGCCTGTCTTCTGACCACAAGCAGCACAAGTCCAAATGCGGTAAGCAGAAAAACGCTCGGGATAAATGTATAGACCGCTAAAGTGGCGACTCCTATAAACAGCACCTTGGCTCGTGAACGCGGAGCAGCCTCAAGATAGGCATCATGAAATAGCAGTAACAGTAAAGCTGAAAGCAATATGGATAAGGCATAGAGGCGAATTTCTACGGCAGCCCATATGGAAAATGGGTGAAACGCAATCAGCGCAGCAATCCAAGCGGGATAGATCTGAGGTAAATACCGGTTTGAAACAAATGCAGAAATATAGATAGTTAGGGAAATACACAGTACAGATAGTAATCTTGAAAAGAAAATGGAGTCGTTGATCTGCCGAAAAACTTGCAATAGTAAATAGTAAAGTGGGGCATTTTTCTCGAAATAAATGGATTGATGGAGGGTATGGCCAAAGTCTTGACCCGAAGTCATTAAAGAGTAGGCTTCATCGGACCAGATATTCAGCCAAAACGCTAGGGGTAGAGTAATGCACAGATTAGCCACAATTAGTCCAAAGAGGATCGGGTTAAGCGCGCGATTGCTTATAACAGACGTGTGGCTGTGCATACCATTCTCGTTGCGTAAATATTTTTAGAAAACCGTCGGCAGAAGCACATTGTGGCGGCACATGGTAATTATATGCCCCGTTCGCATGCCTTGTACACAACGGTGTCTGTCTGAATGCCCGTTGAGAAAAGGCTGAATTCACGAGCATAAGCCTCCTCTCGGCGTCGAGACTTATGCCTAAATACCCACCCATTTAAGGTCTTATTAGAGTTAAGGTCAGGATTTCGTTTCCAAGATATTTTTCTTGAAAAGTCCTAGACTCATAGCGATCATGCCGGCAATGATCGGAATAGTGATGTACATCAGGAATCGCATGGCGATCGCATAGGCAATAATCGCACTCACCGGAATGGCATAAATGCCCAGAGAAAACCGAATACCCGCCTCGAAAGGTCCGATATAACCGGGCGTCGAGGGAATGGCGATCGCCAAAGCCGTAGCACTCTGAGTAAACAGAGCCCCCCAGAAACCAGGCGCGACTAGGCCAAAAGCCACCAACCCACTCCAGTAGGTAACCCCGTTGAGCCCCCAAACAGCAACTGTTTCCAGCACGGCAATCAGGCTACGCTGCGGTTGCCGAAGCACACTCAGCCCCTCTAAAAATCCAACAATCCCTGAAGTCAGGCGAGCTTTGAACCGTCCCAAACCCACCGCCTGAATCACTGAACCCACCCCCTGGGCAATTTGACCAGGAAAACTAGCACCCAAGACAAACGTGGCCCATAGCAGGACAATCACTGCTCCAATCCAGCCCAGGGGCAACCCACTCAAACTCGCGTGGGTCGGCAAAGCACCCACCCACAGAGGCAGCAGCAGAAATAGAAAGACCACCCCGACATCCAAAAGCCGCTCTGCAAAGATGCTACCCACTGCCGCTTCCACCACCACTCCATCCAGGCGATTGAGCGTCACGGCACGAATCAACTCCCCAGCATAGGCCGGCAAAACACTGTTGGCCCCAAAGCCAATAAAAATCGCTGCCAACCGACTCCAGAAGCGCCCCGGCTTACCCGTGGTTGATAGCAGGGTACCCCACCGCCATGCCCGGACCCAGTAGGAGGCTAAATAGGCTAACCAGCCCAGAAATAGCCATTCCCAACGGGCTTGTTTAAGGGTTTCCCAAACCGTTTCCAACGCCACGCCTCTGAGCGCCCAAGACAACAGAACCACCGTAAAGGCCGTTCCCAAGGCCAAGGAAATCCACTTACGGGATTTAGAGGGCCCGGACTTTAGGCTCGCCATGCCACTGCCCCCTGCTCTGCACGCGGTTTGGGATCTAGCACCGGCAGCCGAGCACTTTCACTAATGCGTTGAGCATGTTGCCCCATGGGCACCACGGTAAACTGCTGGGCCAATAGCTTCAGCACCTTACTCAAGGTGGCTAATTTTTTGTAGGTCGGCAGGTTCATCGTGGGGAAGAAGGCTAGTTCGGGGACATCCTCAGCACCCAAGAAATCGACGGGATGGAGCAGCAAAGACGGTTGGGTACCCGTGAGTTTGCACAGCCAAAGGGCGATGCGGAAATAGAGCAGGGCCAGCGGTTGCGAAAAGACACTCAGATACATTACATAGGTGAAGTGAATCGGAATTTTAATCAGGGGCATCGTGGTGACGGGGATTTCGACCAGGCGTTGGTTGTTTTCCATGCGCCAATGGTAGGGCTTCAGCGGCTGTAGACCATCTTTGAAACTGCCATAGAGCGCCTTGCGTTTTTCCCGCTCTTCTTTACTCAAATTGCTGGTCATGAAGTAGTAGGCGCGGGCAATGGGACCCAGAAAGGTCGGAAACGTTGAGGCATCGTAGTGGTATCCGCGCCGGACTAAGACTTGCAACAGAGCCGGAGAGTAGCTAAATCCCGGCCCTCGGAATCCAGTGGTATGGACGCCGGTGACGTACTCGATTGCCGCTTCCGCCGTGGCCACTTCCCGCTCAATTTCCGCCTCGGAGTACAGGTGCAGCCAGGACTCGTGATGAAAAGAGTGATTGCCGATTTCGTGTCCCGCTTGGGCAATGGACCGAATGGCGTGACGATTTTTCTCGAGGGCGGCATCCTGCCCCACGATAAAGAAGGTGATCTTGAGATTACGCTCCTTCAAAAATTCCAGGGCGCGGGGCACGGCCAAACTGAGATAGGAAGGATAGGACTCCCAGCCCGGATCGCCATGAATTTTTAAGTAGGACCACAGATTATCCAGGTCAAGGGAGAGGCTAGCAATGGGTTTAGTTTTTACTTTCATGATTTTCAGGAGTCCTTACACACATTCTCAAAACATTGAAATCTCGAAACATTAAAACTCGGGTTCATTTGGATCTGGCTCATCTGGACTGGACATCAGTAACCCGCCAGCCCAACTTCAGGTTGATCCAGAAGTTCCAAAGGGTAACCAGGGCGATCGCCATCAGATTTGCGAAATAGCGGTTAATGCCCAAACTGTTGAACAGGACGTTCAAAATCAGAATGTTCAGCACGACCCCCGCCAGACAAATGATGTTGAACTTCAGAAAGCGTTTGAGGCGCGGTTGCCAACCCCTCTGCTGCTGGGACAAATCGCCAAACGTCCAGAGATCGTTCCACAGGAAGTTATTGAAAATCGCAACCTCCGCCGCGATCGCCTTACTGCGCGTCAACCCCCAGGCCAAAGTACTGGGATCACTGAGCAGATAAAACATCACCATATCGACAAACACCCCACTCAGACCCACCAGGGCAAAGCGCAGGAATCGGGTCACGGGGACCTGGTAGCGGCGTTGCAGGCGACTAATCCGCCCCCGCGAGCGGAGATGCAGCAAATGGGCAATATATTCAACAGACTGCTTCCACGTCACTTTGCTTTCGCCAACCTGGCGTTCTTGAAAGACATAGCCCACCTCAGCGATCCGATTTACAGCACCCCGACCCAACGCCTCAAGTAAGATTTTATACCCCGTAGGGCTCAGCTCGCAATTAGCGATCGCACTCCGGCGCACCAGGAAATAGCCACTCATTGGATCGCTGATCCGTCCTACCACATGAGGCAGAATCAACAACCCGAGCAGTTGCGCCCCCCGCGAAAGGAAACGCCGCATTAATCTCCATGTACTCACGCCACCGCCCTCCACATGCCGACTCGCCACCGCTAAATCAGCCCCCTGCTGCATTTTCGTCAGGAGCTGAATCAATGTTTCTGGTGGATGCTGTAAATCGCCATCAATAACGCCCAGGATTTCTCCTCGGGCACATTGCCATCCGCGCACCACCGCTGACGATAGGCCACGCTCTTGCTGACGACACATGACCTGGAGCTGCGAATAGCGAGACATCAGAGCCTGAGCGCGGGCTGCCGTCCCATCCGGGCTATCATCATCCACAACGATCAGTTCATAATCGCGAGGAATAAACGTATCCAAGAGTTCTGTTAGGATCTCAATGATGCGTTCAATATTGCCACTTTCGTTATAGGTTGGAATGACCAAGGAAAATTGCAACATATTCTCTACGGCGCTACCTGGGGCATAGTCTGCAATTATATAGTGACCAGAAATTTCAGGGAGCAGCGCGCAGAGCTGGTTAGATGGCATACCGCTTAGAAGGTGTGAATAATGGGCGAACTCATCTAATCATACTGAAGATGAAAGATCCAGATATTCGTTCAGACGAGAGAGACCCCGAGAGAATAACCAGAGCCGGATAAAGCTAAATCAGTATTCATCACTTAATTCACCATTAATCTTTACATAGGACGACCAATTTTCTAGTCAATATCACTTGGGTCATGGCTAGAAAAAATTATCCTTTAGAAATTGATCAACATGCCTAACCACCGCATTGTTGTTGGGATTATCTTGAACCAGTTGTGACGTGTTCAAGATGAAAAAGTCATTGTTTGTTGCCGTAGTATGCGGAACGATTTGGGAATAATTTAAGACTTGCAGCGGTTGCACTTTGAAAGCCCGGTTGATCGGCGCAGCCACAATATCGTCATCGTTCAGATGAGGAAACATGGCGCGCAAACCATCAAAAAATAGGCGTGTAATCTCGTCATCAGACTGCTGCATCATGGGATCATCGGACAGCACATATTTAGGCAAAAAGGTCATGTGTAGCCCATTGGTTTCCTGCAAGGACACCAAGTTACTCATGCCAATCACGCCCGTAAAGGGAAGCTGTTGATCGGCAATATTAACCACGTAGTAGGGGACCAGCGGCTTGCGTGTCAACAGAACCATGCAGATCACGCCTAGGTATTCGACTAAGCCGCGATCGCCCCCCACGCTGACCAACTCTTGCGCCGCCACTTGTTGCAGGATATTGACCGGGCCTGTAAAGCACACTTTGTCAAAGTGCTCCTTCTGCCCGCTGTGCTCAACCCACAGTCCCCCGTCCGGACGCGGCCCAATATAATTCACCGCTACTCCCGTCCTGACAGCACCGCCTTTGGCCTGAATCAGTGAAGCGAGGCGATCAAATACCGTTTTGTAGCCCCCTTGCACATAACCCAACTCCTCCTTTTTCAAGGAAGAATCACGGGCCGAAAACAATCGGGTAATGTAGGCCCAAATAAACACCGCCGAAACCCGTTTATAGTTCTCGCCCAATTTAGCCCGCAGCAGGGGTTTCCACATTTTCTCATAGGTGCCCCGGCCCGACAGGCGCATCAGCCAGCTCTCAGCCCGAATCTGCTCCAAGCGTTTCCAGTTTTTAACCCGCGAACCATAAATCAGCGTAAAGGCCAACCGGATCTTGTCAATCAGGTTCAGGGGAGGGAACCGCAAAAACTCAACGGTATTACTAATCGGATGGAATTGGCGATCGCCATAGAATCCGGTGAGTGTCTTACCCCACCGCAGTTGATCCCCCAGCCCCACCTCTCGCAACAATCCAATGAGAGCCTGATCGGACGGTAAAATCACATGATAGAAGCGATCCCAAACAAACGAACCATAGTCATGGTGAGTTGTGAGGCCACCCAGTTGTTGGCTGCCTTCAAACAATGTCACCTGATGCCCCTGTTGGGATAGGCGATAAGCCAGGGTCAATCCCATCATCCCTGCGCCAATAACAGCAATTTTCATCGTTGAAGAAGTCTCAAAAAATAACCTGAACAAATAGTTTTGACCAGCCGCGATCGGACTCAGACATATCCTAAACCAACCAGATTCCCAGCCAACCAGAAGCACTTAACGGCCATTGTGGTGGCCCCGACATCGGGAAGTGCCCAGACTCCCCGATATGCCAGGAACTAGAAACCACCCGTTACGCCCTCATTGACGAGGGGTTGACTTGTAAATCGAGGTTCCCAAATTGAAGATTTCCTCGAAATAACGCTTGCTTTGGATGGATAGGACGCCCAGACTGAAAAGCTGAATCGCAATCATAAATGACATCCCCCCCAGAATGAATGAGTGGGGAGACTGCTGAAATGCTTCGGCAACAGCGACGGAAACCGCACCATCTAAGCTGGATAAAGTGGTTGGCTGTGCTACTAGTGTGTTGTAGTTATCCCAGGTATGCACAAGTGCCCACCCTCCCGAGTAGCAGGAGAGCGCAAAAAATAGCAAACTGGGCAGCAGGAAAAACATCACCGGGCGGAACAGAAATCCAAAAAACACGATCGCCCAAGAATGCTTCAGAATCTTGCCCGTCGTCATGCTGGACTTGCGGCGTTGGGACTTGGGCACATCGTCCTGGGGAATCCAGCCCAAGTGCGCCGGAATCTCTTCAACCCGCGCTTCCAACAGGCTGGCTTTGTGAATAATTTCAGGGTTGATGTCCATTCCCCGCGATCGCAAATTGAGCGTCCGCAAAAACTTAGCATCGTAGGCTCTTGCCATGCCAGTGATGCTAGTGAATTTCTTTTTGGTTGCAAAGGAAAGGAACCAGTTGGCTCCAATGCTGAGCATCAAACGAATCCAAGGCACATTGGACACTCTACCGCCTTTCATGTAGGGCGATGCCGTGACCACATCGGCATGGGTCTTGCGGATTTTGTCCAGCAAGCGCTCCACATGCTCCGGCGCGAAACTCAAATCCATATCCAGAACGACAATGTACTCGCCGCGTGCCTGCTCAAACCCGGTTCGGAGAGCTTGCCCCATGCCAAAATTAGTGGGATGGTGCACCACGCGCACATTGCGGTGATCGTGAGCAAACGCTTCTGCAACTCGACCCGTCTCATCCCGGCTGCCATCGTTAACAACAATCAGTTCCCAACGATATTGGGCTTCTAGGGAGCGCATGTAGTCACACAATATGACCAAGTTTTTTTCCAGAATAATCGCTTCGTTATAGGCTGGGGTCACCAGCGATACGAATGGCTTCTGCGGTTGGGAATCAGAATTTGCCCCGTCCATAAAATACGGCAAATTCTGGCCCATTCCATTGGGAAACTTGTTGTTGGTTTCTGCCGTGCGGCCAGATGAAGATGCGTCAGACATGTTCTAAAGACTCCTGTTCATCGAAAGACGAAATTAATATGAGACGAAATTAACGTGAACCAAAGGTCAGCGGGAGTTAAGGGGGAGTTAACACTAGCGCAGGCGATTAGCCTAGAGTAGTCATCCCTGCATCAGGCTTAGCCTGAAATACCGCAGGGAGGGGGATAGGATATACGCAGCAACAAACTTAGTTACAACAGAGTAAATCCGTAGATAAACCAGATTAAACATTATTCATAGGCCCAATCGGTATAGAAATCTCTAACGTATCAGGGAACAAATCATATAGAAAAATCAATCGTTACAAGAATATCCAGGGACTCACAAATTCACGAAACTTTGGGTTATTCAAGAATATGAAGTCGCCCTTTTCTAGAACCAATGGTCTAGAACGAATACATCCAACTGACATATCCAATCGAGACCCGCTGTCGTGGAACACACACCGTAAAAATTAAATTGACTCCTAGGAA
>CAVYAN010000125.1:0-9618 GCA_963766075.1 uncultured cyanobacterium | reverse complement strand
GGTTGAAACATACACAATCGTGCAATCGTGGAGGGCCTCAATTTTGGGCAGCAGCTTATCTTCGTTGCCATCCTCATTGAGGTTGCCGTCAAACCGGAGCGTCTCCACAAATTCATAGCGGGTTTGATCGACTTCATAGACATCAATCTTTTTGGCAGAGCCAAAGTGGGCATTAATGTGAATGTTGTCACTGGTGGTAAAAGCAATTTTCATGGGTGGTTCCTCCTGATGGGATAGTTCTCCTTAGTGTTTTGCATGGGGTTTTGCATGGGGTTTTGCGTGGGCTTCTTCCTGCTCCAAGAACAAGTTGCCAAGGTCAAACAGCAGTTGCATCATGCCTCGATAGCCCACGGTGCAGCGGTAACCATTGCCTAGGCGATCGAAGATGGGAAAGCCCAGGCGGTAAAGGGGAATCTGCAAACGACGAGCGATCGCCGCGACATTGGAATTGCCAATCAACAAATCCGATCCCACGGCTAACTGCTCCAAATCTTCCAAGTCGCCCAGGGTGACATTGGCCACGGGCAGTTGTTCCAGAAGCGGCGATTTAGTGGTCGTCACTGCTCCTTGGATTTCAGCCCCCATACTTTGCAAGAAGTGCACCGTAGACCAGAGCAGATCGGGTTCCATAGCCAGAGACACCTGTTTGCGCCCAAAGAAGAAATGGGTATCCAACATGGCATCTTGGAGTTGCGCTCGCTGGTGGCGGTACTTTTCGGGAACAGGCAGTCCACTCAGATCAGCCAGTCCTTCTAAAAAGCCATCAATCGCATCCAAACTGCTCAGACTGGGAAATACCTCGTAGGGAATATTAAACTGCGCCTGCAACGCCTCGGCAGCACTCCGCATACTTTCTCCCAGGGCGAGGGTGTAGACAGAACTGCCAATTTCCCGCAGTTCGGCGAGGGTGGTACCACCGCTGGTGACGGTGCTGTAGGAATCATCCAAATGGCCATCCATCGAGAGGGAGAGATCGGGAACGGCGATCGCGGTCAAACCAAAGGCCGCCACAATTTCCTTAATCTCCTGCACATCCCCCGGTGCAAAGGCCGGACTGACGAGTAGCGTAATTTGATTGGAACGGGTTTCACCGGATCGCGGCAACTCTTTGACAATGCTGGTGACCGTTGCGGCAAACCCATCTTGCAACGCCCCCTTAAAATCCGGGGTCGAAACAAAGACAATCGGTAAGTCATGGAGTTCGGGATGGCGTTTGCGAATATTTTGCAAAATCCCGTCCATATCATCCCCGCGAGTCTCGGTCAGGCCCGTCGTACAGAGTCCAATAATGGCAGGCTTCGACTTTTCTACCAGAGTCAGGATGGCTTGCTCCACATTCTCTTCACCGCCCAAAATCGTGCTGACCTCGGTCATGGCGGTGGTAGATAGGGGAATCGCTTCGCGAAAGTGTCGCACTAACATGACTTTGGCGAAGGCGGTGCAGCCTTGAGAACCGTGGAATAAGGGCATGATGCCCTTTAAGCCCAGAAATGCTAGGGCGGCCCCCAAGGGCTGACTTTGCTTCAGCGGATTCACCGCGACAGATTTTCTGGGTGTTGTGATAGTCGCCATTAGATCACCTCCGTAGCCCAAGGGGCGGGTTTGCGAACCTGTGCCCAGACGGGGCTGTACAGGGCTTCTTCCAGTTCTCTGGCCATTTCCACCATGCCGACATAGCCGGCATAGGGATGGTGACGTTCCTGGTTGATGTCGAGAAAGGGAATCTTGGCTTTCAGGGCAGTGTATTGATTCCGTCCACCCGCAATCAGCATGTCGGCTTTAGTTTGGGCAATTACTCGCAGGAGTTCTTGAGCATTGCCTTTTTCCATCATGATGCCGTCTTGACCGAGGAGTTCTTTGATTTTGGCTTTATCTTCTTCGGTGCTTTTTTTGGTGCTCGTGGCACATACTTCCATGCCCAAATCCTTAGCCGCAGAAATGATTGACCAACTTTTCACCCCGCCGGTATAAAGGACAACGCGTTTCCCTTTTAATCTGGCTCGATAGGGCGCTAACGCCTCGTCTAACTGGCGGGTTTCTTCAACGATGAGTTGTTCTACCCGCTGCTGCAAATTCGCATCGCCAATTTTGGCGGCAATGTTGCGTAAACAGCGATTCATGTCGGCCACACCGTAAAAGGATTCTTCGACATAGGGAATGTTGTAGCGCTCCTCCATTTTGCGAGCCATGTTGATCAACGCCTTGGAGCAAATCATCACGTTGAGTTTGGCGCGATGGGAGCAGGCAATATCTTCGTAGCGGCCATCGCCAGTAATTTGGGCGAGGACGCGAATCCCCAATTTCTCAAACAAGGGCAAAACGCCCCACAGTTCCCCGGCAATGTTGTATTCGCCAATGAGGTTGATGTCGTAAGGGGTGGTGATTTCGGGTTCACGGGTGCCCACAACGTAGTCCAACAGGCTCTCCCCCCCGACTCGATTGCCCAGATTTTTGCTGCCAATGAAGCCGGGAGAATTCACCGGAATCACCGGGGTGCCGATTTTCTCTGCTGCTTTCTGACAGACGGCATCCAAATCATCCCCAATCAGGGCTGTAACGCAGGTAGAGTAGACGAATATAGCCGCTGGACTGTAGCGCTCCTTAACTTCCAGAATGGCTTTGTAGAGCTTTTTCTCACCGCCAAAGATAACGTCGTTTTCCGTCAGATCCGTGGTGAAGCCCATTTTGTAAAGCATGGGTCCGGAGGATAAGCTGCCTCGGCTGCCCCAGGAGTTCCCGGCACAGGCGATCGGGCCATGCACCAGATGCGCCGCATCGGTAATTGGCACTAAGGCAATCATCGCGCCATCAAAAGCGCAGCCCCCCTGAGCGGCACCGGGTTGAGCCACCTGGGTGCAGGATTTATTTTTTTTGCCTTCTTTCTTGTGATTATGTTCACAAGCGGACTCGCTCAGAAGTTCGTTGATTTTGCCTTGAGTGAGTTTCATAGCAGGATGGGAAGAGGAGAGTAGTTTTCTCAGACCTCCGATTTCTTTAAGAAATCGGAGGTCTAATTCAAGAAACCGAAGGTCTTTTAGCAGATGTTTTTAGCAGATATACTTCTCAACGTTTTCGCCGCACACATCCGCCAGATAGCTGAGGGCGCGAAACCGGAGGGCGACAAACTCGTTGTAAAAGGGGTTGAGTTCGCACAAGGGAGGAGTGGAGAAGAAGTGGCCAAATAGGGCGAATTTATGCTCAAAGGGACAGGTACAGGGGATGAGGCGGCAAATTAAATGGGCGGAACGGGAAGTGCGAATTTCGATGCGATCGATCCAACGGCGAATCGGATCGAGAAAGGGGGTGGGTGGAGGAGACGGCGAGGGTGAGGAGAGAATAGCCATGGCAAGGTTAGGGGATAAGGAAAGGGCGGGTTTCGGTGAGAGGTGTGTAGGAATTTGAAAACCCGCCCCGGGGAGGTTTAGCGAATCAGGTCATAGGAGATGTCCGTCTTCGCGGGGACGATGGTGTTGCGATCGAGTTCATCCAGGAGGGTGTTCACGATCCAATTCAACAGGTTGATGGTGCCTTGGTAGCCGTAGGTGCTGTAGCGGTGCAGGTGGTGGCGATCGAAGATGGGATAGCCAATCCGCACGAGGGGCGTGTGGGTATCACGCCACAGGTACTTGCCGTAGGAGTTGCCGATCAGCAGGTCTACGGGTTCGGTAAAGAGGAGCGATCGCAGGTGCCACAGATCTTTGCCACCCCAGATAGTAGCCCCAGCCCCAAAGGGACTGGAATCTAACAAGGCGCGCAGTTCAGCTTCAAAATCATTGTTGCTGTTGGTCACCACAATGTGAACGGGTTCGGCACCGACTTCCAACAGGAATTGCACTAAGCCAATCACTAGGTCAGGATCGCCATAGAGGGCAATCCGCTTGCCGTGGAGCCATGCCTGGGAGTCCGTCAGCGCATCCACAGCGCGACCCCGCTCTTCTTCCAATTCCTTGGGAATCGGCTGGCCGCTCAGGGCCGAGAGCTTGATGAGGAACTCATCGGTGCCGCGAATGCCCACGGGACGTACCACGGCGGTGGGTTGTTTCCATTCTTTCTCGATGTATTCCCGAGTCTTGGTCGTGGAGTAGGCTTGGAAGGCGATCGTGGTTTCGGCGTTGATCGAATCCGCTGCATCCTCTAGGGGGGTGCCCCCTTGATACATGTGGTATTCCCCGTCATTGGGTGAATCCAAATAATCAGAGTTATCGGCGAGTAAGGTGTAATTCACCCCCACCAGCGAGGCAATCCGCTTGATTTCCCGCAGGTTGCCAATGTAGGTTTCAAACCCCGGAATAAAGTTGATCTTGCCGTTAGTGGTTTCGGCTTTTTGACCCTTGGTCAGGTTGGATAGAATGCCCTTCATCATGTTGTCGTAGCCCGTGATGTGGGAGCCGACAAAGCTGGGGGTGTGGGCATAGGGCACGGGGAATTCTTCCGGCACTGAACCCGCCGCCTTGGCGTTGGTGATGAAGGCTTGCAGGTCATCCCCAATCACTTCGGCCATGCAGGTGGTGCAGATGGCAATCATTTTGGGGTTGTAGAGGCTGTAGCTGTTGGCTAAGCCATCAATCAAGTTGTTTTGCCCCCCGAAGACGGCTGCGTCTTCCGTCATGGAGGAGGAGACTGCGGAGAAGGGTTCTTTGAAGTGGCGGGTGAAGTGGGAACGGAAGTAAGCAACGCAGCCTTGGGAACCGTGGACAAAGGGCAGGGTGCCTTCAAACCCAACAGCGGCCAGAATTGCCCCTAGGGGCTGGCAAGCTTTGGCGGGGTTAACGGTCAGGGCTTCCCGCGCAAAATTTTTCTCGCGGTATTCCCAACCCTTCGTCCATTCTGCGGTTTGCGCCACCAAGTCTGGATCATGTCCGCCTTCAAATTCTTTCTTGCCCGCAAACAGTTCCTGGTACTCGTCTTGGTGGAATAATTCGACGTGATCTTTGATGTTATTGATGTTGTTCTGAGCCATGATGGATATTCTCCAATGTTGATGAGGGAGTAGAGAGAGTCGTTTTCGTAGGGTGCGTCAGCACCACACCCTACGAAGGCAGTACTCAGGCAGTAACGGCTTCAGCTTTTTTCCACGGTGCCCCAATCAAGCTCCAGGTGGGGCTGTTGAGGGCAAGATCCATGTCACGAGCAAAGATGGCGAAGCCGTCATAGCCATGGTAAGGACCGGAATAATCCCAGGAGTGCATCTGGCGGAAGGGCAGGGCCATTTTCTGGAAGACGTACTTCTCTTTGATGCCCGAGGCCACCAAGTCCGGCTTCAGCTCTTTAATGAATTCCTCAAACTCATAGGCGGAAACATCGTCATAGATCAATGTGCCGTCTTCCACATAGTGAGTGGTGCGTTTGTAGTCGTCGTTGTGCCCGAATTCGTAGCCGGTACCGATCAAGCGCATGCCTAGATCGTAGAAGGCCGGAACGACGTGGCGAGGACGCAGTCCACCGACCATCAGGGCAACGGTTTTGCCTTCTAACCGAGGACGGTATTTGGCAATCACCGCCTGGGTTTGGGCTTCGTATTTGGCGATCACTTCTTCGGCTTTGGCTTGGATGGTTTCGTCGAATTTAGCGGCGATCGCCCGCAGTGACTCAGCAATTTGCGTCGGGCCGAAGAAGTTATATTCCAACCAGGGAATCCCGTAGGTTTCTTCCATGTGGCGGGAGATGTAGTTCATTGAACGGTAGCAGTGCACCAAGTTCAGTTTCACCGTTGGAGTCATCTTCATTTCGTGCAGAGTGCCATCACCGGACCATTGAGCAACAACCCGCAGGCCAATTTCTTCCAACAGGATCCGACTTGACCAGGCATCTCCGCCAATGTTGTAGTCACCAATGATGGCGACATCATATTCGGTGCCATCGGGAACATTGCCCGCTTTCTTTTCTTTGTCGAATTGCGGGAAAACCCAGTCCCGCACAGCGTCGTTGGCGATGTGGTGACCGAGGGATTGGGAAACACCGCGAAAGCCTTCGCAACGCACAGGAACCACGGTCTTACCGGTTTCTTTAGTCGCCTTTTTGGCAACGGCTTCGATGTCATCTCCAATCAGCCCGATGGGGCACTCCGATTGGATGGAAACACCGCGATTCAGCGGGAACAGTTCTTCTAATTCGGTAATCAACTTGGCCAGCTTTTTGTCACCGCCAAACACGATGTCCCGTTCTTGGAAGTCAGAGGTGAACTGCATCGTGCCAAAGGAGTCAATCCCGGTGGTGCCGATGTAGTAGTTACGCCGACCGGACCAGGAATAATAGCCGCAGCCCACCGGCCCGTGGCTGATGTGAACCATATCTTTGATGGGTCCCCAAACCACCCCTTTGGATCCGGCATAGGCGCAGCCGCGGGTGGTCATTGAACCAGGCACTGACTTGATGTTGGACTTAACGCCGCAATCGGCTTTGCCTTCTTGGTAGACGTTCAGGTGCTTTTCCCGTTTTTTCTTGGCTTTGTCGGGATAGGCTTCCAGAACTTCTTTGATCAGTTCTTTCTTGTCAATGGCAGGAGTTTCTCCATCAATGACAGGAGCTTCTTCGAGAGTGGCGGATGTGGGAGGTGTCATATTCTGCCTCGCGGGATAAAGGATGGAATGGGAGGATGGGAGGAAGGATTGCAAGGTGCAAGGTGCAAACCGTTCACCTTGCAATCCAGGGAGCCTTAACTAGGCAACACCAGCAGGCGCTTTGACGCCTTCCTTGATTGCCCTTTCGTACTCTTCTTCGCCGCCCAAGATACCGAATTCGACCAACAGATCTTCCAGTTCATCCATCGTGATGGGGGTCGGGATGGTGAGGTTCTTGTTGTCGATGATTTTGTGGGCGAGGGTGCGGTACTCTTCAGCCTGTTGGCTATCGGGGGCGTACTCAATGACGGTCATGCGGCGCAGTTCGGCATGCTGAACGATGTTATCGCGGGGCACGAAGTGCAACATTTGGGTGTTGAGCCGCTTTGCCAGGGTTTCGATTAGTTCGAGTTCCCGGTCAACCTTACGGCTGTTGCAGATCAAACCACCCAAGCGCACACCGCCGGAGTGAGCGTACTTGAGAACGCCTCGGGCGATGTTGTTGGCAGCGTACATGGCCATCATTTCACCGGAGGTGACGATGTAGATTTCCTGGGCTTTGCCTTCCCGGATGGGCATGGCAAAACCGCCGCAAACCACGTCGCCCAATACGTCGTAGGATACGAAGTCGAGATCTTCATAGGCACCTTCTTCTTCCAAGAAGTTGATGGCGGTGATGATGCCTCGACCGGCGCAACCAACGCCGGGTTCTGGACCACCGGACTCCACGCAACGCACATCGCGGTAACCGGTTAACAGCACTTCGCTCAGTTCCACATCTTCAACCGCACCGCGCTCGGCGGCTAAGTGTAGAACCGTGGTTTGGGCTTTGCTGTGGAGCATCAAGCGGGTGGAGTCGGCTTTGGGGTCACAACCGACGATCATGACGCGCTGACCGAGTTCAGCCATGCCCGCGATCGTGTTTTGTGAGGTGGTGGATTTACCGATCCCACCTTTACCATAGAAGGCTATCTGTCTAATGCTTTCGTCAGTCATGGAAGTATCTCCTTTGGAGTTTGAGGGGTTGTTGTTCAGCGCTGGAGACGCTGCTGGGTTAGGGTGTTGGACACGATCGCAGTAGGGGGCGATCGCCCAACCGGAGAAAGCGGAAATGTTCGGGATTTCATGCCACTGCTTCAACCACAAGGTTGGGTAAAACACGTTCACGTAACCGAACTTCGATCGCATTTTTGAGCGTAGCCGTACTGCTTTCGCAAGAGCCGCAAGCCCCTTTTAGGGTGACTTTAACGACATCACCTTCGACATCGTAAAGTTCAACATCGCCACCATCGGCCAGCAGAATGGGCCGCACATCTTGCAAAACCGCTTGAATCAAGTTGATTTTTTGGACGGATGTCAGCGGGCGATTTTGGGTTTGCGCCGCCGCAATTTCCGCTGCCACGCGGGTAGCGGTGGCCGCTTTTTCCTGTTGCACTGCCGCAATCAAATCTTCAATTTCGGCACCGCAGGAACTACAGCCGCCGCCTGCTTTTACGTAACTCGTCACTTGCTCGACCGTGGTCAAATTATTTTCAATCACGACGCGGCGGATACGATTTTCGCTGACGCCAAAGCAACTACAAACCAGTCTGCCGTCATCATCTTCGTGCTGTTCGATTTCAATGCCACGGTATTTATAGATTGCGGCTTCTAGGGCTTCCTGACCCATGACCGAACAGTGCATTTTTTCTTCTGGCAGCCCGCCTAAATACTCAGCAATATCGCGATTACTAATATTTAAGGCTTCATCCAAGGTGATGCCTTTGATGATTTCGGTCAGGGCAGAAGAAGACGCGATCGCACTGGTACAACCAAAGGTTTGAAACCGCGCATCCAAAATTTTGTCCGCATCAACTTCAATTTTGAGGTGCAGCCGTAGGGCATCACCGCAGGCAATACTGCCCACTTCGCCAAAGACTACAGCCACCCCGGATTCATTCGGATCTTCGATCGCCCCTTGGTTTTTGGGGTTGTAAAACAGGTCTAGTACTTTATCGGTGTAGTCCCACATGGCAGTGTTCTCTCAAAGGGTGAAAGGGAATTTGATTTTGGATTTTGGATTTTGGATTCACGCTAAAATCCAAAATCTAAAATCTCTAACCTCTTGCGCCAACCACGGCTGTTTCGCGGTCTTGCAACCATTCGGCTTGGTCGTTGTTGAACGGGGAAAGGGCCCGCAGGCGTTGGACAATTCCGGGCATGACTTCGAGGACGCGATCGATATCGGCGTCGGTGGTGTATCGCGAAAGGCTAAACCGGATGGAGCCGTGCAGCGTGGTGTAGGGCAAACCCATCGCCCGCAGGACGTGGGAAGGTTCTAGGGAGCCGGAGGTGCAAGCGGAACCGGAGGAGGCACAGATGCCGTACTGGTCGAGGGAGAGTAGGATGGCTTCGCCTTCGATGTATTTGAAGCCGATGTTGGTGGTGTTGGGTAGGCGATGTTTGCGATCGCCGTTGATTTCAGTATCGGCAATGGCGAGCAGTCCTTTTTCGAGGCGGTCACGGAGCTTTTTCTCAGTGGCCACATCGGCGAGGTGAAGTTGCGCCAGTTCGGCAGCCTTGCCCAAACCCACGATGCCCACCACATTTTCGGTACCAGCGCGGCGACCGCGTTCCTGGTGTCCACCAATCAGCAGGGGACGGAAGCGGAAACCCCGGCGAACATAGAGCGCCCCAACGCCTTTGGGAGCGTGTAGTTTGTGGCCGGAGATCGTCATCAAATCGACAGTGCTGGTTTTCATATCCAGCGGCAGTTTTCCAGCCACCTGGACAGCATCCACATGGAAGGTGGCTCCGTATTCCTTGGCGATCGCCCCGATTTGCTCAATGGGAAACACGGTGCCCGTTTCATTGTTGGCATACATCGTGGAAATCAAGGCCGTATTGCCCGTAATCGCCGCTTCTAGCTCCATCAGGTCTAATTGACCCTTCCGATCTACTGAGAGATACGTTACGGTATAGCCCTGTTTTTCAAGCTGTTTGAACAGGTTTAAGACGCAGGCGTGTTCCACTTGGGTGGTGATCAGGTGTTTGCGCTCGGGTTGGGCGGCGATTGCGG
>CAVYAN010000124.1:0-8171 GCA_963766075.1 uncultured cyanobacterium | reverse complement strand
CCCCAGCGCCCACCGCTGCCGCCACGGCCAACGGGCCGCGTCTGGCTGCCGGAATTTGCAGTTGCTGATCGATCGCCGCGACACCACCGAACTCTACCTCGCCTTAAACAAGGGCGGCGTATTTAAATGCTTTCGAGATGGCAAATTAATCGCTTCCGACACCCAGTTTTCCGTACAGATGCCCCAGGCGGGGGGATGGAAAAAAGGAACCTTGAAAACGGCAGTAGCCCACTTGGTCGGCCAGTACGAGAGGCAGCTCGAGGCGGATGAGATCGCCATTTCCGGACCTCTCGGCTGGGCCAAACAAACCCAAATGACACCACTGAATCTGATGATCCTGCGCATCGTCATGCTCACCGTCGGGCGATTTTTCCCCGACCTGATTCGCAAGCTGTTACAAAACGTGCTGATTACAGGCAAAAAACCGGCTCCGTTCCAGTTTTCCCGGCAGTTGCACTGGCAGGATGGCGCTTGGCACATTGTGGATGAACTCCAGGCCGAATCCTGGCGGACAGTCCAGAGTGTGGCGATCGGGGGCGATCAAACATCGATCTACGTGGTGATGAGCCGAACGTTTCAGCGTGGGCAATTGCAGCCATGGCTCGATTTAACTGAAAAACTGCCCGGACTACAGCCCGGACAGCCTTTGCGACTAGAGCGCCGCCTCTGAACAATTTTGGATGTTGATTTTTTTTGGATTTTGGATTTTAGAGACAAGCCAAAATCCAAAATCCAAATTCTAAAATAAAATCGCCTAGACGACTTCTGCGGCCTCGCGGGCTGCGGTCGCCTCATCAGGGTGAATGCCCAGACGGGTCAGGTTAATCCGACCCCGACTATCTACTTCACGCACCTTGACGATCACCTCATCGCCAACGTTCACCTCATCTTCCACCTTGCCGACGCGATAGTCAGCCAGTTGGGAAATGTGGATCATTCCTTCCTTGCCGGGGAGGAATTCCACAAAGGCCCCGATGGGAATCACGCGAGTGACTTTACCCGCATAGACATCGCCCGCGTTAAGCTTGCGGGTCATGCCCAGGATGATGCTGCGCGCCCGCTTGGCTTTTTCGCCATCGATCGCTGAAATGGTCACCATGCCACTGTCTTCAATATCGACCTTGGCTCCGGTTTCTTCCGTAATCCCCTTAATCGTTTTACCGCCAGGACCAATCACCAAGCCAATAAATTCGGGCTCAATTTTGATCGTCAGCAGACGCGGAGCAAAGGGAGACATTTCCTCGCGGGGGGCCGGGATCGCTTCCAGCATTTTGCCGAGAATATGCAGACGTGCCGGTTTGGCATCGTTAATGGCCTGGGCAATCACATCCATCGGCAGACCGGAGATCTTCATATCCAGTTGCAGTGCGGTAATACCCGTATCCGTACCCGCGACCTTGAAGTCCATGTCGCCGAGAAAGTCCTCGATGCCTTGGATATCCGTGAGGATGCGAATTTCGTCGCCTTCCTTGATCAATCCCATAGCGGCACCGCTGACGGGTTTCAGAATGGGTACACCGGCCTCCATCAACGCCAGGGTTGAACCACAGACTGAACCCATCGAGGTTGAGCCATTGGAAGACAGCACTTCCGACACCACCCGGATCACATAGGGAAAATCTTCCTTCGTCGGCAGCACCGGCACCAAGGCCCGCTCTGCCAACGCCCCGTGGCCGACTTCGCGCCGACCGGGCGATCGCATCGGGCGCGTCTCCCCTACCGAATAGGGCGGGAAGTTGTAGTGGTGCATGTAGCGCTTCTTCTCATCGGGATGCAGATCATCCATTTCCTGCGCATCACCGGGGGTGCCCAAGGTGACGACAGACAGAACCTGGGTGAGACCCCGGTTAAATAAGCCACTGCCATGAACCCGAGACGGCAATACGCCCACCCGACAGGAAATGGGACGAACTTGATCCAGTTTGCGCCCATCGACGCGGATGTTGTCTTCCACAACCTGACGGCGCATCAGGGTCTTGGTGACATCCTTGAAGGTGTTGGGCAGGGTCTTGGAATTGGCTTCTGCCGCCAACCGAATCGGATCGGTTTCGGGCATATCGGCGATCGCTGCCTTCACGCCATCCTTCACCTCATCCAAAGCCGCATCGCGGGTCACCTTATCCTCAAATCGACCCAAAATTTCCTTCACTGGAATCGTGACTTTTTCGCGAATAAAGGTTTCCAGAGTGGCATCAATCACGGGTGGAGCCTCTTTCACTAGGTCAATGCCTAACTGGGCCATCACATCGCGCTGGGCTTGGATCAGATCGCGCACCGCTTCATAGCCAAAGTCGATCGCCTCAATCATGTCGGCTTCCGGCAGTTGGTTCGCGCCCGCTTCCACCATGATGATGCCGTCAGGAGAGCCTGCCACTACCAGATCCAGATCACCCATCTCAATTTCGCGATAGGTCGGGTTGATGATAAATTCATCGCCCACGAGTCCTACCCGCACCCCCGCCATCGGCCCATAAAAAGGAATCTGAGCCAATAGGGTGGCCACAGAAGCGCCAGTGACGGCCAGCACGTCCGGTGGCACATTCTCATCCAGGGACATGGTGGTGGCAACAATCTGAATGTCATCCCGCAGCCAACTGGGGAACAGAGGCCGCATGGGGCGATCAATCAATCGACTAATCAGGGTTGCCCGTTCGGGAGGTCGCCCTTCTCGCCGCAAAAAGCCACCGGGAATCCGTCCGGCGGCATACAAGCGCTCTTCGTAATCAACCAATAGGGGTAAAAAATCGATGCCTTCGCGCGCAGAAGCCCGTGTTGCTGTCACCAAAACTGCTGTTTCGTCTGACTGAATCAGAACTGCGCCTCCAGCCTGTGGAGCCAGTAAGCCAAACTTAAGCCTAATATCCCGTCCATCAAAGGATATAGACTTCTCAAATTCTTCCATCTACTATGCTATCCTTGCTACTTCTTTTTTCCTGTTGGCAATCCTAGCACTGATAGTCGAATGCTGCCTTTTTTGTTGCGGCCCCATGGGGAAAAGTCCACCACGAGAGGAGCAGAGGCGATTGCCGATTTGTTAATAATCTTGAGATTTTGCTACAAATTTCAACACTTAATTCACTTCACATGAAAATTGCAGCACTAAATTTCGCCCCTCAAATTTTTACTCTCGCGGCCTGCTCAATCCGGCCTTCGGCAGCGGTTAGGTTGCCATCCGGCAGGGAATTCTAGAGCTAACTCGGCCAATCCCAGCAAGAACTGCTTTCCGGCTCTCTTGCACAGGCCCTCTAGATCGCCCCTTTTTCTGAATTCCTATGCCCGACCCTGCTTATCCCAACCCTGCTCATTCGGTCTTTCTCCGCAACGTTGACAGTCGAGACTTTTTGCCCGCTATCAGTCGGTGGAGCACCCTGGGAGGGTTGGCGTTGGTGGGAGCCTGTGCTACGACGCTAGCTTTGACCGCGCTGATGCAGTATCGAATCACGGTGAAAGCCCTTGGAACGGTACGCCCGGATGGCGAACTGCGGTTGGTACAATCCGCAACCGAGGGCACCATCAAAACGATTGCCGTTCAGGAAAACCAACGACTCCAGCAGGGCGATGTGATTGCGCAATTGGATGACTGCCACGCTACAAACGCGCAAAAGTCAGGTGCAGAATGCGATTCAGCAGGAGCGGCTCCAGTTGGGCCAACTGGACGCGCAAATCAGTCAATTGAATCTGCAGTTAACGGCGGAGACTGGCTTAATCGATCGCTCCATTTCCATTGCCAGAGCCGATTTGAGCGGCAATCAAAGAAGTTTCCAAGAGAAACAAATTACAGCGGAGACCGAATTGCAAGAAGCCGAGGCCGCGCTGGAAATTGCGGTGGTGCAGCGCGATCGCCTCAAACAAGCCGCCGCCGCCGGGGCGATCGCCCAAACAGAACTAGAACAAAAAGAACAGACCGTCAAAGCCGCCGCAGCCCGCCGCAAACGGGCACAGGCAGCAATCAATCCCAGTCAGGCTCCCGTGACCATGGCGGCCTCACGAATTGCCCAGGAACAATCCAAAGGAGCGGCCAGTTTGGCAGCCCTGCACCAGCAAAAGGCGGCCCTTGTGCAGCGACGGCTAGAATTACAAACGCAGCTCGATCACCATCAAAAAGACCTGCAACAACTGGTAGCGGATGTGCAAAAAACCCGGATCACAGCTCCTGCGGCAGGCACCCTGCTGAAGTTACAGGTGCGGAATCCCGGCCAAACGCTCCAGGTGGGCGAAGCCGTAGCCCAAATTTCACCCAGCCAAGCCCCACTCATGGTGAAAGCGCGGATCGCCATTCAGGATATTGGCAAGGTCAAGCTGGGACAATCTGTCATTATGCGGGTATCGGCCTATGCCTATACAGACTATGGCACGCTGAGAGGCCGGGTAACGGCGATCGCCCCCGATGCAGTTACACCGCCCTCTGCCTCTCCCCAACTCGCAAACAACGCGCCTTACTACGAAGTCACTATTCAGCCCGAAACTGCCACGTTGCAACGCGGTGCCCAACCCTATCCGATTCAGGCCGGGATGGAAGTGGTAGCTGACATTGTCTCTAAAGAGGAAACCGTCCTTACCTTTATTCTCCGTAAAGCCAGACTCCTGACAGATCTGTAACTCGGAAAACCAGCCTCGGAAAATCAGGCCACCCTAAAAATCATCCTGCGATCGCTCAGCCAACACGCGATCTTTTACAATAGTACAGATGATCGATAGACCTGGCATGACCCGCACCCCCTTCGACCAGTTCAGTAAGCAATTTTTGGAAGAATTTCTCGCCCCCCTGGGTGAAGTCCAAATCAACCGAGAAGTCCCTGGAGAATCCCACTGGGTGGATGTATGGTTTGAACCGACGGTGACCTCCGCGATAGCTTCGTGCCAAGAGTCCGCTGCCCCTGCCCTTGGCCTCTTGGGCCGCATCACTAAAACGGCCTGTCTGCTGGAACCCTTCCGTAGCCAGCCTGCGGTCATGGATGTACTCCGGTGCAAGTTAAAACTGTTCTCGATCTTTGCAGGAATGCAACGGCAAGCCGAACGCGAAAATCGGTATATTCCCGATTCACTGGACGGTTTACCGTGGCTGTGGATTTTTGCGGCGACAGCCTCTGAATCACTCGTACAACGCCTTGGGATGCAGGCTGAACCAGACTGGCCACCCGGAGTCTACTTTGCCCGCAGCGATCGCACCGCCTTCATTGTGATTCCCCAGTTGCCCGTCAATGCAGACACATTGTGGATCCGTCTGCTGGGAAAAGGTCAAGTGCAACAGCAAGCCATTGAAACCATACTCGCATTGGAACGCGATGACCCCCAACGCGCGCATGTTTTACAATTGTTAGTAACCTGGAGAATCAGCGTAGAACTTTCTGGAGTAGTCGAACAAGAGGAGGAAGCATTGATGGCGACTCTATCACAAGCCTATCTGGAGTGGGAGCAGCGCACAGAGCAGCGAGGGCTGGAGCAAGGACTGGAGCAAGGACTGGAGCAAGGACTGGAGCAAGGACTGGAACGAGAGCGATCGCTCATCCTCCGCCTTTTAACCCGACGGGTTGGGACCATCCCCGATCGCCTGCTAGCAGAGATTAGTGCGCTATCCCTAGACCAACTGGAATCACTGGGTGAAGCCCTGCTCGACTTCACCGCGATCGCGGACCTATTGACGTGGCTACAGCAGTAGAATTCAGGCTTGACAACGCCTAGCGAAAACGCTCCATTCAGCAGCTAAACCCCATTAGGGAGTTAAAAAGTCGAGATGGTCGCCCAACTGCATCCGCAGATCATCTGGCGTTCCGGCAATGCTAACGTGCCCCTTATCCAACATCACCAACCAATCAGCCCGTCCAATCACCCGAGGGCGGTGACTAATCAGAATCGTCGTTTTCCCCTGACGATAAAATAGAATTTTATCCAGGACTTCTGCTTCGGAAACCGGATCAAGGGCACTCGTAGATTCGTCCAAAATCAAAATCGCCGGATCCGCCACTAGGGCGCGAGCCAAGGCTAGCCGCTGCCGCTGGCCACCGGAAAGATTCGATCCAAATTCCCCCAACACCGTTTGGTATTTGTCCGGTAATCCGCTGATAAATTCATCGGCACCCGTCGTCTGGCAAGCCTGGACAACGTTTTCAAAGCTGGCCTGGGGACACCCCAAGTGGAAGTTCGCCAAAATTGAACGACTCCAAAAGTGTGCCTCTTGAGGTACCAGCACCACCTGCTGGCGGCGACATTCCAAATCCAGATCCTGTTGATTGTAGGAACCAAACCGAATATTCCCTGACTGCGGAGTGTAGAGGCTGGCAATCAGTTTTGCCAGGGTACTTTTGCCACACCCCGATTTGCCCACTAACGCGATCGCCCGCCCACCGGGAATCGTCAAGCAAAAATCACGCATCAACTCGACGCGACCCGGGTGGCAAAAATTGAGGTTTGTACAGATGATGTCGGACTGCCCCGGAATGGTCGCCCAGGGGTGGTTAGTGGTTTCCGAAACTTCCGGTGTGGCTTCAATCACCGCCGACAGTCGCTGCGCCGCCACCCGGGTGTAAGTAAATTCATCCACTAACCCGATCGCCGTAAACATGAACAGACTCACATAACGACTCATTGTGTTAAACGCTAACAGTTGCCCGATGCTCAATTCTTGACGCACCACTAAAGTGCTGCCCACCCACAGCAGCGCGATCGTCCCGACATTAAACACCAACCGCGAGCACACCCCATTAAAAATGGCAATCTGAATCCGTTCCAGGGTGAGCCGTGCAATCTGCCCAAAACGGCTTTGAAACTCTGACCAAAATTGCGGCGCGGCATTCGTTGTTTTGAGCGTCGTTGCGCCCTTAAATGTCTCCACTAAAATATGCTGATTTTCGGCATCGGTCGTCATCATTTGCCGAGTCTTTTGCTTCAAAACCGGCAGAAAGAGCAGCGTCGAAACCGACATCAGTAGGGTTAGAACGATCGCCAATCCAGTCAAGAGCGGACTATAAACGAGCATTAGCCCCAAAGAAATCAACGCAATCAAAAACTGACTGGGCAAATTAACAATGACTTGGGAAATCAGATAATTAATTTGCTGAATATCTCGTAGCCGACTAATCACTTCTCCACTGCGGCGAGACTCATAATAGGTTAACGGTAAGCGTAAAATCTGGCGGCCAAAATCTAAGACCAGTCCCAGTTCCAGCCGTTGGGCAAAGTGGGCAATCAGGGTAGACTGGATCAATTCCAGGGCGCTGCTCAAGCCATTGATCACAATGACCGCGATCGCCACCTGGGTCAGCAACTGCATATCCTGCCGCACCAGCACATCATCCGTCAGTACCTGTACCAAAAAGGGAATAGCCAGGGAAAACAGGCCAATCAAAATATTCAGCAATAGGGCTTCGCTGAGAATGCCCCGGTAGGGCAAGATGCGGCGGAAAATTTGCGTCATGCCCCCAATCGCGATCGCTCGCCTGGGCATAAAACCGAGTTGGATCGAGTTCCAACAGCAACGCCACCCCATCCGACCAGCCCGCCATCAGTTCCTGGCGCGTCAAATAGCGCAACCCTACCGTAGGATCAGCCACCACATACTTTTTGCCCCGCTGACCATACAGCACCATCCAGTGAATGCCCTTCCAGTGGATCACCATGGGCAATGGCGCTGCATTCAGGTGATCGATCAATTGCTCAGTCGCTTTGACGGCCTGCGCATTAAATCCAAGGGTTTCAGCCCCTCGGCGCAAACCCAGCAGCGTTGTCCCCAACTGTCCGTTGCCAATCAGTTCCCGAATTCGGTTCAGCGCAAAGATCCGTCCGTAGTATTGACAGATCGAAACGAGGCAGGCCGCACCACAATCTTCTTCGGAATGCTGTAAAACCGCAGGATATCGCATAAAAGAGTCCGGAACAGGGCTGGGGGAATACCGATCGCTCCCCTCTAGTGTTCCAAGGAACGATTGAAACTATCTTGGGCGATCGCATTTCTCTATTTTTTGAGGAGATTTTTTCCAGGCTATTTTTTCCAGCCTGTTACATCCTGAAACAAGCCTGCCCTGGGATCCAAACGGGAAGTCAAGCCGCATGTAAAACCTTGCGATCGCTTTCCGATGCCCCCCTCCTTGAAATCACCCATGTAGTAAGCAATACAAATGCAATTTTCCATGCGCGACCTGTTTAGACTTCCGTGGTTTTACGGAAGTCTAAAA
>CAVYAN010000123.1:0-28870 GCA_963766075.1 uncultured cyanobacterium | reverse complement strand
CCCTTTCCCACCCGCCCCTGGAACTATGATCGCCTCAAAGAAGACTGCTATCTTTCTCAGCCCGCAGTATTTTTCAGACGCCGCTTAGTCGAAAAATTTGGGAACTTAAACATCGCCCTCAACTATTGCTTGGACTATGAACTATGGCTGCGCTACGGCCAACATGTTCCCTTTTACTACTTGCCCCAAAAACTAGCCGGTTCCCGCATGTATGCGACCAATAAAACCATGGGCCAACGCCTTAAGGCCCACGCCGAAGTCAATCAAATGCTGGAACACACCCTTGGCTATGTGCCAAACAATTGGGTCTTTGGCTACGCCCTCATCAAAGTTGAGGAAACCAGTGGGCTGAATCGCGCCAACGACGCAGAACTGCGCCCGTTTACTCAAGCCCTGATTGCCACAACATTTCAGGAATTTTATCGCCTGAAAAAGCCGATTCTGCCAATTGTGATCTTGAAAATGGCCTTTTGGTGGTGCTTCCCGAAGCGGTCTTGGTTTATCGCAATCGCTATTCCGCCCGATTAACCCAACCTAGCCCAGCTTAATTTCTGCCGCCGCGCTGCCGCTCCTCAAAAATCACATCTTCATAGACCTCAGCCACCGCCAGCGTCGCCCCTACACTGGCCAATTCGACCTGCTGGCCCTCGCGAAACACATACAATTCCCACCGCCCTGCCCCATTGCGACGCAACACTTCAACCCGCATTTTGTCCTGAGAAATTAGCACATATTCTTCTAAGGAATCTAATTCCTGATAGTCAAAAAACTTATCGCCTCGGTCCAATTGCTCCGTGGAATCCGATAACACCTCAATAATCAGTTTCGGATACTCGTTGTAGGGAGCATTGTTGCGATCGCGCGCGTCACAGGTCACATGCAAATCGGGGTAGTAAAAGCACTGTCGAGCCGCAATTTTCACCTTCATATCTGACCCATACCCACTGCACCCAGAATGGCGCAGTTGACCGTACAGTAGTCCAGTCAAATTAAAAGCAATCTTATTATGCGCACCACTCGCCCCGGCCATGGCGTCGATATCGCCCATGGCATAAACATAGCCCGCTACATATTCATGCTTAACCGGGCTCTTAGATTCCTGTGCTAGATACTCCGCTTCAGAAAGATAGGCCGCTTGATTGGTCACCATAGTAAAACCCCTCAAAGTAAAACCGCTCAAGCTGACAAGGCTGCGGATATATCATTAAAATTCTATCGTTTTGTTCTTCCGCTTCCCCTTTCCCCTCCCTTTGCCCGTTTTCCCTTCACCCCTTGGACCTTGGATTTTCGATCAGTCCCAAACCCCTTTAGTCGATCGCCTGCAAGCCTGCGCCGATCGCGCCACTGCCCCCTTCCACACCCCCGGCCATAAAAAAGGAGTTGGCACAGGAGCCGCGATCTCCCACCTATTCGGCGATGCCATCTTTCGCGCGGATCTCCCCGAACTGCCGGAACTGGACAATCTGTTTGCGCCCCAAGATGTGATTCAAGCCGCCCAGGCGCTGGCTGCTGATGCCTTTGGAGCTGATCGCACCTGGTTTCTGACCAACGGCTCCACGGCGGGCATCCTTGCCGCTATCCTCGCCACCTGTGGTCCCGGCGAAAAAATTATATTGCCACGCAATATTCACTTGTCCGCCATCAACGGCTTGATTCTCTCTGGAGCCGTGCCCATTTTCCTTCAGCCAGAATACGATGCGGCCCGAGATATTGCCCACGGCCTCACCCCCACGGCTGTGGACCAGGCCCTCGCCCAGCATCCTGACACCAAAGCCGTCCTGCTCGTTTCCCCCACCTATTACGGAGCCTGCGCCGACATTGCGGCGATCGCCCAACGGGTCCACCAATACCAGATTCCCCTCCTCGTAGACGAAGCCCACGGCGCTCACTTTGCCTTCCATCCCGAGTTGCCACCCTCGGCCCTGGCATCCGGTGCTGATTTAGCCGTCCAGTCCACCCACAAAACCCTGTCCGCCCTAACCCAAGCAGCCATGGTCCATGTACAGGGCGATCGCATCCACCGCAATCGCCTCAGCCAAGCCCTCCAGTGCGTGCAATCCACGAGTCCCAGCTATCTACTCTTGGCCTCTTTGGACGCAGCCCGCCACCAAATGGCCACCCAAGGTCCAGCATTGTTAACCCACACCCTGGACTTGGCAGCCTGGGGGCGATCGCAACTGGCCACTCTCCCTGGCCTCATGACGCTCCATGCCGCCCACGCCAGCACTCCCGGTTGGGTCGCCTTGGACCCCACTCGCCTCACCGTTACCGTGGCCCCCCTCGGCATCACAGGCTTCACCGCCGACGAAATCCTACACCAGCACTGTGGCGTCACCGCCGAATTGCCGACCCAGCAACACCTCACCTTCATCCTCAGCATTGGCAATACCCAGGCCGATTTGGAGCGGCTCGTCGCCGGATTCAAGACCCTGGTGACCCTGGCCGCAACCACAGTAGTTCCCCCGGCTCCACAGTTCCCCGCCCCCCTGACCGCCCTGCCCATGCCGCTGGCTCCCCTGACGCCCCGCGCCACCTACTTCGCTCCCACCGAAACGGTTGCCATTGATCGGGCAAGCCAGCGCATTAGTGCGGAGCTCGTCTGCCCCTATCCCCCCGGCATTCCGGTCCTGATGCCGGGGGAAGTTGTCACCGTTGAAGCGATCGCCCAGTTGCAAGCCACCCTCGCCGCCGGTGGCCACCTCAGCGGTTGTACAGATCCCAGCTTTGTAACCCTCCGCGTCGTGAAATAAGCACAGGGCCCAATCCATCGCTGCCGGATCGCGGCCAGGTTTGGTACAGGGTCAAAGCCCCTGCCGCTTGCCTCACACTCATCAAGGGACTGTATCAATCACAGTACTTTTCAACGCCTCCGTTTCGGTTAGTTTGACAACGGAATATCCCCGGAGATGGTAGGTGGCCCGCACACCCGGACCAAAAATAATTTCATCCTGTCCCTGTAAATCGCGCGTCTGCAATTTTTGGCCATTGATCAGCAAGCCATTCGCACTTTTCTTCCCGCGCAAAGTGCCGTCCGTCATGCGGTAATAGGTCGTTCCATCTTCGCGGGAAAGTTGCACCAGCGTCGCATGGCGGCGCGAAACAAACTGTGACACCAATCGAATATCACACTTAGAATCACGCCCAATCGCGTATACAGGAGACTCTAGGGTTAAGCTCCGTTGCCCTGCATCGTCCTCAATCACCAAAATATGCTGCTGCTGATAAAAGTCCGTCATTATGATGAATGCTGGAATAATGGAGAGAGCCATCCCAGGGAAATAACCGGATTGTCAATTTCCTGGGCATTTCCTAGAGCTGGGCTCATCACTAGCGTTCCCAAAGAACTTTCTCAAAAATCAGAGTACCGCCACAATTCCTCCCCCCCCCCCGCCCATGCCCTCTTCGCTTTGGTCCTATGTCACGCCGGGGATTCCGGATGACTTATTTGAACGATTGCCGGGAATTCCCCTTAGTCCCCGTGAATTGCGGCTACTGCTGCTGTCCTACTTGCGGCTGCAACCCAATTCTGTGCTGTGGGATATTGGTGCGGGTACAGGCACGGTTTCCGTAGAGGCAGGGCTACTGTGTCCCCAGGGGAAAATTATTGCTGTCGAACGGGATGAAGAAGTGGCTAGCCTCATTCAGCGAAATTGCGATCGCTTCGGTGTCACCAATGTGGAAGTTATTGAAGGCAGCGCCCCGGACTGTCTCGCCGACTTGCCGCACCGACCCGATCGCGTTTGTATTGAAGGAGGGCGATCGATTAAAGAAATCGTCAAAGCTGCCTGGAAAACCCTTCCCCAAACCGGACGCATTGTCGCCACTGCCGCCAACCTTGAAACCCTCTATCAGGTCTCCGAAAGCTTTGCCGAATTGCACATCCGCAACATCGAGGTGGTGCAATCCTCCGTCAACCGTTTGGAAAAACGCGGCATTCACCAAACCTTTGCCGCGATTGATCCGATTTTCATTCTCAGCGGGGAGAAATTAGACTAGGGGAAAAGCCAGAGCGCTGGGGCGCAAGAGGCAAGGGGCCGGAGTGTCCATAGTCCTTAGTTTTGGCTCCAATCTAAAATTTACACGCTAAAAATCCGGTAAGTTGCCACAAATCCGTTAAAGTGTTGCAAAGCCTCTTAACCTTCTTAACCTTGAGCTAACCGAGAGTTAGGCAAGCAGGCTAGGCAGGCTAGGGGACATCTGTCAGGGTTATTTTTTCGGGAATTCTTGGATCTATGCCGTCGTCCCGTATTGTGAGTGCAATTGTGGCGATCGCCCTTGCCCTAAGCCTAGTAACGCTGGGAGGGTGGTACTTTACCCTGGCATTTGGGCTGCTAATCTACCTGGGCCAGTTGGAGTACTTTCAGCTTGTCCGGGCCAAAGGCATTGTTCCTGCCGCTAAGACGACGCTGGTAGTGAGTCAAGCTCTGCTCTTCATTTCTACTGTTGCCCCGCCTTTGGCCGATGCCGTATTTCCCGTGGCGGGGGCACTGATTTGTTTTTATCTCCTATTCCAGCCCAAGCTCTCCACGATCGCCGATATTTCCACCTCAATTTTGGGGCTCTTCTATGGGGGATACTTGCCCAGCTTTTGGGTGCGGCTGCGCGCCTTAGGGCAATCGAGCGCCAGCAACCTACCCCTCGATGGCTATTGGTTCTCCGGGAATTTTTGGGGTTCATCCCTCAGCGCTTTACCCCAGGGCTTAAGCTGCACACTGCTGGCATTTGCGTGCATTTGGGCTTCGGATATTGGCGCCTACCTGTTTGGCAAGCTGTTTGGCCGGACGCGCCTGTCCGACATTAGCCCCAAGAAGACTGTGGAAGGTGCCGTATTTGGCATGGTGGCTAGTATTATCGTCGGGATCATCGGTTCCCAGGCGCTGCACTGGACAGGTTGGCCCGTCTCAGGCACGTTGTTTGGCCTGCTCATCGGAGTTGCAAGCCTGCTGGGGGATCTGACGGAATCCATGATGAAACGCGATGCAGGCGTGAAGGATTCGGGACAGTTGATCCCAGGCCATGGAGGTATTCTGGACCGAGCCGACAGCTATGTTTTTACGGCTCCATTGGTCTACTACTTTATTACGCTGGTGCTGCCCGTTCTGCCGCGAATCGCGATGACCTAAACCGTAGACCCCTACTCCTAATGGTCTTAGGCTATTCCCAGGGGAAATTATGCCGACCAAGATTGTTCCCTTCGACTTCGCTCCCTTCGACTTCGCTCAGGGAGCAATCTCTCGCTGGCTGAGTGGAGCCGTAGTTCGCTTCCCGCAGGGTAGCCAGGAGCAGGTAATTGGGCTAGGAGGGCAAAATCAATCGGGCGGCATAGATCTAAATCGAATCTCTTCTAGGGCTGCACCATCAGCCGCGCCCGCAGGGTAATGTGCTGATCCTGAATGGTCAGATCCTGAATTTGAGTATCGCTGCCCAGATCAAGGGTATAGCCCTGGAGATCGGCGATCGCCATGCCTTTTTTGGCCCGCGCATGGGGCAACCACTGAGGATTCAACAATTGCAATTGATTTTCCTCACTCACGGCGAGTTGGGTCCGAACCGCCACGGAATTGGCCCCGCCCCGCTCTGACAGCAATGTTGCACTCAAGGTGAGGCCCCCGTCATACAGATCAACCTGGGGATCCTGGAGGTGAATAGACGGATTCCCAGATTGTGGCATTTCAGGTTCCGGCTGCAATAGCGTCAATAGAAAATCCGTAACCGCCTTAGCGAGCAGCGGGGAGCGCAGGGAAGTATTCAAGTCTGTAGCGTGGATGCGGAGATTCCCCTCCACGGGGAATCCCTCCACTAGGCGAAAAGGTTTCCCCCGCAGCACTTGCCCAAGATTCGTGCGAATGGTTTCGCCTGTCAAGGAAACCTGACGAACGTGCAAGCCCTGATACACGGCGTAGCTGGCGGATACAGTAACACTAGCAATACAACCGGAGAGGAGTTGGCGATCGCCCGCCGTGATCTGCACCTGCAAGTCTTCCACATGCTCAAGCTGCGATTTCAACCACAGTCCCACTGCCGGAGATAATACCCGACTAATCACGTGACTTGATTCAGGCATACAACGGCTCAGACATAGGGTAATCCAGGTGCGAGTGATCCAGGCACATCGGCAGCGACAGGCAGAACTCTCTGAGTATAGCGGCGCACGGAACATCTCACTAAGTCAAGTTATCCTGATATTTGTGATCCTAGCGATCCCACAATATGTCATAAATTCATGACATATTGATCCCGTTTTGCTTGATGATGCGTACATATGCCTAAAATTCTCAATTTTCACCCTTGATCTGTCCGGTAATTTTCTGCACTATGAACACAGGCGATCCCATGGGACAAACACAGGCGATCCCGCCCCTAGAGTGCCGGTACAACTCCGTACCACCACTCTGGGTATGCGTCCGCACTGTCCTATAGCCGTGCGATCCCAGCCTATGATTCCAGTGATCCCATAGGCTGATAATTCAGAATCAAATTCAGTATCAAATTCAGTCAAATTTAATCGAACGTTATAGTGAACAGCCCTTATCCTTCCCTGCCACCCTAAGCCACAGCAAAAGAGAAAAGTTAGGAATCATGTCAAACGAACGTCCCCCCCTAGAAGAAATGACCCTACGGCAACTCCGTCGGGTCGCGAGTGAATATGGCGTGTCCCGCTACAGCCGGATGCGCAAAGATCAACTCCTGGAGTCCATCCAGGAAATCGAGCGGAGTCGAGGTGTGATGAGTTCAGTACGCGAGTTAGAGGCTCAAGAAGTCGTGGAAGCAGCAAAATTTGATGTGGGTCAAGAGGTGCAGTCTGTGGGGCTAGCCTCGGTAGATGAAGGCTTACCTGATTTACCCGATGGGTATGGAGAAAGCCGGATTGTCTTGATGCCTCGGGATCCTCAGTGGGCCTATGCCTACTGGGATGTGCCCGAAGAAGCGCGCAGTGATATGCGACGGCAAGGTGGCCAGCAACTGGCGCTCCGGCTTTACGATGTGACGGATATCGATATTGCCAGTCAGGCTCCCCACAGCTTGCTGGAATACCCTTGCGACGAATTGGCCCGAGAGTGGTATTTGCCCGTGCCCGTTAGCGATCGCGACTATGTAATCGACATCGGTTATCGCGCGTTTGATGGGCGCTGGCTCGTGCTAGCTCGCTCCGCCTCAGTCCGCATTCCACCTGTTTACCCTTCAGACTGGATCGAGGACCACTTCATCACCGTTAAGTGGGAAGAGTCCCTACCGGGTGCCACGTTTGCTGAACTGGTGCCCCCCAGCCGCAAGCAGGCTGCCACCATCGCCCTCTACGAGCAACTCTATAGCTTGGCAGAAACGGCAGAGTCCATGCGAGTGGACGGGTCGATCTTTGGTTCTATGCAGCATGTCGCTGGCTCAATTCCACCGGGATCAGCCCAAATGGTGGGTGCTGAGTCAATCAGTTCCTATGTTTTTCCTTCGGGTGTCGGAATGTGGGCCGTGCCAACGACCTCAGGATTGACGGCCTCTGGTGTAGGCATGGGTTTAACCGCCTCTGGCGTAGGCATGGGTTTAACCGCCTCTGGCGTAGGCATGGGTTTAACTGCCTCCGGCATGGGGATGATGGGGTCTTTTGCCTCGGCTCCTCCAATGCGTCCCCGCAAGTTCTGGCTGGTGGCTGATGCCGAGCTGATTGTCTACGGGGCCACCGAGCCCGATGCTACCGTTACCATCGGTGGGCAGCCGATCAAGCTCAACTCCGACGGAACCTTCCGCTTCCAAATGCACTTCCCCGACGGCAATATTGACTTCCCAATCCTGGCCGTAGCGGCGGACGGGGAACAGAATCGAGCTGTTCACATGACCTTCAATCGCCAAACCCTAGAACGGCGCACCAATACGAAGGCAGAAGCCGTTGAAGAATGGCTACCCAATTAAGTAGCAAGTTCACATAAGTGGGCTACTGATGATTAATGCCAGTCGCTAGCGCCCAGTCGTTAGCGAGTAATTCAGCAAAAGCTTTACCCCCTTTCCCCTGACTTCCCTGTCAGGGGATTTTTTTAGGGGATTTTTTTGACTTTATCGTGTCTCATCAGCCCTGGCAGCCCCAGGATTGATGTAAGTTAGGTCGGTAATGCCAATTCTTCAGAGACGATTCTCCAGCCCGCTTAGGCAATTTCCAGAAAAGACTTTACCTGGGGCGGTTTTGCCCTTCGACTTAGCCGAAGCCAGCTTCTGCCCCGCTCAGCCATCTGAGGAGAAATCTCCTTGAAGCCCCGCCCCCCGTAACACATCTCTTTTCTCTTAAAAATCTCTTTTCCCCTGAACCTTCTGCTGCCCCATGTTACCTGACCAAATTTCCAACCAACTGACGCAGATCTTCGGTATGGCCACCATAACCACAGCCCCCGATCTCTGGCAAGTTGAAACCCCGGATTTTCGACTGCTCGTGCTGCTTTCAGACGATCAGTCTTGGTTGCGGGCGATCATTTCCATTGCCCCAGCAGAAGCAGCCCGCCCGTTTCTAGAACAGTTAATGATGGCGAATTTTGACCAGACCCTAGAAACCCGCTATGCCCTCAGCCAGAATATCCTGTGGGGCGTCTATCAGCACAGCATGGTCGGGTTAGCCGAAGAGGACTTTACCAATGCCCTCCAGCAGTTGCTGCTGCTGAATCAGCAGGGCTTGGACAATAGCTTTAATCAATTCGTGGAGCAACAGGTAAGAACGATTATTCGGGCGGCTAAACAGCAAGGGCAATCGATGGCCGCAACCCTGCAAATTCTGGAACGCTTCTACGCCGAGGGGGTTATGGGCAATCTTGAAGACGATGCCGCTGTTCGCGAAGCCACCCTAGACGCTTGGCAACAGCAACTCACCCGGCTTTGGGAAGAAGAAGAATAATGGGGGCAGTGGGACTTGAACCCACACGACCTTTCGGTCAACGGATTTTAAGTCCGTAGCGTCTGCCATTCCGCCATGCCCCCAGAAGGATCACCGATCGCACTATCGATGAAGCTTTTAGATTATTCCATATCTTTTGGATTTTGGATTTTGGATTTTGGATTGAACCACTCGGCCTGTCTTCAGTTTTAGCAGGGTTTAGACGTTGGGCAGCATGGATCGGTGCCTTGCTGATGCTGCGGTGCAAAAATCTCAATGCTTTTCCCGGCGGCAAATCGCGCGATCGCCGCAAATCAGGCGGTAGAATAGAGCGAAGTCTGACCGTACATTCAGGAAATCTGCACGTATGATTCTTGCCCTATTTTACCTGTCCCTTGCCGGAGCGTTTCTGCTGGTGATCCCGGCTGGACTGTATTTCTATCTGAATACCCGCTGGTATGTGGCCAGCTCCTTTGAGAGGGGCTTTATGTACTTTTTAGTGTTTCTGTTTTTTCCCGGATTGTTACTCTTAGCCCCTTTTCTCAACTTTCGTCCTCAAAAGCGCCAAATTCCGGCTTAGCCTTTGGCGGTGGTGGAGAGGCCGAGTATCTGAGCTGGAAGGCTTTGTGAGCGTTAAGCATGCGTCGAATTGATGTGATTGGGATCGGTATCGGGACCTTCGCCCTGGGGGGTGCTTTGTATCTGTTGTTGCAGATCATTGGTCTGGATGGCGAGAAGGCGGGGATCTGGTCCCAAGCGTTGCTGGTGCTGGGCCTGTTGGGCTGGGTCGCCACCTACGTATTTCGGGCCGCGACCAAGGGCATGACCTATGCCCAGCAGTTGCGGGACTATGAAGAAGCAGTCCTGCAAAAGCGCTTGGACGAACTATCACCGGAGGAATTGGCCAAGCTACAGGCAGAAATTGAGCAGGAGAGACGGGCTAAGCAGGGCTGAAATCACCTCCCAGTAAAGCTTCTGAGGCAGGCGGCGGGGATGTATTGCTGCGGGCGTCTCTTTTTGCCTCTTCTCGCGCCGCGTTTTATAGGAGAATGGCGGACGGTAACTGTTTAGCCGCCTGAACCTAGCATGTCTTCTGATTCTTCATTGCAATTTGCCCCTCGAACTGTTTCGCAAGCCTTTGAGGAGTTGCGTGCCCATGCCCGATGTGCTCTAATTCCGTTCATTACGGCGGGGGATCCTGACCTGGGCACCACGGCAGCCGCCCTTCGGCTGCTGGATCAGAGCGGTGCGGATATGATTGAACTGGGGGTGCCTTACTCAGATCCGTTGGCGGATGGACCAGTGATTCAGGCGGCGGCCACGCGGGCATTGGCCCAGGGCACTCGGTTAGATAGTGTCTTGGAGCTTGTGCAAACGGTATCACCGACGCTGCGATCGCCGATTATTCTATTTACCTACTACAATCCCATCCTGAATCGGGGCATCGATACTTTTTTGGCCCAGATTGCACAGGCTGGCGTTAAAGGACTTGTGGTACCGGATTTGCCCTTGGAAGAGGCAGAAACCTTACTCAAGCCCGCAGCAGCCCACGGCATTGAGTTGACATTGCTGGTGGCTCCAACCAGTCCTAAAGAGCGGATTGTGGCGATCGCCGAGCAGTCTCAGGGCTTCATCTACCTGGTGAGCACCACTGGTGTTACTGGTATGCGCGCCCAGGTGCAAGCGCGGGTAAAAGATTTAATTGCCGAATTGCGCGGCGTGACGGACAAGCCGATTGGCGTGGGTTTTGGCATTTCTCAGCCGGAGCAGGCGCGGCAGGTAATGGAGTGGGGCGCGGACGGCATTATTGTGGGCAGTGCCATTGTCAAACGGTTGGCGGAAGGGACCCCTCAGCAGGGGTTGCAGGCAGTCCAGGAATTTTGCCAAAGCTTAAAGAGTGCGATCGCATCCTCAACGTAATCCACTCTAAGTCCATAGTTTTGTAAAGCTGGGGCTAGGGCCACCTCGCCATCACTCCAGTGGCAGACTCAGGCCCCGCCGTGGGCCACGATTGCCGGAACAGCGAGAAAAGGCACTAAATGTGTTGCCAAATCCCAGTACGTACTCTACCCCTAGGGCGACTCATGGCCTGGTGGCAAGGTCACAGCGATGACCAACCCGCACCAGTACTGCAAATATCCCCGAAAAGCATAGGGGATACCCCCGATCATCCAAGCATGCTGTGGATAAATTCAATTTGCTAAACCAAAAAGAATTCTGTATTATCACTGACAGCGCTCATTCCAGAGCCAGCCATCACGAGAGGAATTACTGAAGTCCGTTGCGCCCATGGGCAGCAGGGTCGTCAGTCTAACCGCAAGCCCTTAGCACCCTGCAAGATTGTTGAATGACCAAGGTGGTTGGATGACAATGTTATTAATGCTATTTGCAATGCGTTTTACCTCATGGTTGGTATCCGTAGGGTTTTCCGGGGGGTTAGTGGTTCCCAGACTGTTAACAAATAGTTAATAAGCAACTGTGTTGTTAATAAAGTTGTTAACAAACACAGCTTCTACCGCCGGACATGGTATTAAGTTGTTAGTTTTTCTGGGTCATTTTCAGTTTCGGGTGCTTGAGTTTTGAGTGCGCTTAAGTTATTAGAACTTGAGTTGCTAAGCCGGGGTTGTGCATCTACTTGAGCCAATTTTGAAGGGTGTGTGGACTGCATTTTAAATGAACCGCTTTAATCAACGGCGTGCTTTATCGCATTGCCTCGGGTTTAACTGCCAAAAAAGTTTATTAGCACTGAGTTTGCTGGGAACCTGTGCTACTGCAGGTGTTGCCGTCAACGCCAATGCTCAAGAGGTTTTCACCATCCCCAACGTGGCGACTGGGAACTATCGAGAATCGGCTGCCGGGACATACCCGGAATACCCGCTCCAATCCCGTACAGTTTCCAGCCCAATCCGTTCCGGTGAGTTTAGAGATCGTCAAGGTCGGCGATCGCGCCGCTGCGGAACCTGGAGACACGGTTGTCTATCGTTTGCTAGTCACGAATACTGGCACGGCAACCCTGAATAACCTAGCCGTTACTGACACGTTGCCCTTGGGGATGCAACTGATTCAGCAGTCCGTTAAAGCTGCCGTGGGCAATCGGACCGCTGGAACGCTGCCTACACCGCCCACGGTCCAGGGCCGCACTATTACCTTTCGCTATCCTAGCTTGGAGCCGCGCCAAACCTTGGCCTTGGTCTATGCCGCGCTGGTGACCCCCGACGCGGTGCGGGGTAACGGACGCAACTTGGCGATCGCCCAAGGCTCAGCCGGAGGCCGCACCATTGCCAGTAACCAAGCTAGCCACCTGCTGCGCATCCGTCCCGGCATTCTTTCCGACTGCGGCACCATTGTAGGCCGCGTGTTTGTCGATAAGAACTTTGACGGCGAGCAGCAACCGGGCGAACCGGGCGTGCCCAATGCGGTCATTTTTATGGAAGACGGTAATCGGGTGACCACTGATGCCAACGGTCTGTATTCCCTGGCCTTTGTTCTCGCGGGCTACCATACGGGCACCCTGGACCTCACCAGCTTGCCGGGATATACCCTAGCCCCCAACCGCTATCGCATTGAAGCCAATAGCTCCTCACGGCTGGCGCGTGTGGCTCCGGGCGGCATGGCCCGCATGAATTTTGCCGTAACTCCCAGCTTCAAGGAGGAGCAGCGGTAATGACTCAGCATTTGACGCATTCTGTCATGGTTTCGGGCATGATTTCGGGCGCACGGGTTTCGCGTGCCCTGATGCCGCTTCTGGCGGGGACGCTGCTGCTTGCGCCTGTCGCTGGGGCGCAGTCCGCTCCTAATGCGGGTACTGCGCTCTCGGATACCTTTCTGACCCAAGCTACGATTGCCGAGCCCCCCAAATCGGCGTTCCTGTGCGGCTGATTCTGCTGCCCTCGGGCAGTCCCCAAGCTCCCGCCGATGGGCGATCGGCCATTGCCCTCGATGGGCAAATTCTGGATGCAACGGGCGAGTTTGCTCAGGGAGACACCATTGTCACCCTGAGCGCAAGTGCTGGCACATTTGTAGGAGCGGATCAGGACCGCGATCGCCCCGGCTTCCAAGTCTTGGCCCGCGATGGCAAATTCACCGTGCGCTTGCAAACCACCCTGCAAGCCCAAAAGGTCAAGGTGCGTGCGGCAATCGATACCACCAGTCCTGCGGGTCTGCAAATGGCCGGACCAGGCACTCAGGGTTTCCAATCTGCGCCCCAGTTGCCCGCCGTGTCGGTCAATAACACGGGAATTTCCACCACCCAGAATGATGTTGTGTCGCCCCCGGCCCCTGTGCCCGCCGGAACGCCGCTGTACCTCGATGCCTATACCCAAGTAGAGTTCATCACCGATTTGCGATCGCCCATTGTTTCGGGTGTGGTTAGTTTTCGCCTCGGTGCAGCCGGGACCGACTACTATGGCAGCTTCCGTGACTTTCTCGATCCCGATCAGACGGGCACTCGCCTCGACGTCAAAACAGCCGTGTTTGCCACCGGGCGATTGGGCAATTGGTTGGTGACGGGTGCCCTGAACAATACGCGGGGGCTGAACGAAACCTGTGATGGCAGCTCTCGCTTATTCCGCGATACACAATTTTGCGATCAAGCCTATCCGGTCTATGGCGACAGTTCCACCTCCGCCTTCCTGACCCCCTCTATCGATAGCGTCTACTTCAAACTCGAGCGCCCCTCGCCAACACCGGGAGCAGGCACCGACTTTTTCATGTGGGGCGACTACAGCACCCCGGAACTGGCCACGGCTTCCCAGTTCTACACGGCCACCAATCGCCAATTGCACGGCTTCAAGGCCAACTACAACGTTGGCAACCTGCAATTCTCCGCGATCTATGGCAATAACCTGCAAGGGTTCCAGCGCGACACGATCGCTCCAAACGGCACCAGCGGCACCTACTTCCTATCGCGGCGGCTAGTGGTCGGTGGCAGTGAAAACGTCTTCCTCGAATCGGAAGAACTCAGCCGTCCCGGCACGGTGCTGGAGCGCAAAGCCCTCACCCGAGGTAGTGACTATGAAATTGACTACGATCGCGGTTCGCTCCTGTTCCGCCGTCCCATCCAGCAGACGGAGTTCGACTTATTTGGCCGCTCCGTCGTCCGCCGCCTTGTCGTCACCTATCAGTTCGAGGGCGACGGCACCGGCGACACCAAGCTCTACGCCGGTCGGCTCCAGTACAATCTGTCGCGGGAGCTGGGGGCGGAAAGTTGGGTTGGAGCCAGCTATCTCAACGAAGACCAGGGCGCGCGCAACTTTGAACTCTATGGTGTCGATGCGATTGTCCCCCTCGGCAAAGACGGTCGGGTAATCGCCGAATGGGCGCGATCGCAAAATGACTCCGTGGCCTTTGGCGACGCCGTCACCGGCAACGCCTACCGCATCGAAGCCAACGGCTCCCTCCTGCCCAACACCTTCACCCGCCTCTATTACCGCTCCGTTGAGGAGCGCTTTGCCAACACCGCTACCTTTAGCTTTACTCCAGGGCAGACGCGTTACGGGGCCGAGATCGCGGCCCGTCTCACTCCTACCACCAGCCTGCAACTGCAATACGACCACGAAGTCAATTTTGGCACCGCCGCCTTTGAACGCTTTGGCTTTCCCGATCTGTTCAACCCCGGCACCGAGGCCGTTCCTGGCTTTCAAGTTGATAACAGCCTCACCACCTTCCGCGCGGGCGTCTCCCAAAAACTCGGGGCCGCTAACCTCAGACTCGATTGGGTCAACCGCAGTCGCGAAGATCGGCTCAGCCCCAACCGCCTTGCCCAGGACAGCGATCAAATCGTCTCTCGCCTTGATCTGCCCGTCACCCCCGCCCTCACCTTCCGCGCCCAAAACGAAATCAATCTGGGCAACAGCGACGCGGTTTATCCCGATCGCACCACCCTCGCCCTGGATTGGGCCGCTCTCCCGGGTATTACCGTCAGGCTGGCCCAGCAGTTCTTGGCCAACAGCCAGTACAAGAGCAACTCCATCACCAGCCTCGATACCTTAATCGATCACAAGCTGACTGAAGACACCGCCCTTACCGGACGCTACTCGATCTTGAACGGCGTCAATGGCCTGACCAGTCAAGGAGCCGTCGGCTTAAACCACCGGATTACCCTGTCTCCCGGCCTACGAGTCAACCTGGGCTACGAGCGGATCTTTGGTGACATTTTTGCCTACACCAGTGCCGGACAGCAGTTTGCCCAGCCCTATGCCGTAGGTCAATCGGCCTCCTCGCTAGGCGTCTCCTCCGGAGACAGCTTCAGCGTTGGCGTGGAATACACCGACAATCCCAATTTCAAAGCCAGCGCCCGCTTTGAGCAGCGCGTTTCCAGTACAGCGGACAACACCCTGTTCTCTGCCGCCGCCGCCGGCAAAATTTCGCCCGCGCTGACGGCCCTGCTGCGCTATCAGCAATCCAACTTCGCCAATCAAACCATCGACGGCCTCAGCGACACGATTAACCTCAAGCTGGGATTGGCCTACCGCAACCCCGCCGATGATAAATTCAACGCCCTGCTGCGCTACGAATTTCGCCAAAATCCCAGCACCACCCCGATCAGCCTGCTATTTGGCAGCGGTACCGGGTCTGAAGTGCACCTATTTGCCCTGGAAACAATTTATGCTCCCAACTGGCGCTGGGAATTCTATGGCAAATATGCCCTGCGCAGCACCAAATCCTATCTGGCCCAGGATTTGATTGGCACGAACAGTATTTCCCTGGGGCAACTGCGGGCCACCTATCGCCTGGGATACCGCTGGGATATCACGAGCGATTTCCGCTGGATTGGGCAAACCGCCACGGGCTTTGATGAAATTGGGGCAGCATTGGAGGTGGGCTATTACCTCACCCCCAATCTGCGAGTTGGTGCAGGCTACAGCTTTGGCAAGGCCAACGATCGCGACCTGAACCGCAATCGCGGTGGCTTTTTCCTGGGCGTCCAATTGAAGCTGAATGAGTTGTTCGACGGTTTCGGCCTGCAAAAAGTCGTCCCCCCGCAACAGCAAGAATCCCGAGTCCTTCCCGTCGCCAGCCAGCCAGCCCCTGGCCCATCTTCCCAAGGCCCTGCGCCACCGATCACCGCTAGCACAGTTCCCCTACTCCCTGCGAATAGCGACGCCACGCCAGTATCTGGAGGAGCGCAGCCATGAAAAGCGCTACCCCAACCCGTCCGTTAAGCCTGTTTCCGTGTGGTGTGTTTGCCAGTCAGGATGCTATGAACCGAATCCCCCATCGTCCAATTTCTAGCGGACAGCGGGCAGCCTTACCGTGGCAGGCGATCGCCTGCCTGTCGCCGCTGTTCACGCTTCCCTTTGCTTCGGCAGCGATCGCCGCGCCTGCGCCCCTGACACCGACTTTCAATGTCACCGTCACCAGCGCCCAAGACGGTCCGGCGCAACCCGATGACCGCCTCACCCTCCGGGAGGCGTTACTGCTGGTCAACGGCACCCTCACCCGTGACCAACTCAGCCCCGCTGAACAGGCCCAAGTCACCCCGACAACGGGCGGCAGTCGCATTGGCTTTAACCTGCCCGTGGGCCAAACCACCATTCGCTTGGTGGAGTTACTGCCCCCCCTGGAACAGCCCAACCTGACCGTGGATGGCACCACCCAGCCGGGCTACACCACGGGAAAACCCATCATTAACGAAATTTCCCTCTACTCGCCCATCGTGGCCATTACCCCCGCTCCCGGCCAGGAAATTTTTCGTGGCCTCGTGGTGACTGCCGACAATGTGACGATTCGCGGCCTCAGCCTCTACGGCTTTACCAACCACCACACCAGCACCGCCAGCACTCCGCCCGCCGACATTTTCATCAGCCATCGCTTACCGCCGCCGGATATTCGCAAACATCCCACCCCCGCCAACTTCTCGCCCTTCTACAGCGATGATGTGCCCCCGCAAAATGTGGTGATTGAAGAGAACTGGCTGGGCGTGGCTCCCAGTCCAGCAGCCCAAGCCCAAGTCACCCGTGATCCGATCGCTGTGCCGCCAGCAACTGCCCTACAACCGGTCATTCCAGAGGGCGACCGCTCCGCCTTTGGCGTTTCTGTATTCAACGGCACCCGCGTCACCATCCGCCGCAACTGGATCGCGAACCACGACGGTAGCGGCATCATCACCGGCGTCAACGCCACCAACCTAACCGTAGTCAACAACGTGATCCTTGGCAACGGCCTCGCAGGCATGCCCGATGGCATTCGCCTAGAAGGCACCATCAACCAAACCCAAATCACAAGCAACCTGATCTGTGGCAACGATGGCAGCGGCGTGTACCTGTTTAAGCCCGAAGGCTCCGCCCAAATCGATGACAATCAGATTATCTTTAACGGTCGCCGTTTCCGCCGTGCCGCCGTCTACCTGATGGGCAGTCATCACGTCGTCAAAAACAATCAAATCCGCTACCAAACCGGATCCGGCGTCGTGGTGGCGGCCTATCCCACCAGTCTGCAAAACCAAATCCAGACCAATCGCTTCTCTGATCTGGAAGGACTCAGCATTGACTTAGTCACTGAGGATAACGCGGGCGTCTACGATTACCAGCGCGGTGATGGGCCTAACCCGAAGCGAGCCAGTCGCCAACGCCGTAAAGATACCGGCAATGGAGCGATTAATGCGCCCCAGTTTAGCCAGCGCCAATTGCCGCAAACCAACGACCTCGTCCAGGTATCCGGCACAGCGGATCCGGGATCCCAAATTGAAATTTACCGCTCGGCCCGCTATGCCGATGGCTTTGGTCCCCTGGGTGAACCCGTGGCCACGGTGGAAACCGATGCCACGGGTAGCTTCAGCGTACCCGTAGCCGGGTTAAAAGCGGGCGAGGAAATTAGCGCGATCGCCACCCATGCGGCCTACGGCACCTCCGAACCCGCCCGCAATGCCGTCGTTGTGGCCCCGAATACTGCCCCGCCCCCGCCCACCTCCATTCCCCACTGCACCACACCCTATGCAGAAACCCCGGTACCTCCGGCCCCGGTACCTCCGGCCCCAATCCGATTAACCGTGCCTAAAAATATTCACTTTGGCCTGGACCAGGACGTCATCAGTCCGGACAGTGCCCGCATTCTCGATCGGATTGCCGCCGTCCTGAAGGCCAATCCCGGCATCATTGCGGATGTGGTCGGCCATACCGATCCCCGCGCCAGCGATGCCTACAACTTGGAGTTGGGCCTCCGCCGTGCCCGCAATGCCCGCAATTACCTGCTGCGGAAAGGTATTGCCCCCGAGCGCCTGACCATCCGCAGCCAAGGTGAACGGGCGCGCGCCACCCAGGGCAATACCCGCTTGGACTTTGCCCGCGATCGCCGCGCCGAATTCATTTATCAGGACATTCGCGGCATCGAAGTGACTGTCCAAGAAGACGACCTCCAAATTGAACCCCCTACCCGCTTCCGTCCCTAGCACCCTTTCCCATGACCACTCTGCATTCGTCACTGAATCCCTTATTCAAATCCCTTGCGGGCGCAGCGAGCGCTGGACTGGCCCTGGGGGCGATCGTGGGCTTCCTGGGAAGCGCAGCCCCCGCCCACGCTGAAGGCAGCCGCGATCTCTATCCGGTGGGAGCCACTGGATCGCGAGCCTTTACAGAATGGCGGGGGGAACCACCGGGGTCCAGCCCAGCCGATACAAGGTACGCCAGTTTACTACTCCGCCGCACCCTGCTGCGGGTCTATGCCAATGCCGGAGAACCCATTTTTCTCGGCTCCAGCGCTATGGGTTCGCTCAACGCCGACATTCTCGTGTTTAATCCAGGTCGTGTTGCCTTGCCAACCCAGGGGGGAGCCGTTGGCGATGAGAGCGTGCCCATTACCGCGCCCGACTTTAGCTGTAGCGCCCAGCGAACCAGTACGGGCAATGCAACCTTAGGACTAATTACCAATCGCGCCCAAGAGTTAGCGGGCCCTAACACGATTACGAATGCTGCCACCGGGGCTGTCGGCACAGTGCCCAATGCCTACTCCCCTTGCTATTACGTCGCCCCCACTTCTGGGATTTACACCGTGGCCATTTTTGGCCCCGCCGGGGGCAACAATGCCGGGGATCCCACGCCCAATGGCAGCATTAATGCCTTTGTCCAACCCGGTGGCGGCAATGACACGACGATCGCCGCCTGGGATGTCACCGTCCGTCCGAGCCTTGCTGCCGCCACGGACATCCCTGGGCGGTTATTCACCTACTACGTCTCCCTCTACGCGGGTGAGAACAATCGCCCCCTGTTCTCCTCCCTCTATGTGTTGACCCTGGATGGCTACCTCTACGCCACCCGATTTAATGGCATTGACCCGAATGGCTTTGCGGCCTTCGGCAATCGCATTGGTTTACTCGACAACGATTTAGTGACCCCGCTGTTTCGAGATTTAGTGGGCACCGCGCCGGGGGCAAATCAACTCCAAACCTCCCTAGGCGGTGTCGTCATTGCACGCCCCGAATTTCCCCTGTTCTTCACGCCCACCCCCGCACCCGAGGTAAAAGCCGCCCTTGGCATCTTCGACCCCCGCATCCCAGTCATCACCCCCAACAGCCTCAGCTTCCAAGGCACGTTAAACGGCAACAACAGCTTGGTCAATACCGGCGGCACCTTTTCCTATCAGACCGATATTCCCCACAGCTACCGCATTGTTCTGAGCCGGGATGGCGTCAATTTTGATCCGGAGCTGCCCCAAAACCGCTCTTTGGATGGCATCCGTAGCGCTGGTGGCACCATCACTGTCCCCTGGAATGGGCTTGACAACAGCGGTGCGCCTTTCCCAGTTGGCAATAACTATCAGGCCCAGCTCGCCATTCGCGGTGGGGAATACCATTTCCCCCTCTTGGATGTAGAGAACAGCACGCTGGGGGGACCGACCTATCAGATGCTGAATCCACCAGGGGGCATCTGTCCCACCTTCCCGGCCTCCCTCACGTCCCCATCGCGCACCTCTTGCACCATTGGCTTTTACGACGATCGCGGCTACCGCACTGCGAATGGGACACTTGTGGGTACAGTCGGGCAACCCTTGCCGGGAGGCGCGCCCGCCACACCCAATAGCGACTTGATTAGCGGCTTTGATACCCTATCCGCCCAGCGTGCCTTCACCGGATTTGGTAACGAGAAGGCCCTCGATTTGTGGACGTACTTCCCCAGCCAGTCCCTCATCACCCCCTTTAACATTGTGGCCGTGGCCGACCTAGGCTTGACCAAAACCGTGGATAACCCCGCCGCCACCATTGGCCAAACCGTAACCTTTACCATTACCCTGGTGAATCGCGGTCCCAGTGAGGCCACCAATGTCGCCGTCACGGAACGTCCCCCCCAAGGACTGACCTTCACCGCCGCCACCCCCAGCCAGGGCACCTACAACAATGCCACCGGCGTTTGGACCGTGGGGACTGTACCACTCAATGGCACCGCTACTTTACAAATCACCGCAACCCTTACCTCGAATAACCCCACGGCAAACGTGGCCGAGGTCACCGCATCCGACCAACAGGACCCCAACTCCACCCCCAACAACAATAATCCCGAGGAAGACGACCAAGCCAGCGCCACCCTGGGCCTGCCCAACCTGCGCCTGGTCAAGCGGATCACCGCCATTACCCGCAGCGATCGCCCCATCGCCTTCACCAGTTTTGTCGATGATCCCGCTGACACTAACGACACCGCCGCAGGCTGGGGCCAGTTACCCCCAGTCGGCGTAGTCCAAATCAATCCCAATGAACCCCTATCCAGCGGGGATGAAGTGGAATATACGGTCTACTTCCTGTCCGATGGTGTTGGTCCGGCGATCGCCGCCAGCGTCTGTGATCCGGTCCCAGTACGCACCACCCTAGTGCCAACCAGTCTCCAAATCCAGCAGGCCAATGGCACCCCGGTTCCCGGCGGGTTAGTCTATCCCCCCCTTGCCCCCTTACCCACGGGCAACGCCTGTGCAAATGCTGCCAACGTCAATGGTTCTGTGATCTTTGACCTTGGCAATGTGCCCAGCGCTCCCGGCGCAAACGTTGGATTTGTGCGTTTTCGCGTGATCGTGAACTAAAGCCGGGGTGAACTGGAGTTGGAGTGAATTAAAGCTGGGGTGACCTAGAGTTGGGGTGAATTAGAGTCGTGTCCTACCGCTATCTGCTCTTTCACAAACCCTATAACGTCCTGTGCCAGTTCACCGACGACAGCCCCCCCAGTTCACCCCGGTTACTGCTGAAGGACTTTATCACGGTACCGGATGTCTATCCCGTGGGGCGACTGGATCAGGATAGCGAAGGATTAATGCTCCTCACCAATGATGGCGGCTTACAGCATCGCCTTAGTGATCCCCGCTTTGCCCATCCCCGCACCTATTGGGTACAAGTGGAGAGTATTCCTGATGCAGCGGCATTGGATCGTCTGCGGCAAGGCGTAACCATTCAGAACTATCGCACTCGACCCGCGATCGCTACCCTCCTGCCCACGATCCCCGATCTGCCCCCCCGCGATCCCCCGGTCCGCTACCGCAAAGCCATTCCCACCGCCTGGATCGAAATTACCCTCACCGAAGGCCGCAACCGCCAAGTACGCCGGATGACAGCAGCAGTGGGCTTTCCCACTCTCCGCCTCGTGCGGGTCCAAATTGGCGACCTCAGCCTAAATGGGCTGACAGCGGGCGCATGGCGCGATCTCACCGCCGCAGAATTACGAGTTCTCCAAAAAGTGGGGCGCTCTGGGAGCGGCGGGTGAAGAACTTGAGAGGATCAGGTATTGCGCTGGCCCACTCACTTTCTATTCGCTTTGCATCAACGTTTAAGAACGTTTGGTGCCGTTGCAACATTCTCCACGCACCACTCCAGGGGAATAGGCGACGGCTACTTAACATCATCAACAAACGGTTGGTAAGCGGCTGTAGGTTGGTTAGACTGTAACCGCCTAAAGTAATCCGACAAAATGTCGCCCTGCTGTTCCTTATTAAAGCTAGACAACGTTTTACCTGCTTGACGCGCTTCGTTCAAGGCTTCGTCCGGCGTTTTGCCTGCCGGGGTATAGCTATAACCTTCGGCAATCTGTGCCCACAACGCTTTGACAGCATAGGAAGCACCAGTGGTTTGATATTGCCAGACATGGGTCAGCTCGTGAACCATAAATGCCATGTTGCGAGAGTCACCGGTGGGGAAATTGATTGTATTGCCAATCGTGCGGGCATAGCCTCCAACCGAGATCGCTCTAGCAGATAGCGAACCATCCGCAATAGTAACTTTGCTGTAATCGATCGCACTCTTAAACACTCGACGCGCCTGACGAATTTCGTATTCAGTCATGGAGCGATCGTGCTCCGTCGTCACACGCGGCCCCAATTTCGTCGTTTGGTCAAGAAATAGACCGACTGTAGTGATTTCCTGGTTGCTATAGACGTATTCCCCATGAATATCGTAGAGCGATCGCGCCATCTTCCCAGCTTGAGCATAACCCGCATCCGCAAGCGCTTTCTGGATATCTGCCAACTGAGCATTTTTATGCTGATTCGCCGCAAACCAGCTCTTATCGCCGCTCTTAGAGACGACCTCTTTCACTTTGTCGTCTGCAATGAGTGCTGCTAAGGCGGCTCGAATTCCAGGCGCTTCTGCCGAGGTGGTGACAAAAGTTGACGTTGCCGATTCACCAAAGGAAGGCATAATCTCAGTTTGTGCTTTGTTGTAGGCCACCAGATCGCGTTGAATTTGGCGCGGCTCAGCCTTGGTTTGCACCAACTCTTCTGGCATTTGGCGCTGGCTCGGCTCGGCGGCTCCCTCGGTGGCAGCGCCGACTTGTTCGGATTGCATCACGAGCTGAGCCACCTGATCGGCTTCTTGCTCATACACATCATTCGGCTCACCGATCGCTAGTTTCAGAGCGATGCCACCCGACTGCTGTACCACATGGGTTAGCTCGTGGGCTAGTAACTCCTTGCCCTGAGAACTGCCCGGAGCATATTCCCCTTGTTTGAAGAAAATATCGTGTCCTGTGGTAAAGGCTCGGGCTGCTAACTGATGATTCAGTTGATCGGCCGTCGTGTCAGTGTGGACTCGTACCCCACTAAAATCGCTGCCAAAAGCCGATTCCATTTGGCGCTGCACCGCGCGATCGAGGGGCTGTCCTGAACCCCGTTTCTGCGCGATCGCCGACTCAACATCGGGAGTAACAGCCGCTTCCCCTTCTGCCTTTCTAGATAAACCCATCATGCGCTGCACGTAGCTGTTGCCATACTGGTGCTGCATTTGGAGCAAAAGCGACTGAGAAGAACTGGCCTGGGCGCTCGATCTCTGAATTAGGGTTCTTTGTTGATCTGGGGAACGGTGAATCAGGCGATCGAGCAGGGGGGTAGGCGTGGGATGCACCTTAGGATGCTCAACCCTTGCGAGCTTCTGGCCGCTATCAGACGCGCCGAATTGAGGGGAATAAGAGTTGACCTGTTTTAATGCGCACATAATAAAAAATAATGAAATGAAATAAAAAAGGAATGAATCTAGGACCTGAATCAGTGAATGCCTAAGGAGGCGGTGCTGATTGCGCTGCTAATTGCTCTCTGGCGATTTCTTCCGGCGATCGCACGTATTGAACAATTCCATTGATCCGCAGCCACTCCACCAGTTGAATGAGAGATAATACACTCAAATCAGACGCGGTTACGGATTGAGTACTGCCTCCTCTGCTTTGCAAAACTTGATTCACATCTTGGGCAATCTCATCCAATAAGCCTGCAATGGGAAAGCTATCCAGGCGGCGGGTTAGATTTCTCAGTAATGTATCGACATTTTGGCTGAGAGCCGCAGAACCCAGGATTGCGCCCATTACATTCAGATGCCGCACTGAGCGAGCGGGCAATCCTTGAAAACGCCAGTTCCCGGGATCGACGGAAGCACTGGCGGTCAAAATTCCCAGGGCGATCGCCGTACCCAATCCATCGGTGACCGAGCGAATTACCCTTCCTGCGGTACTCACCACTTCAATCGCGGTTGCGATCGGGCGGCTCAGCGTATAAACTCGCGAGGTCATAAATGCTGGCCCCCCCGCCTGCCAGATGCCACCCGAATCCCTAAACGTGTGATCGAGCGGATGCTGGGCAGAGTCATATTCATTAGGCGTTCCCCGGCACCCAGCATACGGGTGGTTGTCATCGACCAACCTTCCAGAATGATCGTAAAAACATTCATTTTGGCGATCGCTGGGTGTTGGCGATCGATTCTTCGAGAATCCCTCTAAAACCACAGTGAAACCAGGAAGAATCCCCGTGATACGATTGCCAACCGGGCGGAGTGGGAGCCGCGTCTGCCAAATGAGCAGGACACGCCAACATCCTCTGCACATAGCGATTGCCATAATGCCGCTGGAGCCTCAACAGCTCACGTTGAGGGACTGGAGAACGTTTAGATTCAGAGCCATGATGAGCAGGAGAGACCCCAGTCCGACTGTTTAGCCACATCACTGACTCACGCGGGGAAACTGACTCACGATGAGAAATGAGCACGCCCTGGAGTTCTGCGTTTGCAGGGTGTTGTTCTAGCGTTAATTGAGAGGCATGGGTTTGAGGTTTTACCCAAATCTCTTGTTTAGATTCACGCATTTAGATTCACGCTTGGGGTGGCATCGGAATATTACGGGCAAGGATTTCTCAAGGTCGGACAGGGATTGTTGTTACCCGCTGGGCAAAGAGTTGTTCCTTCAGCGGCTCGGATCATCATGGCAAAAATATTAGCGAGGAACTGTTGTTTGAAACAAAGGAAGGCATCGCGTGTATGCAAATCAAAGTCGATGCCGGCCCGGTTAATCGTGGTGATACAATCGACCGCGACCCCATCTAATCCCTGGCGTACTTCCGTGCCTGGAGCAAAGGCAGCGACCAATAGCGTTTGCAAACTCGCAGACATGGCTCGAATGTTCGCCGCGCGCCAATCCTGGGCTGGATTGAGTGTTGAAGCAGAATCGGCGCTGGGCAGCAATGCCAACGCCTGATATTGACTGGGATTCGTCAGCGTGGCTAACGCGGGATTGCCAGATGCGCCTGCTGCGTGGGCCTGTTGGGCTTCTGCGAAACTGAGGCGAACAGCTTCCATCACCATACGCTGGGTTTCTTGCTGCGCCTGTGCTAGGGCCGGAGTCAAAGTTACGCCAGGGGGCACACTAAACAAGAAATCATCGCCCACCGCCCGCCATTGATGCACGCCTGAGGAACTGGAAGACGCTTGACTGACCACATCTAAACCGGCATTATCCTGGTCATGCAAGACTTTAGAAATTAAATCGCCAATTGAAAAGGCAGAAAGCACATTTCCGGCTTGTGCCCGGAGAATAGGGGCAATTCCGTTGGCTAGCTGACCCACGCTGGCTACGTAGCCAATATTGTCGCGATCGTTGATGTAGCTGGCCATATAGCAACTAATCAGGCTGACCAGGTTATCCGTAAAGTTTGGATATAATCCATTCCAGTGTCGTTGAATATCGCCACGAGGGGTGCGGATGTGCCCACCCGAAAACGCATCGGTTAAGAAGTGATTAGAAAATGCTTCACGGGCTTCCCAATTGGGAGAGTGAATAATACCCGTTCGCCCTTTAGAGTAGGCTTCTTGAAGAGCACTGGTGTGCATGGCAATATACTGCTCACGATTGGAACGACCGGGAGCGCTGCCAGTTGAGAAGTGGGTTTCATTTCTGCCTGCTAGTTGGTAGTAGCGATCCATCACGGCGGCTTCAACATTCCGACCCACCAATGGCCTGGGGCGGGACGGATTCACTTTCCATAAGGCAAATAAAACCTCATCACGTCCATAGAGTGGATCGTTTGCTAGGTTTTGCAGTTGGCTCATCGATTCAAAATAATCCCCCGCTAGCGCAACCAATTCACCGTAGGAAATATTGCCAATGGCACTGCCAATGTAAACCTGTTGCCCCGGCACAGCCCGGTTACCAATTTGCATGTGCTCATCTGAACCAAACCGCTGGATGGCTAAATCGCGTGTCTTCAGTCCATTAAGTTTAGGAGAGTAATGGATGGGTCCGCCCCGTTGAGAGGTAGAGGAATGAATGGGTTGCGTGGAAAACTTTTTTGTCTGAATAGTCGATTTTTCCTGGTGGTGCGATCGCCCAGGACTTAGCCGATCCATTTTTGCTTGAACGAGTGTAGCTTCTGGAGTTGTCCCCAACGAAGTCATATCAGAAGTTGAATCTGACGCAAAAGCCATGGCAGCGCCAGTGGATTCCATCTCACTTGGTTCAGACAACGCCGCAACACCACCCGCCCCCGGAGCCGTTAAACAAGGCTGAACCGTGCTAGCCGGAAGGGAAACTTTCCACCGTGGGACCGTCGTAACTGACCTCAAACGGCACATCATACGCCTCACCAGATGCTTCCAGGCGGCTCAAGGGGATGGTTGCGAACTGCTCCAACCACGCGCCACAATCGCCAGGGCATAGAATCTACCGCATCCCGCACCCGGAAGTGGAAATGAGTTTTCATCCGCCCACCCGTGGTATTGCCAGCACTATCGGTTGTGCGAGTCAGTTCCACCGAACCAGAAACGGTTCGGGTATCAGGTCCAGCATCACTACTCCCGACCCCACCAGCAATATTTCCAGGAGTCTCAAGTGGAGAATTTGATCAAAGTTAATTGGGTAATTAGTTGGCTGGGAGTGAGAAGACTCCGAATGGGCACACTTGTCCAAGAACCGACTGGGATGTATTGGCAAATGCTGGGCAATGCTAATTTAATCCAGTCAATCAGTTGTGCTTGATGATCTTGGTGGTCACCGAATTAATAAAGCTTTGCTCAACCGAGCCTGTTCCTGAAAAAACCGCTGGAGCAAGGCTGTCGCCGCGCCTGCGACCCAGATACATCACCCAAAAAGCGGCTGCATCCGGGGAGATGCGGGCAGCAATGTAGGGAATGACCGTGGCAGAGACAAACGCTCGCGCCGCAAGAATTGCCGCAGTAGAAGTATAGGGCGTACAAAACTCGGCGGACAACCCGCAGTTTGAAGTTGGACAGTAGGTATTCCTAAACTACTCCGTTGGACAAGAGGCTGTTGCTGTTCCTCTTCGCATCCAGCACAGAGCCGTCTGGCTGGGACTTTGAGTGTTGTGCAATGGGATTAATCTGTGATCGCAGGATGCCTTGCTAATCGTTGAGTCACGATCGCAGCAACTTGATCAGCTTCTTGCTCATAGGGATCATTCGGTTGCCCGATCGCTAATTTCGCCTGAATTCCTCCTGCTTGCTGCACCACATGGGTCAGTTCATGGGCCAATAGCTCCTTGCCGCTGGAACTGGCAGGATTGTACTCACCCTGGCGGAAGAAAATATCCTGTCCGGTGGTAAAGGCGCGAGCGTTGAGGGCATGGTTGAGGGCATTGGCTCCAGAATCGGTGTGGACTCGCACGCTGCCAAAGTCAGTGCCAAAGGCAGATTCCATCTGGCGCTGTGCGGTGAGATCGAGGGATTGACCACTCCCTCGCGCCTGCTCAATTCCAGCTTCTACTTCTGGGGCAATATCTACTTCGCCTTCGCCCTTGCGAGACAATTCCACCAAGCGCTGCACATGACGATTGCCATATTTCCGTTGCAGTTGGAGTAACGGATGCTGATTCCGCAAATGGGAAGGAATTGCCCAGGGTTCTCGCGTTGCTTCTGAAGTAGATGCCAGCGATCGCTCGGGGAGCTTTGCTGAGGAATCCTGTTTAGCTCCGTACATGATCACGCCTCATTGGGGATGCGAAAACAACGCAGACTTTTAGCTCGGTATAGCTGATGCTTAGCCGCTAAAGCAACTGGTCGAGGTAACCATTAAGCAATCTCTACTGCCATTCACGCATCTCTCACCTCTCTATGAAGTTAATCCAGAAAATTAATCGCATCGTTTCAAGGTCCAATCAGCCCTTCTCGCACGTCTATACGGTTTAAAACATTGCCCTGGAAATGGAATCGCATTAACCATTTTCGGCGCACCATCCACCATCGACTAGCAGCAAGCGCAGAGCAGTAAATCACATTTTCCACAACATCCGAACATTCAAGCTGTTGGTTACTCGCAAAAGCCTTAACATCCGCCACCGTCGCAGAAGCGGGAAGTTGCGATCGCACCGCTTGCTCAACGTCTGCAACACTCTTCAATCGTTTCCAGTTGATCGTCATAACATCGCCCCCTCAGTCACATCCAGTGTCTATTAGAGATAGGGACTTCCCCAGCCCGGTGCAATCCAGACGGGTTTGACCCGGGGAATACTGCAATTGTTGAGCAGGGTACTGGCAACGGTATTACTGTTTGGGCCTGTTGGCGCATAGGGGGTACACGTTCCATCAATTCGCCGCAGTTCCGAAGTTAAACAAGAATCTTTGCCACAGGCAGTGGCACCACTCAGGGCGGTAACGGATGGTGCACCGGGAGACCAGTCTACAGTACCGGGTAGATAACGCCCGTTGTTCGTAATAATCGTGCCAAATCCACCCGGAGCAACCCCCTGGACAAGAGCCACCGGGTCCACCCCGGAAATAATACTCTAGCCCCGTTGAATCGGTGTGAGCAGCGAGAAGGAGGTGCCAGATTGGTGCACCGCCGAGAGGGGCACCAATATGAGTTGCGCGTACATCCACCTTGCATCGAGTCGGATCAGGGGCTAGGGCACTGGATTGCTCCGCCTGCGGCATCAGCGGCTCCCTGCGAGGAACCCGAGGCTGAGATATCATATAAATAGTAGAGACTGACGAGCAATATTGCGGGCGCAATGGGTAAGGTAATCCCGCAATCGCCACTCCCAACAAGGGCTTAGTTTGCGGCAGAGCTCTTCCTGACACGCTGTACAGGCCCGCTGCACAGAACGTTCCTGGCTTTGTTGACTTTCTAAGTGAGTTGTTACCGCCTTGGCCACTTGATCGGCTTCTTGCTCGTCGCAATCGCCGGGTGCCCCAATCGCCAATTTTGCCTGAATTCCCTGCGCCTGAATTCCGCCTGTCTGCTGTACCACATGGGTCAACTCATGGGCCAATAATACCTTCCCGCTAGAACTGCCCGGACTATATTCGCCCTGCCGAAAAAATATATCCTGCCCCGTGGTAAA
>CAVYAN010000122.1:0-60842 GCA_963766075.1 uncultured cyanobacterium | reverse complement strand
GCAGCCGGTGCCTTTGAGGATGACGCGATCGCCCAACTGGCGCTCCGCCAATGCCTCAGTCAATGCCTGACACACCGCCTTACCGCCGCGCTTCATGCAATCGGACTTTTGGCAGAACAGGATAATTTGCGGGCGCGGGGAACCGGGGAGGGCCGCCTGCGAGGGCACGGCCTTGGCCGCTAAGGCGGTGCCAACCTGAATTTGGGTAGCTTTGAGCTGGGTGCGGGCCACAGCCACCGTCGCGTCGCCAAGACTTGAATCCAATCCCCCGGTTGTAGGGTTTGAGCGAGGGTCGGGCGCAGAAACTTCGGAATTTTGATCGTCAATTCACCCTGACGGGTGGCAAGGCGCAGAAACTTGACACCCTTTTCCAGGGAATTGCCTCCATCCCGGCCCAGAAATTCTAAGAAGCGGCCTTCATAGCGAAAGGCATGGTGCTGTTTTGTGTGCTTACCCATGGGTGAATGCCCCTATCCGTCAGACAGGTGTTGAGAACACGTTGCTAAAAACAGGTATCGAAAAATTTAATCAATAACGGTGCTTAGCTTTCAGCGTAGCCTATTGCCAGATCTAGTTGCAACTATTTCTCAGTAATTCCTGGGCACTTCACGCTAAATGACTATTCTATGCGGGAAAAACTTACAGGGGCATGTGCTGGTAACCCATGGGGTTGAACTGCCCCGTGGGATTGAACTGCGTTGGCGGATCAGTGTAGGGTTGTAGCCAGAGGGCATTGCTCTCGAACTGTGGCTTTATCGTTTCTTGATTCCCTGTGTACTGCTATGTCAACTCCACATTCTGACACTGATCGGGCTCTAGTCGAGGCATCTTGCGTCTTACTACGCCAATTTGTTTGTACAGATCCCGATCCGATCATTGCGGACTATGCCCTCGTGCGACAGGCCGTCCATGTCGTTGCCGACCATTCTGACTATCAGATTTTTGGCATTTGTGCAGAAACTATGGCGGAGGCGGAGGTCGCCTTGCAGCAGTATGGACAAGCCTTGGGGTATGAAGTAACCGGCGCGATCGCCCCCGCCATCACGGGTCCCACCTACATTAAATTCAATCCCAAAACCGGACGCTGCCATGCCGATAGCTATATCGGCACCCATCGCGGCGTCCTCTTATCCTGCCAATCGGCCTATGATCAAGATGTCAATGAAACCTTTGGCCATCTGCCCATGGATCTATTTGACCTGTAATGACCTGTAATGCAATCATCCCTGAACAAGTTGTTTTACAGACCACCACCAGAGGTTGCGGCCCTTTTGCTTTTGCCAATACCAATACTCACACCCCCACAACAGCACCGTACTGTAACCAATGCGGGATAAAGAGCTGACTAGGTTAGTCGTCTGTTTTGGCGATGAACTGGGATGATCCAATTTATTAGTCGCAACTAATTGGTTGTGTTCCCAGGGTTCTGCCTGGGCCTCAGCAATCCAATCCTCTTTGCCATTCGCGACTAAGGTGGATTGCCACTGCTTTAGCCGTTTCCAATACAATGGATTGGGTTCGAGATAGAACATCGGACCCACGGGCACTTTGGTATAGACATTAATCCCCACCGCATCAGCCATGCGCAAACAATCCTGAAAGGCGCGATCGTCGTCCTGATTCCAGGCTCCAGGCAGCTCGATCGCCCCCGTCAGCGCAATTTTCTGATCGGCCCGTGCCAATGCCCGCACCAGCGCCACTTCCTGTTGGACAAACTCAGTACTGAGGTAGCGTCCCCCGGTAATCTCTAGGTGGGTAAACGGTTCATTTTCCACCTGCCAATACTTCAGAGCGGGAGCCATCCGCGTGTGGCTGACCACTTTTTCAGTGAAGCGTAGAGTTAAATCCGCGATCGCCCGATCCTGATCCATCGGTTCTGGGCGGCCTTTGGTGTCGTGCTGAGCCTGTAGCCAATCGGGAAAGTGAAATTCCGGCCAACGGGGGACTTTCATGCCCACGGCTAGGATGGCGTCAATCCCGTAGCGATCGCACTCCTCTAGCAACCTATCCAAAACCGAAAAATCAAACTGATTCGGGCGCGGTTCAATCTCGTGCCAATAGGCACAGAGCCGGATTCGGTCTAAACCCAGGCCGCAAACCCAGCGAAACGTGTCTTGATAATCCAGCCCAATGTAGTGGCATTGGAGCGGGCTGAATGTTGTACCCAAAATTTTCGGTCGTTTTGCGTTCACGGTCTGTCCAAACTTAGACTTCTCAAACTCAGAATTCTCAAACTCAGAATTCTCAAACTCAGAATTCTCAAACTCAGAATCGAGAGCGGCTCGCCCCATCGCAGCAGTCGCCGACGTAATCATGGCCGACCCCAACCCCGCTAGGGAAAGCCGCGTCAATTGTCTACGGGTAATGCGTCGATTCCACCCCTGCCGATTTTGCATACCTATGTTTCACCGATCAATTTATCCTGACTATTTATCCGGACTGGCTATTTATCTGGACTGGTTATCCCGGCGACCCATTCCTCGTGACCGCCCGCAGACCAACGATCATTCGCAAATGAAGATCCTCGGCTTTTCTTAAAAGCCGGAAATCTACGCCCCAGAAAAGCGCGTAGATGAGGATCGCGTTTAGATGTGATCAAAATCACATTTTTGTCTGATTTTTATGGGTGAATTCCCCTCTATTATGGCGATGCCTGAACCGGTGGGGCAAAAAATTTTCTGCACTGCCACCGCCTTCATCCAGACGCCCCAAGCTTCAAGGGATCTTCAAAAAAATATACCGAATATCGACGTAGCTCTGTCGTACAGTGATTTGCAGGAATAAATCCATTTGATTTTGAATTTTTAACAGCACTCCGTGCCGCATTGCCAGAGAATTTTAAATTCTCTGGCTTTAATAAATCCCCCGCCCAGCCACCTGCTGCCCAGTCACCATGTCACAGCCAACAATTGAATCCATCCTGCACGAACACCGCCTATTTCCCCCCTCAGTGGAATTTTCCCAGCGGTCTCGCATTCAAAGCCTAGAGGCGTACCACCAACTTTACGATCGGGCCCAAGCCGATCCAGAAGCCTTCTGGGCGGACCTCGCGACCTCGGAATTGCACTGGTTTCAACCGTGGGATCAGGTGCTGGACTGGAGCAATCCGCCCTTTGCCAAATGGTTTGTCAATGGCAAAATTAATCTTTCTTACAATTGTCTCGATCGCCATCTGGATACACCCTGGCGCGACAAGCCCGCTCTGATTTGGGAGGGGGAACCGGGTGACTCCAAAACCTTTACCTACGCGGAACTGCACCGGGAAGTCTGCCAGTTTGCCAACGCCCTGAAGCAGTTGGGTGTACAACAGGGCGATCGCGTGGGCCATCTACATGCCGATGATTCCGGAAGCAGCGATCGCCATGCTGGCCTGTGCCCGGATTGGAGCGGCCCATTCCGTGGTGTTTGGCGGCTTTAGTGCCGATGCGCTGCGCGATCGCCTCGTGGATGGCCAAGCCAAGGTGGTGGTTACGGCGGATGGGGGCTGGCGCAAAGATGCGATTGTCCCGCTCAAAGACGCCGTGGATAAAGCCCTGGCCGAAGGCGCATCCGCCACAGTTCAGACATCCTGGTCGTCAAGCGCACCGGCCAAGACATCACCGATGCAACCAGGACGGGATATTGGTGGCATGAGCTTCAGCCCAGTCTCGCCACCGATTGCCCTGCCGAACCCCTCGACAGCGAAGATCTGCTGTTTATCCTCTATACCTCCGGCAGCACCGGCAAACCCAAGGGCGTTGTCCATACCACCGGTGGCTACAACCTCTATACCCACATCACCACGAAGTGGATTTTCGACCTCCAAGAAAACGACGTCTACTGGTGTACCGCCGATGTCGGCTGGATTACCGGACACAGCTACATTGTCTACGGGCCCCTGTCCAACGGCGCGACCACAGTCATGTATGAAGGTGCGCCCGGCGCCTCCAATCCTGGCTGCTTCTGGGATGTGATCCAAAAGCATAAGGTCATCTATTCTTCTACACCGCTCCCACGGCCATCCGGGCCTTCATCAAAATGGGCGACGACCTGCCCAAAGCCCGCGATCTGTCTTCCTTGCGCTTGCTGGGCACCGTGGGCGAACCGATTAATCCCGAAGCCTGGATGTGGTATCACCGAGTGATTGGCGGGGAGCGCTGTCCGATTGTGGATACCTGGTGGCAAACGGAAACCGGCGGCATCATGATTACCGCCCTCCCTGGCGCAATTCCCACCAAGCCGGGTTCCGCCACCCTACCGTTCCCCGGCATTCTGGCCGATGTGGTGGACCTCGAAGGCACCAGTGTCCCCGAGAACGAGGGCGGCTACTTGGCAGTCCGGCATCCCTGGCCGGGAATGATGCGCACGGTGTTTGGCGATCCCGATCGCTTCCGCCGCACCTATTGGGAGCATATCCCACCCAAAGACGGCAAATACATCTACTTTGCGGGTGATGGCGCTCGCCGGGATGAGGACGGCTACTTCTGGGTGATGGGCCGCGTCGATGATGTAATCAATGTGGCCGGACACCGCTTGGGCACGATGGAAATTGAGTCGGCACTGGTGTCCCATCCCAGCGTTGCTGAAGCAGCAGTCGTAGGCAAACCGGATGATTTGAAAGGGGAAGACATCGTGGCTTTTGTCACCTTGGAAGGCAACTACAGCCCCAGCGATGAGTTGATCAAGACCCTCAAACAACACGTCGTGCAGGAAATTGGCGCGATCGCCCGTCCCGGTGAAATTCGGTTCGCTGAGGCCCTACCCAAGACGCGATCGGGCAAAATCATGCGGCGGCTATTGCGCGACCTCGCCAGTGGCATCGAAGTCTCGGGCGACACCTCGACCTTGGAAGACCGGGGCGTTTTGGAAAAGCTGCGGCAGGGGTGAGGCAAAGCGGGTGCGGTGGACGTGGCATGCTCACCGCACCTTGAGCGGGCAATCCAGGGATTGGTACAGGTCGCTCCGGCGGAAACAGGTTTCTAGCAGGTATCCAGTTTATGAAAATCGCGATCGCCCCCGCATCATAGGAATAGGGTGAGTTAAGTGCAGCAATGCCTTACGCATTGCCTAGGTTTCCTGCGATCGCTGTTGCACAAATGTAGCCTGTTCTGGGCTAGCTAACCCAGCCTGCAACACCACCAGCACGCGCGCCATATTGCCCGCCAGCAAGTCATCCACGGCCAGCCACAGGCCCGGAAACACACGACTCCGAATGATCCCATCCGCATCAGTCGGCAGCAACACATACTCCCCGTCCTGCCAGTAAAACCAGTCCAGTTGCTGATCAAACACCCGCCAGACGATATATTCCTGAATCCCATTGCGGCGATAGGCCCGTTTTTTGTCGCCCAGATCGATCGCCGCACTACTCGCGGCAATCTCTGCCACTAACTCCGGGGCACCGACAACATAATCATCCTCACTCAGGTGCGCCTGTCCACCACACCGTTCCGCAATCAGCAGCACCGCATCGGGCTGTGGTTCATTGTCCAAATCCAGTCGCACCGTGGGCTCAATGCCCAATTCCACACCCGGCGTTGCCACCTTATAATTTCCCAGCCAGATAATTAGATTGCCATGGGGTTCGCCATGACTTCTAAAGCGTAGCGCCGCCGCCATATACACCACTCCTTCAATCAATTCTGCTTTTTTGAGATGGGGCATGGCCTGATAGCGCCGCTCAAATTCGTGACGGCTGAGGCGATCGCCATTTTCCAACGGGGGCAACAGCGACTTTTGCTGAGAAGGGATTTTGACCATGGCGTGCTCTGCGCGTTCAAATTTCCAGCCTGCGTAGCTTCAATCATAATGGATGGCAACCCACGCGATCGCCCCTAGGAGCCAGCCATGAGTATGCGGGAACAGGTCCAGAAATTGTCCCAGGAATACACCGATCGCGGCGATGCCCTCGGCTGGTTTGAAGCACTCTACGCCCAAGCCGCCGGGAATAGCCACGCCATTCCCTGGGCCGATCTCGCCGTGAATCCCCACCTGCAAACCTGGCGCGATCGCACCGCCCTTTCAGGCACTGGCAAAACAGCCCTCGTGATTGGCTGTGGCCTGGGCGACGATGCCGAATACCTCGACAGCATCGGCTTTCGCGTCACCGCCTTTGATCTATCTCCCACGGCGATCGCCTGGTGCCAAGCGCGGTTTCCTGATTCCTCAGTGCAATACCACATTGCCGATTTATTCAACGCCCCGTTCACCTGGACACAGCACTTTGACTTTGTGCTAGAGATTTACACCGTGCAAGCCTTACCCCCGCACCTCCAAGCCGCCGCCATGACCGCGATCGCTGCCTTTGTCGCCCCCCACGGCCAACTCTTGGCGATGAGTCGAGGCCGCGAGCAGACCGATGGATTATCGGGGCCACCGTTTCCGCTGCTGCGATCGCAATTTTCCGCCTACGAGCACGCAGGCTTAATCCTAGAAAGTTGGGCGGACTTTAGCGATCTAGAAACCCCACCTGTACGACGATTCCAAGCGGTATATCGTGCCGCCGCACTTCCCCTATAGGCCAATCGCATTCCGTGTAACATCTGTCACAGCCTCTCTGTTCACCTTGCATCTCTGGATTAAGGTATATGAATTAACTGAGGAATTCTATTGCTAGTAATACGGGAACTTTAAGGTTATCGCTCAAATTGTCAGGTTTCCCTGAAGCTGGGCAAACAATCAGTATTCTAAGTATACTTAAAGCAATAATTAGCACATAAATTGCGGCCACAATACTCCTGTTGTCTCGCTGGCTGTTCTACATCACTCCCTCCTCCTTAGAATTCATGAGTCTTTCTACGAAAAACGGTTGTGCGTCGTTTGATCCAGTGTCCTGCCAGCCTGCTGTCATGGCGTTTGCGCGGCCCTGTCCTGACGATGCCATTCCTCAAATTTGGTATAAACGGGGCAAAATGCTGATGGATCAGCAGCGTTATGATGCGGCTGTTGCCAGTTTCGACACCAGCCTCAAGCTCCAGCCCGAGGACGTCAAAAGCTGGATTTTTCGAGGCATTGCGCTGTTTCATCTGAAGTATTACCAATCTGCTCTTTCTAGTTTCCAAACCGCTGTGGCGATCGCCCCGGATAATCGCGAGGCATGGCTGTTCCAGGGAGCCGTCCTGAAAGCCCTAGAGCGCCACAGTGCCGCCATTGAATGCTATCGCACCGCCCTTCTCCTCCAGCAGCAGGATACCCGAGTATGTGATGAGTACCCGATGTGGGTGTAAAGCTAAGGGGGTATAGCGCTAAAGAGGTGTAGAGATAGCTAAAGAGGTATAGAGATAAAGGGAGAAGAACTGGGGGTGGCAAACCCCGCGATCGCAGAGCGGAATCCATGGGTACAATCGCGGCAGACTGTCCCCTACTCATCCTTCACCGGATTCACCCAGCCGCTGCATCATGGTTGCTTCTCCTGTCCGCTTTACTGATATCCAAAATCACTGGGCTAAACCGTTTATTGAAGGACTGGCAGATCGAGGCTTTGTTCGCGGATTCCAAGACCGCACCTTTCGCCCCAGTCGCATTGTCAATCGGGCAGAATATGCCGCCTTAATCCAGCCCGCCCTTCAGCGTCCAGCCAAGCGAACCTACGTACCCTTTACCGATGTCCCGGCAAATCATTGGGCCTTGCCCGCGATTCGGGGCGCGTTTGAGGCGGGCTTTGTTTCTGGTTATCCGGGGCAACAATTTCGTCCCGATGCCACCATTACACGCACCGAGGTGATGGTGTCTTTGGCTGGGGGTTTGGGGTGGCAGGCCCCCGCGCAGCTCAACCTGACCCAGTTGTATCGCGACAGTGGGGAGATTCCCCTTTGGGCTACGGGAGCGATCGCCGCCGCCACCGCCGCCAATGTGGTGGTCAACTATCCCAACCTGGCGCAACTGCGCCCCCAACAGCCCATTACCCGCGCTGAAGTGGCCGTAATTTTATATCAATGTTTAGTGCATTTGGGCCAAGCACCGCCCATTGCCTCCGCGTACCTAGTGCCCTGGGTGCAAACCGTTGCCGTCAGCCACCGACGGGAATTTCGAGCCGCCTGGATTAGTACCGTTTGGAATATCGACTGGCCAACCAAACCGGGCCTGCCCCCCGCCCAGCAGCAGGCCGAGCTGATTGCGATTCTGGATCGGCTCCAAGCCCTCCAGTTTAATGCGGTGATTTTACAAGTACGTCCAGAGGGCGATGCTCTGTATGCTTCCTCACTGGAGCCGTGGAGCCATTGGCTGACTGGTACCCAAGGCCAATCGCCGGGATATGATCCTCTGGCCTTTGCGATCGCCCAGTGCCGTCAGCGGGGTCTAGAACTCCACGCTTGGTTCAATCCCTACCGGGCCCGCACGTCAGAGAGCACCTTGAATACAGCCAATCACATCGCCAAGACTAATGCAGACGTGGTGTATTCCTGGGGACGACAACTCTGGATGGATCCCGGTGCCAAAGCGGTTCAAGATCGCACCTATGCAGTGATTTTGGATGTAGTGCGACGCTATGACCTGGATGGGGTGCATCTGGATGATTATTTTTATCCCTATCCAATTGCCGGACAGACTTTTCCCGATGACAAAACCTATCAGGCGTATCGAGCGCAAGGGGGCGGCTTGGGCCTAGAGGATTGGCGGCGAGATAACGTCAATCAAATGGTGCAGCGCTTAAGCAGTGGCATTCGGGCTGCGAAACCCCACGTTAAATTTGGCATTAGTCCCTTTGGTATTTACCGTCCCGGACAACCACCGGGAATTCGGGGCCTAGATGCCTACAGCAGTCTTTATGCAGATGCGCTGAAGTGGCTGCAAGCCGGCTGGGTGGACTACCTAGCCCCCCAGCTCTATTGGAAAATTGATGCGCCGGGACAGAGCTATCCACTGCTGCTGCACTGGTGGGCCGACAACAACTCCCGGCAGCGTCACCTCTATGTGGGGAATAATTTGGGGCAGTTGGATGGAAAAGCTTGGACGCTGGCGGAAATTGAACAGCAAATTGAGTTAACCCGGCAAACTCAGGCCAAACAGGTCGTGGGCAATATTTTCTTTAGTGTGGGGGCATTGGTCGCCAATCGCGAGGGAATTAGCGATCGCTTCCAAACCACAACCTATGCAACCCCTGCCCTACCTCCAGTGATGCCCTGGCTGCAAGCTGCGCCCCCGTCGCCCCCCGTCGCCCTCCGCGTCCAAGGTCGGCAACTCACCTGGATGCCCACTGACTCCAACGCGGCTGACCCCAATACCATGGCCTGGAGCCTTTATCGCCAAGAGGAGCGCAAGGAGGGGAGCCACTGGGCACTACAGGCGATACTGCCGGGAACCACACAGTCGGCGGCGGTTGCTCCGGGCATTTATGCACTGTGCCGTGTCAATCGGTTATGCCGGGAGAGTGTCGGGGTGGTGGTCACAGTCGTTTAGGATCGTCCCCCATTAAGCAGACCCCAGATCTGCCCGCCACCGGTAGCGTTGGAGATCAATGCGCCCGGTGGTGTCAAACGTGATGCCCTCCGATTCCAGGAGCACTCTTTGGTAATCATCGCTGCCGTAACGATGGGGCGATCGCGAAATTTCCCCCCGAGCGTTCACCACTCGCTGCCAGGGAATATCCTCTGCGGGAGCCACCCGATACAGCGCATACCCCACTAGTCGGGCTTTGCCGCCATAGCCCGCCAACTCGGCAACCTGGCCATAGGTTGCCACTTGGCCCTGGGGGATTTGCCGGACCACCGCATAAATCGTTGTATAGGCAGACATTGCCTTCTCCCATTCCTACATCTGCACAGGCTGCTTACATCTGGCAATTATCGCAGCCTGTGCAGACTGTCCCGCCCAGGCCGGCAATCCACTGGCCATAAAGTATAAATATTTGCAAAAGATCGGGAATTTAATCATAGTTCTGTTAGTTTAGATACAGAAAGTAATCGTTCATCTCTCTTCGGATTAGAGTTTTTGGGTCGAGAGAGACGGAAGTAGGGAATTTCCCCGAAGGAACGCGCCTCCTGTTCATTCCAGTTTTTCAAGAGGTAAGCGCCATGAAACGGTTGAATCAATCTAGTGAGTCGCAAGTCAAAGATATTCTGGTCGATGTGAGCGACGACACCGTTGCCTTTATGCTGTCCAACGGCTTCTCTCCCGATGGCAACTGGTACAAATGGTATAAGAGCCGCCATCAGCAACGGAAATTTCCGAAGCCCTAAGGCTCAGCATGTCTTGCGTTAATTTGTTCAAGTTAATTTTGTTCAAGCATTGCAAAAGCGATGCCTAGCCTGCACTCTGGTGTTTTCCTGCGAGGAAACCGAGCAGGTTAGGCATCGTTTTTACATGGAGGAATATTTCATCGGCGGGTGATTCATCAACAACACAAGCCCGGTCAGAAACTCCCCCAAGCCCTAGTTTCCCAAAATTCTAAAGACTTTTTGTAACGTCACGAATTCGCTAGGGTGGGGGGCTTAAGCAATTTTCAGGAAAAATTATACCGACCCAGATTGCTCCCTGAGCGAAGTCGAAGGGAGCAATCTCTAGCCCAGGGAGCAATCTCTAGCTGGCTTCGACTCCGCTCAGCCAGCGGGCATGTTATTTGTCGGAAATCACCTCAAGCTTATTCTGAAAGTTCGTTACAATTGGTAACATAAAACCTGTTGTTCCTCCATTACTTGCATCCCTTGGCTATGCCCGACACCCTCACTAAACTGGCGTATCAAACGTTCCAACAAGGCAAAAGCTACTTTGGTGTAGCCCACAAGACCCTGGGTACTCAACTGAAAAACCTCATCGCCCCGCCCCCAGAATCCAAAACCAAGCCCTTACCGCCGCACATCTTACTGGATTTGCAACGACGGCTGAATTCTCTACTGGAAAAAGATTGGCAGGATGCCGAGCAGGGCATTTATCCTACGAGTCTGCTGTTTGATCATGCCTGGGATGATTTTTTCCGCTATTACCCAGTTGTGTGGTTAGACATGCCCTTGACATGGGAGCGGATGAATCAAAAACGCCATCAGGATTTTGCGCCCGGAATCAACACGGAGGGCTATCCCAGCTACTACGTCCAAAATTTTCATAATCAAACCAATGGCTATTTAAGCGATCTGTCGGCCAATTTGTACGATTTGCAGGTGGAGATTTTGTTCAATGGAGCTGCTGATCCAATGCGGCGACGGATACTGGCACCGTTGAAGCATGGAGTGCAGCAGTTTGGGGCGATCGCCCCCTATGCGGTGCGAATCCTCGATGTAGCCTGTGGCACAGGGCGCACCCTCAAACACATCCGAGGCATGTTGCCCCAGGCTTCGCTGCATGGCATCGATTTATCTCCTGCCTATCTACGCAAAGCAAACCAACTCCTGTCCCAAAATACGGGCGATCTACCGCAGTTAATTCAAGCTAATGGCGAGGCACTGCCTTACCTAGACAATTATTTTCACGCCACGACCAGCGTCTTTCTGTTTCATGAATTGCCGCCGACAGCGCGTCAGAACGTGATTAACGAGTGCTTCCGGGTGACTCAACCCGGGGGTACCTGCATCATTTGTGATTCCATTCAGCTCAGCGATTCACCGGAATTTGAAGTGATGATGGAGAATTTCCCGGCCATTTTCCATGAGCCCTACTACCGCAGCTATAGTGTCGATGATCTGACCGAGCGGCTGCACACCGCGGGCTTCACTGATGTGCAGATGGAAGTCCATTTTATGAGCAAATATCTCGTGGCGCGAAAACCTCGCTGAGCAGGGTGCGAAGTTTGAACCGGAACTGCTCCCTTGACGCCGTCGAAGGGAGCAAACTGCGAATCAGGGAGTAAGTGCCGATCAGGGAGCAGGCCTCCGATCAGGGAGTGAGCCGCCGCTGGCTGAGCGGAGCCGAAGCCAGCGGGGATGTTTCCGCTCAGCCAGCGGGGATTTTATTTATTTGAGGTTTTTAATTGCCCAGGGTTTCCGAGAGGTAGTCCGCCGCCGCTTCCACCAAAGCAATCGCGGTTTCATAGGCCATCCGTGTTGGACCTAACACGCCCACGCTGCCCACAGGCACAGCACCCTTGCAATAGGTAGAAGAAATTAAAGTACAGGTCCGGATCGGCTCCAGCGGGTTCTCAGCCCCAATCCGAATCGACACGCGCCGACCTACCGTCTCCGGGGCGTCGTTTAGACCCAGCGGCTGAAAAATCAGCGGCAGGAGTTGGTCTTGCTCATCCTCTAGCAACTGCATCAGGGTTTGCACCTGCTGCACAGCCGCAAATTCCGGTTGCCGCAGCACCTCCGAAAAGCCCGTCACCATAATCTGTTTGGGAGCCGGATTTTGGCTGCGACGGGACAACTCCATCAGCACACTGCGCAGGAATTCCGCATAGCGTTCAAATTCCCGATCCAACTCCGTCCAGTCCAGGGCCGATAAGTCAGAGATCGCCCGTCCCCGCAGATGACTATTCAAAAAGTTAGACAAGATTTGCAGCTCATGGTCCAACAAGTCGGCATCTAGGGGGTCTGCGTCGGGACTAATGCGCAGTTGCATGAGGATGGATTGGGTTTCGTAGGCATCGGTCACCACCACCAGCATGACCTGGCCTGCATCCACTTGGACCAGTTGCACATGGCGCAGGCGTGTAACCGTTGTTTGTGGCACTGTAATCAGGGCAATGTAGCCGCTGACGGTAGCTAAAAGCTGCGCCGCACCCCGCAGAGTGGCTTCCAGGCTCCAGTCACCGTGCTTGAGGCGATCGCTTAATAATTGCGCGACTTCCCCGGTGGCCGAGCTTGCTGGCTGAATCAACTGGTCCACATAAATCCGATAGCCGGAATCCGAGGGGACCCGCCCCGCGGAGGTGTGGGGTTGAAACAGCAAGCCACTTTTTTCCAACATGCCCATGGCATTGCGAATAGTAGCGGGGCTAATGCTGAGGTTATATTCCTTGGCCAAAACTCCGGAACCCACGGGTTCAGCGGTGGCAATATAGTGACGCACTGTTGCCCAAAGCACCTGCTGTTGCCGATTGGTAAGATTCACAGGAATGGACATGGGAGGAAACAGATTTAATTTAAATGAGGAATACGAAAAGATCGTCTGATGCGTTTAGAGAAAATAGACTGATAGAGGAAAATCCACCCGGCTGAATGCGAGGTTAAGTTCTGTTTAAACCGATGACAACTAACTTAGCAGATGCTTTGAAGATTCTGTAGAATTTGCGGCATCCAGTAGCCCTAGTAACACTCTGGTGAGCGATCGCCTAATAACGCGGTACGGAGCGATCCACTACTACAGAATAGGCATCAATACCGCCCGTGATATTTTTGACGTTGGTAAATCCCTGGGCCGCGAGCCATTGGCACATTTGGGTCGATCTCATCCCGTGATGACACAGCACCAGGGTTTCGCGTTCGACATCTAGCAAGCTGTGAATTTTCTCGGCCCAATCGTTTGCTTGGCTCAGGGGAAAATTCTGGAAGCCAGCAATACTGGCAATTTCGACTTCGTGAGGCTCACGCACGTCTACCAGTTGCACGTCCGGAACCGCCGCAATCCGATCGGCAATTTCATCGACACTAATTTGGGCGATCGCGCCACCAAAAGATTGAGTCATAACACCAAGGGGAGACAGAATTTGAGCAGGATATTCTTGTCATTCTACCGATGTCGGCCCCCCTTAAGCCCGTTCCGCCGTATTGACCAGTTTGATATGGCGGCCTTCCTTGCGGCGCATGGCACTGTGGGGCAGCACCCGCAGAACTTCTTCAACGGTCGTAATGCCCGCCGTAATTTTGGCGATCGCCGCCACGCGGAACGAGTCGAAATTAATCTCCGTCAAGTAGCGATGCAACTGAGTCATCGTACCTTCGTAGATAATTTGGCGAATCGAATCATCAATATTCAACAGTTCAATAATGGCCTCCCGGCCCAAATAGCCGGAATTAAAGCATTTGTTGCAACCCTTGCCTTTGCGCCACTGCGGATTCGGCTCGCGTTCCAGTCCCAGAACCCGCAGGTCAGCATCGGTTGGCGTATAGGGAACTGCGCAGTGGGGGCAAACCCGCCGCACCAACCGCTGGGCCACAATGCCCAATAGCGCATCGCTAATTAAACCCGGATCCGGACCAATATCCTTCAGGCGCGGAATCGCGCTGACTGCATCGTTAGTGTGCAAAGTGGTCAATACTAAGTGACCGGTGAGCGCTGCGCGAATTGCCGTTTCGGCGGTTTCATGATCACGAATTTCCCCCAGCATAATAATATCTGGATCCTGCCGCAGAATGGCCCGTAGTCCGGCGGCAAAGGTCATGCCTGCGGGTTCATGCACCTGGGTTTGGGTAATGCGCGGCAGAATATACTCTACGGGATCTTCCACGGTGACAACGTTGACATGCTCCGTCGCCACGCTTTGCAGACTGGTGTATAACGTGCTGGTTTTGCCCGATCCCGTCGGCCCCGTGAAAATAATCATGCCCTGGGGCTGCTGGAGCCAACTTTTGTAGACAGTCAGGGCATGGTCAGCAAAGCCCAGCTCATCCATAGTTGTAAAGGGGTTTTGCCGAGGCAGCAGCCGAATGACTGCTTTTTCACCGCCGACGCAGGGCAGGGTGCTGACCCGCATATCCAACCCCAGATTCGATTGCTGATCGGTGGCATAGTTATCGCCAATGCGGGCATCCTGGGGCCGACGACTTTCGCCAATATCCATATCCGACATGACTTTGAGGGCAACGATCGCCCGCCGACTAATCTCCAAGGGCAGCATGGTAATGTCCCGCAAGATGCCATCAATCCGGTAGCGTACCCGCAGTCCATTGGGGGTCGGCTCCAGATGAATATCGCTGGCCCGATTGCGCAGGGCACCGGAAATCAAGGTTTTAATCCGACCAATTTGATCGGCGGCATTGGCCAGAAGTTCTGTGGTGACAGCGCTGATGTCTTCGGCATCCAGTTCGCCCGTGATGGGATTAATGAAAGGCTCGGCGCTGAGCTGCTGGGCATTGGTCTTGCGGGCGCGGTACCAGGCCCGGTAGCTGTTGTCAGCAATGGGAATGACGCGGATGCTGGTGCAGGTGCGATCGCCCATGAGCTGTACCATGGCCGGGGGAATCTCGACCGGACTGCCCAGGTAAAAACAGTTTTGCCAGAGCAGGAGGGGAATCACTGGGGGAATAGCTTCGCGATCGGAAAATTCCCGGAAGAAGCGATGGCTAACTTCGGCATCTAAAAGGCTGAGGGTGACACTGCCGGATTCATCCACCAGCAGATGCAGGGCATCGTCACGGGTAATTTCGCGATTTTTAAGTTGTTTCCAGACGGAGAGCGTGGACTGCATGGGAGAATTTGGGATTTGGGATTTGGGATTCGGCACTCAGTATTCAATCCGGGGCGTTCCGATGATGTCCTTATTCTTGCCAGAATGTGACCCAGGCCGTGTGTTACACAGATCACAATCACAACACTGATTTTACGGGGGCCTACCGAACAGCCTAACAACTGCCTGTAACCTCAGCATTCCTGTGGATTAGTTTCGAGGATTAACTTCTAACTTAGCAACTCTGATGAGTTGGAAACATGGGCAGCTCTACGGAAGCCTGGGAAAAGTGTTGCCGAGGGACAATGTGCTGAAATAATGGTGCTGGATGATTCGTTCAGTTGTCCGATCTGGGATTTGCTATGAAGTTACGTTCGTTTTTTTCGGGGCTAGCCGGGGTCGTTTTGGTGCTGCTGCTGCTGGGAGCGGGGGGCTACTATTGGTTAGCGGCCCAAAGTCCGTTGATTTTGCTCAAGGGAGGAGGGATGGCAAGTCCCAAGGCGGCGATGTTTGTGCCGAAGCAAGCCCCCGCCATGGTGTCCCTGCTGGTAAATCCCGATCGCCTGGATGGCTTTCGCTATGCTGTGGCCCAACCCCAGGATCGACGGCGGGCCCGGGCCGAACTGGCCCAACTGAAGCAGGGATTTCTGGCCAATACAGGACTGGATTATGCCCAAGACGTGCAGCCCTGGCTGGGGGACGAATTAACCTTGGCCGTGACGACGCGGGATGTCGATCGCGACAGTAGCAATGGTCAACAGCCCGGATACCTGTTGGCCATCTCCACCCAGAATCCCCAGCGATCGCGGGAATTTTTGCAGTTGTTTTGGCAGAAACGGGCGATCGCCGGGACCGATTTGGTTTTTGAGCAATACAAAGGGGTGAAGCTAATCTACAGTGGCGAAGCTGAGAAGAAAGTGGATGTCCAGCGCCAAACCATGAAATCTTTGCCTGAGGGAAAATCTGCGACTGGGTCAGTCCCAACCGCACTGACCCAGCCTGATTTTTCCTTGGGGATTCCCACATTGGCGAGTGCGGTGGTGGGCGATCGCTTCGTGTTGTTTGCCAATTCGCCTCGGGTTTTGCGCGATGCCATTACGAATGTACAAGCGCCAGATCTCAGTTTGGGCAATGCCCGCTTCTATCAGGATTCCATCGCAACTTTGACAGCGCCTCGGATTGGCCTCAGCTTTGTGAATTTGCCAGGATTGGCCACGTGGGTAGCGCAGGAATCAACCCCGCCGGGACGTCGTCAGTCGGGCCAAGTATCAGTGGAGCCAGCGGTTATCTCGGGAAAATCGTCCAATAGCAAATCACCTGATGCCAAATCAGCCAATGCCGAGTCACCCGATGCCAAATTACCCAAGGCCAAACCCACCTATAAAACGTTGGCGATCGCCCTGGGGTTGAATCGGCAAGGATTGACGGCAGAAACGGCTTTGATTTCCAGCGATCGCCAAACAACCACGGTGGTGCCGCCGCTGAGTCGCCCCGTGGGTGCCCTAGACTACATCCCTGCCAGTAGCCCATTTTCGGCTTCTGGAACCGACTTGCACCGCCTCTGGGCGAATCTTCCACAGGCGACGACCAATGCCCCTGAAGCAACGGCTGAGGATGCCGCCGCTACACTCCTGCGCCCCCTGCTCAACACTTTGCAAGCCCGCTGGCATCTGGACCTGCCCCAGGATATTTTTAGTTGGGTTACCCAGGAATATGCCCTCGCCAGCCTGCCCGCCCAAGACTCCAGCGATCGCCCAAAATCCTCTAGCAAAACGGCGCAAAGCGCGGTCCAAAATTTAACCCCAGATTGGATTTTTGTGGCCCAGCGCAGTCCCCAAGCAGAGGCAGCGATCGCCCACCTTGACGACTTGGCGCGTCAACAAGGCTTGAGCGTTGGCCCCTTAGCCCTCGGCGACCAAACCGTTTCGGCGTGGACCCGCCTAAAATCTACCAGCCTGCGCTCATCCGCCAGTCCCCTGAATCTGCAGGCGGATATCCAGGGTGTTCACGCGGCACGGGACGACTACGAGATTTTCACCACATCCCTGGCGGCCATGGACCAGGCGCTAAAGGCGGTTGACCAATCTTTGGCGACGGATTCCCGCTTTGCTGAGGCCACCCAGCCGCTCGAAAAGCCGAATAACGGCTATGTTTACCTGGATTGGCAGACGAGTCAGCCCCTCCTGGAGCAGCAATTTCCGGTATTGAAAGTGCTTGAACTGGCAGGGCAGCCGCTGTTTCGGCATCTGCGATCGCTCAGTCTCAGCAGCTACGGCAGTCAAAATGGCGTCCAACATGCGGGCTTCTTCCTCCATTTGAGGGGAGAGTGAGGGACACAATACCCAGATTGCGCGCTGCCCCTGGAGAATGGGACCGGAATTCCCCCTCATGGGTGGATGTGAAGGGATGACAGTCAAGCTCATGACGGCCAAGCCTATGACGGTCAAGCTAAATTTCTATTACAGTCAAGCTAAATTGAAACCTTTAATTTATGAAACGACTTATATTGACGGGATCCTTATTGCTATTGGCCTGGGGTGTGGTGGCATGCACAACATCCCCGCCACCGGAAGGAGTCAATCCCGTGAGTTCCCCGGTCTCCACGTCTACTGCTGCGGTCAAAGATGCTGCCGCGCTGACCCTCAGTGCTATTCCTGATCAAGAGCCGGAGAAGCTGCAAACCCGCTACACCAAGTTGGCCAAGTATCTAGAAGCCGAGTTAAAGCTGCCCGTCACCTATCGCCCCAGTGCGGATAATGCAGCAGCAGTAGCGGCATTTCAGGCGGGTGAAGTCGATTTAGTCTGGTTTAACGGCCTAACGGGTGTGCAGGCGCGATCGCCCGTTTCCGGTGCAGAAGCCTTAGTCCAGCGCCGGACGGATACGGGCTTAACCAGCGTCTTTATTGCCAACAAAGCCAGCAAAATTCAGCCTTTTCGCGAACAGGCTGGCCTGAAAGCCCTCAAAAACCACACCTTAACCTTTGGCAACGAAGAATCGACCCGCGATCGCCTACTGCCCCAATACTTTCTGAGCCAAGCGGGCATCAAGCTCAGCGACTTTAAAAAACAGCGTGGGCTTTGCCAAAGACCCCGATACCACCCTAGCCCAGGTGCAAGCTGGAACCTATGAGGTAGGCGTGATGAGTGCCCAGGACTGGGACAGCCGCGTTCAGCAAGGTACCGTAGACCTGAATAAGGTTGTGCTGCTGTGGCAGACTCCTACCTATAACGACTACCACTGGGTGATCCATCCCAACGTGGGCGATCGCTTTGGCAAAGACTTCATCACCAAAGTCGAAAACGCCCTGCTCGACCTCAGTCCCAACGTCCCGGCGGAGAAGGAAATCCTAAATCTATTTGGCACCGAGGGATTTATTCGCACCAATGATAAAGAGTACGAAGAAATCAAAAAAATCGCCCAAGACTTGGGAAAACTGTAGCGATCGCGGCGTTGGCTGCGTTGTAATTCGCCACTGATCACCGTGCCGCCATTGCCAGTGGCGGCTTCGGCTCAATTGGGGCAGACAGTGCTGCTTCTAAATCAGCCCGTCCTAACCGCCGTTCCAAAATAGCCATGACTTCCCGCCCAAAATCGTTGGGGTTGCGCTGCCAAGCTTCCAGGCAAACCTCCCCAAAAAAAGATCCGAGCGGTTGGGGATTCCACAGCAGTTTTTGCACGGTCCAAGGCTTCACGTTCATTGGATCGTAGCCCGGTTTCAGAATCGCCTGCTTGAAGGCATACTCCTCTAAATGAGTATGGGGCTGTAGGCCAATAAAGAAGATGGCCGGTTCAACTTTATCCGCCCCAAAGATATTTTCCAATTCGCGATGGTAAGCAATCGTCTGGCGAATGGTTTCGTAGGTTTCGTCAATCACATTGAACGAGTAGTTCACTGAAACCAAATCATTAAACCCCGCGGCCCGCAAATCGCGGCAGTTTTCCAGCACGGTGCGCAGGTTATAGCCCATGCGCATTTTCCGCACCAGTTCCTGAGAACCACTGGTAATACCAATTTCAAAGTAGTTCATGCCGGTTTTCGCCATCAGATCACAAATTTGCGGCGTCAGGTTATCGGCTCGAATATAGGCAGCCCAGTGAATGTCGGTCATCCCAGAATCAATAATTTTTTGCAGCAGTTCCACCACATCGTCCATGTAGCGGCGCGCCGGGATAAATTGCGCGTCCGTAAACCAGAAGTTGCGAATGCCGCGATCGTACAATTGCCGCATTTCGGCAACGACCTCGTCCGCGGGATTAATCCGCACCTGTTTGCCTTCGATCACGGTGTAAACGCAGTAGCAGCAGTTATGGGGACAACCGCGCTTGGTCTGCACCCCGACATAGAAGTCCTCGGATTCAAAGTAATAGCTAAAGTCTGACCAAATCGATTCGATGTAGTCGTAGTTGCAGGCGGTTTTTTCGAGGGGGGCCGGCGCTTCGTGAATCAGGCGATCGCGAGGAGCCGCTTCCCCCACCACATAGCAACGCTCTCCACTCAAATCCTGGCCTTGAATCACCCGCTCCAGCAGGACTTCTCCTTCGCCAACGGAAACAATACTGCCCCGGGGCAAGCTCTTACCCAATTGCTCATAAAACACGCTGACGGCTCCGCCACCCACCACAATCCGTGCTTCGGGATGATAGCGACGGGCTCGCCGCGTACCTCGTTTGATCAGGCCCAGATTGCGCCACAGTTCGCCATAATATCCTGTGGCAATCCGGATCAACCCGAAAGCACTCCGCAGCTTCAGCCACAGATTGCGGGAGTAGAAAAATTCAAAGGTGTATTGCAGCGGATTGCCACCTCTCCCTCCTACTGGCGCGTAGATCTGAATATCGCGCCAAGAGAATACCAGCAGCGTGGGCTGAAATTCATCAACGCAGGCATCCAAGGCCGTGGCATAGTCGAGGGGCGGAATGGTCCCCAGGTCAAAAATCCGCTGCTCGACATCCGGGAACACCTTATGAACATGATCGGCGAGATAGACGACCCCGATGGGAAAGATGGGATTACACGGAAGACGGACATACAAGATCCGATTTGCCATTGCCATGGGGTCGTCCTCAACCTGGGAAAGGTAGAATTTTGAAGAAGTGTTGATGAATTCTGAGAAATATTACGGATTTGGCCGTTATATAACTTTACGATAACATTTCTCGTGGACGGCTAGGGCCGCTTCCGGACAAGGATTCAATGAGTTTGGGGATCAATCTATAGAATGGGGATTGGTAATCCCATTTACAGTCGTGGCGATTTTAGGAGTGTTAGTTTGAAAACGTCCCCTCACCCTTCCCCTTCCTTACCTGATATGCCACAAGTTTTTGATCCCGTTCCTTCTAATAGTAGCGATCCCCTGCTGTGTTGCTATGTCAATGCCACCAGCCAGATGCAGATTGCTCGAATTACCAATATTCCCAGTTGGTATTTTGAGCGGGTGGTGTTTCCGGGACAGCGCCTCGTGTTTGAAGCGCTACCTGAGGCTCTGTTGGAGATTCATTCGGGGAAGATGGCTAGTTCCATTTTGTCCGACACGATTCCCTGTGAGTCTTTAAAGGTGCAGGAAGAGGTGGCGGCCCCCGCCGATCCCCAGCGGACCGAGGAAAAAAATGAGGGCAACCTAGATGATGATTCCCGGCCTCGGGCAGCGATCGCGGCTTCGGCTTCTTAATTTTTAATAACAAATATTTGGTTTGAGCATTCTGGTGTGAGGATGGGGCCGCGTGGGATTGGCTGGACTCTACGAAGATTTCGAGCATGAAGATTTTGAGCATGCGGATTTTGAGCTCCTTAATGGGGATAACGTTGATATAAAAAATTTTCAGATTGGCGATCGCGGGTGAATGACCTGCGGATATATGAAAGGCGGAATGAGTGGCACCTCATCCCGCCTTTCACGCAATCCGGGCGCTTGGGCATCCACCCCGGATCGGCTCTAGGTGGCTGCCCGCAACCGCCTTGCTAATGCGGCTCTAGCCTGTTCGCGATCGTCGAAATGAACTTTCTCGGTACCAAGAATTTGATAATCCTCATGCCCCTTGCCCGCAATCAACACGCCATCTCCGGGCTGGGCTTGGCAGATCGCCGCTTGAATGGCTGCCGCCCGATCGCCTATCACCGTTGCCCCCGCAGGCATCCCGTCCACGACATCTGCCAAAATGCGATCGGGATCCTCAGTACGCGGATTATCGGACGTGACGATCGCCCAATCGGCCAGTCGGGCGGCAATTTCCCCCATCAGCGGGCGCTTGGTGCGATCGCGATCTCCCCCACACCCAAACACACAAATCATCCGCCCCTTGATGAAGGGACGGGCGGCCTTCAGTAAGTTCTCTAAACTGTCCGGGGTGTGGGCATAGTCCACAATCACGCTGATGTCCTGCGGGCGCACATCCTGAGGCCGCGCATCACTGGGGGGTAGGAACACCTGCTCCATCCGTCCCGGCACACCTACAAACCCTGGCAACGCCGCCACAATCGTTTCTAGGTCCACGCCCAGGCTCAGAACTGCCCCCACCGCTGCCAGCAGGTTCGCCAGGTTGAACTGGCCGACCAGGGGAGAACTAAAGGGAATAGTGCCGACGGGCGTGTGCAACGTGCCTCCTACACCATCCGCGCTATAGGTCAATTCACCCGTCCAGAGGTCAGCCGTGGCATCGTGGGTGCTGTAGCGCCAAACTTTTTCAGCGGCCAATCCCTGAATCAAGCGGCGTCCAAAGGGATCGTCTTGGTTAATGATGGCGCGATCGCCCAAATAGTCTGGGGAAAACAGCAGCGCTTTCGCAGCAAAGTAGTCTTCCATATCCTTGTGGTAATCCAGATGGTCCTGGGTCAGGTTAGTGAACACCGCCACCGGAAACGGACAGCCCCACACCCGCCCCTGGGCCAACGCATGGGAACTGACTTCCATCACGCCTACGTCGCAGCCCGCCGCCACAGCCTCAGCAAATTGCTGGTGCAAATCCACCGCAAAGGGGGTGGTGTGGGCTGCTGTTTGCTGAAATCCCCGCCAGCGCGTATATAGCGTACCAAATAGCGCAGGCTGGCTCTGCGCTCGATCTAGCAGAAATTCGATTAGATGGGTGGTGGTGGTTTTGCCATTGGTGCCGGTGACGCCGATCAGCTTCAGGGCGTGGGCAGGCTGGTCGTAAAAGGCCGCAGCCAATTGGGCACAGGCAATGGGCAGGTTGGGCGTAGCCACCAGGCAAGGCGAGGATGCCGCCGAGAGGTCGGCCTTGGCTTTAGCCGCTGGGGAAATGACGGCAGCGATCGCCCCGCTGCGATCGCGCTGGCCCAAAAATCACCCCCATCCACTCGGGTTCCCGGCATGCCAATAAATACCGTCCCTGGACGACACGCCTGGGAATTTGTCGTTAAACCCTTGACTTCCATCTCCAGGGCAGGATGACTCTGATCCAGCACTGCATCCGGCAGGGTTGTCAATAACTCGCGCAGTTTCATGTCAGAGATCCTCCAAAACCTTTCTGCCAAAACCATCTCTATCCAAAACCTTCTCTATTTTGGGGGATCATGCTCTAAATAGCTCTGTAACATCTTTTCCACCTGGGCAACGGAGGCCCGTGGCGAAATCCTGGGCAATGGGACCAGCGAGGGGGAAGGCGGCTGAGCAAGAGTCGGGGGTTGAGCCGCAGCAGGGGAATTCGCCGCCACCGCCGCGCCTCTGGGGAGATGCTCCTGCACCAGGAATAAAACGGGAATTTCGTATTGATAGGCTTGGAACCAGTCTTCGCGGATAGTAATGTCCCGAATTTCCAGGGCAATCGCCACGGACTGGATAGCGGATAGCTTTTCCTGCAAGCCTTCGCAGAGGTGGCATCCCGGCTTGCTGTACAAAATTAAGTGCATTTGGGTTCTCCGGCAGAGGAATTGGGCCTGCAATTGGCTCCGTGAATGGAGCTACGATTGGGCCTGCAATTGGACCCATGATTGCGCAGCAGGGCTGAACAGATTAAGGATCTCTTCAATAACCTACCGCTTCTGGGGGTGGTAAAGTGATCCGGCGATGGGCAGACTGGCAAAGGGCGATCGCTCATTCCTTAGCCTGCCCGATCGCACTCCCCAGCCAATCCAGATTCCGCCCAGTCCATCACTAGTCAGGTAACTTCTCACTTGTTCTATGATTAGTCAACTCGCAGAGCCTTCGATTCAGCCCGTGTCTCTAGACCTGCAGCAACTGAACCAGCGATTTGAAAAAGCCAGTCCCCACCATATCTTGGCCTGGTGCCTTGATTGGTGTGCTCAGAGTACTCGCCGCTGAAAATCCTCCCCGAGAAAATCCCCGCCTTAAACCGTTCGCGAATTTAGTCCAGGGCATGGACCAACTATCCTGCGGCATTCATTTATAGTCGCGCCCATCGCATCAATTTAATTCCCTTATCAATTCAGGGCCAAACGCGGCAACTCCTGTCCACATCTGCTCTCTCCTCTTCAACCAATTCTCCCCAAGTTCTATGCCCAAGACGGTTTTAATTACTGGAGCCTCGACGGGTATTGGCTATGCGACGGCACTCCTATTTCAACAGCGCGGGTGGAATGTCGTCGCGACGATGCGTCAGCCCGATCGCGCCGGAACCTTAGCCACCTTAGACTCCACCCTCTGCCTGCGGCTTGATGTCACCGATGCCGAATCCATTCGACTTGCTGTCGCCACCGCAGAACAGCAGTTTGGGGCGATCGATGTCCTCGTCAACAACGCCGGATATGCCCTGATGGGACCGTTTGAAGCGGCCAGCCCTGAGCAAATTGAGCGGCAATTTGCCACCAATGTCTTTGGGCTGATGGCGATGATCCGCGCCGTGCTGCCCCAGTTTCGCGATCGGAGATCGGGAGTGATTGTCAATATTGCCTCCGTGGGTGGCCGCATGGCCTTTCCGCTGTACAGCCTCTACCACAGTACTAAATGGGCCGTAGAGGGGTTCTCGGACGCCTTGCAGTACGAACTCGCGCCCTTCAATATTCGGGTCAAAATTGTCGAACCGGGGCCGATTAAAACCGATTTCTACGATCGCTCAGCGGACTGGGTAACCCGACCGGACCTGCCGGACTACGATGGATTAGTCGCCACCGTGATGCCCAACATGAACAAAGCGGGGGCCACCGGATCCCTTCCAGACGTTGTGGCTGAAGTGATTTATCAGGCCGCCACCGATGGCCGCGATCGCCTGCGCTATCCTGCCGGGGGCAACGCCGGACTGCTACTGTTCCTCCGAAAACTGCTCCCCGATCGCGCCTTCAGTTGGATGATCCGCAACACCGTGATGCGCTAGGGACGTTATGCGCTAGGGAGGAGAGTTGCCCACCCTGCCCCGTTGCTCTCGCTGAACCCCAAATTTCTCTGACATTTCCTTAACGAATCGACTGGCAATTAGCATTTGCCCTTATTCTTATTCTTTCAAGACCCACCGCAAGGGGGCAGTTCTTTTCCTGAGTTGACCCATGGCTGATAATTTTTCCTTTGACATTGTGAGCGAATTCGACCGGCAAGAGTTGGTGAATGCGATCGACCAAGCAATGCGCGAAATTCAAACCCGCTACGACCTCAAGGACACCAAAACCACCCTAGAACTGGGTGAAGACGTGATCACGATTGGCACCGCCAGCGACTTCACCTTAGAGGCCGTGCACTCGATTCTGCAAACCAAGGCGATTAAGCGCAATCTGTCTCTGAAAATTTTTGACTATGGCAAGGTGGAAGCCTCCAGTGGCAACCGCGTCCGCCAAGAAGTGAAGCTGAAAAAAGGCATTCCCCAGGAGATGGGCAAACAAGTGTCCAAGCTGATCCGGGATGAATTCAAAAAGGTGCAAGCCTCTATTCAGGGCGATGCTGTGCGGGTCAGCGCCAAATCCAAGGACGACCTCCAGGCCGTTATGCAGCGCTTAAAGCAGGAAGACTATCCGGTGGCGCTCCAGTTTACAAATTACCGCTAAAGTAAAGGATGAGGGAGGGAAGATTAGAATTCAGGTGTGTCTTGCGCGCTGCCGCCCTTGGCGATCGCTCCCAGCAGGAGCCTGGTACTCCAAACTGTCCCCCTCAACGCCCGGACCCTGTAACTTTTTTGAGTGACTATGCAGAGGGGAACTCTACTGGCTTGGTGGGATGCGACCACTCCGCCTCTGAAGATTATTTTGATTGTGCTGGCGATTCCGCTGCTGGTGCTGAATGGTTGGGCCGTGTTTACCATTGCCGATTACTTCCACTCCCTGCTGGTGATTTTGCTGGGAGCATCGTTGCTGGCATTTTTGCTCAACTATCCTGTGCGTTTTTTAGAGCGCCAAGGGAATAATCGGGAGCGGGCGGCGATCGTGGTTTTCCTGCTGGCCCTTGCCCTGTTGATTGCCGCCGGGGTAACGCTACTGCCCAGTGTGCTCCGGCAGGCACAGCAGTTGGTGGCCCGGTTGCCAGAATGGGCTGAGTCCGGGCGGCAGCAGTTATTTCTGCTGAGCGATTGCTTCGAGACCACGGGCCTGCCCCTCAGCTTCGACACCTTGGCCGCCCAAGTCATCGACCCCCTCAAAAATCAAATCCAGGGCTTGACAGGCAAAGTCCTCAACGTCGCCGTCTTTACCGTCACCAGTCTGCTGGACTCATTACTCACGCTGGTCCTCACCTTTTACCTGTTGCAGCACGGCACGGAACTGTGGGATAGCCTCATCGACTGGCTCCCCCCTAAGGTCCGTCAGCCTTTTTCCCAAACCCTACGCCAAAGCTTTCAAAATTTTTTCCTGAGCCAATTCATTTTGGCCAGCAGCATGGGCGTGATTCTCACGCTGGTGTTTCTCTGGTGGGCTGTGCCCTTTGGGTTGTTGTTTGGTTTGACCATTGGCACGATGGCCCTAGTCCCCTTTGGCGGGAGTGTGGCGATTACCCTAGTCACGCTCCTGGTTGCCCTTCGAGATATTGGCCTAGGGCTGAAGGTCTTGGGCATCTGTGTGCTGGTGCAACAGATTATTGAAAATCTGGTGGCACCTCGGTTTCTGGGCAGCATTACCGGTCTCAATCCGGTGTGGATTTTTATCTCGATTTTGACCGGGGCCAGGATTGGTGGGTTGTTGGGGGTGGTGGTGGCGGTGCCGGTGGCCGTGGTGATCAAGAATGCCCTAGTGTTTGTGCGGGGCGGTCCTGACGCCATTGATGGCGGTCCGCTCGGAGAAGTGCCTAGCCTGATCGGGCCTTTACCCCAGACCGAACCGCATAGCCACGACGGGGAACCCAAATTGATCCCTCCCGCATCGGAGCGATCGCCCCTAGTCGAAGATGCCAGCGGTGTTTAAACGGCTGTCCAATCGGTACAGGTTGATGGCTTCATTAATGATGTAGATGCGATCGAAACGTGATGTTTTCCCTGCTCATAGTGTGGGTTCCCCGATCGACACACTTTTTCCCATCACACTCTGATAGCCTATAGCAACATCTTCCCCAAAGCCGCCCGCCTCAACATGGCGCACCAATGACTGGATCATCGGAACGGCAATCCCTAATCCGAATAGTGCATTGAAGCCAGCCACTACAGCGGGCGCAGACAAAAGTACAGTCAGTTCGGGAAATAACGCCAGCACCGCAATTAAAATCAGAAAAAATATCGGCGTGGCAATTCCAGTGCTCACGGCTGCGGCCACAATCAGATCGCGGAATTCTTCGACCGTAATATCACCTCGATGCAGATCGAGGGCATAGGAGACAGCCGTAACGACAGCTTGTGTCAGCACTGCTGTACCTGTAGCGGTCAGACCCAACTTAGCGATCGTCCCGGAATTCTTCACGATGGAATCGATCGCGTTGTAGAAGCGAATATAGACTTGCTCACCCCCCGTCATCACCTTGGCTCCTCGCCGCAGGTTATCGGCACCCACTTCCCAGAGGACGTTGTCTGCCCGATTGGAGCCACCCTTTTGACGAGACACGATGTGACTGCCGTGTTTATCAGCCAAAAATTCCCGAATTTTAGTCTCGCTGGCACCCAGCTTAGACGTACCAGGAATCTGCTCAAATAGCTTCATGACATCAACATCAGAGCGCGGCGCATCACCAACCCGCACCCCGGCCCGATATTGCAAGCGCTTGGCAATCTTGGGCATTTCCTGAGCTAGCGCTTCAGCGGTGCGCGGCAGATTCTGCAAAGCCTCGGCGATCGCTCCGCCGCTCGCGCCCATTGCAAACGCCCTATTTTTAACCGCGTCCAGAGCCTCACTCAATCCCTCAATCCCCTGCTGGACAAGTTGACTTGACTGCTGCTGCAATTCCGCGGCCTGGGCACCCAGCACTGCGGCCTGCTGCTGCACCTCGGCAACGGACTCATTCACCTGTTTCGCCCCGGCTTGCGCCAGGTCTTTTGCGGTATCGGTTAGCATTTGCACTGATTGCAAGAGTTTCATTGATGGAGTGGCAAAGAATAAAAAACTTCAGGAAGAAATAGCTGAAGCAATGCACTTCCGCAGGCATCCGCAGCATCTTCATAAAAAGACTGAAATAAAGCCTCTAGTCAGTCTTAACTTACCCAATGGCGATTGTCTCTAAACTTGGCAAAAGCTTGCTGTATCTTAGCGATCGCTGCCTCTCCAGTCCAATGAATACCCTTAGCCCAAGCGGCGATCGCCTACTCCAAATGCGGATCCAAATATATAGACATGGTGTCCCGTCCACCATCAATTCCTGATTAACCAATCGCAAAAGGTTGAGTCAACCGACATCATCCTAAAAACGATCACGAACATGATGCGACCAATGGCAACGTAAACCACACCTGCGTGCCGCTACCCGGAGTACTGGTCACACCAATTTTGCCACCGTGGGCCGTGATGATCTGGTGACATTGGTATAGCCCCAAACCAATTCCCGTCAAGTGCGGATTGTCTAGACCCCGCACGTACAAATGAAAGAGGCGATCGCGCTGGGCCGTGGTCAGCCCCGTGCCGTCATCTGTAACCGTGCATAGCAAATGAGCGCCAGGGGACGCCACCCACTCCGCTCCTAGGGTAATCGCCGTTCCAGGCGGATTGTGCGTAATGGCATTCGTCAGCAGATGGTCGTAAACCCGTTGAAGCTCCTGGGGCGCAATCGACGGCGGCGGCAAATCAGAGGGAATTTGATTAATCACCGACGTATGATTTTGCTGCACGAGAGAAGCAATTTCCCGCAGAGGCACTTGTAAAAGCTGCTGGAGATCCATGGGCCTCGTTCCAGCCCGATCGACAGATCCCCCATCCCGATCAGAATCATGGCACAGCGAACTCAGCAAATCCAATTGGGTTTCGCAACTTTGCCGCATAAGATTCACCGTGGACATGGGCACCATCACCTCAGGCCCACCCAGGCGGCTCAACCGCTGCAACACCATCAACATGCCTTGAACAGGGGTACGCAGATCGTGGGAAACCGCATGCAACAGCAATTCGCGCTGCTGGCTAACGGTTTGCAGTTCTTCCATCCGCTGCTGCAATTCAGCCGTCCGCGCCCTCACCTGCTGCTCCAAGCTAGAGGCCAAGGTTTTGACCTGGTTGTAAAGTTGCCCCTGTTGCAGCGCAATTTCTGTCTGGGTCGCCAGTTGGGAGAGAAAATCAACTTCAAACTTTTGCCATGGGCGAATAGAGGCACATTGGTGAACATGCAGCAGGCCAAAGATTCTGCCCTGCACCTTGAGCATCACCGTCAGGCTCGATTTCACATGAAAACGCTGGTAGTAAAGGCTGAGCAGCGGCATCTGTGGCGTTTGCGTCGTGTCGTCTACGATGCGGATCCGATCCTGCTCGAACAATTTGTAGACAGCCGGCATCTCCTGCACAGGCGTAACCCAGGCCAGGGTGGAATTCCACAACGCCACATCCACGGCTTCAGCAATCGTCCGCCCGTTCCCTTCTGAGTCTAACTGGCTGACCGCCACTCGGTCTGCCCGCAGACATTGGCGGACTTCGGCAACCGTTGTCTGCAAAATCTCTTGAATATTGTCCTGGGCATTAATCGACCCATGCACGCGCAGGGCAAAGTCTGCCAGGAGGCGATTGAATTCCGCTGCTATCCGCAGTTGTTTTGGGCATTGTTTGCGATCGCCAGTCTCTTCAACCATTGCCATAGCACAGTGGAAATTGCCCGTGAAAATTACCCGCCCAAGGACGGATTCAAGCAGTCGTCAAGCGCACTGCAAAGCGCAGCCCCCCCGAGAGGAACCGCCGGATTCACCCATATGAGATCAGCCCATGGACCCAGCCCTGTGGCCCCCTTAGAGTCGCTGCTGACAGAGTGTTACGGCATCCTCCAATCGGGTGAGGTTGCCGCTTAGCGGTTAGACGAGAGGTGCTGAAGGCGCTGGAGCAAACTGATTTAGGGAGTGGCGGTTTCGTCCTGGGTCGGGGTACCGGCAGCCGTGGCGATGGCCGGTGAGGGCACTGCTGCTGGGGGAAAGAAGCGTTGGGCGATTGCAGTCGTGGCAATGTGGGACAACAGCCCTAAAGGCCCCGCAAAAAGACAGAGGGCGATGGAATGCAGCGTCCAGGTTCCGGTGCGTTGCCCTTCCCAGTAAATCCACCGACCAACAAATAAATCCATCACTAAAAAGTGGGTCCAGCCCGTGGCCGCCGCCGCTTCATCCGCAAAAAAGCGCGCAATATCTTCTAGGGTGGGATTGGCCAGTGCAGCGGCGTTTTCCGGCGTAATGGAACTGAGAAATAAATACAAGTACAGCCCAGCCAACAGGATGAATGGAATGTAGGAGGTCATGATCCGCCGGGTTACCCCCCAGTTGGGTAGCAAAATCATCAAGGCCCAGAAGGGCAGGACAAAAAGGTTAGCCAGGTCAAACAGTTGGGAAAGCAGCATGCAGGACTCTACAGTTCAGTAAATTTTGCCAATTCGTGATGCCCGATCCGGTATACCGAGGAGGGCCTCCATTTGGACGAGATTAACGTCAGATCGGGGCCGGATAACCGGCAGAGCTTTGTCCCATAGTAGCGCCCCCAACCCCCTACAATGGATGGGTTGACACCTTATGCAGGGACGCGGAATCGTGGGATTCAAAATTGGTTTGTTGGGCTTGGGAACGGTGGGCACGGGCACGGTCAAAATTTTGCAGGACCCCGCCCAGCGCCACCCGTTACTCCAGGAGTTGATTCTGCATCGGGTGGGGGTGAAGTCTCTGGATAAACCACGGGCCGTGCCCCTGTCGCCCGAGTTGCTAACGACAGACTTAGAGGCGATTGTCACCGATCCCGCTGTGGATATTGTGGTGGAAGTGATGGGGGGCCTGGAACCAGCGCGATCGCTGATCCTGATGGCGATCGCCCATGGCAAACATGTCGTCACGGCGAATAAAGCCGTCATCTCCCGCTTTGGCGACGAAATCTTTACGGCGGCGGCAGCCCAAGGGGTATACGTGCTGCTGGAAGCGGCAGTAGCTGGGGGAATTCCCGTCATCGAACCCCTAAAGCAATCCCTCTGTAGCAACCGCATCACCAGTGTCACAGGCATCATCAACGGCACCACCAACTACATCCTCACGCGGATGCAGCAGGAAGGAGCCGACTTTGCAGCGGTCTTGCAGGATGCCCAGCAGCTCGGCTACGCGGAAGCTGACCCCAGCGCCGATGTAGACGGGTTTGATGCCGCTGACAAAATTGCAATTCTGGCTTCCCTGGCCTTTGGTGGGCGGATTAAACTACCGGAGGTCCATTGTGAAGGCATTCGCCAAGTCAGTGCTGCCGACATTGCCTACGCGGACAAGCTAGGCTTTGTGATCAAACTGCTGGGGGTGGCTCGTCGCAACCCGCCCACGGGTCAGGAAAGTCTAACGGATCCGCTCACCGAACATCTTCAAGTGCGGGTCCATCCCACCCTCGTGCCCAAGGCCCATCCCCTGGCCAGCATTAATGACGTAAATAACGCCATTCTGATCGAAGGCGATCCCATTGGTCAGGTGATGTTTTTTGGGCCGGGGGCGGGCGAGGGACCCACGGCCAGTGCGGTCGTGTCGGATGTTCTGAATATTGCTGCGATTTTGACGGGCGATCGCGCCACGGCCAAGCAAGCCAACGGCACACCCGTGCTGGATCCCTTGCTCGCGTGTTCGCACCAGCACTATTGCACCATTGCGCCCATGGCAGAGCTAGTCACCCGCTTCTATGCCCGGTTCATTACCAACGACACGCCCGGTGTCATTGGCAAGCTGGGCACCTGCTTTGGCGATCACCAAGTCAGTCTAGAGTCCGTCGTCCAAACCGATGTGCGGGGGGCCGTGGCCGAGATTGTCGTCGTGACCCACGATGTGCCAGAGGGAAATTTCCGGCAGGCATTGGCCGAGATCGAAACCATGGCCGCCGTGAGTTCAGTAGCCAGTACGCTCCGGGTGCTGTAGTCCATACTAATTAACCACCATCTGCAAGCAAGTTATGCCCTAAATCCAGGAAAGCTGTCCGAGGGCGATCGCCCTCAGATCGAATCTTCCCAAAGTTTTCAACCTTGGCCCCGAACACTTTACAATTAGTAATGGCGTCACGGTGGGAGCCAGGTTTCCTGATACACCAAGTCCATCTTGAAATGTGGAGCGTTCCCTCTGGGAGATTCCGCTGCTCAGCCTGGGCAAGGTCCATTGCTTTGGGCGCGAACCTCCTCTGTGTGCAGCGCCTACCCCTGGGCGACAAAGGCAACACTGAATTCCCTCGAAGTCCCTTGCAGGTGGCTATCCCCAGTTTGTCGCGTTTAAACTAGAGAACAACTATGAAAGACCTCACTCGCTATCGCAACATCGGTATCTTCGCGCATGTGGATGCCGGAAAAACCACTACAACTGAAAGAATCCTGAAACTAACCGGCAAGATCCATAAAATCGGTGAGGTCCATGAAGGCGCGGCAACGACAGACTTCATGGAGCAGGAGCAGGAGCGGGGGATCACGATTCAGTCCGCTGCCACCACCTGTTTCTGGAATGATCATCAACTGAACATCATTGACACCCCTGGGCACGTTGACTTCACCATTGAAGTATATCGCTCCCTCAAGGTTCTGGATGGCGGTATTGGCGTGTTTTGCGCTTCTGGGGGCGTAGAACCTCAGTCCGAAACCAACTGGCGCTATGCCAACGACTCCAAAGTCGCTCGGATTATCTATATCAACAAGCTGGATCGGACCGGGGGCGATTTTTATCGGGTCGTGAAGCAAGTTGACCAAGTGCTGGCTGCCAAACCGATGGTCATGGTTCTCCCGATTGGGATTGAAGATCAGTTTACGGGTGTAGTCGATCTGCTCACCCGCAAGGCCTGGATCTGGGATAACTCTGGCGATCCGATGGGGTATCAAATTACCGATGTGCCTGAGGACATGGTGGATGCCGTGGAAACCTACCGAGAACAGTTGGTGGAATTGGCGGTCGAGCAAGACGACGACCTGATGGAGAAATATCTAGAAGGCGAAGAGCTGTCGATTGAAGACATCAAGCGCTGTATCCGCAAGGGCACCCGCGACATGGCCTTCTTCCCGACCTACTGTGGCTCGTCCTTTAAGAATAAGGGCGTGCAGTTGGTGCTGGATGCGGTGGTGGACTACTTGCCTAACCCGATGGAAGTCAACCCACAACCCGAGGTCGATCTGGAAGGTGAGGAAACGGGCAACTTTGCCCTCGTTGATCCCGATCGTCCCTTGCGCGCCCTGGCGTTCAAGATCATGGACGATCGCTTTGGAGCACTCACCTTTACCCGCCTGTATTCCGGCACCTTGAGCAAGGGGGACACCGTCCTCAACACCGCCACGGGCAAAACCGAGCGGGTCAGCCGCCTGGTGGAAATGCATGCCAATTCCCGCGAAGAAATCGATTCGGCTCAGGCCGGAGACATTGTGGCGATTGTTGGGATGAAGAACGTCCGCACGGGCCATACGCTGTGTGATCCCAAAAATCCGGCGACCCTGGAACCCATGGTCTTCCCGGATCCCGTGATCTCTATCTCCGTCAAACCCAAGGTGAAGGGCGGCGAAGAAAAGATGGGCATGGCCCTCAGCAAGATGGTCCAGGAAGATCCCTCTTTCCACATGATGACCGATGAAGAAAGCGGCGAAACCATCCTGAAGGGCATGGGTGAGTTGCACCTCGACATTAAGGTGGACATTCTGCGGCGGACCCACGGGGTCGAAGTGGAAGTGGGCGAACCCCAGGTGGCCTACCGCGAATCGATTACGAAGCGCGTGGAAGACAGCTACACCCACAAGAAGCAGTCCGGGTGGTTCCGGTCAGTATGGCAAAATCGACTACATTGTGGAGCCGGGTGAACCGGGCAGTGGCTTCCAGTTTGAGTCCAAGGTGACGGGCGGTACCGTGCCGAAGGAATACTGGCCCGCGGTGGAAAAAGGCTTTGCCAACAGCATCGACCAGGGCGTGTTGGCGGGATTCCCCTGTGTGGACCTCAAGTTCACCCTGACGGATGGTGCTACCACGCGGTGGACTCGTCGGCGATTGCCTTTGAAATCGCGGCCAAAGCCGCCTATCGGCAGTCCATTCCCAAGGCCGGCCCCCAGCTGCTGGAGCCGATCATGAACGTCGATGTCTTCACTCCCGATGACTACATGGGCGATGTGATCGGTGACTTGAACCGCCGTCGCGGCATGATCAAGTCCCAGGAAACCAGTGCGACTGGGGCACGCATCAAGGCAGATGTGCCCTTGAGCGAGATGTTTGGCTACATTGGCGATTTGCGGACCATGACCTCGGGTCGGGGCCAGTTCTCCATGTCCTTCTCTCACTACGCTCCCTGCCCCAGCAATGTGGCTGAAGAAGTGATCAAACAGGCTAAAGAACGGCAAGCGGCAGCCTCTTAGCCCCCTAGCGCTCTTTCCCAATCCGCATGATTGGGAAAGAGCGCTCTTCAATCGGGTGGCAGAATTCTGTAACGCGGTATGGGCGGCACAGTAGACGGCGGGCTACAGGATTCTGGACGCGGGCTTATTCTATTGAGTGGGCGATCGCTCCAGTGGGTGTCAGCTTAAGTCCAGGCAGGCGAGGCAGATCAATGACAAACGCCGTCCCTTGCCCTGGTGCAGACATGCACTCAATCCGGCCCCCATGCTTCTCCACAATAATTTGGTAGCTGATGGCAAGGCCCAAGCCTGTCCCTTGGCCAATCGGCTTAGTCGTGTAAAATGGATCAAAGATCTTGGCCTGCACAGCCTTGGTCATACCCGCCCCATTGTCCGAAATCGTGACTCTCACCTGGTCGGGGTTGATGAGCTGCGTGGCGATCGTAATGACATTGGGTTGCTTCTGAATTTCTTTAAAAGAGCGGTGCCCGTTGTGGTTTTCCAAGGCATCAATGGCATTCGCGAGGATATTCATAAACACTTGGTTGATTTGGCTGGCATAGCATTCCACCGGAGGTAATTCTCCATAGTGTTGCACGAGCTGAATTTCTGGCCGATCCACGCTTGCCTTGAGCCGATGCTGCAAAATCATCAGGGTACTGTCCAACCCTTCATGGAGATCGACAGGTTTCACATCAGCCTGATCCAGCCGCGAAAAGTTTCGTAGGGACAGTACGATTTCCCGAATGCGTTCAGCGCCGACTTCCATGGAGGCCATCACTTTCACCACATCCTCCATCACAAACTCTATATCCAGTTCTGCCAGCAGCGCTTGACTGGCGAGATCACCGGCATCAATCCGATCCCGGCAGATCTGCACACAGCGCAGCAGCGTTTCCATGTACGCGCTCGCATGGACAATGTTGCCATGAATAAAATTCACGGGGTTGTTAATTTCATGGGCAATGCCCGCCACCAAGTGCCCCAGGCTCGACATTTTCTCCGCTTGAATCAGTTGGGTTTGGGTCTGCTGCAAATCCTGAAGCGTTTGGGCCAGTTGGGCCGTTCGCTGCTGCACCTGAGCTTCTAGCGTGGCATTCATGCTGAATATCTGCTGATACAGCGCGTACTGTTCAATGGCACTGGCAAAAACTTGGGCGAGGTCTAGGGCCAGTTCTAGCTCGGGGGCCAGCCATGGCTGGGTTTGGCCCACTTGGGACTGTCGCCAAATGTCAAAGGACTGGCGGGGATAGTCTTGCCGATGATCAGGATCACAATAGCCCGCCCAGAGGGTTTCAGTCGTCAATTCATCCCGAAAAATGGTCAGATACCCAACGATTTTCTGGCGGGTAACGAGGGGCAACAGCAACAGACTGCGAATGGCCGTGGCACGAAAGGCGGGCTGTAAGGTGCGGAATTCGCTGGTTTGGTAGAGATCAGCGATCGCCCAAGGCTGCGGATTTTCACCTTGAAAGCGGGACGACGATCGCATGGTACTGCTCCATCCTGGTGTGGGGCGCATGGGCCGGGAGAGTCGGTTGACTCCCACAGGTGTAAACAATCGGATCTAATGCTTGGGGCGCACCCGATGAGGGCAGGGCCTCCGGGAAGGCGGCATTCTGGGTGCCGGGTAGGATCCCCGTTTGGAGAAATAGCCGTCCCCCCGAGCCAGAAAAAGCGGCGACTGTGGCTTCTAAGGCCGCCTGCAACTCAATCGTATCAAAGGCATGGAGCTGAGCCGTAATCCGGTGCAGGGTGGCTTCTCGTTCAGCTTTAGCTTGGACCTCGCTGAGCAGGGTGGATTGGGCGATCGCCACCGCCAGTTGATCCACGATGAATTGAATTTCATAAAGCTGCGGCAGAGGAATTTCCTTAGGCTCGGCATGGTGAGCCACTAACAGCCCCCACAACTGCTCCCGCTGAAAAATCGGCGCACCCAAGGACGCCTTTACCCCCATCGTGGTGAGATATTCTTGGTGACAGGGATCAAGCGGTCGCACCGTCCAGTCTGCCGATAGAGCATTCCCCGTATGCGGATCCCGTAACCGACTTTGCCCAATCAGCCCCGAGGCCACATCGACAACATTGCGCACCCGCGCCTCAATAAAAAGTTGCCGTGCGTGAGGCGGAATATCATCAGCCGGAAAATTGAGGCCCAACAAGGCAGGAAGGCGCTGCGGAGCCGCCAAAGACTCGGCAATCACCTGGCCACTGCCATCGGCGTGGAATTTGTAAATCTTGACCCGATCCATCGCTAAAAATTGCTGGGCTTCAACGGCAGTCGCATTCAGAATTTCCTGGAGATCCAGCGATCGCTGAATCCAATGGGTGATCATCCGGAGGGGATTGTTGTGCTCAACCAGATGGGTGGGTTTGGCGATCGCAAGATTCATAGGGTATTCCCGGAGGTGATCCGCATGGGTGCAAGGGTTGTCAAATCATGGCAAAGAAACTGAAAACCTAGCGCAATCTCCCCTCCCCCGGTTATCCACAGCCTCTATCAAACCAGGAAGATGGCTATTCCCTCAGAGGCCGTTTGAGCTATTGGTGATTGAACTATTAGTAGTTGAACTATTGGCGAGAACCCTGAATCAAGGTAGTTTTCAGCGATGCGAGTTGTTTCGCGAATGCTCTGCGCCTACAGTCGTGTTCAAGCAACCAGTGGCCTTCAGGCAACCAGTGGCCTGCAAGCAACCAGTAGCTTTCAAGCAACCAGCGGCCTGCAAGGAACTTGTAAAGCCACAGCTGCGGCACAGGGCATGAGCGTCAGCCTATTTTTCCCAAACCTTTAAATATCCCCCCAAATCTTTAAATTTCGAGACATAGGGACACAGTGCTAAATTATCGCCTTGGCCCCTGGAACTGCACTCAGCATCCATCAACGCGCGGACTATAGAGCACGGTATCCGGCGCTTGCTATACTGAGGCACTTATCTCTGTTCCCCTTGCTATGGCGTTGCCTGCTTTATCCACGGAAATCATCCTGAGTGATCTCAGTTCCAGCGTGGGGCATCTCCATTTGGACTGGACTCCCCAGCCCGGTGCATACCTAGAGATCGAGGGCCAGACCTATTTAGTGTTAGAGCGGCGGCACCGCTATCATCTGCGATCAGGGCGCTATCACCTAGCCAGCATGGCACTGTATGTGCAGAAGTCTTCGGTGCCGACGGAGGGCAGTTTGTGGGCGGGGCGCTGGGTGATTGGGGATGTCACCTGTCTGTACAACGCCCATTCCGAGGTGTTGCGCTGCTCCGTCAGGCCGGAGGGACCGTGCCACGGCTGTCGGGACTACGCATCCATCTGACCGCTACGGCGTAGTGCGATCGCCCGCTTATCCACCATCGTCATCATGGCGGGCATATCGGGTGAGGCTTTAGCCGTTAGCTTTAGTTCTGCCACCACTTGATTAAACGTTTTGCCTGCGGTCATCCGGTAGCCAATTTCCTCCACTTCGGCCCAGGTGAGCGAGCTTTCCACAAACGCCTTGGCCATAGTGTTCAGCACATTCTCCCAGCGGTTGCCTTCCAGTTGCGTGGTCATCGAGTGGGGAATTTCCAGTGCCTTGGGCAAATTGTTGTACCACGTCATCGGCTGATTCGGCAGCAGCTTTTCAAACAAATCCTGATGGTCAAAATTTCCCACCGCAATGTCGCTCTCGCTGGAAACAATAAACGTGGGTGGAGCAGAGATCTGGGCCGCCCGCTTTAAAATATCCCCGCCCATGTCCAGAAATACCCGCATCGCCGGGACTAAAAAGCCTTTGTACCCGTACACCATGGGCGGCACAGGACCAACCGGAATCCATTCAAAATAGGAATTGATCCGCTTCACAAAGAAATCCAGGATCTTGCTACTCCCGCTTAAATACGCCGCAAACAGCAGCGTCCGATCAATCGCTTGAGGACGTTCCAGCGCTAACCAAGCGGCAAGGGTCCCCCCCGCCGACAGCCCCCCTACAATCACGTCATCCCCCAACTGCTGGGCTTTAGCTAACCAGTCCAAGGCAAATTTTTGGTAAACCACCGGATCCATAGGCAGGGGCGGCGGATTCTGCCGATCCCAGGTGCCTGCCTGTCCATGTCCCGGCAGACGGGGAATCAACACGGTGTAGCCCGCGTTAAAAAATGTTTTGGCCATGGGAACAAACTGGTAAGGCCCTGCCGTGAACCCATGGAAAAAAAGACAGACGCGGCGGGGCCGTTGCGGCTGCCAGAAAAACTGCGAACGACAAAACGGATTGCGAATCGGCAATGCGTCTTCGGTGGCTTGGGTCGCTTGGGCGATCGCCGCCGTCAGTTCAGAATATTGACTCATGCCGATGCCACCCAGTAGATGCTCTTACCTCTTTAATTTTGCGCAATTTTGCCAGTTCAGCACAAAATCCTTCAGCAAAAAGCCCTCAACGCCAAAGCTTCCCGAGGCACAGGCGCAACCAACGGTGCCCTAATAGCCCGTGGCCGAACGCTCTACCCGCTGCTGCGATAGGTCCTGCCAATTATTAATCTGATAGCCGAGGCTGCCAGTGCTGGGACGCTGCAACACCACCGTCTTTTCCCTCGGATCCACACGGTTGGTTTGCTCGGCCATGATCGCCCGCGACTGGTAGGGATCAAAGTAATGCTGAAAATTATTTTCCACGCTGCGCAGGCGATCATTCGAGACCTTGCTGGCGACTTGCAACTCCTGCAATCTTGCGTGCTGGGAAAGCTGGTGGGGAATCAGGTGAACCAAGGCCGCGATCGCCACCGCAGACAAACCCAGATTCATTGAGAGTTTGACGGTTGTTTCCAATGCGATGACCCGGTGGGGCAATGGTCGATGCGCCGCACGGGACCGAACCCGCCGCTGGCCATCCGGGGACGGAGCAACCTGAGACGGGGCAGCGATCGGTGGAGCGGGGAGCGGCGAGTTTAGCGGTCGTTTCAGGGCATACATAATGAATTATCCGCTCCAGCAATCAACACGAGAGATTCGGGCCTGATCGTTAGTCCACATAGCTAAATCCAATCTAGGCTAAATCCAATTAGGCTGAATTTAATCTAGGCTGAGTTCAATCTAGACGCGCTCTAGAGATTGAGTCTGCTCCATTAAAGTCAATGAAGACCGATCTGGCAACTGTTTAAACCGATTGAAACCGATCTTTTTGAACCAGCGACGCCAGGGGCGGGGTGGAAAAAAAAGCCTGCTTTGATCATCTAGTTCTACAGCCGCTCAAGGATTCACCAGGGTTTAGCGAATCGCGCTGAGCAATTGTAGAACCAAATCACCAAAACAGGATCTCTGTGATTCTACAGAAGATGCTTACTTATACAGTTCTGTTGAAAGACGAAACGCCAGAATGCCGGGAATTAAGGCAATCAACAACGCAGCAAAGATTTGAGTATCCGATAAAGCCATTGTATGAAAACTCCTTTAGGGGTCTATCGCTTTCCAATTTCCGCCAAAACGCCGCAGAGGTGAAGCAGTTGTTACAAGATGCAACAGTCTTCTCGATTTAGTGAGAGGATTTAGCCAAAGAATTCCTTCCCTAGCAAACCTAGCCACCTATTGCCGCTGTTCCATCACCGCTGCCAACCGTTCCATAGCAGAGGTCATCCGCTCTTGGGGATCGGGGGGAACAATGCCCGCCGCCTCTTCGCGCTTTCTCATATTCTTAGCCTTTTCTAAGGCCCGCACCATGACGAAAATCGAGAACGCAATCACCGCAAAGTTGATCACCGCGGCCAAAAAAGAGCCGTACTTAATGCCATTCAAAGAGAGATCTTTCAGGTCATTCAGCTTCATTTGGGACAATACGGGGCTCAAAATGGCTGGAGTCACGATGTCGGCGACGAAAGACTCGATAATTTTGCCAAAGGCCCCGCCGATAATCACCGCAACAGCTAGGTCAACCACGTTGCCCTGCATGATGAATTGTTGAAAATCAGCGAAAAAACCGCCAGAACGTGCCATAGCAGACAATCCCTTTTCCTAAAAAACTTACTATCGCGAGCATTATACAAGGTAAAAACGAAATCTGTAATTTATTAGACAGTTTCTTAAGCCGCAGCATGTTTTAAAAGGTGCGACTTCGAGCAAAATATTTCGAGCAAGACACTCTGATGCATTTCGCCGCACTTCCACCAAATTCGCATGCCTAGATTCGCTACAATGGAGGCTCAAGGCGGAATGATTCCGACCTTGGCTCACTCCACTGGGCTCACTCCAGATTAGACACCACAATTAGAAATTAAGGGCGGGTAATTAAACGCATGGCTGCTGAGGTTTTGGTCGAAAAGAAAAAGTTAAAGAAGCCCCCCCTGGATATTCACAGCCTGGGCGATCGCGTTCTCCGGCTCCCGGCCAAGCGCGTTGCCAAAGTAGACGCCGAAGTGCGCCAATTGGTCAAGCAAATGCTGCAAACCATGTACAGCGCTGACGGTATTGGGCTGGCTGCGCCCCAGGTCGGCATTCACAAGCAACTGATCGTCGTGGATGTAAACCCCGATGAAGCCGCTACGCCACCCCTAATTCTGATTAATCCTGTCATTCAAAAACTCAGTGGTGATCCAGTCATCAACCAGGAAGGATGCCTCAGCATTCCCAACGTATACCTAGACGTCAAACGGCCTGCGGAAATCATCGTGACCTACAAAGATGAGCAGGGCCGTCCCCAAAAACTGGAGGCCGATGGCTTGCTAGCCTGCTGTATCCAGCACGAAATTGACCACTTGAATGGCGTTTTGTTTGTAGACCGGGTGGACAATCAATTGCTCCTCACCCAGGAACTGGTCAAACATGGGTTTTCCACGAAATCAGTGCAGCCCGTCCGCTGAGAGGCTCCCGTGGGGCTGACGGGCCGTCTTAGCAGGTTGTCTTAAGCCAGTCGTCTCCAGCCCGTTATCTTAAAAATTCCGTTGAAATAATTTAGCAAATAATTTAGCAATAGGGTAACGATTATGATGACTCCCAAAAGTGGGGCGTTGCTGGCTTTGTCTTGTGTAGCCGCGATCGCCGCTGTGGGCAGCATATTCGAGTTGTCTTCCGGCAACCCAGAATACGGCACTGTCCTAACCAGCATCATTCTGGTGATCAGCACGCCCGTTGTTGTCATCGCCCTTCTAGCGGCCATCCGCGACGCCCGAGCCAACCAGTAGAAGCCGCTCTGGATCACCGTCCGGCCACAGGACTCCGGAATCAAGTCAAAATCCAAAATCTAAACTTCTTGACGTTGAATATAGATTCCGTAAACCCACCCTTGCCAGTATAGAATTGGGGCATGTATGTAGACAGGGAAACCTGACGAGAACTCCCTGAAGATGCCGAGTCCCGATCGCTACTCCGCCGTTTTACGCCAGCTCCCCCCGGATGGTGCCGAGGAGCAGCGGCATCCCTCCTATGGGCTGTCGGATACGAACACCATTATCCTGGGGCGTGATCCCCGCTGCGATATTGTGATTGATCCCCTGATTCATCGCACGGTATCGCGGCGGCACGCTGAAATTAGTCCAATTTTGGGGTTCCAGACCCCGGATGGGATTCGTTATTGGCAGGTGTGTGATTTGGGCAGCGCCAATGGCACGTTTCTCAATGGCCAGCGCGTTCAAGGCTGCCAAGTCCTCCAAGCGGGCGATCGCATCACCCTAGGCCGCAACGGTCCCGACTTAGTATTTGAACTCCATGTCAGTGCCGATGCTGCCCCCGTCACCGGGCAGGCCAATTCTCGGGGAGCACACTTGCCCCGCCTGTCCTCCTCGCCCGTGCCCCTCCACGATACCCTCCCACCGGATGCCGTGCCCCCCCACTCATCCCAGCGACGGCGGGACTCAGAATCCATCAGCCTCACCCATCTTTTTCCCATTTTCTCAACGGGTCGCCAGCTCACACAAAAAGCCTATCTGCTGCCTGGAATTCTCACCGTTGCCTGCGTGGTCCTGCTCTTTTTAGCGGTAGGCGATGCCTTTTGGTTTAACCTCCTACTGGCCGCCTATATTTCCGGCTCTGCCTATTTCTTCATCTACCAGCTTTGTGGCAAGCATAAGCCCTGGTGGCTCTTGGCCAGCGCAGCGGGAATGACGGCGTTGCTGCTGGTCAGTCCCGCTTTAGATGCCTTTATTTACATCTTTCGGGAGGTGTTGCCGGGAAAAATTTCGGGGGGGGTGCCGCTGAGTTTTCCCCTGCTGCTGTTCAAGATGTTCTTTGGGGCGGGGCTGATGGAAGAGCTCCTGAAGGCACTGCCCATTCTGGCTATCTTTCTTCTGGGTACCCAGCTCAGGTCTCCACTGCGCGAGCGCTTGGGGGTATGGGAACCCCTGGATGGCATTTTGCTGGGGGCGGCTTCTGCGGTGGGATTCACCCTACTGGAAACCTTGGGTCAATACGTCCCAGAAACCTATAAGGCAGCAATCAACGCCGGGGAAAATGCAGCCCAATTGGCCAGTCTGCAACTGTTGATTCCTCGGGTGCTTGGTTCCGTGGCTGGACACATGGCCTACAGCGGCTACCTGGGCTACTTCATTGGATTAAGCGTGTTGCGGCCTCGACAGCGCTGGACCATTTTGGGTGTGGGCTACCTGACGGCATCGGGATTGCATGCCCTGTGGAATGCTACGGGGGCGATTAGTCCCGTAGTTTTGGCCTTTGTGGGAGTCCTATCCTATGCTTTTCTAGCGGCAGCGATTTTGAAGGCCAGAGAGCTGTCCCCTACGCGATCGCAAAATTTTGCCACTCGACTCCACAAGCCCTAGGGCACGAGGGACGCATTAAACAGGAAAAATTGACCGGGCCGGAGGGTGGGTCTGGCTGGAATCGTGCCCCTGTCGGTCAGACATGTTAGCCTCAATGGGGAGAACCGCCTATTTTTGGGTGTAAAATCCAACGTAAAAATTTCCCCGTAAACGAGCGATCGCTCCGTGAAGTTTTTACACTGTAAGTAGCCTTCTTCGCTGAGAACCCGCTAAGAACAACCAAAAGGAATTGGAGTCATGGGATTATTCGACCGGATTAGCCGCGTAGTGCGTGCCAACGTCAACGACATGGTGAGCAAAGCCGAAGATCCTGAAAAGGTTCTCGAGCAAGCCGTGATGGATATGCAAGAAGACTTGGTGCAAATGCGTCAAGCCGTTGCCAGCGCGATCGCCAGCCAAAAGCGGACTGAACAGCAATACAACCAAGCCAGCACCGAATCCAACAACTGGCAGCAGCGCGCCCAACTGGCGCTCCAAAAAGGGGACGAGGGACTGGCACGGGAAGCCCTAGTCCGCAAGAAAACCCACAGTGATACCGCCACCAGCCTCAAAACCCAGTTGGACCAGCAGGTGCAGATGGTGGATACGCTGAAGAAAAATCTGATTGCCCTAGAAGGCAAGATTTCTGAGGCCAAGACCAAAAAGGATATGCTGCGTGCCCGTGCTAGTGCCGCCAAAGCCAATGAGCAGTTACAGCAAGTCGTGGGCAATATGAGCACAGGGTCTGCCATGTCGGCCTTTGAGCGTATGGAAGATAAAGTTCTGCAAATGGAAGCTCGATCTCAAGCCTCTGCTGAACTGGCTGGTGCGGATCTGGAGAGTCAGTTTGCCCTGTTGGAATCGGGCAGCAATGTGGATGACGAGCTAGCGGCCCTAAAAGCCTCTGTGCTTGGCAGTTCTCAACCCCAGGCCCAGATCTCCGGCACGGCCACTGCCGCTCCCGCCACCGCTCCGGCTCCTACGGCCCCTCAGGACGCTGTGCAGAACGAAGTTGTGGATGCTGAGCTAGAAGACCTGAAGAAAAAACTGGATCAGCTATAGCTTGCCTCCAGAGCCGATAGGGCATCCAGAAGGCAGCATCCAGGAGTGAGGGATTTGGCAGTGAATTCAAGATATAAGACGCGTCCACATTGGGGTTTCGACGCCGCTCTACCCTCAGCCTGGGGCGGCTCTTAATCACCTTCAAGTCCCTGCGGTCGTTTTGGAATTCTGGCGGCTGGCGGCCTTAGGTTGCTGGCCGCCTCGGTTTGTGCCGTACCGTTGCCAGTCCCGGGGGATTTTCTATGGAGACAATTCTCCATCCCAATATTTCCCATTTGCCTTGCTGTCCTAAAACAAGAGAAGATACTGGGGCACTATTTTTCACGCAGCATTACTTCTCCGAAAATTAATCCCCAAGCATTCACCCCCGAAAATTAACCCATGAGTAGCGTGATCGTCATCTCAGATGCAGAGTTTGAAACCGAAGTCGTTAAAGCTGACCAGCCGGTTCTGGTCTACTTTTGGGCACCTTGGTGTGGGCCTTGTCGCCTGATGTATCCCATCGCCGACAAACTCGCCGCCGAGTACGGCGATCGCCTCAAAATCGTCAAAATGGAAGTGGATCCCAATCCCAACGCCCGGACGCTTTGCAAAGTCGAGGGTGTGCCGGCCTTTCGTGTCTTCAAAGCGGGGACGCTACTAGAGTCTTTGGAAGGAGCCGTCACCCGCAAGCAATTGGAGCTACTGGTGGAACCCTATGTGAATTAGGACGGGACGAGCAGCTCTGGCGTGGGTGAAAACCACAAAATTCGCTGAAGCAATGGAACCTATTGGAGTAACAAAAAGGCTTGGAGGAACGAAAAGGCTTGGAGTAACAAAAAGGCCATGGAACCCATTGGGGTAACAGAAAGTTTCAAAATATATTGAAACATCACAGATTGGTAATCCTTCGAGATGTCCTCACAGGTTCCTCAAGTTTGGTGGGTATCTTCACCTTAGACCCGCTCTAGAGGATATCCGCCATGACTCATTGCCCTTGCTGTGCCGATCGCCTATTGCGCCAGTATCGTCATGGCTCACTCTCCTGGTTTTGCCGAACCTGCTGGACAGAGATGCCCCCTTTGGTAACTGAGGAATACCGTCGGCGATCGCGCCAAGGCTCCCAGTTCCAACAGCCTGCCTCTTGGGACGATGTGCCTGTCTCCCCACAATTGATTTAACCCCAAATGATTTAACCCCGAGCTGGGTTTACTCCCAACCCGGTTTGGGGATAAACCGGGTTGGATTCAGGGCAGGATGGCTATCCAGAACCCGCTATTGCACACACCTACTGACGAGCATGATTCCAGGGAATCATGGCATCCTGGGCCAGACGACGAGACACTTCATACCCCCCATAGCGATTCAGATGGCTAGGGTCGGAGAAAAAGTCATTTTTTGTCAGCAAAATGCCACTTAAATCGCGGTATAGGAAGCCCGTCTGAGCCGAAAGTTGCAGCATTGATTGCTGAAACACCTCCTCATGGCGACGACGGGTTCCATCTAGGTAGTCATCCGTTAAGGGTAAATTAACAAATACCAGAGACATCTGGCGGGCCTGGGCAAACTGGGCCAGGGAGATCAACGCGTTGGCCTGGGCACCTTTGAGCCCAAATTCTTGATAGTCCGAATCAAAATCCCCCGAGACTCTGGCGTATTTCTGATAGTAGGTCACAGGATTAAACCGATTGGGCAGCGGCAAAAAGCCATGAATATCAAATTTATCCTGGCCCGCCGTGAGAACAGAACCAGGAGTATTGGCCGCAGCGGCGGAAGGACTGGTTGCATCGGCCCAATTGCTTGGATCTACGGTCTTATCTTTAGGCAACACAGCAGCGAGCTGGTCCCGGAGCACCGTTTTGAGGCGATCGCGCTGCGGATAGGTAATAAACCAGCGCCCCACACCCTGCTCCAGGACTTGATTCAACTGATCATAGGCGCTGGACGCGCTGCCTGCGGCACTCGATGGCGTGGCCTGGGACAGCCGCGCCGTCGAGGTCGGTAATGACCGCGCTAAGGAGTTTGTCGCTTGGCCCGGAATCGGTGGTTTGCCCGCGGCCAGCATTTTAAAACCGGGAGATGCGGCGATCGCATTAAACGTGATATCCTCTCGACCACTGTTAAATGCCCGAGCACCATCGGCCCAGATAATAATCTTAGGCAATGCCTCCTGGGGAATCATTTGCCGCACCAGCACATCCACCACCTGTGCCGTTGCGCCATTAATCCCAAAGTTAAACACACGCACCTTGCCATAGCCCTGGGCCGCCACAAACTGGCGCAGGGCAGCAGGATCGACTCCCCGCAAGGCCCGTGAGCTACCCACGACCAGCACCTCCGGCGCACCGCCATTTTCGGCCATGTACTGCTGATACAGCGCCAGCTTTTCATCGATTTGCCGACTATTAAACGTGGGATAGGCATCGGTATGGTCCCGTTCCGGGGCCTTGGGAAACAGCGGCGATGCCGTAAAAGGCTTGGCGTCCACGCTCGCAGTGGTCAGCACCGTTTCCCCTGGCGTGGTAAATCCTGTGTTATTAAAGGTGGCCTCGCCCCCTGCGGACTCTCCTCCCGGCTTGGATTTTTTGAGGATCAACTTCGGTAGAGGCGACGGCACTGCGGGAGGCGCTGCCACAGCAGTAGAACGCGGTGTGGCAACAGCGGCGGCAGGCTGGGCTTGGGGCTTAGGAGTAGGGGTGGCGCGCAGGCTCCAGCCCAGCACCCAATCGGATTGCACCACGAGTAATGTCCCGATCGCCCCCCACACCAGAGCAACGGTCTGGCGCTGATCCGATAGCTTAGGGGAGACGGCTGACTCCCCAGGTGTAGCAGTTTCCCAGCGCCGACCGTCCTGCAGGATAAACACCTGGGACTGTACTAGCGATCGTTGAATCCACTGCCGCCAAGCCTCTAACCGCCGCCCCAGCGCTGTTTGCCAGTCCGGCACATTCGCATCTGCGTACACCACCAGTGGCCCCGCTGGCGTCAGTAAATCGCCAACATAGGCATCCGACGCCGAAAATTCGGGTGTCGCCTCCGGGACTAAACGCCCCCGCGCCACAAAATCGATGCCCTGGTTCCAGAGCGGCAGTTTTTGCCCCGCCTTGCGCCCATAGACCCGAATACCCACTAACCCCGGAATCTGTAACGGCTGCATAAACCTGCCAATGACCTGGGCCACTTGCTTCTGGGGGGGACAGTTCAGCGCATCCGTCATGATATGCAGCACATCCGCCTTTTGCCGCACCTGGGCACGGACCCCGCCCGTAGTCAGCATGCGATCTAACTGAGGGTTTAATAGGCGATTCAGTAAAAATGTCAGTGCTTCTAAGTTGCCCTGTTGCGCCAAGGTCAGGGTCGCAGTGCCCAGATGGGGTTGCCGACTGGCAGGTAAATCCAGCCAATGGACCCAAAGGGGCGTATCAGCATTCGGATCCATGGAGGTGGGCTCCACCGCGACGGGTTCGAGCGTAGCCGGTGCGGCAGCAACCGGCGTCACAATCCCATAGATAGCCACACTGTGGATGCCTTGGGGTTTGAGGGCTGTCAGGAGGGGGGCTAAGGTCGCGATCGCCCCAGCCTGATCAGGAGCCACACCCCCGGGAGTCCCACAGGTTAAGTGGAGAGTGATATCTTTCAGTAATGCGGAAACCTGGATATCCTGTGACTTCAAAGCCCGATTCAGTAACCGCACAATGGCCTGCACATCGCCCCAGCGCGCCCATTCGCGCAACAGTCGTTCCGGTGGCGTCAAGTCCACCCGCAGCACCCATTCGGGCTTAGCTTCACCCTGCACCTGCCCAAAGACGAGGGCTTCGCGAAATCCTTTCAGATCCAGTTCTCGCAACTGTTTCGCTAAATCTTCGACCAATTGCAAGGGGTCGGGAATATACGCGGCTTCGCACAAAATCGTCAGTTGCTGCAAGCCACGGCCATCGGGGGACTGAGTGCCCTCCAGCACCTGCAACCGCGCCCGAATCGAGATGCCCAAATGGCTCAGGCTCGAGCTGAGATAATGGGCGATCGCGGCAGGCTGGCCTTGCCGTGCCAAGTCCAAAGCCGAGGGACTGGACCCCGGCATAGAAGTCTGCGCAGCCGCCCCATTTGTCTCGGGTCCAGGCATTTCTACCACGGTGGCTCGGCCCGTTTGTCCCTGCGAAACTGACTCCTGCAAACCTGGCTCCTGCAAGAGCGGATTCTGCAAGACAGGATTCTGCGAAACCTGGACCAGCGGCAATATCACGGGTGCTAGATCAAAGGACTCTGTCCATTGGGGGGACGCTTGGGCAGTTTCGCGCCCATAGACAACCACACGATAAACTTGAGGAGAGCCCGCAGGTAAAAAGCACTCCAGGGACGAGTGAGTCAGTGCCGCCCGCAGCTTAGGTAGCAGCACCGCCGCCGGGGGGCATGCTTCACATTCAAATAAAAGGTGTAAGTTATTGCCCCGCAGGCGACTCCGAACCCGCGCCGTTGGCAGGTCTACCACCTCTCGCACCCAGTGCGGCAAAGAACCCTCGACTCCCGAACTGGGAGTAACCCCTAAGTGCGTTTTGTTAACATTAGCCATGTGTGTCCTATTGCCCTCAAGCCAGTCGCTCACCCTCTAGATTTCTCTGAATCTAGACGACGTTGTCTAAATCCAGGCATTGCCCAGATGCGGTTCTGCGCCCCATAGGGATAACACAAATTCGGATCTTTGGCATACTTTGGCATAGTGTAATTCTATATTCCGCAAATCTACGCACTGACCCGATTTCCCTGCCGAAATTTTAAATTTCTTTCCATTCGGTAGGACGGGATGATTACTGCGACAATCGCCACTCCAGCCAACGCCCAAGCTCAATGCCCAATCGCCTAAAATCTCCAACCGCCTAAAATCCCCAATCGCCAAAATCCCCAATCGCCCCAAATTTATGTCTACTGAACCGACTGGCCCACATCATGCCGCTGCCTCGCTTCCCGTCATCCCCACCCCAATTTTGGTGAGTCTAGCAACAGGGCCTTTTCTCTGTGGAATGGTGGCGGCAAAAGCCTTAACCCAGGCCATGATTGATATTGGCATTAATAGTGAAGAAATTTTTCGGGGCGATCGCCTACCCATCTTGCCCTTTGCCAAACACCCCGAGGATGAGGCCATTGAGGGGTGAGCAACAATCGACGCGGCGCGCGATCGTCCACTTCACTCCAGCACAAAACATCATCTCTAAACCCATCTTGAGGGCAGAATTCTGAATCCATGCTCACCAGCCCCCAAAATCCTCTCGTAAAACAATTACGGAAACTGCATCGGGCCAAGGAGCGCCGCGAGCAAGCCGTATTCTTAATCGAAGGCACCCATTTATTAGAAGCGGCCTGTGCAGCCCAGCGTTCCCTAGAGATTCTCTGCTATACGGCAGAGTGGCAAGCCCGCTATCCCGTTCTGTGGGACTGGGCCACTCGCCATACTGATCGCAGCGAAGAGGTCAGTCCCGAAGTCTTGAAAGCGATCGCTACCACCGTCGAACCCGACGGCGTTGTCGCCACCCTGCCTCGGTCAGAACAAGCGGTCCCAGCTTTCTCAAACCTGGGACTTGTCCTAGAGACTATTCAAGATCCTGGTAACCTCGGCACCATGATTCGCACCGCCACTGCCGCTGGAGCCGAAGGCATTTTGCTCAGCAGTGACAGCGTCGATCCCGACCATCCCAAAGTGCTGCGGGCCTCCGCGGGGCAGTGGTTTCAACTGCCTCTCGCCGTCAGTCCCGACCTAGTCGCGGATTTGACCCACTATCGCCAGCAAGGCTTTCAAATTATTGCCACGCTACCCACCGCGACCCAAACTTACTGGCAGGTCGATTTTTGCCGCCCCACGCTGGTCCTTTTGGGCAATGAAGGGGCGGGTCTGTCTCCAGCTGTAGCGGCCCTTGCCGATGCCGGAGTAACGATTCCAGTGCAGCCAGGAGTGGAGTCTTTAAATGTGGCGATCGCCGCTGCCCTGATTCTGTACGAAGTAAAGCGGCAGCGACAGGAACAGGTCACTCCGTCCGTTGACGCTCCTGGATAAACTGCTCAATATCTGCAACAGCGTCTTCAAAGCTTTGATCCAGGGATGGACCCGAGTTAGATGGACCCAGGTTAGATTGCTCCGAGTCGGATTGATCAGCGTTAGATTGCTGCATGTGGGATCGATCAGGACTGGATAGCTGCGAGTCGGATCGATCAGCGCTAAATTGCTCAGGACTAGATTGCTGCACATGGGGCCGCTCAGAGCTAAATTGCTCCGTGCTGGGATCAGAAGCCTGTTTCAGGGCAAAGGATTCCTCCAGGATATCCATCTTTGTGCGGCGCAGGCGCAAATCTTGCGGCTCCGGGGTGGGCGCGGGGGCGGGTGGAACCAAATCCGGCAGAAGCGTTTCCTCCAACTGATTCAGAGACTGCATAAACGCCCGTGCAGCGGCCCGTCGCTGTTGTTGCTGGCACTGATCCATACAGTTCACCCCCACAAGGAATCAAAAATACAGCAGAAATCAAAAACAGAAGTCAAAAAATATTGGCCCGCTTGCGAACACCCATCGCGTAATTTGTACTCGCCCGTCTACTAGACTCCTGACTTGCCCAGATTATAGGCAGGTGCCCCAGGCAAACGCCATGGGATCGCTCCAGATGCCCCACTGGCATAGCGAAGTCAGGCATTCGATTCAAGGCATGAATCATCATTAGAACAATTTTGCCGAGAGAGTTCTACCGGGGTATTCCTGTAGAATGCCCAATCGGGTGGCTAGGGTTGCAGTTCTGCCCATACTAATTCGGGCCTAACTGATTTAGGATTTCTATAGCCCTTTCGTGGGGGCACGTTCATTCAGTCGCGATCGCACCAGGAGAATGCTGTGAGTCAGGTCTTTGATTATGATTTGGTGATTATTGGAGCGGGCGTAGGAGGGCATGGTGCAGCCGTCCATGCCGTGGCCTGTGGATTAAAAACTGCCATTATCGAAGCGGCTGATATGGGCGGTACCTGTGTGAATCGGGGCTGCATTCCCTCGAAGGCATTGCTGGCTGCTTCTGGAAAAGTGCGGGAACTGCGGGATACTCACCATTTGAAGGCCCTGGGCGTGCAGGTGGGCAGTGTGGCCTTTGAGCGGCAAGCGATCGCCGACCATGCGGCCATGATCGTCACCAAGCAGCGGGAAGCCCTAACCAACAGCATGAAGCGCTTGGGCGTAGACACGATCCACGGGTGGGGGCGCGTGGCTGGCCCTCAAAAAGTCTCGATCACCACGGCAGAGGGCGAAAAAACGATCACAGCCAAGGATATTTTGTTAGCTCCGGGATCAATTCCGTTTGTGCCGCCGGGAGCCGAAATTGATGGCAAAACGGTATTTACGAGTGACGATGCCATTAAGTTAGAGAGTTTGCCGCCCTGGATTGCGATCGTCGGCAGTGGCTACATCGGCCTAGAATTTGCCGACGTTTACTCGGCGTTGGGCTGCGAAATCACCTTGATTGAAGCCCTAGATACTTTGATGCCGGGATTTGATCCCGACATTGCCAAGCTGGCCCAGCGCGTCCTGATTACCCCGCGCGACATTGAAACCAAGGTCGGCATGCTGGCCAAACGGGTGATCCCCGGCTCTCCCGTGGTGATTGAACTGGCCGATGCCAAGACCAAGGAAGTTGTGGAAGTCCTGGAAGTGGATGCTTGCTTGATCGCCACGGGCCGGATACCCATGGCCAAGGATGTGGGCCTGGAAAAAGTGGGTGTGGAACTGGATCGGCGCGGTTTTATTCCCGTGAATGACTATATGGCAGTACTGGCAGACGGGCAGACCGTGCCGCACCTTTGGGCCATTGGAGATGCGACGGGCAAAATGATGCTGGCCCATGCGGCCTCGGCCCAGGGCATTGCTGTGGTGGAAACGATCTGCGATCGCCCCCGCGCCGTCGATCACCTCAGCATTCCCGCTGCCGCCTTCACCCATCCCGAAGTCAGCTTCGTGGGGTTGACGGAACCCGCCGCCCAGGAAAAGGCCACGGCTGAAGGGTTCACCATCAGTACCGCCCGTACCTACTTCAAGGGCAACGCCAAAGCGATCGCCGAAGGCGAAACCGAAGGCATTGCCAAAATCATCTACCGTACCGATACCGGGGAACTGATGGGGGTGCATATCTTTGGACTGCACGCGGCAGATTTGATCCAAGAAGCGGCCAATGCGATCGCCCAGCGCCAGTCCATCCAAGATTTGGCCTTCCTGGTCCACACCCATCCCACCCTTTCGGAAATTTTGGAAGAGGCATACAAGCGGGCACTGGTACCCCATTAAAAGCCTTCTAAAGGATAGCGACATCAGCCTCAATCCTTAACCACACCGCACCTTAAGGGCATCCTAGGATGATTCACGGCATCGCTCTGGGTTAGCTATGCCGTTCTAAATCATCCGCACAGACCAGATCCCCGGATTCTCAAAGAATCCGGGGATCTCCTAATTGATTGAGGTCTGGAATGCCCAATTAGAATCCTGGATGAATTGTGTCATCCACATGGAACAGGTTTAACCTGGGTTATCGATATGTGCAAATGAGCATCGAATTTTTCGCGGACTAAATTTTTCGCGGACTGCGTGATCCGTTAATAGTTTATTTCTCTGCTATAGTTTATTTCCCCTGATTACGAACAAAGGAGCCGACAGCGATGACGGATGCTCCCTCACGCCCTAACCCCCAGACAGCCCGTGGAGAGCATGATATTTTTGTCTCCTACTCCCGCCGGGATCAGACCTTTGTTCGCGATCTCTACACCGCCCTTGTGGACGCTGGACAGGGCGTGTGGGTGGATTGGGAAGAGATTCCGGCGATCGCCGATTGGCGGCAGGAAATCTATACCAATATTGAAGCCACCCACAGTTTTATGTTTGTCCTCAGTCCCAATTCGCTCCAGTCCGTGGTGTGTCAGGAAGAGCTGGAACATGCGATCGCCCATGGCAAGCGCCTCGTGCCCGTTGTCTGGCAGGATGTGGACCCGAAGCAAGTCCATCCCGAACTGGCCCGGTTGAACTGGATTTTCTTTCGGGACTTTGATGCAGGGTTGCAGACCCTGTTGACGGCGATCGCCACGGATTTGGACCATATCCGCAGTCAGACTCGGCTGCTGGTGCGGGCACGGGAATGGGAAAGTCACCAGCGGGATGAGAGCTTTCTGCTGCGGGGCAATGATCTGGAAGCTGCCGAAACCTGGCTTCACCAGGCCGTGCACAAAGAGCCACTGCCCACCCCACTGCAAAAAACCTATATCCAAACCAGTCGGCAGGTGGAGGCCGATCGCCAAGCCGCTGAAATCAGCCTGCGGCGGTTGACGCCCCAGCAATACCGCAACCGTCAGGCCCTGCTCAGCAAAGTCAACAATTTTTGGGTGAAGAACGTGCTAGAAAAGTCCCTGCACGGGCAGGCTTTACTCGACTTGGGGCTGGAGGATCGAGCCGATCTGGTCAGTCATCCTTGGGATATGAGCTGGCAAACGGGCCAGTCCGGACCGCGATCGCTTCCCGCAGGCACCGATCTGACCCAGCTTTTTGATCAAATGGGCGCGGGGCGATCGCTGCTGATCCTAGGCGAACCCGGTTCCGGCAAAACCACCACCCTATTGGAACTGGCCCGTGACTTGATTGCTCGGGCCGAACAGGATATCGACCAGCTCATGCCGGTGGTGTTTAACCTGTCGTCTTGGAATGGGGGAAAACAGGCGATCGCCCAATGGCTGATCGAAGAACTCACCACCAAATACCAAGTCCCGAAGCAAACCGGCGCGGACTGGGTAAAGGGGCCAACAATTACTGCTCTTGCTGGATGGCTTGGATGAAGTGCAGGGCGATCGCCGCGATGCCTGTGTGCAAGCGCTCAATCAATTCAGCCAGCAGTCCGGCACCGACCTAGTCATTTGTAGCCGCATCAAGGACTACGAGGCCCTGTCGAATCGCTTGCAATGTCAGGCTGCGATTTTTATCCAGCCGCTCAGTTTGACCCAGATCGATCGCTTTTTCCAGCAATCGGGATCAGACCTCGCCACCATTCGCACCCTGATGCAATCCGATCCCGCCTTGCAAGAGCTGGCCAAGTCACCGCTCATGCTCAGCATCATGACCGTTGCCTATCGGGGTATGAAACTCGCCGACATGCCTACGGGTAGCTTAGAAGACAGTCGTCACCATCTCCTCAGCCAATATGCCGATCGCATGTTGCAGCGCCGAGGCAACGCCCAGATCTACCCGCCCGCCCAGGTAAAACACTGGCTGCACCATTTGGCCAAACAGATGCAGCAGCAATCCCAAACCGTATTTTTGATTGAGCACATGCAGCCCAGTTGGTTGCCGGGTCCACCGCAAACCTGGATTTACCAGTTTGGATTCGGGATAATTTTTTGGTCCGTGGCGCTGTTGTTGTATCTGCCTACCTCCGAATGGGTGGTCAAACTACTGGGCCAACACATCGTGCCGAGTGTCAGCATACCTTTAAGTCTCGTGCCGGGAGTGCTGTGGACCTTGATATTCATCAGTCTTGGTCCCCGCTTGTTTAGCCCAATGGGTCGCCTGCTCTTTGGCCTAACCAGTGGCGTTATGTTGGCATTTTTGACCACTCTAATGACCAACGAGCCACTCCTGGGGGTATTAGATGGGGTTTGGTACGCCGCGCTACTGGGAATTGGCGCTGCCTTTGTAGACAATCGCATTCACCCCATTGCCCTCCGGCCTTGGTCCTGGGAGAACGCGCGGCGAAAGTTCCTGAATGGCATGAAATGGGGTCTGGTTTTTGGCGGTTGCGCCGGACTGGGGATCGGCATGATTGACGCCTTTCGCTTAGAGATTAGCTTTACCGTCTTTGAGTCCATCGGGGGTACCACCCTCAGCCCTTCTATCCTTAACTGGGCACATCGGCTGATGGTGGGCAGTTTTCTGGCCTTGACCAACGGCTTGACCCTGGCCTTAATCTTCCAACTGATTGGTGGGGTGATTCGGGGACTGATTGGGGGCTTTAGCGGTACCCAAGTGACCACAACGACTTTTCCCAATCAGGGGATCTGGGAATCGGTCAAAAATATGGGGATCCAAAGTCTGATAGGCGCGATCGGGCTGGGCTTAACCTCCAGCTTGCTCGGCACCCCAGTCATCGCCGGGGCGTTTCTGGGATTGCTATTTGGGCTATTTGGTCCCGGTCTGGCCTGTTTGAAGCATCTGCTGCTGCGGTTGGTGCTCTACGGGAACCGGGTGACGCCCTGGAACTACGCGCGGTTTTTAGACTACACCACCAGTTGCATTTTGCTGCAAAAGGTGGGCGGCGGGTATATTTTCATTCACCGCCTCTTATTAGAACACTTTGCGGCCATTGACACTCAGGAGGTGGAGCCATGAAGCTGACATCGATGAGGCTGACATCCCTCAAGCTGCCTGCCTGGGGATCCAACGCGACGGTGCGGTTTTTGCTGATCGCCAATGCCTTGGTCTTGGGCAGTTTGGCCCTTTGGGGAATTTTTGGATATGGAACCGCTGCCCGTCAAGAAGCCGAAGTGCAGCAGGCGTTGGACGACTTTGCCCGCCAATATCCGGCGCGATCCGCCAATGCTTCTGCCTTGAAACTGGAGCAACTGCGTGCCAAATTGGGGTTAAACACCTTGATATCAGACTATAAATCCCAAAATCCAATTCCCCCCGATCCGGCAGCGGCAAAAGCCTATACAGCGGTGCGTCAATCCATCTCGGATTACGTAAAAGCTCAGATTACACAGCCCTCGGATCGTATCGCACTTCCCCCCGCTCCGATTCGGCGCTATTTAGCCCAGCATCAAGCTGACATAGCAGCCATCCAAACGCATCTTTTAACCCAATCCGCACCCCAATGGGACTTTTTTGATGTTCAGAAAATAGATTCGAGCACGGCGTTACCCAGTTTTCTGAACCTAATGAATTTACACAATGTGCTACTACTCAACGCGCTGGAAAACCAGCGTTTGGGGCGATCGCCAGAAGCCTTTGAAGGGCTAGCCGCCTCGGTGAAATTGAACCAAGCCCTAGGCCAGCGCCCTGATTTAATTTCCCAGTTAGTGGCGATCATTGCGGCGCGGGTGCAATCGGGGGTGTTGCGAAAGCTCAATCGCTTGCCCGCCAACTGGCAACAGCGCCTTGCCGCACCTGATTCCCATACCGCTTTTCTGAATGCCCAGAGATTAGAAGCATTCATGAATTTCAAAACGATTCGAGACTACCCTGACCAGAAATGGGTTCAAACCATGCAAGAGTTTAGTCAAGAGGTCGAGAACGCCACCGAAATCACGGTTTCGCCTTTGGCAAAAATCTTGCAACCCGTTCAGCAGCCTTACTTCACCCTCTCGGCGACGGATACCTGGCAGCAAACGATGCAGGTGTATCAAACCCTGCCACCGCCGAATATTTGCCGCTTTGATGCGGATGCTGCCGCTCGGACGGTGGAGCGATCGCTCGCCTGGTGGAACGTTCTAGGGCGGCAGGGCAGCGGCAGCTTTCTGAGCCAGTGGTACAAAGTTGGCAAACGGGAGATTCACTGGGAACTCAGCCAAAAGGTCGCCCTGGTCAAGCAAATCATTCTCACAACGCGGCAGGTGCCCCAGACGGTCCCAGGGTTGGCGGCCTCGGCGGTGTGTCCGGAACTGCGCTGGAGCTACCAGGTGACACCCAATGGCGCGGCCTCCATCACCCTAGCCAATCCACCCCAATGGTTAACGCAAAGCCAAAACCAAAATCCAGACAATTTGCCCCTCAGCTATCAGGTTAACGGGCAGGAGTTGCTCAAGGCCCAGCCCCAATCCCCGCTGCACGACCAGTCGCCAGGCCAGTCGCCAAGCCAGCGGGGACTTGATGCCTCTTTCAGGCAATGATTTATCTAGCGCATTATCTGACGCAAGTGTAAATGGAACACTTTGTGGACGGGGCACGCCAGTGAACTTTTCCCAGTGAACTCCTTCCCAGTGAATTTCTCCCAGTGAACTTCTTCAAGGGGAGATTTTCTCGTCTGATTCCCTGGTGTTCTCCAGTGATCTGCATTTTCTGCCAGAACATACGTTAGGCTGATTGGGTGGGCGATCGCCCCTGCCCACATTGAGTGATTTATTGCATAGGTCCATGGAAATTCGTCGTCGTTCTCCCAATCCCGTTATTGCCGTCGAGCAGGTTCGCTATCAGGCTAAGGTGCCTCACGCCGCTCCGCGCCACATTTTAGAGGAAATTGTTTGGCAGAAAGAAGTCGAAGTGGACAAAATGCGCGAGCGGGTGCCCCTGCTGGACTTGCAGAAAAAAGTTCGGGATTTGCCCCCCACGCGCCCTTTCCGAGATGCACTGCGCGCCAGCACGTCTCACCCCGCTGTGATTGCCGAGGTCAAGAAAGCCTCTCCCAGCAAAGGCGTGATTCGGGCAGACTTTGACCCGGTGGCGATCGCCCAAGCCTACGAGCGCGGCGGAGCCACCTGCCTATCCGTGCTGACCGATGAAAAATTCTTCCAAGGCAGTTTTGACAACCTGTCCCTGATTCGAGCCATCACGGAGCTCCCCTTACTCTGTAAGGAATTCATTATCTATCCGTACCAGATGTACCAGGCACGGGTCAGTGGTGCGGATGCCATCCTGCTGATCGCCGCCATTTTGTCTGACAAGGATTTGCAATATTTTCTCAAAATTGCCAAAACCCTCAGTTTGACGGCCCTGATTGAAGTCCATACGCTGGAGGAATTGGACCGCGTGCTCGCCCTTGAGGGAGTCGATTTGATTGGCATTAACAATCGCAATCTGGAGGATTTTTCCGTCGATCTCCAAACGACCTGTGATCTGATGGCCCAGCGGCACGATCAATTTCAAGCGCGGGACATTTTGCTCGTCAGCGAATCAGGGCTGCATACTCCGGCTGATCTGCAACGGGTGACGGCTGCTGGTGCTACCGCCGTCCTGATTGGCGAGTCCTTGATCAAGCAACCGGATCCTGGGGTGGCCTTAACCCAGTTGCTCAATGGTTAAGTCTTTCTGGACAAACCCCCCGCGATTCATTCCCCTAGAGTAGATTCACAGACATGGAACCGATCCCCCTTCCTTCCCATATTCACTATGAACTGCTGCTGCAACTGCTGGAGCGGCAAAGTCTGCTGGCTGCAGGACACCTGGCGACAGGGCAAAGACCCTCGATCCATGACCAAGTACAACAGTTGATCATCACCTTGCGTAAGGCAATGGCCCAGCAAAAACAAATCGAGGAAACCTGTGAACGGCAGCGCGTGGCGATCGACTATCGGTGGTCGTTGAATCGGGCAACTGAATCAGGCTATTCGGCGCTGACTGAGCCCGTTGAGCCAGTCAAGAGCGATCGCCCCGCCCTGGATCCGCTTTTGTTAGCCACGGTTGTGGCACCGCACGCCGGGACACTAGAGCCGGAGTAGCGATCTCCGGCACGCGATCGCCTAGGCAAGGGTTTAAAAAGGGTTTAGAGTCCCAGCTTGGCACGTTTTGGGGGTCTGCATGACTGAACCGAACGCAGTGAATGATAGTTCAACGACGCTGGCCCTGGATCAGCAGCAGGATCCGATGGCCGTTGATCGGGCTGAGTTGACAGAACTAAAAACCGTCACCCGCCATCAAGGTGAACGCATCCGCCATCTGGAACAAGCGCTGGATGAGTCGCTCCTGTCCTTGCGCGAGGCGCGATCGCAGCTAATTGATCAAAGTTTCCTCGAATCCCACTTGGCCGCTACCGAGGAAACAGCCAATGTGCAGCAGCAAGCAATTTTGCATTTGAAGCAGCGCTTAGGCACGCTGCAACAGGCCCTAGCGGAGCAGCAGGAGCGCATTGGCCTGCCGCCCGGATCCGAAGCGTTGCCGCCTGCCGAATTGCCAGAGCAGGATCATACCCAATGGCCGTCTGTGTTTGGCGCGCAACAGCAGCGCATGGCGGTTTTGGAAGCCGAATCATTGTCTGCGCGGGTGTTTGCGGCGAGTTTGGGTGTGTGGTTACACCAAGCCCTCACGGAACTGCGCGAGCTTGCCCAGCAAACGAGTGATCCCTCACCCCTGTTCCATCAGCTCGAAATCCGCTTGCAGCAGGCCCTCCAGCAAACCCAAGGCACACTCCACCGACTCCCAGGGGCAGGGGAACTGGAAGCAGAAATTGCGGCCTTACCCCAGGCGGCGCTGACCGAAGTCCCGCTAGAGTCCACTCTGCCCACCCAGCAGGAATGGGCGATCGCCCAAGCCAAATTGGCCGACCTGGAAACCGAAATGGCGCGACAGATCAGCATCCACACGTTGTTGCAACATGCCAACCGCGAGCTCGAACAAGAACGAGAACAGCAACAGGCCCGCATCACCACCCTGGAACGGCAAACTGCCGACCTCCAGGAACAAATCCTTCAACAGGCCCAGCAGTCCACCGAATACCAAACCGCTGTGCAGCATTGGAAAGACCGCTACGAGGCCCATCGCAGTCAAGTCCAGCATCTGAGTGAGCTGCTGACACATGCCCTGCCCGAGGGAAATCGAGAAATCCTCGAAATCTTAGCCAGCTTGCAGGATAACCCCGAGGCCAGCCTAGAACCGGGCAGCCCAGAACTGTTTGTTTCCTCGGCGCAGAACCAATCGACGAAGCTAGACTTGCCCGATTTCCTCATGCGGCGGCGGAGTTATAAAACGCGACGCACCTCTTAGAATTTTGGATTAACGGATTTTGGCTTGCCGGATTTTGATCGCCAGTCCAAAATCTACTGGTGGGCGATCGCTTTGAGGGCAAAAACACGCTCAATAGCATCAGCCACAACTTTATCTGGTGTAGAGGCTCCCGAAGTCACCCCCACAGCGATCGCCCCATCCGGTAGCCAGTCTTCGGTGACAATTAAGTCTTGCCCCAGAGGTTTATGTTCAATCCGATTGCCGGGACCAATCCGTTCGGCACAATCAATGTGATAGGAGGGAATGCCCCGCGCCACCGAAATTTCCTGTAGATGGGTGGTGTTGGAAGAGTTGTAGCCCCCAATCACCAGCATCACATCAATGGCATCATCCACGAGTTGGTACATGGCATCCTGCCGTTCCTGGGTGGCATCGCAAATCGTGTTAAAGCTGAGAAAATGCTCATTTAACTGGTTTGGGCCATATTTCCGCATCATCGTTCGCTCAAACAGTTTACCGATCGCCTCGGTTTCCCCCTTCAGCATCGTCGTTTGGTTCGCAATCCCAATCCGTTCCAGGTCGCGATCGGGGTCAAAACCGACCGAGTGCGCTTTGGGGAACTTGGCCAGGAATTCCGCGCGATCGCCCCCTGCAAAATATAGTTCGCCACATATTCCGCCTCACCCAGATTGAGCACGATTAGATAGGTGCCCGCAAACGAACTGGTCGCCACTGTTTCTTCGTGACTGTACTTGCCATGGATAATCGAGGTATGGGCATTTTTCTTATGCTTTTCCACCGTATTCCAGACCTTAGAAACCCAGGGACAGGTCGTATCAACAATCGTGCAGCCTTTGTCATTCAGCAATTGCATTTCCTGCACACTGGCCCCAAACGCGGGCAAAATCACCACATCACCAGTGGTCACCCCGGAAAAGTCCTTTTGTCCAGCGTTCACAGGGATGAACTCTACAGCCATCTCCCGCAGGCGTTGATTCACCGAAGGATTGTGGATAATTTCATTGGTGATCCACAGGCGTTCCGAGGGAAAATGCTGGCGGGTTTCATACGCCATGGCTACCGCCCGCTCCACCCCCCAGCAAAAGCCAAAGGACTCCGCTAGCCGCACCGTCACGTCGCCCCGACGGAGAGTGTACTGATTTGCGCGGATTTCTTGAATCAAGGAACTTTGATATTCGGACTGCATCTGCCCTGAGGCTTCATCCTCATGCCCAAATCCTTTGCGGTGGTAGTTTTCAGAATTATTGAGCGATCGCTTAAAGGCTTTCGTATCCATGGTCTACCCAGTCTTTGACAGGTGCGTGTCTAATATTAAACTTTTACCACTATAGAGCGAGTCGCCGGCGAAACCGCAGGTCTTGCCCCCTTTTCCTAGCGCAACTGCCGACCCGATCCATTAGCTTA
>CAVYAN010000121.1:0-34354 GCA_963766075.1 uncultured cyanobacterium | reverse complement strand
CAAAGCCCTTTCTCTTCTTCTCTTTTTTCTTCTTTGCACCGCCGCCCATTCCCGGATAGCCCCGGTGCCCCGGTTGCGGATGCCCGCTCCCCGGTAGGCCCATTCCCGGCATTCCCCCCATTCCTGGCATCCCACCCATTCCCGGCATTCCCGGCATCCCTGGGAATTGGCCCTTGCCCATCATTTGCATCATGTTGCGCATTTTCTGGAAATTGCTCACCAGCTCGCTGACATCTTTTTCTCCATAGCCCGACCCCTTGGCAATCCGGCGGCGGCGACTGGGAGAACTGGACAGCAGATCGGGATTTTTGCGCTCCATGACTGTCATCGATCCAATCATGGCTTCGGCTTTTTTCAGTTGGGCTTCACCCTGCTGCAACTGGCTATCATCCAGCTTGCCCATGCCCGGAATCAGCTTCATGATGCCGCCCAGGGAACCCATGGTTTTCAACAAGCGGGTTTGCTTAATGAAATCCGTAAAGTCAAATTGGGCCGAGAGGATCTTCTCCTGCATCTTCTCAGCTTCGGCCATGTCCACTTCTTCGCGGGCCTTTTCCACCAGGGTCAGCACGTCGCCCATGCCCAGAATGCGGGAAGCCATGCGATCGGGATAGAAGGGCTGTAGCGCCTCGACCTTCTCACCCACACCGATGAACTTAATCGGCTGCCCGGAAATTCGTCGAACCGAGAGTGCCGCTCCCCCGCGCGTATCGCCATCCATCTTGGTGAGAATGGCACCCGTAATGCCAATCTGGTCGTGGAAGGTTTGGGTCAGACTAGCGGCTTCCTGCCCAGTCATCGCATCCACCACCAGCAGCACTTCGTGGGGCTGGGCGATTTGCTTAATTTGGGCCAGTTCCGCCATCATCGATGCATCGATTTGCAGACGACCCGCCGTATCAATGATCACGGTGTCCACGCCTTCCGCCTTGGCCCGCTCAATGCCTTGGCGGGCGATTTCCACCGGATTGGCGTCACGACCTAGTTCAAACACGGGAACATTGATTTGCTTACCCAGGGTCAGCAGTTGATCGATCGCCGCGGGCCGATAAATATCCGTAGCCACCAGCAGCGTCGTGCGATTTTCCTTCCGCAGATGCAGTGCCAGTTTTGCCGTAGCCGTCGTTTTCCCCGTGCCCTGTAAGCCCGCCATCAGGATCACCGTCGGGGCCGGATCGGCCTGCGCTAGGGGCTGGTTACTGCCCCCCATCACCTCAACCAATTGGTTGTAAACAATTTCAATAAACTGCTGGTCTGGGCGCACCCCCGAAAGGACTTCGGCTCCCAGAGCCGTTTTCTCTACTTCCGCGACGAAATCTTTGACCACTTGCAGGTTGACATCGGCTTCCAGCAAGGCACGGCGGACTTCTCGCACCGCTTCCTTGACGTTGGTTTCCGAAATCTTATTTTGGCCTCGGAGCGTTTTCCAGGCTCCTTCTAAGCGGTCAGCAAGCGCGTCAAACATAGGGAGAGAGGGTGAGTAAGGAAGAGAGATTGAGGGGGAGAGCGTGGATGGATGAGTGCACTGTCCGCTCTTTATCAGATTATCGCGTTGTTTGCCGGTGCGATCGCCAATTTCGCCGACTCGTCTCTAAAAGCAGGGCGTTTTCTTGTTCGTGCCAAGGATGCTGATGCCGCTGGCAGAGCGTTCTTGAAAACTCATGAGGGTTCTTGAAAAAATGAAAAAAGAGATGCGATCGCTCACATCTCTCAACAGTTATCTGGCCATTTATAGGGTTGTACAAGTCAAGACATCGAACCCATCCAAAATCAATCAAACTCTGCCTTGTACAAGGTCCCAGACAAGGCAAACGGTTTAGCCCAAACCAAGCCAAGACAAAACGCCCTGACCCGTTGCATATTCGATCACTAAGGCTAAGACAAAGCCAATCATGGCGGCGCGTCCGTTGAGTTGTTCAGAATATTGGCTAAAGCCAAACTTGGGAGTATCGGCCTTGGGAGAAACAGTAGGTTGGGGAGTCGCCATAGTACGCTAGTCCTAATATATGAACAGGGTGAAACTGAGCTGAGACTCAACGCTGTGAGAAGGTTGAAATGTGCCGCTACTCAAAACAATCCCAGAAAACGGGCTTGGGGTAGAGCGCTGCGGCACGAAGCCCAATCGCCGCTTCTTAATAATTGTTTACATAGCGCTCTTATGTTCTAACACTTTTGGGGACAATTGGGAAAATTAAATAAGATAAATAGGCTTTTGCGTGTGAAATCTAGAGTCGAGCCAATGCGATGAAAAACCGATGAAAAAGCTTCTCGTGACTGGAGCCAGTGGCTTTCTGGGATGGCATGTGTGTCAGGCTGCCGCCCCACAGTGGGATGTATATGGGACGGTATGGCGTCATCCGGTGGTGGTACCCCGGACCAAAGTGCTGCGGCTCGATCTGACGGACTTTACGGCCCTCCAGCACCTTTTCCAAACCCTGCGCCCGGACGCCGTTATCCACCTAGCGGCCCACTCCCAGCCCAACTGGTGCCAACAGCATCCAGACGAGTCCCATAAGATGAATGTGACAGTGGCGGTTACTCTCGCTGGCCTGTGCAGCGATCGCGCGATTCCCTATGTCTTTACTTCCACGGATCTAGTATTTGATGGCCGTCAGCCTCCCTACAGAGAAACCGATCCCGTTTCCCCCCTGAGCCTCTATGGGGAGCAAAAAGCCCAAGCCGAAGTGGAAATTTTGCAACGCTATCCCTCAGCGGCGGTTTGTCGCATGCCGCTCATGTTTGGCATGGTCCCGCCCCCCGCCCAAAGTTTTATGCAGCCGTTTATCCAAACCTTGCAAGCGGGCGAGGCGCTTCAGCTCTTCCTTGACGAGGTGCGGACCCCGGTCAGTGGCACGACCGCCGCCCAAGGGCTGTTATTGGCCCTGGCCTCTGTACAAGGCCGCTTGCACCTCGGGGGTAGAGAACGGATTTCCCGCTATGACTTTGGTCGTCTATTGGCTGAGGTGTTCGCCCTGCCGACAGATCGCCTTTCCGCCTGCCACCAGCGGGATGTCCCCATGCCTGCCCCCCGACCCGCAGATGTTTCCCTCAACAGCGCGATCGCGTTTTGTTTGGGCTACTCTCCGCCCCCCCTGCGCACCGCTCTAGAGGCCCTCAGGGGTAGACTTTGAATTTGAATTGACTGGATCTGTTGGCGATGGGGCCACAACGGCCTTACTCCTCGGGATGTCGATACCGTTCCAGCAGGACGGGAATATGTTCGAGGCCCTCGCGGCCAATTGCCGCCACGATTTCGGATTCGAGTTCCTGGAGGGCGATCGCAAATCGATCGCCCATTTGCCCTTGGAGGATCGTGAGGAGTCCCGCCGCCTGTCGCCATTCATGGGAGGCCACGCGATCGAGATAATACATGCCAACCGCCGTCAGATAGACGGCTCGATCCCACTCCTGAATTCGGTAGCAGGCTTCGCCCAAGTACAGCAAATCGGAACCATGCAGATAAAGGTCGCCCCAGGCATCGGCGACTTTTAGCCCCGCCCTCAGAGGCGCTAGGGCTTCCAAGGGCTGTTCCGTCAGCACATAGGCAATCCCCAAGCTGTTATAGCCCAGCGCTAAACTGGCGCGATCGCCCAAGTCTAGTGCAAGGGTAATGCCCTGGTTCAAATAGGCCATGGCTCCCGTATAGACGGCGATCTCTCCCTGCTCCTGCTGCCGCGCCGACAAGACTTCACAACGGCCCAGATTAATCAGGGCATTGGCTTGTCCCCAGCGATCGCCCTCCTGCCGACTGAGGATCAATGCTTTTTGGGCCTGGGGAATGGCCTCGGCATAGACGGCCCGCAGCATGTTAATCCGGCTCAGGTGATTGAGATTGGCAATTTCGCACAGGCGATCGCCCTGTTCCACCGCCAGTTCTCGGGCCACATCGTGAAACTCTTGGGCGCGATCGCGATGGCTGTAGGATTGTTCCGCACAGCCCATTAACGTCAGGATTCGGGCTTTTTCGCTTACTCCCGCCACAGTTTTTAACGGCTCATCTAAGTAATTCACCACACGGCGCAATTGTTCTGCCGGAAAGCTCGCAAATCCCCCGCCATAAAGGGGGAAATACGCCCGTTGGGCAAAAACACGCAGGGTTTGTAATCCCATATGCAAGGAACTCTCGGCAAAGCGCCCCCGGTTTTGGCTTGTCACACCGGGGGCAGACTCAAACCCGTAGGACAGTTGGAACCAAATAATGGCGAACAGAATAAACGTCGAAACCGCCAGCCTTTGCTCCAAACGGGCACTGTACACCAGGCGATCGAACCAGCCGATCGCCCCCTGCTGAAGATATTGCAGAACGATCGCCATTTCCACCCAATCCGCCACGCCAAACTGTTGCAGGCCCATGGGAAATTCCACTAGGGGCTGGTTCGTATAAACTCGCTGAAACAGGTCCTGCAAAAAAGGAGTTTTCAGGTATTTCGACCAGACATACCAGGGATTGGCTGCATCGGCGGTGCCTAATCCCATTTCCTGGGGCCGATCATAGACCCAGCTCACCAAATTGTCCTGCAACGGCTGCCAGGATCTAAGGCCCCGGTCAATGCCCTCAGCAATCTGCTGCATATCCTGTTGCAGATCGCTGTCCGCTGTCCACTGAGAGTGCTGCCGCAAAAACGCCCCCAATTGTTTCACCTGGTCCACACTGAGGCATTGTGGACGGTTGGGGTCAATGGTCCGAATAAATTCTCCTAAACGCTCCCCCCAGCCCGCATCGGTAATTAACCGCACGGTGGCAGCAATGCTATCAGTGACGCGATCGCGAGCCTGCCAGCGATCCCATTCGCCCTGAATGGTTTGCATTGCGCGCAAAATACGGCCTACCTTCGCCTGCCGGATTTCGCTGGTTTCCGCTGCCAATTCCAATTGCGTTGCTTGCAGGCGATCGCGCAAACATTGGGTAAACAGATCGCCCGTGCCGGGACCCACCTCATCCACTAACATTTGATAGACCTGCTCCTTCGAGCGAATTTGTCCCTTCAGCGTCGTTTCGACAATGTGGTTAATCAAATTAAGGTAGCGATCGTTCAGAGGAAGCGCATCAGACATCACACACCATCGCCAGGATTTGAGGGACCAGCATTTGAGGAATTTTCAGTATTTGAGAGACTAAAAATTCAGCAATCAATTTTAGAAATCAATCTTGAGACGATCTAGAAACACAATTCATGGGAAATTATCGCCAACCGCTTCAGAAAATTCTGTTCAAACTGTAGGGGGTTATGGGTACGTTTTAAAGCGAATGTGTTTGAATAAAATAGCTGCATTCGCTGTAAATTAAGCTAAATTAATCATTAAACTCGCCCTTACCGCCCCGGTGTTCAGGAGAAATTGAAAATGTCACCCCTCAAAACTGTTGCTAAAAATCTTCAAGAATCCGCCGCTTGGCGATGCGGAGTCGCGCTCCTGAGCACTGTGGTGGGCATTGCTGGGTTGGGCTATACCCCAGCAGCCATGGCCCAGGCCGCCTACGGCAGCTACATTGGTATTGGCCCGTCCGTGGGATTAACAAAGGGCGGGCAGGATGAACCCAGCCGGACCTCTGGCGTGTTGGCTGTGCGCTACAAATTCCTCGAAGCACCCATTTCGATCCGAGCTCAAGCGCTCATAGGAGACAATACGGCGATCGTTCCGGTGGTGTCCTATGATATCCCCCTCAATTGGCGTACGGATCTTTACCTGGGGGCCGGGGCCTCCTTGGTCAATGGCAAAACCACCACTCCCGTGGGCAATGAAACGAGCTTTGTGCTCCAACCCGGGATTGATTATGTCTTACCCAATAGTGATTTAGTGCTGTTTGGCAACGCCATCATCGCTTTTGATGCTTACCGAAACAGTGGGAATGCAGCGGTGTCAGTTCAGGCTGGGATCGGTTTGAAGTTTTAGGGTTTGTGATGGCACTGCAGTAAGACCTGATCCCCGCAGGATATGGGCAACCCGTATCCTGCCTCTATGTGACGCAAAAGCCGCCTAAAGACATGGGATAGCGCAAAGAATGCCCCATGTCTTTAGGCGATTTTCTCTGCGCGGTTTTCTCTGCGCGGTTTTCTCTGCGCGGTTTTCTCTGCGCGGTTTTCTACGTGTTTTTCTCTAGGCAATTTCCTTGTGGCTACGATGAACACCCAAAATACTAGATAAAGTTTGCGTATTTTCTCGGAGGTTTTGGCCGTAGTTATCCTGACTCCGCCGAATTTGGATGAAAGAATAGACATGTACCACCGTTTTTCTCCACTCCCTACTCGATCAGGAGCCTTTGTGTAATGCCTGGGTTACAGTTCCGTCAGTTTCGGACAAACACAGCCGAAGGTGGATTTACTCTGATTGAATTATTAGTAGTCATTGTGATTCTAGGAATTTTGGCGGCGATCGCCCTACCCTCTTTCCTCAGTCAAACTAGCAAAGCCAAACAAGTGGAGGCCAAAACCACTCTGGGCACTATCAACCGGGCGCAGCAAGCTTACTTTTTAGAAAATGCTCGTTTTGCCGACCAGATTGAAGAGCTCGGGGTGGGTATCCCAACCGTCAGCAATAACTATCTCTACACAGTTTCGGCAAACCCCAGTACGCCAGCAGGCACCTATGTGATTCAGCACGCGGCTGCCAAAAATGCCAGCCTCAAAGCCTATGCCAGCATCGCAGGACTCGTTGCCGTCGGGTCAGAAGACCCGCGGGTGCAAACCATGGTTTGTGAATCTAACCAACCGGGGGTTGGCAACGCCCCCGACCCTGAATATCAGATGGTCGGAGGCGTGAAATGTGCCACTGGGACGCACAATATTTCACAGTAAGTATTTGACAATCTGATCTGTAAGCCGGACCTGTAAGCTACTTTACAGTGAAATTGGGGTGCAATCCGGACCGGTGTTACAGGACTCCCGCATTGCTGAGGCCCAAAATGATCCCGGCTCCTAGCAGATGCCCAAAACTCATGGTAGCGAGCAGTTCAGCGACCCCAAAGCCCTTGAACAACGCTGGTACTTCGACTGGCAGAGCCGGTCCAACCCCGCGTTGTTGGATCGCACTCCGCCCGATCGCCACTGCAAACAAGCAGCTAAGAGACATCACTAATCCTATTGAAGGGGACCACTCGGTGGTTTTAGCGGTCAGGGCGACTACCGTCACAAGGGACATATTCATTCAGGTTTTGCCTCACAAATTGTTAAACTTAGTGGGCCGAGTCGGACTTCAGCCCACTACGGATTATAAAAATCTGCGTGAGAATTCCTAGCAAAACCGGACGAATTTGTTTTAACACTTAACAGGTAGTTTAAGAAAGGTCGCAGCAAAGGCACAGGGCAGAGGTTAAGTTTCATCCGTGAGTATTTTGTGAATTGTGAGTGCCATGGGATTGCGCGTCAAAATTTGTGGCATCACCCAGATTGACCAAGGGCGGGCGATCGCCCAACTGGGTGCTGATGCGTTAGGGTTCATTTGTGTTTCCGAGTCTCCGCGCTACGTTTCCTCCAACCAGATTGGGCAAATCGTGGAGGCTTTGCCCCGAGATGCAACCGGAAAACTGGTGTGCGATCGCGTGGGCGTGTTCGTCAATGCCAGTCCGGCTCAAATTAGGGTCACAGTGGAGCAAGGTCGCCTGAACACCGTACAACTCCATGGCACAGAATCCCCCGAATTTTGCGCTCATCTTTACGAGCACCTGCCGCCGGGGACCCAAATTATCAAAGCCCTGCGCATTCGGCAGCCAGATGACCTGCACCAGGCGACTCTCTACGAGGCTGAGGTTGATATGTTGTTGCTAGATGCCTATCATCCAACAGCGTTTGGGGGAACGGGCAAAACGCTGGATTGGCAGCAGTTGCGCCAGTTTAGGCCGCACTGTCCCTGGTTACTGGCCGGTGGACTATCCGCAGACAATGTTCAAACAGCCTTAAGCCTAGTCAGACCCGATGGCATTGATCTATCCAGCGGGGTGGAGCGATCGCCCGGGGACAAGGATCTGGAGCAAGTGAAACAGCTTTTCCACGCTCTCAAACCAATCCGTGCTGAGGGCACGTGACTAATACCCGTGATTAACACCTCAGCAATCCTGTCCCTATTATCCCCCTACAACTTGCGCTGAAATTCTTCTAGCACATCCATCAGGGCAACTTGGCATTGCATGGGCACCAAATCAGCTAGAGGCACTTCTCGCTTGCCCCCGCCCAGCTTGACCGGAATACCTTGCAATACCTGCGTCAACGTTGCCTCGGTCAAGGCATTGTCGAGTAACACAGGGTAGAGTGCCTCCGCGAGGACCGTATGCAGGTGGGCATTAGACAGATACAAATGCCATTTGGCCACGTCAATGTAAACGGCCTCACCAATTTCTGCTGCTAGAGATTCAATCGTTTCCGTCGAACTTTTACGCACCATAACCTGTTCTCCTATAAAGGCCCAACTGTTTAAAGGACCAACTGTGGAGCTTAATCCTGAGACGGCTTCACCGGTTTTTCCGACGCAGTGGTATTCCTGCCCAGGATCGCCTCCGTTTCCGAATACTGGGCAATGGCAAAAATAAATACGCCATGGGCGACTAGAAAACTGAGCCAAACACTAGTGATCACGGGCGTTTGGGGCAGTCCGCCAGGAAGACCCATAGTCAAATCACCCAAATTTCGGAAAAACCACAGCCCAGAGTTCACTGCAGCAAACACTGCCACATGGGTAGCAAAGTTCATGCGGTCATCTAAGCGCCGAAAGGCGGGATCTTTGCGATCAGGTTGACGGGGCCAACGGGGAGGCATACAAATCAGGTCCAGAAATTGCTAAACAGTCACCTCTCAAGTATCGACCGAATAACGGACGACATGCAATCTTTTCGCGCTGCTGGCTCCGGAAGATCCCAGAGACTATTCTTGAAGAATTTATTAAGTTCATCTGCCCAACGCCGTTTATCTACCCTATGCTTGAGATGAAGCTATCAACGTTGCGATAGTGGGTTTTCTTGAGTCTTGCTCTCTGTCACTTACCTTGCTGTTGCTGAATTCATTGCTGTGGCTACTACCCGCTTTCCTCGAAAGGTTGCATCAAAACGGCGCTCTAACCATCTAGCGGTTGTGGTTTTGCCCAGTGAGTCGATCGCATTCCAAGCCTATCGCCTGCTGCACTACCACGGTATTTCCCCAGAAAACCTAGCCATTGTCGGTGAAGGTTACAGCAGCCCCGACCGGGTTGGCTTGATCGGTCCGCTGCAAATTGCCCACCGCCAAGCCCAGTTGTTTGCCTGCCATGGGGCAGTGCTGGGGTTTGCTATGGCTTTGGGGTTCTTGCTCCTGGGAGAAAGTCCATTGGGGTTTGTGCTGCTTGGAGCCATGGCGATCGCCGGGGTTGGGGCCGTGTGTGGGGCCGTTTTCGGTGTTCTGTTTGGGCTGTGGGGCGAAGGCAGTAAGGCCAACATCTATCATCGCCACCTGCGCCAAGGGCGCTACCTGCTGATGCTGGAAGGCCCAGAAGCCCTCGTGCGATGGGGACAAGAAGTTCTCAGTCATTACTATGTACCAGATGTATAGTCTGCACCGGACGAATATTCTTTACTAAACATTGAATCAATTTTCAAAAATAAAACTTTCGCTGGCTGAGCGGAGCCGAAGCCAGCGAAAGTCTTATTTCAAACGAATTTAAAAGAAACGAAGTTGAAAGAATAGAAAGATAGAACCCTGAGCGGAGTCGTTGCACCCTGCGCGAAGTCGTTGCACCCTAAGCGGAGTCGTTGCACCCTAAGCGGAGTCGTTGCACCCTGAGCGGAGCCGTTGCACCCTGAGCGGAGCCGAAGGGTGCCATCGGTCTAAGCGGCGTAGTCCCCAGATTTCCCCCCCGTTTTAGAGACCAAGTGAATATTTTCAATGCACATGGATTTTTCCAGGGCCTTGGCCATGTCATAGAGCGTCAGGGCCGCCACTGCCACAGCGGTTAATGCCTCCATTTCCACTCCAGTTTCAGCCGTGGTTTTGACCTCGGCCTGAATCCGGTACCCCGGCAAAGTTGGGTCTGGCGTCAAGTGGACCTCCACCTTTTGCAGCGGTAGGGGATGGCACAGGGGTATCAGGTGCGCGGTTTGTTTGGCCGCCATGATGCCAGCTAAGCGCGCGGTGCCCAGAACATCCCCCTTGGGAGCATTGCCAGCGGCGATCGCCGCTAAGGTCTGGGGCAACATGCGAATTTGGCCCGCCGCGATCGCCCGTCGGCCTGTGATCGGCTTGGCGGAGACATCCACCATTTGGGCCTGCCCCTGTGCATCCAAATGGGTCAGAGAATTCAGCGGGAGCAAAGGGGCATTGGGTGGAGATGGCATTGGTTCATTGCTAGCCTGGGCCGGGATCAGAGACTGATCTAAAGACTGATCTGAGGAAATCGGTTGCATGATGTGTGGAGTATGGTAGTATTTAAGTCTTGCTGCAAGGGCTTGTAGCTCAGTGGACTAGAGCACGTGGCTACGGACCACGGTGTCGGGGGTTCGAATCCCTCCTAGCCCGTTTTAGTTTATATAGCGAAGCGCTGAGGAAGTCTATTCAATGACTGTATCAGCGCTTTGTCTTTAGAGGCCGTTTTTTCCGTGACGGGTGTTTGAGCACATGCTGATTCAGCATATCTTGAGCCAGTACATCCTCCTGAAATAGCCCAAGATGGCCTATTTCTGTTGGCTGCGATCTTCTCTCCAGCATTTACCCCAGCGATTCTCTGTGCATGGTTGCCCATTTTCTGCCTTCTGCGGTTAGCCAGTTAACCGAACCGACTTCTATTGCTCTCGCCCAGGCCATCACTCAGGCCCCAATTCCAACCCCACTGCAGGCGGCGGCGATCGCCACGAGTTATGTACGCCAAGGCTCCGGCGGCACCCCGATTTTGCTGGTCCACGGCTTCGACAGCTCAGTGTTTGAATTTCGCCGTCTGCTACCCTATCTAGCGCTGCACCAAGAAACCTGGGCTGTAGACCTGTTGGGCTTTGGCTTTACCGAACGTCCCCCCGGTCTAAGCTTTGATCCCGCCGCGATCAAAATCCATCTGCACGCCGTTTGGCAAACCTTGATTCAACAGCCGGTGATTTTGGTGGGGGCATCCATGGGTGGGGCCGCCGCCATGGATTTTGCCTTGACCTATCCCGAGGCCGTGGCTCAGCTCGTGCTTTTAGATAGTGCGGGCTATGCCTTGGGTCCGGCGATCGGCAAGTTTCTCATTCCGCCACTGGGGTACCTGGCCACGGCATTTCTGCGTCAGCCCCAGGTCCGCCAACGGGTCAGCCGCCAAGCCTACTATGATTCCCGCTTCGTCACCTCGGATGCTGAACTCTGTGCGGCGTTACATCTACAATCACCCCGTTGGAGTCGTGCCCTGATTGCCTTTACCCAAAGTGGGGGCTACACCAATCTGGGACCACAGCGGATCCGCCAGATTACTCAGCCCACGCTCATTCTGTGGGGCGATCACGATCGCATCCTTGGCACTGCCGATGCTGAAAAAATCCAGCAGGCGATCGCCCACAGCACGCTCATCTGGATTCCTCACTGTGGCCATGTTCCCCATTTGGAAGCTCCGAAAATTACGGCCCAGCACATTCATGATTTTCAGGATGATTTCCAACATTAGTCCGTTCCATCCCGTACACTCCCACCCATGACCCAGATTAACCACCCGGATATTGTCGCCGAGCTGACCCAGCTTTATCACCAGTACGAGATCGCCCTCTGTAGCAATGACCTAGACACAATGGACGCGCTCTTTTGGCACAATCCTGCCGTAGTGCGCTTTGGGGCCACCGAAAACCTTTATGGCATCGAGGCCATTCGAGCCTTTCGGCAACAGCGCTCCCCCCAAAACCTCGCTCGTGACATTGCCCATCTCCAAGTGGTAGCCTTTGATCGCCAGACTGCTACGGTTACCCTGGAATTCTGCCGCACCATCAATGGCATCCCGCGCCAAGGCAGACAAAGCCAAACTTGGTATCGTTTCCCCGAAGGATGGAAAATCGTGTCGGCCCATGTTTCCCTATTGCCCTAATTCGGCTCCTGATTCAGTAATGGCTTGGTCTGGGCCTGCCAGTGCAAACGGTTCAGGCGGTTCAAAAGCTGGCGATCGCGCTATACCAATTGCCAGAAACCAGAAACAATTGCCAGAAACAGAAAGTCCGGATTCAGAAAGCAAGAAAATGCGCAGAAACAAGCATAGAATAATCTCGATACGGTTCAACAGTCTTGGGAGATCGCTATGCCGCTTGCCGTTGGAGTAATTCAGACTTCGGGGTTTCCCCCTGTTCTGGCCGCCGCGGACGCCATGGTTAAAGCTGGGCGAGTTACCCTAGTTCACTACGCGCTAGCCGAGCGGGCCGAGTTTTTTGTCTCCGTTCGCGGCAATACGGGCGAAGTCAGACGTGCCGTCGCCGCAGGCGTGGAAGCGGCCAATAAAGCGGCCCCGGGCGGTATGCTGGTGTCGTGGTACATTGTCCCCAACCCCCTCGAGAACGTCGAAGCGGTTATGGACATGCAGTTTACTCCCCAGGTGGAGCCCTTCCGCCAAGGGTACTAAGCACTCAGGTAAACTACTGAGCTGTGATTTTGGGGCTGTAATTTGGGTTGCTTGATTTTGGTTTAGGAGACATTAGGAATGCCAAAGGCAGTAGGTTCAATTGAAACGAAAGGGTTCCCCGCTGTGTTAGCAGCGGCGGATGCCATGGTCAAGGCGGGACGTATCACGCTAGTGAACTATATTCGGGCGGGTAGTGCTCGGTTTACCGTGAATATTCGGGGTGATATTTCCGAGGTGAAGCGGGCAATGGAAGCTGGTATTGAGGCGGCGGAAAACACCTTTGGCGGTACGGTGGAAACCTGGGTCATTATTCCCAACCCCCACGAAAACGTCGAAACCGTTCTGCCGATCGCCTACGGTAACGATGTGGAGCGCTTCCGCCAATCCGTCGAAGGCATAGCGCCCCCGCCATCACTCTTCCCCTAATTCAACATCGACTCTTCTCACTTGCGACCTCTGCCCTCCCTCAAACTGGCTGCTCTCACCCAGAACCAAATTGCGACATGGTCCCACCAGGCTCGGGCAATGGCGCGGACGGGGCAGTTGCCCACATACATTCCCGTATTGGCCGATGCCGACCCAGAATGGTTTGCGGTTCATATTCGGTTAGTCAATGGCAGTCATTTTTCGGTTAGCTACGTTAATCGCAGCTTTCCACTGATGAGTGTGGTTAAGCCCTTGCTGCTGCTGTTTTTGCTCGAGCATTTGGGCATGATTGCCGTATTTAAGCGGGTGGGGATGTTGCCGTCAGATCAGGCGTTTCACTCCCTGACGCAGCTTTCCGCCGATCGCGGATTCCCCCGCAATCCTATGATCAATAGTGGTGCGATCGCCCTAGCAGCCCTGCTGCCTGGGGCGACCGGTGCCGAGCGCTGTGAGACTCTGCGGCAGTGGCTGAATCAGACTGCCGGATGCCAACTCTACCTTGATGAAGATGTTCTGGCTTCGGTGCGATCGCTGTCGAATGAAACGAACCGCGCCATTGCCCAATTGTTGGCCCAGGCTGGATATTTCGCCGACATTGATACAGCCCTAGATACCTATAATCAAATCTGTTGCCTTGCAGGTACCGTGGCTGACCTGTCTCGCTTGGGCATGTTATTGGCTCAAACCACGCCCCAAATCGCCAATCCGGCGATCCAGCGCACGGTCAATGCCCTTATGCTGACCTGTGGCTTATACGAAGCGTCCGGTGAGTATGCCGTGCGGGTGGGGCTACCCACCAAATCTGGAGTCAGTGGAGCGCTCTTAGCTATCGTGCCAGGAGAAGGGGCGATCGCCTGCTACAGCCCCACATTGGATGCCGCTGGCAATCCCACAGCTGGACTCTATTTGATCGAAAAACTGGCAACAGAGTTAGGCTTAAGCCTCTTCAATCCCTAGCACTGCTCCGAGACGTGTCACATTCACCAAGTGTCACATTCACCCTCCTTGTACCGCCATGCCGCTACCCACTGTAATTTTGCCGGGATATTTGGCCGGGGCCACGGATTACCAAGCCTTGCAGTATGCCTTACAGGAGCAGGGCTATCCCACGCTGATAGTGCCCCTTCGTTGGCAGGACTGGCTACCCACTGTGGGTGGGCGATCGGTCGCACCTATCCTGCGGCAACTGGATGACACTGTCCATCAGGCCATGCAGCAATTTGGCGCATCCAGCATCAATCTGATTGGCCATTCCGCCGGGGGCTGGGTTGCCCGGATTTATTTGGGCACAAAGCCTTACGCCATCCACGCAGTGGACGATGCCCAGACTGTCTGGTCCGCCCACACATATGTGACCACATTAGTTACTCTGGGCACGCCCCACGCCAGTCAGGAGCGCTGGACCCTCAAAAATCTCAACTTTGTCAATCACACCTATCCCGGTGCGTTTCATGCCGATGTGCACTACGTTTGTGTGGCGGGCAGGGCCGTCTACGGGCAACGCTGGGGGAGTGGCTGGGCCGGATGGTTGGCCTACAGCAGCTATCAGCTCACGGGGGGCACCGGGACCACTTGGGGCGATGGCATTACCCCGATCGCCGCTGCACATCTCGATGGGGCGGACAATTTAACCATCGAAGGGGCAAGGCACTCACCCCGAAGCGGCCTGTGGTACGGATCTCCGTCATGCATCACCCAGTGGAGTCACACGCTTGCCTAATCGCGCCAGCTCCACGCTCTTTGTAGCCTGCAATCTCACGATCAGGGCCTTTACACTCCTACATTTGGAAACATACCTTTAATTTGCGTAATAATGGTTTGGGCTGAACTGTGAATTGTGTTAGCAACTTTACAAAGTTGGCAAATTTACAAAGCGGCTCTGCAACAAAGCTCTGCAATAAGAAGGTCCCCAGACAACTCTCCCCGAGACCCCCAATTTATGCATAAGTTTGTCGTATCAAGGTATAAAGGTTTCTGGACAGCAAATCGGTAGGAATTTATGGGATCTTCTCTTCGTGTCTTACTTTTGAGTGTGGGAATGTTGGCGGCCTGGGGGTCTTCGACCGCCCCGAGCTGGGCAAACACCACCACTCCGGAGCGTTCCCTGGCTGTTAAGCCCCTGGCAAACTCTCCGGCAGAATCTTTGGCGGCCCCTGTTCTCGATCAGCCTTTAAATCAGGGGTTTGATGCCGTGCTGTTAGCCCAGGCAACGATCCCCAAGGGGCAGGTCGCTCCCCTGCCTGTTCAGGATTCGCAACGCTTGGAGCGATCGCTGAATGCGCCACCATCTGCTGTTCCCCCGGCCCAGGGTGCGCCTGCCGCAACACCCATGCCCGTTAGTCCCAGCATTCCCGATGCGCCCAGTCAGTCCAAACCCGTGGGACCTGCCAAACCCGGAGTGGCTCCAGAATATTTGAATGCTCCGGCCAACCCCCTCACTTTTCCCACGAAAGCCCAGGAAGTCAAACTACAAGGCATTCAGCCGATTAGCTTGAAACAAGCGATCGAGCTTGCAGAACGAAACAGCCGCACCCTGGAAGAGCAAAACCTTCAACTCGCCAGCAGTCGTGCGTCCTTGCGAGAAGCCCAAGCGGCCCTCTATCCCACATTGGATCTACAAGCCGGGATCACCCATTCCCGCAGCGCCAGTGGCCAGTTGGCCCAGGAAGCCCAAGAGGCCACACCTTCCTTTTTTCGGCAGGCCAACCAAGATATCGCCACCACGAATTTGAGTGGCAACTTGGCGGTCAACTATGACGTTTTTACTTCAGGACAACGCTCCGCCCAGATTCGTGCCGCTGAAAAGCAGGTGCGGGCAGCGGAACTGCTGGTCGAAAGCACCCTCGAGCAATTGCGCCTGGATGTAACAGTCGAGTATTACGATTTACAGCAGGCTGACGAAGTGGTTCGGATTAAGGAAGCTGCGGTCAGAAACTCCAAGATCAGTCTCAAGGATGCCGAGGCGTTGGAGAAAGCTGGATTAGGCACCAAGTTCGACGTGTTGCGGTCTCAAGTCAAGTTGGCCAATGACCAACAGTCTCTAAATAACGCCCTGTCCCAGCAGCAGATCAGTCGGCGGCGAATTGCGGCCCTCATCAATGTCGCTCCAACCATTGATCTTGCCGCTGCGGATCCGGTACAACTGGCGGGCACCTGGGAAACCTCGTTAGAGGAGACCATTATTCGCGCCTTCAAAAGGCGCTCTGAATTGGAAGAGCAATTAGTGCGCCGCGAGGCCGCTCAGCAACTTCGGAAGGCCGCTCTAGCTGCCCTGGGTCCCCGCATTAGTCTGGCAGCCCAGTACAACTTCCTGGATTCCTATGATGATGCCCTTGGCATTGCAGACGGCTACAGCCTATCGACCAATTTGCGCTGGAGCCTGTTTGACGGTGGAGCTGCGAGAGCTCGGGCCAACCAACAGGACATCAACGCCAAAATTGCCGAAAACCGCTTTGCTTCTAACCGCGACCAAGTCCGCTTTGAAGTGGAACAAGCCTACTCCAATTTGCGTTCTAGTTTTGAGAATATTCAAACAACTACAACGGCATTGGAACAGGCAAAGGAGGCGCTGCGGTTGGCCCGACTGCGTTTCCAAGCAGGCGTAGGCACACAAACCGATGTCATTAATGCCGAATCTGATCTGACGAGTGCGGAAGGAAACCGAATTGCTGCAATTTTGGGCTATAACCGCTCTCTTGCCAGTGTGATGGCAAACGGGCGACAGTCCCGTTCCCAGGTGACACTGTTCCCATCATCTCCCTAAGTTTTCCTGCCCCTATCCCTGTCCCGTTGAGGATGAATCGATGAATCCAAATGTAAATGGTCCTTTGCCGTCATCCTCCCCGATGTCCTGGTTATTGCTTCGGCAAAGTGTTGCCCTAGTAAGTTTAGTGGGACTGTTGGGGGGACAGCCGTTGTGGCCCAGACCGCTGGTCCCGCCGAACTGGAGGGAAATGTTCCATCAACTAGTACTCCCCCAGCCGCCGCGCTGCCAGTCGATACGGTCCCGGACACGATGACCTTGGCACCGGACGCACTCCCAACGTCCCCCGATGCCGGGTTGACACAGGCCGCACCGTCCGTTGCCCCGAATGAATCCTTCATTGATACCACCCATTACACCGTGGGAGCGACGGAGCGCAGTGGCGATCGCCCCACGGCCCTGTCCTCTCAGTCCATTCGCCTGCCCGGTTTACTGACTGGCGGCGATGGCCTCAGCGTTGGCCAAACCACCGCCTCAGGGCAGGCTTACTTTGCCGCCCCACCCAACGTCCAGTATTTTTACAACCGCACGCTACGGCCCCCCGGCAGAATCGGTAATGGGAATCTGCGCCTGATCTTTCCCCTGGCGATCCCCGCTCCGATTACGTCTGCCTTTGGCTGGCGGATTCATCCGATTTCCGGTGACCAACGCTTCCACTCGGGAACAGACTTGGGTGCACCCATGGGCACTCCCGTGCTAGCAGCTTATGCGGGGCGGGTAGCGATCGCCGACTTCCTGGGCGGCTACGGCCTCAGCGTCACCCTCGACCACAACCAGGGCACGCAACAAACCCTCTACGGACACCTGTCAGAAATTTTCGTCAAGCCGGGAGAAGTGGTGAAGCAGGGGGAAGTGATTGGCCGTGTGGGCAGTACTGGCAACTCCACAGGACCCCACCTGCACTTTGAGTTTCATCAATTAACGTCTGAGGGCTGGCTGGCTCTAGATCCCGGCACAGAGCTGGAATATTCCCTGGCCCGATTTATGAGTGCGCTGCAAATCGGAGCGGCAGGGACGACGCTGGGCAGTTTCAATGTCGGTTTAACCGGCAGCGCGGATGCCAAAGCCCGCCCTAGCCTGACTGCTCCTGGGCTGACCTCCGGAGTAACCCTGGGTAATCCGCGGTTTATGGCTCAGCCCTTAGCGCCGAATCAATTGCCCACGGTTTCCGTCTCTAAGACGGTCTATCCGGTCACGGTGCCTCGGCAATTATCTCCCCGTCCCGGCTTAAGCAACCAGCAACTCTCGTTCCGCAACGCTGCGTCTGAACCACCACTCTAGACGATCGCCCCTCCCTTGCCACTGTTCTCGTCCCTACGTCCCTACGACTATGGATCCGTCTTGAGCACCTTGCTCCAGGCTAAATGAGCCGCTCCCACCATGCCGGCCTGGTTGCCCAGCTTGGCTTTCAGGAGTTGCAGCCCAGTTCTCGACGGTGGCAGCACCCGCCGCTCCAGTTCTGCCTGCAAGCTGGGAAAAAAGAAATCCGCACTAGCGCTCACTCCACCCCCTAGAACAATGGCTTCAGGCGTCAGCACATAGACCAAGCTCGCTAAGCCTGCACCCAGATTGCGCCCGTACTGCTGCCAAAATGCCAACGCCTGGGGATCGCCCGCGATCGCCCGCTTTCCCAGTTCCTCTGGACTGCATCCCGTCTGGCGTTGGATTGCTAGCACCGAAGTAAATTGCTCCAAGGATCCCCGATTGCCGCTGTTGCAGTCCGGCCCCTCTGGATTCAAGGTAATCAGCCCCAGTTCCCCCGCTGCCCCCTGATGACCCACAAATAACCGACCATCCAGAATAATTGCCCCCCCCACGCCGGTCCCCAAGGTCAACAAGATCAAATTGCGATAGCCCTGGCCCGCCCCAATCAACGATTCAGCCAGCCCAGCACAGTTAGCATCATTCTCCACAGTGGTGGGTCGGCCCGTCTTAGCCTCTAGCCAATTGGCTAGGGGGACATCCTGCCAGCCCACTAGGTTAATGGCAATGCGGGCAATCCGCGCGGTAATGTCCGTGGGGCCGGGAGTACCAATGCCAATCGCTTGGGTCTGGTGGTCGGGATCGAGATGCACAATGGCTGCCGCGATCGCCTCCACAACGGCAACCGGGGTGGCCGGTTGGGGTGTCGGCACGGTTAACGCTTGCAAACAGCGCAAGTTTGCGTCAAACCGCCCCAGCTTAATGGCCGTGCCTCCGAGATCGATCCCCAAAACCTGGGGCAGCATCGCCGATGGAGCAGGGAAAGCCAAGGGATCAGGGAAAGAGGTCATAGATCACGACAGAAAAGGCGCAGGGGTTCCAGCTAGTTTGCCATTCTAAAGCGCAAACCGTTCCAGAAAATATCTGCGTCTGGCTTAAATATATTTAAGGAATATTTCAATTAAATCTTTGATGTTTAAATCGGTCTATTCGTTGCGCCGTAGAGCCGGAGGGGCACCCGATGGGAACGATAGAGCCATGCATCTCACTGGAATTTATTGGTTTTGCGATCCCCTGCGCCATGGGGCCACGCCAGTCTCGGAGTGAGAACCCTCCCCATGAATCAGCCCATGCCGCCAACCCGTGACGATAGTGCCGGAATTTCCACCGCATCCGACAATATTCTGGCTTCCCTGCCCCCCGAAGTCCGCCAGTGGGCCGAGGGCCTGCAATGGAACGAGCGCCGCTACGTGCTGTCGCTATGCCATTTGATGTGTGCGGCGGCCCCGGACATGCGGGCGGAGTTTTTGGACGACTATACGGCGGATGGCATTGTTACGAAAGTATTGAGCGATTGCGACACCCAGGGGACGGTCAAGAAGTACCTGGAAGAATTCCGCTTGGCTCCCGAACTGGACGCCAAACGGCTGCGCAGCTACATCAAGCAGTTCTACATTCATTCTGCTCAGGACACCCGCCGCCAGCCCGATTTGTATCTGGAATCCGCGCTGAAACTGGTCATGAGCACAGAGGAGCGTAACAGTGTGTTCAACTACATTTTGGGCTTTGAACTGATCAAGATGATGTTTCAAATGAGTTGGTATGAGCACGAGAGATTCTACCGCTTGCAGCGCAACCAGGACGAATTCCTCAATACTTACATCAAGCCAATCCAGCACACCCATCAAATTAACCAAATCGTCGTGCCCCGAGATGCAGACAAATTTTTTGCCCGCCGGGATTACTTTGTGCAGCGTCCAATGATTGGCGATAAAAAATTAGTGGCTTTGGCGATCGCCACCTTCACCACCGAAGTTACCACGGGCTTTGGCTTCTCTATCATCCGCCACCCGCAGTCCTTAATTTTTGACTATGACCTTATTTTCGGCACCGAGGCCGATGGCATTTTTGTTTAAAGACCGGGGGATCAAGCCAAAAGATTCCTAGTCAGAAGATCCCGAATCAAAAGATGAAATCTCTGTTGGCAAATGCTCTGTCCAGAGTCGGGGCGGTGATGCCCGCCGAATCTCACGCCAAATTGCGGTAGCCGCCAGCGTGCCATCGGCCACAGCAATGGCAATTTGATTGATACCTTCCTTGAGATCACCCAGGGCAAAAATGCGTGGGTGCGAGGTGCGACACATCCCATCCGTGACCAAATTGCCGCCGTTCCAGGTCAAATCTAGCCCTTGTAGATAATCACTAAAATAGCGGGATCCCATGGCAATCAAGCCTGTATCGAGATCAACCGTGGTGCCATCGGTTAGCTCCACGCCAGTCATTTCGTGATTGTGGCCTAAGAATTGCTTGATTGGGGCTTCAATCAGCGGGTAGCCGTGCTCCTTGAGCTTTTGGCGCAGTTCGGGGCTGACTTCGCACAGCCCTTGGGTAAAGACGGTAATGTAGGGCGTAAACCAGTTGAGCACAAACGCCGTATTGATTGCGCCTTCGCGGTCCACAAATAGCCCACACTGGCGGTTTGCCATTTCATAGCCGTCGCAAATCATGCAGACATGCAGGTTATACCCCGCGTAGTCAAACACGTTTTGCATGTTTTCCAATTGCGGCAGATGGTCGATAATCCCACTGGCAGCCACCAGATACTTACAGCGAATTGTGGTGAAGAGGCTGTCTTTTTTGCCCACCTTGATCGTGACGGCGAAGGTATCTCCCTCATCCTCAACGTCGATGACGTAGGCATTGAGGTAATCGCCATCCAGGGAAAGAAAATGGTCTTGGCCCTGTTTCAGTAAGTCCCGTCCCGGCGTGGTGGGCGGCAGGCCCAGATAGTTCCGCAAATCCTGCATCCAGAACGATCTCCCCCGGCCCTTTTCTACCACCAAGGTAGACAACAGATAGCGCTGGAGATAAATTCCCGCCGACAGGCCACCCGCACCACCACCCACCACGATCGCATCGTAAACATGATCCTGGCGATCGGCCAAGTTTTTCTTCGAGAGCTTCATAAATTATGTCCAGTCAAACCACAGGGGACGTAGAAAACCAGTACTCCCGTACATTTTCCACGTCCCCCCCCTAGAAAGCAATCCAAAATTTCAAATTTTCTAGGCTTCAGCGACCACTTTCGGCTCTGTTTGCGTCACAGTCAAAAACCGAATCACCTCATCGCTCAGACGCATTGCGCGCTCCATGACGGCAATTTGGGCACCGGGCGATCGATAGTTCATCTGAATGTAGATGCCTTCGCGGTGTTTCTTGATGTCGTAGGCCAAACGGCGCTTGCCCCGATGCTGGGTTTCTAAAATTTCTGCCCCGCCATCCCGCAGGATGGTTTGATACTTGCTGATGGCGGCATCCACAGCATCGTCTCCCAGGTCGGGGCGCAGGATATACATCGTTTCGTAAAGGGTCATTGTCGGATCTCCTTATGGACTAAGTGGCTTCAAAGCAAAAGTTGGCAGCAACGAAGTGGAAATCGGCGAGTGCCGAGCACACCTGAATCACTTTGGACTTTCTAGAAGCAAGGATTTACTATCCTACCCTGTTTTGGGCGGAATCTAGCCCCCTTGCATAAACTGTTTGACAGTGCAAATCTAGCAAAGAATTAGAATGTGATGCGCTCCTGATCGGGCCTTCGTTTGATTGCTTTGATTGCTCTCCGGTGGCCACTCAACGGTGCCCCCAGCGCACCCTGTCATTTACGCTTCCATGTCCTGCTCTATACCTCCAGATATTCGCTATGGCACAACGCTATGTCCGCGTTCAATCAAAGGATGGACACATTTATTACGGTCTGTTGCAACTGAGTCGGGGGGTACAGGTGCTAGATGCCCCGCCTTGGATGCAGGGACAGCCCACGGGGATGGAACTGCTGCCTGAGGGCTACCGGCTGTTGGCTCCCTGTGCACCGTCCAAAATTGTGGCTGTGGGGAAGAACTATGCAGACCATGCCGCCGAAATGGGTACGCCAGTGCCCGCGGAACCGTTGCTGTTTATGAAGCCTTCTACGGCAGTCATTGCCTCAGGCAGTCAGATTTACTACCCACGCCAATCTGCTCGCGTTGATTATGAGGGCGAACTGGCGCTGGTGATTGGCGATCGCTGCACCAACTGTACCCCCGACCAAGCTCAAGGAAAAATCTGGGGCTACACCATCGCCAATGATGTCACAGCGCGGGATTTACAGAAAAAAGATGGGCAATGGACCCGCGCCAAGGGCTTTGACACCTTTTGTCCCCTTGGCCCATGGATCGTGCGGGAAATTAGTCCGGCAGCTCGAGTGCAGACCTTTTTGAATGATGAAGCCACACCAAGGCAATCGGCCTGCATTGATCAGATGGTGTTTTCGCCAGAGTTTATTGTGTCCTACATCAGTCAGGCAATCACCCTACTGCCGGGGGACGTGGTACTCACGGGGACTCCAGAAGGCATCGGCCCCATGCAGGTGGGCGATCAGGTGCGCGTCGAGATCGAAGGGATTGGCTTTTTGGAAAATGCGATCGTTGCCAAACTGTAAAAGCCAACTCACAAGAACTCAACTGTAGGCCTTAGCCTACCGAACTCGCATATAAACGGCGTCGGAAAGAGTCGGAATTTCGGCATAGCGCCCTAAGGCAGACTGGACCACGGAGTAACCGACAGCTACGAGAGTTCCCAGGAACACCGTATTAAACAGCGTGGTAGCGAGGATGGTATTTCCCAGAATGCTGCTGAGGACGTATTGCCAAATAATCCCAAAAAGGCTCAGCACAATACTGATCAAGATCGCTTGCATGGTGTTGAACCGGATGAAATGCGAAATATTTGTGTTTTGTACCACTAACATGAATAAGACTAGAAACACGATGAATGGCACAAAGGGGGCGTAATAAAGCCCTACTAGCGGCAGTTGCAAGACCGCCATCGGGTTAATCCCTAGAAAATCGCTCATGAAGCTCAGGCCAAAAGGCAATGCATCCAAAATGGGCAACAAATAGACCAAGCACGCAAACAGCCGATCTTGAGGGGTGACGGATCCGCGCCAAGTCATAATAGTTTCTCCGTTTTTAAAGTTTGTAATGAGCTTACTTAGCTCATCCCTAATGCTCAGGATAACCCAGAAGTCTGGGAATCCAGCAGTTGATGCCTCACTAACCTCATCCTATCCTTCCCAAAGGCGTCTGGTAGGGCGTATCATTCTGCATCGGGCCTAAGTATCGGGCCAGATACGGCGAAAATACCTCATAGATCAGCGTAAAGGGCTGGCCGTGATGCCAAAACAGATAGTGTCGGCCCCAGAACGGACCCGGTTGACCAAAGGCCGCTTCCAACTCGGAAGAATGGCCATAATAGAGCCCTTGGACATCCCGATAGAGTTCCGTGCGAAGGTGGGCTAGACTGGCCCAAATGGGAATCGACCGATTCTGCAAATATTCATCCACATGGCTAGCCTCCCACCAAGAGGTGGCATAGGCCAACCGCTGCCCCGATGCGGTCCGCAGCCACACCTGACGCCGCACCCGTGGTCCTGGTAACACTTGTAATTGTGCCGGAGCATGGTCCAAATCCATGCCTACGGGTGACATATCAATCACGTCTACTTCTGTGGGTTCCCCCGTGAGTAGGTGCAGGTGCCGCGTTGGCGAGCCATCGCCCAGCAGGAGCAGTTGCCAGGACGGGGCTAGTTGGCTGTGGGGCAAGCCGCGCTGGACAACAGCTTCATCCCCCTGCCAGAGGGGTTGAAGGGCAAACCAAGCGGCCTGCTGCGGTGCTAATTCGAGGGGCGGTAAGGTTGTAGTCAAGGATTTCTCAGGTGATTCTTTACACAACTTAACTTATTCGTATCATAACGTTCTTGGGACAGAGGCGGGGAATGGGGGAGAATTTGGGAGGCCACCCCGTACCCGATCCTTTTGGAGCGTCCATGCTAAGTTCTACGCAGGAATTACTCGAAACCGCACGGCGACATGTGTACGCGATCGGAGCCTTTAATGTCTACAACCTGGAAGGGGTCAAGGCGGTGGTCAATGCAGCGGAGGCGGGGCGCAGTCCGGCCATGCTGCAACTGCATCCGAGTGCGTTGAAATATGGCCGATCGCCCCTGATTGCGCTCTGTCTCGAAGCTGCTGCCACAGCCACTGTACCGATCGCTGTCCACCTGGACCACAGCACGTCCGCCCAGGATATTCGCACTACGCTGGCGGCTGGGGTGCGATCGATTATGGCCGATGGTTCACCGCTGCCCTATGCCCAGAACTTGACCTTTACGCGGGAGATGACACGGTTGACCCATGGCTATGGCGGGATCGTTGAGGCGGAAATTGGCCGCATTAGCGGCACTGAGGATGGGTTAACCATCGCCGAAAAGGAAGCAAAAATGACCGATCCCGATCAGGCGGTGGAGTTCGTGCGGGCAACCCAGGTGGATGCGTTAGCTGTAACCATTGGTAATGTACATGGGGAGTATAAGAGTCCGCCGCGATTAGATTTTCCCCGCTTGGCCCGGATTCGGCAGTTGATTGATATCCCCCTGGTGTTGCATGGGGCTTCGGGGTTACCCAATGAAATGATTAGTCAATCGATTCGCTTGGGCGTGTGCAAATTTAACGTGAATACAGAGGTGCGGCAGGCATACATGCAGGTGCTGCAGGCTGAAATCTGTGGCCAACCACCCCAGGATTTGCTGGATGTGACGGGAGCAGCGATCGCCGCGATGCAGGCCGTGGTTACAGAAAAATTGGAATTGTTTGGCTCGATTGGCAAAGCCCACCTGCACGAGACTCCCTATGCAGCACTGCTGGCGGGGGCATAGGCTAGCGATCGGGCTATGCGAGTGGAATCGATTCGGAATCGACCAAACCCCCGACCATTTCATATAAGTTGAGGACAGCGCTAAAATCCAAGTGACCATAGCCCTGGGCCAATAAAGCATCCATGAGTACCGTGACCTGACTGCTGCCCCCCAAGGGCAACGGCAAATCTCGCCCCGTTTGTAGCACGATATTCATATCCTTGCGAAATAGGTCGAGTTTGAAGCCCGGTTGAAAATTGCCGTCGAGCATTTTTTGACCATGAACCTCTAAGACTTTGCTTTGGGCAAAGCCACCGAGCAAGGCTGAGCGCACTTTGGCGGGATCAACACCGGACTTTTTAGCCAGGGTGAGCGCTTCGGCCACGGCTTGCACCGTCAGCGCCACGACGATCTGATTGCAGGCTTTGGTCACCTGTCCCGCCCCCGCCGCACCCATGTGGATGATATTTTTGCCCAGGATCTGAAAAATTGGCAAGGCCCGCTCAAATGCTGCGGTATTGCCACCGACCATAATCGACAGCGTGCCCTGCTGCGCCCCAATGTCGCCGCCAGAAACGGGAGCGTCCAACGCTTCTATCCCTTTGGCCTGGAGAGTCTCGTACAGGGTGCGCGCGATCGCCGGAGCGATCGTAGACATGTCGATATAGAGCATGCCAGCTCGGGCACCGTGGAGAATGCCATGTTCTCCCAGAACGATCGCTTCCACGTCCGGTGAATCCGAAACACAGGTGATCACCACATCGGACTGGGCAGCCACGGCTTGGGGCGAAATCGCCACGGTGGCCCCCGCTTGGGCCAGTTCTGCCGTGGGGCCAAGACTGCGATTGTAGACGGCTACGGCATAGCCTGCGTTCAGTAAGTTGCGCACCATGGGTTTGCCCATAATGCCCAGTCCGATGAAACCAATCCGTTCTAGAGACGCTGAGTTGTCCATTGCGTTGCCCATTGCGTTGTCCAGTTGTTCAGGGAGAAAACCCGATTCAGAAAAGCCCTATTCAACGGTGACACTCTTGGCCAAATTGCGTGGCTGATCCACGTCCAATCCCCGGCGGGCGGCAATGTGGTACGACAGCAGTTGCAGGGGAATCACCGTCACAATCGGTGATAGAATTTCATCCACATGGGGGACGGGAATCAGGGTATCGAAGGTGTCGGCAGCATCCTGCTCGTCCATGGGGGTGATGCCAATCAGTTGCGCATCGCGGGCGCGAGCTTCTTGGGCATTGGACAGCACTTTTTCAAAGACGCTGCCAGGAACGGCGATCGCCACCACGGGCACCTTTGCATCCAGCAGGGCGATCGGGCCATGCTTCATTTCCCCAGCCGGATAGCCCTCGGCATGGATATAGCTAATTTCCTTTAGTTTGAGCGCACCCTCCAGCGCAATCGGGAAGTTAATTCCCCGTCCTAAAAAGATAAAATCCTGTGTCTCCGCAAAGGCATGGGAGATTTCTTCAATGTAGCGTTCCTGACTTTCTAAAATAATTTCAACTTGAGAGGGCAACTGTTGCAGCCCCGCCAGAATTTTCGCGATCGCCACTTTCGGGAGGGCTTGGCGACGATAGGTCAAATCCAACGCCAAGAAATAGAACGCCATCAACTGGGCAATGAACGTTTTGGTCGCGGCCACCCCAATTTCAATCCCCGCATGGGTATCCAGCGTGGCATCGACAATCCGTCCTAGGGAGCTTTCGGTCCGGTTAGTAATGCCCAGCGATCGCGCCCGCATTGCCCCCGGCTTGTCCGCCCGCCGCAGCTTTTCCATCTCCAAGGCGGCCAAGGTATCCGCCGTTTCACCGGATTGAGTCACCCCAATGGTCAAGGTGTTGGCCTGTAGCGGCGGCGGACTGTAGCGAAACTCCGACGCATAGTGGACCGTTGTGGGAATTCCCGCCAACTGCTCCAGCAAATATTTCCCCACCAGGCCCGCATGCCAGCTTGTACCACAGGCCACAATTTGAATATGCTCCACATCCGCATACAGATCCAACGGCAGACCCAGGCGAATCGGCGAGTCGGGTGCATCCACAGTCCAATCGGCATTCGTATAGGCTTCCAAACAAGTCCGTACCACACCGGGCTGCTCAAAGATTTCCTTTAGCATGAAGTGACGGAATCCCTGCTTTTCCACCATCATGGGGTTCCAGTTCAGCATTTGCGGCTTTTTCTTGAGCCGATGCCCTGTGAAATCATAAATTTCCACACCCAGTGGGGTCATGCGGGCCATTTCACCATTTTCCAACGGCAATACAGCGCGCGTATAGGGCACAAGGGCAGGGGTATCCGAGGCACAGTAGAACTCCCCTTGGCCAAAGCCCAGCACGACCGGAGCCTGCTGGCGAACCACAATCAGCTCATCGGGGAAGTCCGCAGAAATTACGGCGATCGCAAATGCCCCATGCAACTCATGAACCGCTAATCGGACGGCCTCCAGTAAAGTAGAGGTGCCTGCGATCGGGGCTGCCGTTGCTGCCGTCAATGCCTTGAGCTTCTCCGCAATCAAATGAGGAATGACCTCGGTGTCGGTTTCGGAGCGGAATTCACACCCCTGCGACTTGAGCGCCTCCCGCAGGTCACGGTAGTTTTCCACAATGCCATTCTGAATCACGGCCAACCGTCCAGACATATCGGTGTGTGGGTGGGCATTGTATTCCTCAGGCTTGCCATGGGTAGCCCAGCGGGTATGGGCAATGCCCATGCGGGCGGGATTAATTTCCCCCGCCAGTTTCTCTTCCAGGTTATGCAATTTGCCCTTGGCCCGCACACAGTGGATTTCGCCCTCTAATACCGTCGCAATCCCCGCAGAATCATAACCGCGATATTCTAGCTTGCGAAGTCCCTCTAACAAAATGCCACTCGCAGCCTGCGTACCGATATACCCAACGATTCCACACATGTATTTCGGTCCCCTTTATGCAATACGCCTTCAGGATAACCCTCTGGTTGAGCGGCGGCAAACACCAGAGCGTGATGGGTCAGACCCAGTTGGAATAACGGCCCGCAGCAAGGTAGGTTGTTGGGATCGCACAGTAGATGAAATTATAAAACTTCATCATTCCGTAATATCCCCACTTGTCGAACGCCCATTTCTAGGGCGAAATAGATGGTTAAGGGATGGGATTGGGCGATTCAGGCAGATGGCTGCCCGATAGATAAACTCAATTAATTCTTCTAATTTTCCCGCAAGAAAATACACTATTGAGTTAGGTCACCTGCTGGGTTGCCAGTCAGCTTCCTTATATATACAGATAGCTTTATGGCAGATTTCCACAAGACCTTGGCAAGAACAATGAGACGGGGTGGGGGGATGACAGCACGCTGGATGAGCCATCCCACTATTTTGGCAAGCCTCTTAGTCACCACCTTGACCGTGGGCATCCGCGAAATGGGCGGCTGGCAATCTCTGGAACTGCTGAGCTTAGATCGGATGATCCAATTGCGCCCCAGCACTGGCCCGGATCCACGTCTGCTGATTGTCACGATTACGGATGAAGATATTCAACGCCAGCGCCAGTGGCCCTTGAGTGATGCTGTCATCGCCAAAATGCTGAATAGCCTGCAACACTACCATCCTCGCGTGATTGGCCTCGACATCTATCGGGATTTGCCCGCCCCCCCCGGCACATCAGAACTGGCCCAACAGCTCAAAGTTCCCAATGTCGTTGCTATTACTCTATTGGGGGAGGATGAAAATAGTGTGCCACCTCCCCCTAGCATGCCAGAAGCCCAAATTGGCTTCAGCGACTTTTTAGTCGATACGGATGCAGTTATCCGCCGTTGCTTGTTATTTGCGAACAATCAGGATGAGCGCCTCTACTCCCTGGCGCTGAGACTCAGTTTGGCCTATCTGGGCAAGACGCAAAATTTCCAAGTGCAGACCAATGCCCTGCAAATTGGGAGCGCCGTGTTTCCAGCCATGAATTCTCGCACTGGAGGATATCAAGATTTAGACGATCTTGGCTATCAAATGCTGGTGAGCTATCGGATGGGTCAAAACATTGCCCGACAGGTGAGCTTGGAGCAAGTCTTGCAAGGTCAGGTTAATCCAGAGTGGATTACGGGCAAAGTGATCCTGATCGGGACTACTGCGGCCAGTGCCAAGGATTTATTTCTGACTCCTTACAATAAAATGCGGCAGCATAGTCCCACGACGCCCGGTGTGATGATTCATGCCCAAATCACCAGTCAGATTTTAGGGGCGGTACTGGATGGCAGGCCCCTAGTCTGGTACTGGTCGGAAGGGTGGGAAATTCTGTGGATTGGGGCTTGGGCTTGGGTAGGCAGCCTTCTGGCCTGGTGGTTTCGTCAGCCTTCCCAGATGATTGGCAGTATTCTAGTGGCGGGGGTGAGCTTAGGGGGCAGTTGCTTTGGCTTGTTTCTGCTGGAAGGGTGGGTGCCCTTTGTCCCGGCGGCGATCGCCCTCGCGGGAACTACAGCCTGCATCGTGGCCTATCGCCTCCTCCATGATACCTTCCATGATCCGCTCACTCAACTGCCCAACCGTGCCCACTTCCTGCGCTACCTACAGCGTGCCACGGCCCCGTCGAACGTATCCAAGTCACCCTCAACTGCGATGCTCCGGTGGTTCCACTGGTCCGAACCCAGTGGATCGCCGCTGGCCCCACTGCCGACCCTGGACTATGCCCTCCAATCGGATAGCACCTTGAGCGGCACCCTAAGCGGCACTCTAAGCGACACCCTAAGTGGCACCTTGAGCGGTACCCTAAGCGGCATCTCGCAGGACATCTTGCAGGATTCGAGCGAATTTCCGACCTGTCTGGCCGTGCTCTCCATTGGGCTGAATGGATTCAAAACCGTTAACGACAGTCTTGGTCATCTCCTAGGCGATCAGTTGTTGATTGAAATGACCCGGCGATTGCAAAGTTGCATGGATGCTGGCGATCGCATTGGGCGCGTCGGTGGGGATGAATTTGCGATTTTGCGCCAACAAGTCCAGCAAGAATCAGAGATTACACTGTTAGCCGAACGGTTGCGGCAACAGTGGAGCTACCCATTTCATCTGGACAAACACGAAGTGTTTATCTCGGCCAGCGTGGGCATAGCGCTAAATTTGGGCAATCCGAACTATCTTCCAGAGGATATTTTGCGGGATGCCAACACAGCCATGCACCAAGCCAAAGCCTCGGGCAAGGCTTGTCACCAAATGTTTGCTTCTGGTATGCGGCAGCAACGGGTGACGCGTCTGCAACTGGAAACAGATCTGCACTATGCTCTGGAGCGGCAGGAATTGCAGTTGCACTACCAGCCCATCGTTGCTCTTGGCAGTGGCAAAATTGTGGGGTTTGAAGCCTTGTCTCGCTGGCTGCACCCGGTACGAGGGCTGGTCTCACCGACACACTTTATTCCCATTGCGGAAGCAACGGATTTGATTGTACCGTTGGGCCATTGGGCGATTCAGACGGCCTGTCAGCAATTGTGCGTCTGGCAAAAACGGTATCCCCAGGCTTCTCCGCTGGTTATGAGTGTGAATTTGTCGGGAAAACAATTCTCTCAGGCCCACCTCGTCGAGAATGTGGAAGCGATTTTGCAGCAGACGGGACTCGCCCCTGAACAATTGAAGTTGGAAATTACCGAAAGTGTCGCCATGACCGATGCTGAAGCGGCGATCGCCATGCTGGGTCGGCTGCGCGGCTTAAATTTGCAACTGAGCATTGACGACTTTGGCACCGGCTATTCCTCCCTCAGTTACTTGCATCGATTTCCCACCAGTACCATTAAGGTCGATCGCTCCTTTGTGGGTCGCATGGGGTATGGCAACGAAGAAAATCAAATTGTTCAAACCATCATCATGTTGGGGCACAACTTGGGCATGGACATTGTGGCCGAGGGCATTGAAACCCCAGAGCAACTGGAACTGCTGCGAGAGTTAGGCTGCGACTACGGGCAGGGCTATTTATTCTCGAAACCCTTGCGCGTAGATGAGGCCGGTGAACTGCTATCGTCCCAGCCGCAGTGGTAAAGGCAGTGGGGACGGCGGGGTTTGGCGAGCCGTTGCCATGGCGCTGGCCGCCAGAAATGTGCTCAGGCTATTGATCACATGGTTGCTTTCTTGCAAGGCCCGGGGGGACTCCTCTCGAAAGGATTCCCGGGCCGTCTCAAATTCAGCGAGGAGAGCAGATCGATCGCCCTGGGCTAAATACTGGGCAAGGCGATCGCAGGTTTGGACAAGGCGCTGAATGGCTTCCGGGCGATCGGGAGCAGCCAGCATAATATCCATGGAAAGGTCGCCTGCCTGCGCAAATAGACGACTGATCAGGTTAATTTCAGTCCGATAAATTGGACTTGCAAACTCTAGGGTGCGGTCAATGGCGATTCCTTCTTCGGCCAAAAACACCCCCAGACTGAATGTCGTAAAGTGCCGGATGGCCTGCACCGTAATCATCATCAGATCGTGCTCCTGTGGGGTGCAGGGAATGAGCGTGCCCCCATCCGCTGCAATCCCATCGAGCAGCCACTGAAACGCTTCTGGCTGCCGCCCGGGGCAAACCGCCACTTTTTGGGCCAAAAACGAGGCAACTCCGGGACCAAACAGGGGATGTAAACCCATGACCGGACCAGCATGGCTTTCCAGCATGGCTTCGACAATCGTGGCTTTTGTACTGGCGATGTCTGCTAGCAAGGTTGTCGCCGATAAGTAGGGGGCCACCCGCCGAATTACCCCCAGGGTGGCCTTCAGCGGTACACAGATGAGGACTAAATCCGCCTGCCCCAGCAACCGATCGGCTTCAGCCCAGCCGTCATATTCCAGCACGCTCACCGAATGGCCCATGGTCCGTAGGCGATCGCTAAAGAACTGCCCCATCAGGCCACGTCCACCCACCACCGTGATTCTGTGGCTCTGCGCAGAATGGAGCACCGCTGGGGCCTGTACCAGGGCGGCCATGCAACTGGTCACCACACTTTGCCAAGTCCGCGCGGGCAGTCCTGCCTGGGCTAACCAGTCCTCGCAATTCGAGAGCTGTTCCTCAATGGCAGGTGCTGTAGTTGTGGACAGAATTGCGATGCGCTCACTGAGCAGTTGGATTAAGGCGTGATCAATCTGTTGGAGCTTATCGGAAATGGCCATGGTTCAGTACCCATCACAGTAGGGTTATGCGGTGTTGCGATCGCCCAATTTACGGTCTACGTCTCTTGCAAGGCTTTCGTACCCGCAGGGGACTTTTCGTCCGCCGCCGCCTCAGGCGGTGGTACCTGAGGCACTTGCCAGGTCTCGGGCATTTCCGAAAAAGTCGTGAAGGTGGTCTGCAACCCCTGGGCCATCGCTTCCTCGATCTGCCGATAAAATCCCTTGCCCGCTTTTTGGGAAAAGGTGACTTCTAATTCTTCTTGCACACTCTTAGGCCGCTGTACATATTCAGCAAAGGCTGTTTCAGCAGGGCTTAACTGAGAGTACCCTTTGCAGAACAGTTGCTTTAGTAGACCAAAGGGATCCCGTTTCGCAATCGGTTCTCCTAGGGGATGGCAACCATATTGCTTCAGCCGTTCGGTAAACTCGTCTAGATTGGCAGTGTCGTAGGCAACATGCTGAATGCTGTGATCACCATGTCGTTCGGCGAAGAGTGTCACCTGTGACTTCTCCGCGCGATCGATGCCTTCCACCAAAGCAATACCAAAGTTACCAAAATCGATGCACCATAGCTTCATACTGCTTCTGGTGTTGGTCGGATCAACATCATCAAGGCGGGTGATCAACGTGCCTCCCTCAACTTCAATATGAAACCATGCCCACTTTTCAATCATGCCTTGGGCACAGGCATACGTAACGTGATCGACGCTGAGTAAGTGACGCATAGTAGTTTACTCTCTTTGGGGCATTAATAGCAATACGTCGCTGCCAGCTTCTGACCGTTCGGTCTTTGTTCTTCAACGCGGGGCTCATCCCAAACATCAACGAAAACCCGCGCAACCGGAAGACCCCGAAGCGCGGACGGAGCGGCTGTTCAACGCCGCCATCCATTCGTTACGGCTATGCGTGGAGCGGACCTTCGCGTGGGAGGATAAATTCAAGCGGCTGCTGTTGCGTTTCGAGTTCAAACAGCAGCGGCATTACGGTATGAAGCTGATGGGGTACACGTTGATCAATCTGAGGCATTTTTGCGGTGCCTGAAACTCGCAACCAGCTAGCCTACATAGGATGGGGACCCCATGGGGGCGATGAAGGACGGACTTGGCTCGATACGGACAGGCATTCAAGGACAAGGCTGGTAGCGCGGTTGCTGCCGCCTGAGAGTTCGCCGGTGGAAGTGGTCTCGAGCAAGGTCGGGATCAGCGTCGCGACGCTGGAGCGTTGGCGGGCGGAGGCCTGGCCAGCGCCTCGGCGAGAGCGCGGCCTGGACCGCCGCGGCGCGGCTTGAGGCCGTGATCGCGACGGCGGCGATGGACGAGGCCGCGCGCAGCGCCTGGTGCCGCGAGCATGGCGTTTTCCCGAGCCGACCTGGAGCAGTGGCGGGACAGGCGCGACGCCGGCGCTGGCCGCGCCCGGGGAGGCGCGCGCAGCCGCGGAGACGAAGCGAGGACCGGCGCCGGATCAAGGAACTCGAGCGCGAACTGCAGCGCAAGGACAAGGCGCTGGCCGAGACGGCGGCGTTGCTGGTGCTGTCAAAAAAACTCGAGGCGATCTTCCACAAGGCGAGGACGAATGATCGGCCTGGAAGATCGCCAGACCCTGGTCCGACGACATCGCAGAGGCCCACGCCAGACGGCGCTCGGCTGCACGCGGCCTGCGAGATGGCCGGGATCGACCTGCGCACCCTGCAGCGCTGGAAGGCCGCGAGGGTCTCGACGCGGGCGATCGGCGGCCGGAAGCGGTGCGGCCCGTCGCCGGCGCACGCCCTGACCGAGGATGAGCGCGACGCATCGTGCTGAGGTGGCGAACGAGCCGCGCTTCGCCGAACTCCCGCCGGCGCGCATCGTGCCGATGCTGGCCGACGAAGGCGTCTACATCGCCAGCGAATCCAGCTTCCGTCGCGTGCTGCGCGCGCACGGCCAGAGCCGCATCGAGGCCGCGCCAAGGCCACCGCGCCGGTCTCGCCCGCCGACCACGCACGTCGCCACGGCTCCGGGCCAGGTGTGGTGCTGGGACATGACGTCCTGCCGGCGACACGTGCCGGACGCTGGTTCTATCTGTACCTGATCCTGGACCTGTACAGCCGCAAGATCGTCGGCTTCGAGGTGCATGACAGCGACAGCGCCGATCATGCCGCGCATCTGGCCCAGTGTGGATGCCGGTCTAAAATCCGTAGTTTTTTGCCGACATTGAAAAAGTTGGCACGAAGTCTTACCCTGTGGCCTGCCCGAGAGCCAGCGTCGAAAGCCCGGAGCGGTTCCGGTCATGGGCATGTCCCCGTGTCAAGGCCGTCAGCCGCCCTGCGGGCGGTGGCCGAAGGCCAGCCTTTACATGGGGACTGGGCGCGACCCTCCAGGAGCGACAGCAGAAGACCGGATGCGTC
>CAVYAN010000120.1:0-49406 GCA_963766075.1 uncultured cyanobacterium | reverse complement strand
TGGATTAACATCACTCTCAGCGGCCAAGCCCCCGCCGTCGAAGCGATGATCCATCTCCTCCATCGTCTCAACGTCATCGCCGCCAGCGAATGGAGTCCGATTGTCCCCCTCCGCAACTCGCCCATCGTCATCCGCGTCGCCTCACGGGGCATCCGATCGACTCCACCCGATCGCCCAGCGACCCCGTAGCCCACTGCCCCGGCGATCGCCCCTATCCCAGCAAAATCTGGCCATCCCCACCGCGATCGCCGCCGTCCCATGCAGGAGAACAAACCCCGACTCAGGCCCAATTATTCCGGCGCATCTGCCGCCGCTTGGGCCTGAATCGCATACTCCCGAAACCGATTCATATCCGCTTGCAGCGTCGATTCCACCACCCGACCAATAAACAGATTGTCCATTAACTGAAACAGAAATCCCGGCACCGAATAGGCAATAGTCAACTTCACAATGCTGCCCGCTTCCCCCCGATCATAAAATCGGATCGCCCCTCGGTTTGGCAAACCATCCACCGACTCCCACTGGATAATTTGGTTAGGGATGACCTTAGAAATGTGCGATCGCCAAGTGAACTCCAGCCCCCCCGTCGCCAGCTTCCAGTTCGACATCTGTGGATCATCCGGCGGCACCGTCACCGAATCAATCCACTTCATCCATTTCGGCATTTGCTCCAAATCAGACCACAAACTCCAAACGTGATCAATAGCCGTCGGCACTTCTACCTGCACACTATGTTCGAGCCAGTCAGCCATGGTAAATCTCAGAAGGAGAGGACTGTGGATTTTGCCGCGTCGCTAAAACCCAGATTTTTCAGCGATCGGGAGATCGAGTATCTAAACAATCTAGTACTTAAACCTAAACAATCTAGTACTTAAACAATCCTACACCCTGCACCTGATAACCCGTGGGTTCCAGAATTTTGGCAGCGGCTTGCTTCCCGGAAATCGTCGCCCCCTCCATACTGTCAATATAGTCCTGCTGGGTGTAGCTGCCCGCCAGGAAGAAATTCGCGATCGGGGTCTTTTGGCTGGGCCGATAGGGATCCATCCCCGGCTTTTCCCGGTAGAGCGATTGGGCCAGCTTCACCACATTCGACCAGGTGAGGGTTAATTCACGGGCCGAGGGAAACAGATCATGGAGCTGCTTCAGCGCATGCTGGACGATCGCCTCATTGCTCATCGGCACAAACTGATCACCGGGCGTCAGCACCAGTTGAATCAGCGACCCCTGGCCCTCCCGATAGTAATCCTTGGGACTGGACAGGGCCAAATCCGAAAAGCAGGAGAAATCCGCATCGGCACTATACAACAGATTGTCAATCCCCGCCGCGTGATCCAATTGCTGGCGGGCCGCCGCATCGTTCAGCTCCGTCACCCAGCCATCAAATCGCAGTTGGACCGTCGCCACCGGCACCGCCTCCAACTGATAGATATTGTCAAACTCCGGCCATTTTCGCCATGCCGCCGGTAACAACCGCTGCACTCCCGGCACATCACAGGCCACCACATAGGCATCCGCGGTGATCGTCTCTTCGCGATCGCCCTCGGCCACCACTAGCCCCGTCACCGTTGTCGCCCCCTGCTCCTCCGCAAACAAAATCTGCCGCGTCTGCCGCCGAGTATGGACCTTGCCACCGTGGGCTTCCAGGTATTGCACAATCGGCTTGATTAAATATTCCCCCGGCGATCCCGCCAGCAGATTCAACCGCGAGGCTTCCGTCTTGGCCGCAAACATCATAAAGATCGTCAGCATGCAACGGGCCGAGATATTTTCCGTATCGATGAAGCCCAAGGCCAGGGCAATGGGATCCCACATCCGCTTCAGGCTATTTTGGGAGCCGCCTTGCTTGCGGAACCAGTCGGCAAAGCTAATCCCGTCCAAGTTGCGGATGATTTTCATGGCAAAGTCAAAATTGACCAAGCCGGGAACGATCGGACTCGTACCCAGGGCGATCGCATTTTGCAGCTTATCCTGCACCGTCAACTGGCCCGTGGTAAAAAACGCCTTCAGCCCGTGGAAGGGGGCTCCCAACAAAAACCGAAAGTCCAATGCCCCAATCTGCCCACCGCGATTAATAAAGGTATGGACATGCTCCTTCGGCAGCAGATTTTCATAGGCTCCCACCTTTTGCATCAGCGCAAAAAGGTTGGCATAGTTGTTGAAGAACACATGCAGCCCCATTTCAATATGGTTGCCATCCGCATCGATCCAACTGCCCACCTTGCCGCCCACAAACGGACGCGACTCGAACAACTCCACGGTGTGTCCCGCGTCTACGAGTTCCACCGCTGTTGCCAGTCCGGCTAGTCCTGCCCCAACAATTGCCACCCGCATCCTTAGATCCATCCTTCTGAGAGTTCCTTTAAGGATTGTAACGGAATCGGGATCGCGGAAGATACACCCAAACGGAGGTGTTGCCAAAACCAAGCCCTCAAACTCGCCCCAAAACTCTCTCCAAAACTATCTCAAGGGGTACCCAAAGCCGTAAACTGGAGAACGCAGTCGAAATGTGTTGAAGCTTACCGGGTGACTCGTGCGCAAAATTATTCTTGCTGGCAACTGGAAAATGTTTAAGACTCAGGCAGAGGCCATGGAGTTTCTGCAAGGGTTTGCCCCACTCTTGGCGGAAACACCTGGAGATCGCGAAGTCGTGCTCTGTGTTCCGTTTACGGCCTTGGATATTATGTCCAAAAGTTTGCACGGTAGCTTAATCCGCCTAGGTGCTCAGAACGTTCACTGGGCCGAGTCCGGGGCCTTTACCGGAGAAGTTTCGGCGGCCATGCTGATGGAAGTTGGTGTGCGCTATGTGGTGATTGGCCACAGTGAGCGGCGGCAGTACTTTGGCGAAACCGATGAGACGGTGAATCTGCGCCTGAAAGCGGCCCAGAAAGCCGGGTTAACGCCAATTCTGTGTGTGGGTGAAACCAAGCAGCAGCGCGATGCCGACCAGACGGAAGCGATCATTTTTGACCAGTTGGCCCAGGACTTGGTGGATGTGGACCAAACTAATTTGGTGATCGCCTATGAACCGATTTGGGCGATCGGCACCGGAGACACCTGCGAATCCAAGGAAGCGAACCGGGTGATTGGGCTGATTCGCAGTAAGCTGACGAACCCCAATGTGACGATTCAGTACGGTGGCTCGGTCAATCCCAAGAATGTGGACGAAATCATGGCCCAGCCGGAAATTGATGGCGCCTTGGTGGGAGGAGCCAGTTTGCAGCCTGAGAGTTTTGCCCGGATTGTGAACTATCAAGCCTGACCCTGACAGAACGGCGGTGAACTTTTCAGCCTGGAAATTAATCTAAGGCGTTATCCCACAATAGGTTCACCGTTTTCAGTTCGTTTCGACTCCGCTCAACGAACTGAAAACTTCTCCCTGAGCGGAGTCGAAGGGAGCTATATCTTGATGCTATTACTCAGCTTGTGCCATCCGTTGCACCCACCCCGAACCCCTCCCAGGAAGGGAATGCTCGAAAATATCCCCTCCTGGGAGGGGTGCCCGCAGGGCGGGGTGGGTCAACCTCGGCAACCCTAGAGAGGCGATCGCGATCGCTGAGTAGTTACGGCGCTCCCCAGCCGTTGGCACTCCTGAAACCCGGATAGATCTGCAATAAATCCGAAACTTGCCGCGATTCTTGGGATTATTTGGTATCAATCGATTCCACGAGAGGCGTGTCAGCCTTCTACGATGGGCGAGCCTAGGGTGTTACTGTCTGATAACACCCAGGCTGGATTGGTAGAGGAATCGTTGTTGTGTGGGGAGCGCGATGCATAGAATTATGGGTAATTGTCAGATTCAGCGGCGGGAGGGTGGCCGCGATCGCATAGGCTTAGGCATTTTCATCCTCGTTTCTGGTTTAGTTTGGGGCGATCGGGGGATGGCGCAGTTCCCCACTCCGACCCAGGCCGGAAGGCCAGTGTTAGAAGAGCATATGGACCGGAACACGGCCCCATCCACGGCAATGGATCAGGTCACATCCGTGTCCCAACTGACGGACGTCAAGCCCACAGACTGGGCCTTTCAAGCCTTGCAATCCCTGGTCGAGCGCTATGGCTGCATTGTCGGCTATCCCGACAAGACCTATCGGGGCAACCGGGCCATGACCCGTTATGAATTTGCCGCGGGGCTGAATGCGTGCATGGATCGCGTGAATGAGCTACTCGGAGCGGCCACGGCTGATTTCGTCAAAAAAGAAGACCTAGAAACCCTGAAGAAACTGCAAGCAGAGTTTGCCGCCGAACTGGCTACCCTGCGGGGACGGGTAGATAGCCTAGAAGCCCGCACCGCCACCCTCGAAAAACAGCAGTTTTCCACTACCACCAAGCTCAACGGCGAAGTCCTGACCTACCTGGGGGATGCCTTTGGCGATGCGGCGAGTGATACGAACAACGCCACGGTCAGCTATCGGGTGCGGCTGAATCTAGACACCAGCTTTACGGGAAAAGATCGGCTCCGAACCCGCTTGCAAGCCTCCAACTTTAACCTGTTTAGCGCGGGCAATCCTACAATTACTAATGCAGCGGGCGGCGGATTTGGTGCTCCCCAGCGCTACGCGACGACTTTCCCTGCGGCTTTTTCCGACGAGGCCCGCGTGTTGCCCTCGTTTGCGTCCCAGGGCAAGAATGATGGATCACTGCGGATTCAATTTTTGGGCTATGACTTTCCCGTGGGCGATCGCCTCAATCTCCATCTCCATGCTGGAGAAACTGACCCCACGTTTCTGGGTGCGGATCCCGTCACTCCCTTTAGCGACTTTGCCACTGGCTCAATTTCTAACTTTGCCAATTCCAACCCGCTCTACTACCCCATGGGCAATTTGGTCGGATTAGGCGTGGACTATAAGCTGACGGATTGGTTAACCCTTGCCGCCGGGTATGCCGGACAGGGAGCCGACGGCATCGGCGACCCCAACCGACCCGATGGCAGTTCCGGACTATTTAATGGCGGCTACACCGCCTTTGGCCAAGCCACAGTCTACGCCGGTAACCTGACTGCGGGATTGTTTTACCTAAACACCTACACGCCACAGTTTGGCATTGATACCCTGGCTGGCAGCAATGCGGCCAAGGTGAGCACGGGTGGCTTTAGCACAGCCAATGATGATCGCGTCGCTGCGGATCATTTTGGCTTCGTTGCCAATTACAAATTCAGCCCTAAATTCCAACTGGGTGGCTGGGTTGGCTATGCCGATGCCACGGTCTTGGGCGTTGATACCCTAGGGCTGCCCACGGGGAATCGGGGCGAGGTCAAGGTGCTGAACTACGCCGTCACCCTGGCCTTTCCAGATCTGTTCAAAGCGGGCAATTTGGGCGGAGTCGTCGTCGGCATGCAGCCCCGCGTCACGGAGACGAGCAATGCCCAAGTGGCTGCGGCGATCGGCCTGCCCGATGGCCGCAGGGAAGATCGCGATGTCGGGCTGCACTTGGAAGTGTTTTACCGGATTCAGGTCAATGATCACATTTCAGTGACGCCGGGGATTTTTTGGCTGACGGCCCCGAACCATGATGCCCGTAATCCCGATGCCGTGATTGGCGTTATTCGGACAGCGTTTACGTTTTAGACGCCGTTTATGGGCCAGTTTATGGGCCAGTTCACGGGCCAGTTCGCAGGCGGCAGATTTGTAGAGAGAGAGTTAGGGACGTTGTGAGGGAGATGGATCGATGAAATTAAAAACATGGGTGTGGATGGGGCTGTTGGCGGTTTTGATCACGGTGGGGGCGATCGCCTTTCCCTTCCACCGGGCTACGGCCCAGTCCGCCGTGGGCAAAGCCGAATTGGTGATGATTACGTCCCCGGACTATCCGCCCTACGAGTTCTATGACACCCAGGGCGGCGATCGCAAAATCGTTGGATTTGACATCGATATTGCCAACACGCTGGCCAAGGAGCTGGGATTCAAGTTAAAAATTCAGGAGTCCGACTTTAATGGTCTGATTCCCGCTCTGCAAGCTGGACGGGCCGATTTCGTGATGGCTGGAATGACGCCCACTCCGGAGCGCAAACAAAACCTTGACTTCTCCATCATTTACTACGACGCCAAGGACACGATTGTCGCTCCCAAAGGCAGCAATCTTACTAAACCGGAAGACCTCAAGGGCAAAACCGTGGGGGTACAATTAGGCACCATTCAAGAACAAAATGCAAAGAAGATTGCTGAAAAGAATCCAATGCAGTTGAAGCAATTGAATAAGGTGCCTGATATTATTCAAGAAATCAAAGCTAAACGCATTGATGCTGCCATTGTCGAAGATACGGTAGCCCAGGGTTTCATTCAGTCCAATCCCGAGTTGGAGTTTCATGCCATTTCCTCGGAAGAGCAGTCCGGATCGGCGATCGCCTTCCCCAAAGGCTCCAAACTGGTGCCTCAGTTCAACACCGTCCTTACGAAAATGAAGGACAGCGGCGAACTCGCCACCCTCGCCAAACAGTGGTTTTCCAAGAACATTGCCCCGGCGGATGCGGCCACACCTGCCCCCGAAAAACCCAGCGGCCTCAACATTGACTTCCGTCGCCTCAGTTGGGATGACTACCTGTTCATTCTGAAAGGGATTCCCACCACGCTACTGTTCACCCTCTGCTCTGTCTTTTTGGGTCTGTTCGCCGCTACCGGGCTGTCTCTGCTGAAGATCTCTCGCCTCAAGCCGCTCCAGTGGTTTGCCAATGCCTACACCTCAATCTTTCGCGGGACGCCCCTGCTGCTACAACTGTCGCTGATCTACTACGCCATCCCTCAATTAATCGGGTTTGACATCACCCCCCTGCAAGCCGGCGTCACCACCTTTACCCTCAATTCCGGGGCCTACATGTCGGAAACTATCCGCGCGGGGATTCAAGCGGTCGATCGCGGCCAAAGCGAAGCCTCCATGTCCCTAGGCATTCCCTACCCGATGATGATGAAAGACGTGATCCTGCCCCAGGCGCTCAAAAACATCCTGCCCGCCCTCGTCAACGAAACCGTCTCGCTGCTCAAGGACTCCTCCCTCGTCTCCACCGTTGGCGTAGTCGAAACCCTCCGCGCCAGCCAAATCGTCGGCTCCAACAAATACATTTACTTTGAACCCCTGCTGATCGCTGGACTGATCTATTACCTCTTGGTCATTGGACTCACTTCCATCGCTGGGAAATTAGAGCAGCGCTTGAAGCGGAGCGACTAGTTATCAGTGCAAATTTTGAATGCAACTCCATAACTCAACCTTACTCCCTCCCTATGAACGAAGTCATTCTCCGCACCGATTCTTTGCACAAATCCTTTGGTGCTCTCCAGGTCTTAAAAGGCATTTCTACTGAACTCCATCAGGGCGAAGTCGTGGCGGTGCTGGGGCCATCGGGCTGTGGCAAATCGACGCTGTTACGCTGTATGAATCTGCTCGAAAAACCGACCCAAGGGCATATTTACTTTCGCGATCAGGACATCACCGACGCCAAGGTCAATATTGCTAAAGTTCGCCAAAAAGTGGGCATGGTGTTTCAGCATTTTCACTTGTTTCCCCATATGACCGTGCTAGAAAATGTCACCTATGCACCCATCAAAGTCAACCAGGTGCCCGCTGCCACTGCCAAGGCGGCGGGGATGGAACTGCTAACCAAAGTAGGATTAGCGGAAAAATCCGGCGTTTATCCCTCGAAACTATCTGGGGGACAAAAGCAGCGGGTGGCGATCGCCCGTGCCCTCGCCATGCAGCCCGAAGTCATTCTGTTCGACGAACCGACCTCGGCCCTGGATCCCGAGATGGTGCAAGAAGTTCTGGAGGTCATGCAGGAACTGGCACGATCGGGAATGACCATGGCGATCGTGACCCACGAAATGGGCTTTGCGCGGGATGTTTCGGATCGCGTTTGGTTCCTCAATCAAGGCTTTTTAGAGGAAGATTCACCACCCCAGGAGTTTTTTAGCAATCCCCGGTGCGATCGGGCACAGCAATTCCTGGAACGTATGCTGAAGTAGCAGCCGTTGGTTCTCCCCTTAGCCCGAATTCCGGCGCTGGACAATTGCTCCCTGAGCGAAGTCGAAGGGAGCAAGGGAGCCTACCTTCAATATCACCCACCTCCCGTTTAGAAAGTGCAATGCTCTTGTGATAGGTGCTGTTGTTTAACTGCAATGCTCCGGATGGTTTAAGAACAGCCCACAAATTTCTTCTTAACAAAAGGTGACGTCATTGCCGAGAGAAGCCCACCATAATCTAGGTTGAACTTCACTTCACTGCCAACCTTAAAATTCTGGTTATTGCTATCGAGAACAATATGATCGCTGCTAGATCCTAGTATTTCCACATCTTTACTCGGTCTTAAGCCAGATACCAGAATGTCCTGTCTTCCCAAAGCGATAATTACTCTCCGTCGAATGCCTCGATCTAGGAAGGTGGGAACATTTCCAAAAGCATCTTGGCAGACTTCTCCAAAGGGTAAAGATGGCTTTTCTTTCGACTCAATTACTTCAGCAATCAACTTAAAGGCATTCGTGTATAAGCCTGGAATAGCTTTTCGGCTGACTGTTTCGCAACCTAAAAGAATCGATTCACCTAAACGTAGGTTATTAATTCTTCCAACTTTTCGTGCGGATTCATACCATTCATAGTTTGCCGAATTTCCGCCGGAAATAACTTCCAAATTGATCTGAAATTCTTTTTCAATCGCATCAGTCAATTTAGATAGCTCAAGCATTTTTTGGTGATTCGGCTTGATGCCACCATAGCAAGCCAAGTTGCAGCCAATGCCAATAATTTTAATGTGGGATAGTTCAAGAACTTTTTTAATGAACTGAGGCAGATCACAGGGAAGGATTCCCTCTCGCAAATCACCTAACTCCACCATCAAAATTATTTTATGAATCTTATTATTTATATTTGCATAATGGGAAAGTTCTTTTACCGTCTCAAGTTCCGTGTTGAGACTAATATCCGCATTTTTAATAATAGAATCTGCTTGACTTAAGGCCGTGCGTAAAAGCACAAACGGAGTTGCAATTCCCGAATTTTTCATTTTTTGAATATTTTCAAGGCGAGAGTCGGCAATAAATTTTACTCCGCCTTGAATCATCGCCCTAGCGATCGCGGGATCGCCTAATGTCGCCTTAGAGACTCCCATTAAGGAAATTCCCTTATGCCCATACAGCTCGGTTAACATCCGGGCATTATGCCGTATTTGAGCCAGGGAGATTTCTATTCTTGGTATCAACGCTTCCATCTACATATCTAGACGTTTTGCGTCTACCTCATTGCTAATAGAGGCATCTCTAAATTTCGTTTAATTTTTTGGTTCAATTTTGGAAAATAATCACCTAAAGCTTGAACAAGCTTTTGACACCCGTAGTTTAATACATCCGTCGTGGGCAAGTGCAGACGATCCTCATAATCCTGGATAATTTTTGGAATTTCTTCATCTGCTAGGTTTTCGTGGCTTAACGCGATCGCAATCACCTGAGCTGAGGAAATCGCTTCAATCAGTTGAATTTCACTCTCAAGGGTAGGCATCGCTAAATCAGGAAAATCACACCGAAATTTTCGGGCAGGTGGGTGTTGGAGGATAATGCCATCGGGCATACTTCCTTTTAAAATGCCCAGAGAACTCATAAAAGCGGGATGGCTAACGGCACTTTGTCCCTCGACTAAAATAATATCGGGATTTTCGTGATCAAAAGCTTGGACAACCGCATTTTCTATCTCACCAATCGCAAATTGAGAAACCAGGGCGTCAATTGATGCACCATACCTTGACCCCTGCATTAGGCTAGTTTGCCCCGTGGCAATCATGACTGACTTCAATCCCAAATTGTTGAGAACATTATTGAGTTCCACTGCGGTAGTCATTTTCCCACACGCGCAATCGGTACCTAGCACGGCAATGACAGGAATAGTTACTTTAGAGATTTGACCCGTAAAGACATGCAAATCTTTTAATTGTGGAGGTTTTCTGATGTCTTTAATCTGGATACCACACTGAATAGCCATGTGGATAAATTCTTGATCCTCGGAGAAGAATTGATGAAGACCATTAATGATATCCATCCCTTTTTGCATCGCTTCTAAAATCAGAAGCCTTTCTTCAGTGGATATATAGGTTTCTAAGGGCGCTTTGCCGTAGATGTAACAGTCCGGAATCTCTGAAAGGTTACTCAAAGCCGTATCTAAATTGGCGAAAATGGGAATGTTGTTCTTTTTACCGGCTAATTCTTCTCCCGCATCCCTGCCTGCCAATGAACTATCAAGAATTCCAACAATGCGATAGAGTTCAGAGTGTCGAACCAAGCCTGCGGCAGTTTTTCCATCCGCCAATCCAAATTCATTTTCACAATAAACTAAAGCCGTTTTTTTAATGATTTTCATTAATTATATTTTTGATTAATCCTCAGATGGCTTTGTTGAAGTTGCTAAGCCTCTTCAAAATCTAAGGTTTTGCCTGCCTGTGCACAACCCGCAGAAATTCACCTGATTTTCAGCATGCAATTTTTTCATGCCCATTAGAACCGTCACACAGCACAAGCTGTGCAAGCTAATAAATTCTTTGAAAGCCCAAGGGATGTAGGTTGTGCAGCGAAAATCTAAAGCTTTAATCGAGCCTCGGGTTAAACGTATCTTGCTACTAATTGTAGCACGTTATACTTTTTCGTGTTGAGCCGTCTAACTCGTCATGCCGCGATCGCGGGATTGTCACGATCGCTGGATTTTTAGGATGGCGATCGCGGCATAACCTCAGCAGATTGCCAGCGTCCCAGCAGCAGCAGCCCCAGCAGCAGCAAGCCACCGTAGAGATAATGGGAAATCCAAACTTGGGTGACCAGTTGCCGCAGCAGGGGATTGTCAAACTCTGGATTAACCGTGGGCAAAGAAATCAGGAGCGTTACGACCAGCATCCCAACGGTCCAGGGTTGGCGGGCGGGAATAGCCAACTGATTGCCCAGCCAGAGGGCCAGCGGCAACAGCAGCAGTAAGTAATAGTGCGTCCAAGAAATAGGACTGATGATTAACGCCAGACAAAGGGCGATCGCAAATTCAGAGTTTGCCGCTGCCGTGGATTGAGGCTCTTTGGTCTGCCAGCCCACCCAGAGGGCACCACCGACCAATCCCGCCACTAAGCCATAGCGCACCAGCTTATACCCCCAATCGACCGTCATGGGTAACCAATTTCGGGACTCCCCTTTCAGCAGGACACGCGCCAACAGGCCATCGATCGACTGCACATTAAAGGCTGACAGGGGTTTGCCCGCAAAAGGCTGAATGCATTCCCGATACCACGTGACATGTAGTGCCGGTCCAAACACCAGCACAGATAAAGCCCCAATGATGGCCAAAGTGCCCCCAAACCCAAGCACCACCCGCCACCGCTGTCGCAGCAGATAATAGCCTGCCAAGAGCAGCAAAGGCACTTTGATGATGCCCGCGATCGCCAGCAGTCCTCCCGCCAGCCATTCCCGCCGCTGTCGCAGGGCCAACAATCCCCCTACCAGCAGCAACAGCGTGTATTGGGTGGTATTGCCCATCCGCAGATTGTAAAACAGAGGGCCATTGGCCATGAACAGCCCAACCAGGACCCATCTACGCCATCCCGTCACGCCGCTGAGGTACAGGCAGGCATAGAGCGCCGCGAGCGTTGCCAGAATGCCCAAAATCAGCATCACTGCCGACGCCATGGGCAGATCCATCAGGCCCATGGGTGCAAACAGCAGAGCCACCAGGGGCACATTGACAAAGGTCAAATCATCATCGGCGCGGGCATAAAGCAGGGCGGGGTTGTCTAGGGCGGCTTGACCAGCGGGATAGTAAGCCTTGGTAAAGTCCACTAGCAGATCCCGAGCTTGTGGCTCTGTGGCAAAGCCGAGGAGGAGCACAAGGGCGATCGCCACCCCGGCCAGGGCCACACTGAACCCCCACCGTCTGAACCGCTGTTGAGCCGATCTCAGCCCGACAGCCAGTCCTACCGCCACCGTCACCAACACCATATAAATCAGGTAAACGCGCATGCCCAACGCTCCGTTATGCTTCCGGTCACTTCTGCCGCTTTCAATGCTGTTGCGTGCAGGGTGGTTCGGCCTAGCCGATTTCCCTTGTACCTTACCCCAATACCCAGGGCAGTTTCCCATAGGTTTCTTGAGCCTGCTCGTCAATCACTGTAGAATGCCTGCTCATAAATTTCTGCCTCAATCGACATCTCAATCGCCACACCAATTAGAAATTAACCGCTGAATCAATCTCTTTGCCAATCAATTTGTCGTATCTTTCATCAAAATCTTTTCTATACTTGTGAACAGATTCGCTCCAACGCATTAAAAGTTTATGAACAAATCCCGAAAATCCCGAAGACTCAGCCTGTAAGGGATTTTAAAATTTAGGGAATCTTTAGAAAACTAGAGATTCTTTAGGACTTGTTCAATATTTAGGGATTTGCTTGCCACTATTTTCTTATTAAAGTATTTGATGAGAGTGATCTGTAGGCTCTATATATCTCTTAAAAAACATCTCCCTTGAAAAACCTGTTCTTATCCAATAAATTAAAAGTTTATATAGAATTTAATTTCAGAGGTTTCAGCCATCATTTGTAGTTATGATGCAGTATCCGAATAAAAATCAACCTGAAAGACATCAGAGAAAGCAGTAATCAGTTGCTCTTGCACTACTTCTAGCGTGATACTGGGAATAAATTCTGCCAAACTGCCGACGGGTTTGTCTATAATGCCACAGGGAACAATTTGACTAAATCCTGTCATATCAGGACAGACATTCAAAGCAAAGCCATGCATTGTGATCCAGCGGCTTACTTTAATCCCGATCGCAGCCACCTTGCGACCTTCTACCCACACCCCAGTCATGCCAGCAATCCGTTCTCCTGGTAATCCATACTCTGCCAAAACTTGAATAATCACCGCTTCTAATTGCCGTAAATACCAATGCAAATCCTTGCGATAGCCGCTCAGATTTAAAATGGGATAGCCCACCAGTTGTCCCGGACAGTGATACGTCACCTCTCCCCCGCGCTCGATGCGATACAAGTTGTACTCACTCTCCTGCGGATCAAACTTGAGAAAATCCAAGGTCGAACCCTGGCCTAAGGTATACACTGGCGGATGCTCTAGTAAAAGTAAAATGTCATCCAACTGCGGATCGGCCCGCCGCGCAGACACCTGCAGATCGCTGCCATTCCCAAGCCTCCACATAGGGCATCATTCCCCCCAGGACCAGCCGACAGCACCGCCTTCCCCTAGCCAAAGGCGGCTCATCCCAATTATAGTCATCCCCGATCATCGCCATTCCCATGTGTCCTATATGCTCCAGACATTCCCTTGAAATGCAAGAGAGATTCTGAGTAATTTTGGCTCATTGTGAAGATTTAAAGGTCAAGAATTATCAAGCGTTGCAACACATTCTAAAGCGAAAGGTCGGGCGCAATACAAAGTGCTACGGTAAACCTATACAACCTATAAACCCATTTCTCACCGGAGGAAGGCTTCATGAAGCTTGTTATCCAGGGTAAAAACATTGAGATTACTGACTCAATTCGGGAGTACGTTAACCAAAAGATTGATAAAGCAGTCACTCACTACCAAGCCCTGACTACGGAAGTTGATGTTAATCTTTCCATTGCGCGCAATCCCCGCATCAACTCGAAGCAAACCGCCGAAGTCACAATTTATGTTAACGGCTCCGTCGTCCGCGCCGAAGAGAGTTCTGAAAGCCTTTATGCCAGCATTGATCTCGTCGCCGACAAGATTGCCCGCAACTTGCGAAAGTATAAGGAAAAGCGATCGGAAAAACAGCGCATTCCAGTTAAGCCCGTCGAAGCCCTTAGCGATCAACCCATCATCCCCGATTTGCTCAAGGATCGTGAACCGGAACTGCCGTCGCAAGTGGTTCGGACTAAGTATTTTGCCATGCAGCCCATGACCCCCCAGGAGGCGCTGGAGCAATTGGAACTCATTGACCATGATTTTTATATGTTCCTGAATTCCGAAACGGGTGAGATTAACGTCGTCTATGAGCGTAACCACGGTGGTTATGGCGTCATTCAACCCCGCAAAGCCACGACTGGGAATAGCAATGGGCACAGCAAAAATGGTAAAGCCCAAAGTGCTGATGCCCCGCATCTAGCTCACATCTAGTGCACAGTCACCGCTTAATTTTAGGGTGAGGCCTTGGCTCGTAGTAAACGCTTCAGCGCTCAAGCACTGACCATAGAGCCAGCGCAGGGCACCGTTGCATCGACAACAATCGCTCTCAACAAGAAAACCATTGGCCCCGCTGCTTAAACGTGAGTGGGGCCAATGGTTTGTTGTTCGGGGAGACGACTGGCTGCCTTAGACCCCGTTAAAACGTGAATGTGGTCCGAATCACCGGAACAAAGACTGTTTCACTGGCGCTGCTTTCTTCAGGGTTAAAGATGACAAAAAGACCAGGCGTAATGCTGATATTGTCATTGAGCTTGTAATTGAAGAAGGCTTCTGCTTGGTAGGTGGTGCGATTACCCGGATCAATCGCGCGCCCACCCGTTGCCACCCGAGATAAAGGCTGGCCAAAAATCAGGCCGGCGGTGCTGCCCTTCTTGGCAATGTCCTGCACCTGCAAGCCAATCAACCAACTTTGGAAGTTCGTGGAAGCATTCACATCCACCAAATTGCTAAAGATGTAACTGTAGGAGCCTGCTAGGGAGAGCTTGGGGGTTAGCCGGAAATTGGCGGTTATCCCCAGTGTGTCCATCGTAATGCCTTGATTGGCGATCGCTCCCAGTGCTCCCAATCCACCCCCCCGGGCAGCAATTTCCGCTGCTGTCGGCGTAAACAGCACCGAGCCAATGTCGGAACTTGCGAGGCCAGTTCCTAGAATATTGATTTGGTGGTAGCTATGGGCGTAATTTAGACCAATATCCAAACTGCGAGAAGGGCGCACCGTCAACTGAGCTGCCGCAATGTAGCTGCCACCAAAAACACCGGCACCCAGGGGCGTGCCTGGAAAACCTGCATTGTTGGGTATGTTTGCATTCACACTGCCATAGAGCGCACGGAAGTCAATCTGGTCAGAGAAGTTGAAAATCACCCCCGCAGCAGCGGCAAGGCCCGTTTGCGAAGTGCCGCCAGAAACCCGATGGGAGGCTGGCAGCGTAGCAAAACGAGACAGCGCCCCTTGGCCTTCACTCGCCCAGGGCAAAATTGCCGGAAAGGCATCCGAGACTTCCGCACTGGTTCCCACAAAGGCCGTGAGCTTACTGGCAACCGGAAAAATATAGAGCAGCTTGTAGAGATCAACCCGGTTGCCACCGCGCCCCCCGGCCAGGGTTTGGGGATTGGTAACCGGAAACTGCGGCTCATAGCCCAACCGCACTTGGCTGGAGGTATTGAATATCGGATCGCCGTAGCCCAGCAATCCCCCAAAGCTCTGCGTGCCTTCACCAAAGTTGTAGGCTTGCAACCCCGTGATTAACAGATCTTTGCCAGTGAAGCTTGTATTCAAGAACAATCGCACGCGATCGTTGAATACAGGCGTGGCATCTTGTCCCCCCGGACCTGCACCATAGGCGCTGGCTAGGCTAAAGATCACTTCCCCGCTCAACTTGGTGGTGGTGGAAAACTGCTGCTTTTCGAGGGTCGCGGTACGGGCTTCCAATGCATCGACCCGTCCGCGCAGGGTCGCTAGTTCTGCCGCAAACTCCTGTTGCAGCTTTTGCAGCGTTGCCAAGTCTTCTTTTTTGACCAGATCCGCAGTCGCTGCGCCAATCAGCTCATTCACCCGATCCATGCAGGCATTCAGCCCCGCCGCAAATTCAAACCGGGTCATGGCCCGGTTACCGCGAAAGGTCTTGTCCGGATAGCCCACAATGCAACCATAGCGCTCCACCAGGGATTGCAGGGCTTGAAAGGCCCAATCGGTGGGGCGCACATCCGAGAGCTGCGACACCGATGTCACTTGTGCCATCGCGTCGCGTGATGACACGACGACGTCGGACGCGGTGGACACTGGCAAGGCTGGTGCCATTGTGCGCGGATTGATTTTGGGGTCAAGGGGACGTGCCAACACCGCAGCAGATGCGTTGGTGGCAGGAGTTGATGGCTGGACAGGTTCGATCGCGAGGGCGGGTAGGGCTGCAAAGGGTAATACACCACCTAACAGGTATTGGAGGCTGCGTTTGTTCATGAGTTCGGACGGATAAAGGGTCACAGTCAGTCTTCATCTGGTGAATGAATTGATGAGTCTTCACAGGAAGATGACGACTGTTGATCATCTTCCTGTGGCTCATGTCCCAAAGGAATAGACCTAGAGTTGAAAGTTATTATCAAGTGAATAGGGCTCTCTCAATGCATGCTGGATGCATCGAGAGAGCCTATTAGCAAGCAATTTCCATCTGGCCTGAGCAATTCCGCCACAACCCTTGGTGTAGGCTGGGCTGCATCGAGGTACCCGTCAGTTTTATTGCGCGAAAGTCCGCACAACCATTGTTGAGATTATGTCCGGACAATCTAATAAATCAATGATTGCGCCCGGGGTTGCATCGGTAGGGCCTAGGGGCGCTTATTGGCAGGCGGCAAGAACTTGGGCCAGTTCTCTGGCAGACCGATAGCGATCGCTGGGCCGTAGTTCCGTCACCCGCCGAATCACCCCCTTCAACGCTGGGGGAATTTCTGGAATCGCGTCCACCACCAGTCCAAAACCCTCTCCGCGCCGCTTATAAAACCGTTGGGGCTTTTGTCCCGTCAGTAAAAAAACAAGGGTTGGACCCACCGAATAGAGGTCAGACTGCACCACCGGTCGCCCCTGAGTCTGCTCCGGCGCGCTGTAGCCCTCCGCCCCAATCCGAGTTCCTACGGTCAACCCTGCCGCCTTCACTGCCCCAAAGTCCAACAGCACAACCCGATTCGTCGCTGTTTGCACCAGCAAATTGCCCGGTTTAACGTCACGGTGAATAATGGGTTGGGGACGGTGGTGGAGATAGTCCAGAATTTCGCAGGTTTGCAGCATCCAGGCAATCGCCTGCGGCGGATCCACTGGCCCCTGCTGCACCACCCGCTTTTCTAAATCCTGGCCATGCAGCAACTCCATTGCGAGATAACTTTTCCCTGCTTCCACGAAAAAGTCGTAAAACTGTGGAATTCCCACATGATTCAGAGCTTTTAGGGTTGCGGCCTCCCGCTCGAACAATTCACGGGCCTTAGGAATTTGCACCATGTTTGCATTCATTTCCTTCAGCACCAGTAAGCCCTTCTGGCTGAGATTGGCTCCCTGTTCGGCCAGGGCATTGCGATTAGCATGGGACACGACCGAACCATTCCATGCCAAATACGTTGTGCCCATTCCACCCCGACCCAGCACCCGTAACACCTGATATTGCTGGATTTGGCGTTCCACCCGCAGGGGTTGTCCACAATGGATACACAGCAAACCCTCCACAGGATTACCCCGATGGGTGCAAACACCGCCGCCCCTAGACGGCGAAAGTTTGCCCAAAACAGGCAGGGGTGGCAATTGCAGCGAGGCCACGGGGAGCGATGGTTTACTAGGAGCGGCGGCAGCGATGGTGCTGCGTGTGCCCTGGGCGATCGCCCCTGTTCCCGCTCCAGCATCAGGAGGCACCTGTTCAGCAGGCACCAGATCACAGCGAAGCATGGGTCCCCCCCGGGCCAGTTGGAGACAGATCGTTTCCGTGAAAGTCCCTTGACTGATGGATTCTCCCGCCCTATAAAGGCCATTGGCCCCGTGATTTCTAAATTCCCCATCTTGGCCCTGGCAGCGTAATTCCAAATGCCGCCGCGACACCAGAGGACTGATCAAGACCACATCATTTTCCAGAGCGCGCCCCACCCAAATCACAGCCCCCTGCTCAAAGTACCACTGCTGCTGAGACATCTGGGTTTCGGGATCGAGAAGGGTCACAATGACCATAGGGTAACCCGCTATCGCAGGTGGGCGAGGTTCGGACGCACTTTAGCACGGACGGCGATCGCCGTGATGTTATCATGCCCATTATATTCATTGGCCAGATCTAATAGTTTGCTCACGCCAGAATCCAAGTTGGTCTGCGAGCTGAGGAGCGGCTCGATATGCGACTTCCAGTGTGTTTCTAAAAGATTATTGTCACTCAGCCCATCGGAACACAGGAGAAAGAGCGCATCCTCGTTGATGTCCAGATACTGGACATCGGGCTTGATAAAGCCCTCATCCCGTGGGCCAAGTGCCTGGGTTAACTGGTAGGCATCAGGGCGGGCATAGGCAATGTCCGCATCGACACCCCGTTGAATTTCTCGCTGTCCCACTTCGTGATCGATGGTAATTTGTTCAATTCCCCGCTTGCGCGTGTAACGGTACAGGCGGCTGTCCCCCACATGGGCGATCGCCACATTCGTATCCTGTACCAACATCAGCACCAGAGTTGTCCCCATGCGACCACTTCCCGATCGCTCATTTTTCTGGTTTTCGTCATAGATCACCTTATTGGCCAATTGGACTGCTGCCGTCATAGCAGCCTCATCGGGCAGTGATGACTCCCCTTCCCCTAGCGGACCCGTTTGCCAATGATCCTTAAAATACTGCCGCAGGGTGCTCACAGCCATCATGCTGGCTACTTCGCCACCCGCATGGCCGCCCATGCCGTCGCAAAGAATGTAGAGATTGCGCACGGCGATTGTTGTGCCTTTAGGCCCCTCTTGCTTGCTGAGCTGGACATCGATGCTGTAAAAATCCTCATTATGATCCCGTTGCTGCCCCGTATCGCTGCGTCCCGCGTCCTCAATATTAAACAGTTGCATTGGCAACACGATGGTGGGGAGCCCATCACCCTCACCCTCATCGTCTTCCATCATCAATGCTAGCTCGGCAATGGGAATCGTCGAGACAACGGGCGGCGCATCACCGCCGCCCTCCTGACTGGCACCCTCCTGACTGGCACTATCTTGATTAGAAGGAAAGGGAAGGGGATCAACTGAGGGCGCTGGTGGCATCATCAGGGCCTGTGCGATCGCATCCAGTTGCGATCGCACAGGATCAAGGAGAGTCATTTGGCCCGAGGCGACATCCGCAATAAAAGAAACGACCGCCTCTGATAATCCCAGGGGAGGAAACAGGCCCTGCCACACCTGCCCAAGATCTGCCAGCGTAGGCAAGGACTTGGCCCCAGAGGCGTCGGCATCGGCATAGAGATACTGCAAGCAGAGACAGCCATCGCTATCTACCCGCAGATTCTTCAGCTCCAACAGGCTTTGCCGACAGTGCCAGGGCGCGAGGGCAGCCCACAGCTCGACAAAATCCGTCAGGTAGTCTACTACGGCCAAGGATGAGGGATTTGCCTGGTTCTGCCAAAATTCACCCAAAAGGAGTAGGTGCGATCGCTCTTCCAGCAGCACCACAGCTTGATCCTCGGTTTGCCAGGTATCATGAATTGCGGGAAAAATATGCAAAAACTGATTACGCAGGGCCAGGTAGGGCTGTGCCAGCGGTGGCACAGGCAGAATCGGTCCCGCCGTGGCCGCACCCGCCATGGCACCTTTGTCGGGAACTGGATGCTCTGGCGCGGGACAATCCGGGGAAAAGCTCGCCATCAACTGGTCTAAATCCGCTTCATTGAGGGCTTCAAGGGGAGATAGCTGTAAAGGCTGACAATCCAAAACTTTGATCGGCTGAAATACCGGGGCCGATGTCACTGGGGCCGATGCCAAAGAGGGAACAAAGGGTTCCAGTAGTTGATATCGCTGTGCCCGATCCAGATAGGCGAGGGGTGGAGCGTCCGGTGCGGGCAAGGTGGCGATCGCCAGCCAAACTACTCCTGCCGCTGCCCCACACTCTTGACAATGCAGGGAGCTAAACGGCACTAAACTGCTACAGGCGGGACAACTGTTGTGCATTAAAGAGGTACCGCACTCCTGGCAAAAGTTATTGCTATTCGGATTTTCAAACCCACAATGGGTACAGACAAGCATGATCAAAGTTCCTTAAGCCCAAGGGATGAGTGCAAGCACGATAGAAGGCATTCAAGCAGATTTTCCCGATTTTCCCAAGTTATATCCCGGATTCTACAGACTTTGGATAAGAAGTTCCGTAGCTTATTTATGAGAGTTCCCTAAATTGTCAAGTTGCCTACCGAAACCCTGCGGTTAATTCGGGGCCTTGTCCGGACCGTAAACCGGACCGTAAACCCGCGAGGGTACCAGTAGCTGGGCGGACACCGGCACCCGTGACTGGGTAAATGAATGGCCAGACACCAAGGGCAAGGGATTCCCAGGCCGCAGGCTGGATACAGGCAACAGTGAGTTCAGGAGCGTTTGCTTCGGTTGATCGATCGATTTCCAATCATCTTGCAGGATGCCGCCAGTATCGTCACTGTTAGGATTCCAACTCCAATAGGTGAAACTCAGCTTCTGACTGTTGATAAATTGCACCAGTTGTCTCTGCCAAGTGCCCTCCGGGGTGGTCTGATCAACTTGGCGGCCACCAAATTCACCGATGTAGATGGGGGCAATGTTCCGGGTAGAAATATAGTGCCAGCCAATTTCCCAGCGATCGCGCAAATTCTGCGGAAACTCTTTGTCCTGAAACCACGTTTGCTGAAACACACCTGGACCATACTCATGAGGAGAATAAATCAATTTACGCGGATTATTGAGGCGCACCGGAAACCGAGCGACTCCTTCCAGATTCCCTCCCTGCCAGTGCACCTTCAGCTTTTGCCCTGGCACATTCCTTTCCACCCCTTCCACCACAATCAGCCAGTCTGGATTCACCGCCAGAATGGCATTCCCCGCCCGCTCCGCCGCCAAGCGCCAATCCGTTGCGCGATCGCCCGTGCCCCAACTGGCTCGCCCGTGAGGCTCATTTTTCAGGTCCGCCCCAATCACATTCGGCTGATTGCGATAGCGCTTTGCCAGCAACTTCCAGGTATCGATCCAGTCCGCTTCCGTGAATCCATCGCCATACCACAGCTCGGGAATCCGCTGATTATTCAGGCGATGACTATCCAGCAGCACCATCAACCCCTGGCGTTGCGCCTCCTGGATAATCCCATCCATCACGGCCAAAGGCGACTTCCCCTCAAAGTCACGATTGCTGCCAATCTTAAAATCGACTCCAGTAATGGAATTTGCCCGCAGCGCCTGCACCGAATACGGCAGCCGAATCACGTTATAGCCTAGGCCCTTAATCTGCGCCAACATCTGCTTGTAATCGCGCATCCAGAGACCATGGGGCACCTGCAACTCAGTCTCTATGCCAAACCAGTTCACACCGCGTAATAGAACAACCTGTCCGCGCGCGTCCACAATCTGCCGCCCCCGCGTGGACAAAGGCGGCTGAATCGTCAGGCTCTGGGACACGGGCGCTGCTGGAGTCATCTGCCCGCTCGCCAGACCGCCATTGGCCGGACTACTATTCGCCGGACTACTATTCGCCAGATCGCCAGGGGCCAGACCGCCGGGGGGCAGACCGCCGCTGCTCGGTGCAACCGGACTGGGGACTGATTCAGCAACGGCACTGTGTGCCGCTCCCCCAGATTCAGGTACCACGCTCGCATTGGTTTGCCAATGGCAGGCGGCACTCAAATAGGCAACGCCCCCTAAAAGAACACACCAGTGAACCCAGTTCCAATGCCACCTATTTCCCTGACGGCAAGTCAGCCCTAGCCTCCACTGAACCTGGGCAAGCCGCTGCAACTTAGCAATCCATCGCCATCGGGCAATCTGGCGAAACAATGGCCGTCGAAGAAATTGGGCAATAGTCATGAACTAGTAACGCTGTGCTAGATTGAAATGCAAAATTAAACCTGCAAAAGGCGTAATTGATTGGACGAACGCGCTACTGAAAAAGGTCCTGTCCACTGCTGTCAGGGCGTCCTGAAATATCAGGTGACTGGGATCTGATTTTAGATCTACAACCGACAGAGCCACTTTTCAGGAATAAATGAAAAAACCTCACAAATCCAGAGTTATCCACTACCCCTAGCGTAGCCCAGTCAAACTATCCCCCCCGCAATCAACCCGCTCCAGCAATGCACACCTGGCTGTTCTAATTTCTAATTTCGCATGTTTAATTTTTGGTTGCACCTTGTGCCACTTTACCAGAGCAGTTTTAGCCCAATGTAACTGCGATCCAGCATGGCTGCACCCCTTCGACAGTTCGCTCCTTTCTGGCATGTATCCCAAGGCATCTGTCAGACCCGTGCCCTTTTAATGAAGATAAGGGACTTCCATGAGAATAAACTGTCCGGGAACCAGGTTTCGACTGCGCTCAACCGTCAGCCATCGCGGGTTGAGTGTAGTCTCAGCTTGATTCCCGCAGGGTGACCCAACCTCCGGGGATGATTTTTTATTTGTAAGTCTCTAATCAGGAAAGTCGCCCTACACAATACTGACAAGGAGCTTAAAAACGTTGGCCTTCGAGAGTCAGCGGTTCAGAACAAACAATTCACTAACAGCTGGGAAGACAAATTCGGTGAAGAATAAACTGGGACGCTAGGATTCGAACCTAGGAATGGCGGGACCAAAACCCGCTGCCTTACCGCTTGGCGACGTCCCAACGCGCTTACGTTTTGTATATTAACAGCTTGTGGGGAAACGTGCCAGGAATTTTCGGCAATTTTTGGGCCGATCGCCCACCTCCTGGAATATCGTGCGATCGCATTGCCCTGAGACAGCCCACAGCAACGCACAGCATTAGCCCCAGAGTCCTGCCAAAATTTGATGCTCAAAATTAATGCTCAAAAAAAAGACAGGCTATGGCCTGTCCTTAGGAGATTGTAGGAGAAAGGAGAGTGAAATCGGCACAAAAACGCGGCGGGACTGAGCCCGGATCGTGGCGTGTTCATCGGCAAAATCAATCTAAAAGTCGATTAGAGGGCTTCACCACAACCATCCACCAAGTAACACATCGCCCGAAATCGCAACCCCACGAGCTGTTCGTAGAGGGGATTGAGCTTACACAGCGGGGGGATATGGAGGACCTTATGTCCAAACAAGACGATGTCGCGCTCAAACGGACATTGCCCAGGAATGGCTTTGTAGAGGAACCAGGCCAACTGCCGATGGGTAATTTCGAGGGTATCGAGCCATTGGCGCAGGGGGGCTAACGCCACAGTACTGAGGCGAGCAAGTCGTGTAGGGGTGGAGTGAGTACTTGGGGTACCACCCAGAACAAAGTTAGCGTTAGACATAGTGTTCTCCCGAAGGTTTCGCAAATGGAAAATGACCGTGTGGGAACTGAGTTGTCAACTGTAATTCAGCTTGCTAAAGCCAAATTGTTTAGTCAAAACTCCGATTTCTGATGGGTGATTATTACCTTGATATGCAAATCGGAGGTGTCTATTATCAAGATACAAACCGGAGCCAAGAGTTCCGTAAAGTTTCAGGGAAAAAAGTAAAAAGTTCTGACAAAAATGTTGAGAGGTCCTCCTCATAATTTTCTGAAATTTAATCGTGGCAAGCCTGAAAAGCCTCTCTAAAAAAGGACTCGGGGAAATTACTGAGATAAAAGGAACGCTGTAAATTTCATCAGGAATAGTTTCACGCTTCCCTTTGATTAGAGCGCAATCCTATGGAGCAAAGTATGCCCCGTTCGGGGAGTTTTTGATCACTAATGGACCGTTTGTGATCAAGATCATCAGAATGCTGTGATTGCAATCGCTTTTGAATGGCTGAATGTCACGCACTTGAACTAGTGGCGCGATTCAATTCTCGGATTGCCTCGATGGATTGGTTCAAGTGGGGGACATCGCTAAAGAAGATAATTCCCCATCTTCCATGTGGATTAGGCGATCGGCAACATCTAGAATTCGGTTGTCGTGGGTGACGAGTAGAATCGCGGAGCCTTGCTGCTGGGCCAGTCTTTGCATAATTTCGACCACATCGCGTCCAGACTTTTTGTCGAGGGCGGCGGTGGGTTCGTCCGCGAGGACAATTTTGGGGTGGCTGGCGAGGGCACGGGCGATCGCCACCCGCTGCTTCTGGCCACCGGATAGCTCATGGGGATAATAATTCGCCCAATCCCTGAGTCCCACCGCCTCTAGCATTTCTTCGGCTTGGTGGCGGCGTTGCTGGTCAGACAAGTGGCCATGCAACTCTAGGGACATTTGCACATTCTGGCGCGCCGTTAAGGCATTGAGCAGATTGTGTGCCTGGAAGATGTAGCCAATACTGCGGCGGACTTGGTTTAACAAGGAATTCGGCGCATCCTGCAATTGATGCCCCAGGACCGTCATGCTGCCCTCTTGGGTCGATCGCAAGGCCCCAATCAACGTGAGGAGGGTGGTCTTGCCGGAGCCCGAAGGTCCGGTCATAATCACAATCTCACCGGATTGAATTTCAGCATTGATGTCAAACAGAACCTGTTTGCGCAGCCGCCCACTGCCGAAATAGTGGCTAACCTGATTAATCGCGATAATGGGGGAAGACATGGCGAGGGCTCAATTCAAAATTAAACGTTCAAAACTAAAAAATATCTGCGGGATCGGCGTCTTGGACTTTACGGACGGCCACCGCGCCGGAAATGACGCACATGGTGATGGAGAGACAAAGGACCGTAATGCCACGCTGCTGGGTCATGGCAATGGGTAAGGACGTAGCATTACGCGTGAGGGTATACAGCCCCTGGGCTAGCAGGTAACCGGGGATATAGCCCATGATGGACAAGATGAGGGCTTCTTGAAACACCACGGAAAGCAGATAGACATTGCGATAGCCCATGGCCTTGAGGGTGGCATATTCTGCGAGGTGATCGGTGACGTCGGTGTACAAAATTTGGTAAACAATCACAATACCCACGACAAAGCCGATCACGGTGCCGAGGGTAAAAATAAAGCCGATCGCCGTGCTGCTTTTCCAATAGTCCTGCTCAAAGGCGATCAATTCCTGTTTAGATAGAATTTTGACATCGCCATAAACGTCTTGAATCTCGTGGCGCATTTTGGCAAGCACCGCTGGCATATCGGTTCCCGGCTTCAGTTGGATAGCCCCGATGTCAATAATCCCTTGTTTGCGCCGTTCAAAAATCCGCAAAAAGTTCAAGTCACTGGTCACTAAGTTGCCATCGGCTCCAAAGGATGCGCCCATTTCAAACAAACCCCCCACAGTGACTTTGCGGCCACCGACTTCAGTGATGACGGGGTTGCCTTCCTGAAATAGTTTGGGAATGGGACCGAATTCGGCGCGGGACTTATCGTCAAACAGAACGACGTCGCTCAGTTGAATTTTGTCGAGGTTTTGTACAACACCGGGCAGGTCAAAAATGGGCACCTTGGGGTCAAATCCGATGACAAGGATGCCCCGAGTGCGGCGGTTTTCGGGATTTTTCCAGAGGCCAAAGTCAAGATAAATCGGGCTAATGGCTTGCACGCCCTCATAGCCAAGGGCTTGATACAGTCGGCGCTGGGAGAACGATTTCATGGCAATCAGGGCGGTGGACTGCGGGCTGACCATGAAAATGTCGCCTTTCAGGTTTTGATGCATCCGAATCGCGCTATCGAACAGGGCATCCTGAAACCCCATCTGGATAAACATGAGAATCACTGCAAAGCCAATGCCCGCTAGGGCAATGAGGAGGCGAATTTTTTCGCGTTTCAGTTGAAGCCAAGCAAGGGGAATAGCGAACATGGGGCTGGGTCGAGTTGGGGTTTTGGATAGCGCTTTGTGCCACGATGCCAGAGAATTTTGGGCTGCTAATGCAGTCGCAACCTCGGTGAGGGGTGGGTCGGGGGTCGGGGGCTAAGGTGGGTCGGGGGAACGGAGCAGAGGGAGTGATCTTGAGTTGGTTTACGATAATTAACATCTTAGCGCTGCTGGAATCGGGGTGCAGGGGGAAATGGCGATCGCCTACCCGACCATGCGCAGCAGAGTACCCTCCCAGACTAAGCGGGGCTGGACATTTTGCTTGAGGTATTGACGGGCTTTTTCTAAGATTTGGAGGGTCTGCGCCTGGGGGGCTTGGGAGGAATCGGCACAGGTTTGTCGCCAGTATTCCTGTTGCAAATAGCCAATCAACCAGAGTTGACTTTCGGGTTCGAGGGCTTTATCAATTTGGCGGGCTAAATTCAAGGCGTCTCGTAGGGTGCGGGGGGGCTGGCTGATAGCAGCGAGCAAATCGGCGGGGATGGCTTGGAGTTGCTGCCAATGGGCGATCGCGTCACCAACACTGCCCTGGGCAAGCTGCAAGACCTGGGGCTGCTGGAGGATTTCTGCCTGCCCGGTTTGGGTGAGAATTTGGGCGATCGCCGCTGTGCCCAAGCGCACAAAGGGAATGCGCTGACAGCGGGATACCAGGGTTGGCAACAGCGATTCTGGACTAGGGGCGATCAAAATTAGGGTGGCTTGTCCCGGCTCTTCTAGGGTTTTGAGCAAGCCATTGGCGGCCCCTTCGGCCATGGTTTCGGCCTGTTCGATGATGATCACGGAGCGGGGGGCTTCCAGGGGCGATCGCGCCAAAAACCGGGCAATCTCCCGCACCTGCTCCAGCCGAATCACCGGCGGCGACTTGCGCTTCACCCCAGCTTCTGCCGCTTCCAATGGCGTCAACCGTTTGCCCTGATGGAGATAGGTCGGCTCGACCCAGAGCAGATCGGGGTGATTGCGCTGGCGAATCCGGTGGCGTAACGCGGCGGATCCCGCATGGGCGGACGGGTGGGCAGATGGGTAAGCAGACTCTGGAGACAGAAGCCGTTCTAGAAAACATTGGGCCGCTAACCCCCGCCCGACGCCAGGGGGACCAGCGAATAAATAAGCTGGGGCAATCCGATTTTGGCGATCGGCTTGGGTCAATAATTCCACGGCCTGGGGCTGACCGATCAACGGCGCAAAACAGTCCATCCCCTCTTCCCCCAATGAATTTACAGCGTCCATGCTACCGTCAATTAGTCTCCGCAACACACCGCGAGGCCGTCCCGTTATCTTTCCCTTCCATGTCCCAGAAACAAAAATTTCCTCACCTGATCGGTTCTAAATGGACAGCGCGCCAAAAAATTGATGGCTGGCGGCACTTTCAGGTGGCCAATCGCAAGAATGAAGGCAAATGGGTGTTTGCGGAAATGGTGGCTGCCTGTGATTCCCAGGTGCGCTTTTGGGTGAATGCCAAGGTCCTGAATAACCGCAGTACGTGGGAAGCGGGTTGGAAATCCCTGGGCGAACGCATGGGCCAGCCCAGTCCGGAGGCAGAGGCTGTCACCCTGGATGCCCCGCTGTCCCCAGAGCTTTCATGAATCTGGCGGTTGGTAGACTGGTGCTGAGATCACACCCGCTGTCCCCGACAATCACCAGACCGCGATCGCCCCATCACTTCGCCGTCTCAGAAACCACGGCATAGTGAACCCATCAACCTACTTCGCCCCAAAGGGTCCCCTGGAGCTTCGACGATGTTTAATGCCACAGAAATCTTGATTGATGCCTTTGTTACCCAGCTCAAGTCCGGATACCAACGCACCCACGGCAACTATAAAATTGACTACGCCGACATCATTGCCTGGGCGGGCAGCATGGCGCTGGAAAATATTGCCAACAGCGATGCCCTCTACCACAACGTGGAGCACACGATTTTGGTGAGCCTAGTCGGGCAGGAAATTTTGCGGGGACGGCACATTCGCGAGGGCGGTGTCTCCCCAGAAGACTGGCTGCATTTTATGATTTCCCTGGTCTGCCATGATATTGGCTATGTGCGGGGCGTGTGCCGGGGCGATCGCCAAAATAACTGTGCGACGGGGGTGGGCGATCGCCAAATCACCCTGCCCGCCGGGGCTACCGATGCCAGTCTGACCCCGTACCACATTGATCGCGGCAAATGCTTTATCGATGAACGCTTTGGCGGCCACGCCCTAATCAATACGGCTACCATCAAACACAACCTGGAACTCACCCGTTTCCCGGTCCCGGCCACCACCGATCACCAAGACACCCTCAGCTATCCTGCCCTGATCCGGGCCGCTGACCTGATCGGCCAACTCAGCGATCCCCGCTACCTCAAAAAGATCCCAGCCCTGTTCTACGAATTCGCTGAAACCGGAGTCAACCAAGCCCTGGGCTACCAGAATCCTGGCGATCTGCGCTCCAGCTATTCCCAGTTTTACTGGAAAGCCGTTTATCCCTATGTCAAAGACGCGCTCCATTATCTGTCGCTGACGCAACAGGGGCAGCAAATCACCGCGAGTCTCTATGCCAACGTGTTTATGGTGGAACATTCGGGGGATCAACGAATATCCTTGGCGGTGCCCCAGCCGCACCGCGTGCCAACCGCAGTGGCGTGATAGGGTAAACAGTATTCCTTGCTCCCCACTATTCCTTCCTCCCCACTGTGCCGATGGCCCCGAAGATCCCAGACGAGTCGTCTCTCCCAAATGCGCAATCGCCAGACGGGCAACTGCCAGACTGGAAAAGCAATGCTTTTGCGCGATCGCCGCGAGATCTCGACCCGGCCACCTATGCTCGCCTCAAGGCGGAAGTCAAAGCGCCCTATCGCGGCTTCCGCAAATTCATCTACGCCGCCATTGCTGGATCGGGGTTCATTGGCGGCGTGGTTTTTCTGGCCCAAATTGCGGCGGGACGTAACCTGGACACGGCTCTCCCTAACTTTGCGATTCAAGCAGGCGTCGTGGGCCTGATGGCGCTTCTATTTCGTCTAGAAAAGAAAGATTAACCTCACGGATTCACCACGTAGGGCGAGGCGATCGCGGGCAGTCTACCTGCATCCACCAACGCCTGATAGACAAATGCCGCCACCTCGGCCCGAGTCGCTTCACGGCCGGGATTCAGAAGAGGCAAATTGGGATAATTCACCACCAAACGGCGCTGAGTGGCGGCAGCTACGGAATTAGTCGCCCAACTGGGAATTTGGCCTGCATCTTGGAATCGAGCTAGGACACTGGCGTTGGCGGTAGGTAACCCCAATCCATTGGCCAAGGCCACCAGCACCTGCACGCGCGGAATGCGCAGATTGGGCCGAAAAGAACCATCATCATAGCCGCGCATAAAGCCACCCCGCGCCGCCGTTTGAATCGCCGCAAAGCCCCAGAAGTCCGCCGATACGTCACTAAAGTTCAGGGCCGACAGGCGAGGAGCCGGGGCAAACGCCTTGTTGATCAGAGCCGCAAATTGGGCGCGCGTGACTGGGGAATCGGGTTCAAAGGTGCCCCCCGGAAAGCCCGTGACGATCTGCTGTTTCGCCAATGCTTCAATGTAAGCCTGCGCCCAATGGCCCTGCACATCCAGAAACGCACTGACCGGTGGCGTGCCATTATCCGGTGGCGTGCCACCGCCTGGAATCGGAGCTGTGAGTTCCACCAGTCCTGCGGTCCGCTTCGAGTCTAAGGCGTTGCCAAAGGAATAGACCACGGCTTCCGTGGAGTTGTTCAAATCGTATTGGCCGTTAGTTTGAATCGTATTGCCGCCGGGACTGTCTGCGGTGCCTAGGTCAGGTTGGGCGCGGGTAGAAACAACAATGCCGTCCCGCTGGTTGCTAGAAATAGTGTTGTTGCGCAGAATTGGTCGCGCGGAACCGTTGAGATAAATGCCATCGGTGTTGCGAATGATTGTGTTGCCGGTGACCGAGGGCTGGGCGTTCTCGCCGATCGCCAAACCAAAGCCGTTTTCCTGGAACAAATTACCGCGAATTTCGCCCTTGGCGTTGTTGGCCACGGAAATGCCCTGACCGCCATTTTTAATAAACGTGTTATCGAGGATTCTGGGTACCGAGGTGCCGGTCACAAAAATGCCGTCGCGGTTACTGTCTTTGAAGGTGCAGTTTTGGATCGTCGAATTGGCTGACTCGACCCAGATGCCGGTACCGCGCGTGTTGGGATTGGTGACGGCAATGCCGCGAATATCGCTGTTGCCCACGGCCCTGAGGGCGACATTTTGGCGGGCAAAGGTGGGGCTGATATAGTTACCCCCGCCAATAATCACTACGGTCTGGCCTTTTTCAGCTTCTTCGCCACGCAGGGTCACCCCTGCTGGCAGCGTTAGGGGAAATACCTCGCCGCTCTGGGCACTATAGCTGCCCCGCGCTAATTGAATGACATTGCCCGGTTTGGCTTGCAGCAGCGCATAGGCAATGGTGCGATAAGGGGTATTCTCGGTCCGTCCAGCGCTGTCTGTATCCGTGCCCAGGACTGGATTGACATAGAGCAAGACTGCCCCGGCGGGAATTTGGGCCACTTGCAAGGGGGCAGGGGTTGCCTGGGCGATCGCGGTCATCAGTCCCGGCAGGGTGCTACCCAGCGCGAGCGCTAACACGCCAGCCAGCGGCCCCATCCGCAGTGATTGGGCGATCGCGCCCCGTTGCGACACTCCTTGTGGGACGCCTTGCGGAACGCCCAGGTTACGATCAAATTTCAAGTTAAAACCCTGATATGACATGGCGTTTTTTGCTGTGATGGTATCGCGAAAGGACTGTGCAGGATCCCACCGCTTTCCTGGGTGACAGGCTCGAAAGGAGGGAAGTTCCCACAAAAGTCTGGGAATATTCTGGTCGAAATTGGCCGAGACAGCGCATTTTTCATCCAAATCCCTTGGGAAACTTAATGCCCCAGGAATCCCCAAGAAAATGCCACACTGAATCCCAGGGCACCGGATGCTAGAGAACCGATCAGCGAGGGGCAAGGGAGGAAAAATGTCAGAACAGAGGAAAAATGTCAGAACAATTGTGGCGACGATGGTGGGGATTGATGGCCTCCTGCCGGGTAGCCGAGGCTGGGGCGCAGCGGGAATTTGAGCAGTTGGTGCAAGCCTATGGTAGCGGGGGACGCTACTATCACACCCTGGCCCATATCCAGCAGGTTTTGACCACCGTAGCGCAGTTAAAGCCCTATGCCCGCAATCTGGCGATCGTTGAACTGGGGGCATGGTTTCATGATGTGGTGTATGACCCGCAGGCATCCCATAACGAGGCAAATAGTGCTGAATATGCAACGGCGGCGATGCGGCGGTTGGGACTACCTGGAGTCTGGGAATTGCCCGTGCGGCAGTTGATTTTAGCGACGGGATCGCATCTTTCTGATTCCCAGGCTGCTAATACGCCAGATGCCAAGACTCCAGATACCAAGGCCCCAGATGTCAATTCACTAGATGTTAGCGCTCGAGATCCAGGCACCTTAATTGATCCCAATATCCAAATTGATCCCGATATTCAAGTTTTGCGCGATGCCGATCTAGCCATTTTGGGCAGTCCTCCCCAGGAATATGCTGCCTACGCCCAAGCCATTCGCCAGGAATATGCCTGGGTGAGTGACGATCGCTATCGACAGGGGCGATCGCGGATTCTCCAAGCCTTTTTACAGCGCCGAACCCTCTATTTCACCTCACCGATGCAAGCCCTGATCTCCCAAGCCCACCACAACCTGAAAACTGAAATCCAGCGCCTTGCCTCCCTGTGATCCCACAGCTCAGCCGATCCCCAAACGTGGCCCAAAGCCACCGCATTCCGGAACAAACCCACACCCACACCGTCACGCCCACTATTCCCTACTCATCATCCCCCTCATCTCTACCATGCTTCCCCTCTCCCGGATTTGGCTGATTCCGCTACTCCTGCCCCTCCTCTGGCTCCCCGCCCCTGCCCAAGCAGCCGAAAAAGTCGTTTTCAAATACGGCATCCTGCGGGAATCAGTATCCACCCAGGAACTCCGGAATTTTGCCGCCAGCGGCAAACCTGACAGCGGTTTAGCCCGCTATATTCGTCAGGCTGGGGGGGATCCCCAAGGGGTGCAAAAAACCCTGACTCAGCCCGTGAAGGTTAATGCCCGCCTACTGGATCAAGTTTTAAATCAGTGCCCTGGGCAACCTTGTGCTGGACCAAGTGGGGGAAACGATTCAGACCCCCACCCAAACCGCTAATCGGCAGGCCCTGCGCGCGGCGATCGCCCTGTCGGCGAATCCAGACAATCAGCTATCCATCCTCGAAATTATTGAAAACTACCCCACCGCCGAGGTTCAGGTTGATGGCAATCGGCTTGCCGAGTCCTACAAACAGATCAATCACCTTGCCCAGCAGGCGGAGAAGTTGCGGGGTTTAATCCAGCTTTTTTAGTGCTCCCAAATGGGGTATCCGCAGGGGTTTTACCCCAGTGGTTTTCAAAGACCCGCAGCCACCCGACAAAAATGTGCACCAACAAATAAAAACGCGAAGCGCAGCCACGCCTCGCGTTTTCGAGCATCCACAACCTAACGATCCAAGCCAGTCAATCTAAACCCATTTTGTCTAAACAATTTAGCCAGCCTGGTTTTCAGGTCACCGGGAAATTCCTCCCAGACTTCACCAACATCCAGACTGCACTAGCGCTGAAAAACACTGACCATCGCCAGAGTTTGCGCTGAGTCCGCAAAAGTTTAGTACGCCAAAGTTTCCAGAGTTTCCCGGAGGTAGCGCCGAACCAGAATATCTAGGGACAAGCCATTGATGGCACTATCGGTACCCCGCTCAAGCTGCCAGCTTTGAAACCCAGAGCTAGAGGCGATCGCTTTTTTCAGATTGCCCCAAATCTGCGCATCGTCAGGCAAATTGCGCAGGTCAACGCCGGCCAATTCAGGAGAACTTTCAAACGCGGAAGAAGAATTAGACTTCATAGAATACCTTGAGTGAGGAATAGTTTTAAGATCGAATGCGGTGGCAAACTGGATGCCTTACAGCGCACCCCAAACTAACCACTTGGCCATAGCATAACGTATCCACCTTTGGGCGAGATGTTCACCACAACCCTTTTACAAGGCATAACCACCTCAAGGCCCACTTTCCTCAGCTCCACCCCAGCCGGTGGCAAAGCGCCCCGAATCTTCGTGAGTCACTCTAATCTTCGTGATCCTCATAGGGATCGTCCAAGTTTTTCGATGGTGGCCCAAATGCCGTGTAAATCGCGTATCCGGTCATTCCCACCAGCATGGCGCAGAGGGAAACGTTAAGAGCCATTGCGGGTTCCATATTTTGCACTATTAAATATGAGAGTATTTCCCTATAATGTTACGTTGAATAACAACTTCTGTCGAGATTACAGGTGACCCATGGCACAGCGCACTTGGTTAGGAGATAGACTCAGACCCCTCAACTCTGAGTACGGTAAGGTTTCGCCCGGTTGGGGAACCACAATCGTGATGGGTGTCTTTATGGCACTTTTCTTAGTCTTTCTTCTGATTATTCTACAAATCTACAATTCGTCCCTCGTGTTGAACGACTTCTCCGTGAACTGGGGCGGCTAATTCTTAGCCTGTTCTCTGTGACGGATTCATTGAGTCTAAGTTCAACTCTGATGATCCCGGACCGCTCCGGGATTTTTTGTGGCAACCGGGTGTAGGATCTGAGTTAAATTGGCACCCTTACCCCTGCCCCGCTAATTGGCCTGCTATTAGGAGTTGAGATCGTGAACGTTTTCGGAATTGGACTGCCTGAAATGGCCTTGATTATGGGCTTGGCGCTGTTGGTGTTTGGTCCCAAGAAGCTGCCCGAAATTGGCCGCAGCTTGGGCAAAGCCATCCGAGGGTTCCAGGATGCCTCCAAGGAATTTGAATCAGAGTTCAAAAAAGAAGCTGAGCAAATTGAGAACGCTATGAAAGTGCCGATGGCCGCCACGCTGGAGCCGCCGGATCAACCTGTTCTGTCGGCTGGGACAACCCCTGCTGTGGGGACCGAGCCCGTGATTAGTGAACCCGTGGTTAGTGAACCCGTGGCTGTAGAACAATCGGTATCCAGCGAATCCGCCAGTTAGTTATGGGATGATCGCGCCACGGCTTTGTGCCACAGCTTTGCGCCAAAGTTTTATCAATATGCCTGAACCCAAGCCTGCCACTCCCTTGATCCCACAACTCATCGTGGGCTTGGGCAATCCCGGTGCTAAATACGATCGCACCCGTCACAATATTGGCTTTGACATTGTGGATGCCTTGGCTCGCACCTGGCAGATTACCCTCAGTGAAAATCGCAAGTTCTCAGGCTGGGTGGGCGAGGGCATGGGTCCAAAATCCACCAAGATTCGCCTGCTCAAGCCCACCACCTTCATGAACAATTCGGGGCAGTCGATTCGGGCGGTGCTCGACTGGTACAAACTGCCTCCGGAGTCGGTGCTGATTATTTACGATGAAATGGATCTGCCCGTGGGGCGACTGCGGCTGCGGCTCTCGGGGTCGGCGGGTGGCCATAATGGCATGAAATCGGCGATCGCCCATCTGGGTACCCAAACCTTCCCGCGCCTGCGGGTCGGAATTGGCAGTGCTAAGGCGCATCATCCCGACAAAGATACGATTTCCCATGTTTTGGGGCATTTTTCTCCCGGAGAGGCCCCCATCATCCGGGAGGCGATTCAACTGGCCGTGGATACAGTGGATTGCAGCCTGCGGCAAGGCATCGAGAAAGCCATGAGTTTATATAACAACCGCGACGTGGCTCCGCCACCCCCATCACCCAGCGCCCTTAAATCCCTTGACGCACCGCCGTAAGCATCTGTTATGGTGAGGCTTAATATTAATTAATCATTCTTTGCCGTGGCTCGCCGCTTACCCGAAACGATTGCCCATGTCCGAATTATTCGTCAGTCCTGGCAGCAGGGCAAAATCGAGGGCGAAGTTACGGCCAACGATTTGGAATGGCAATTTGAATGGTGCTTCAGCCGGGGTGAGCTGTCTGTGGAACCCTCTTTGGGACGTGCGCTGATCCAGGAACCCCTGGGTCGGTTTCTAGAACAACGGGACTATCAGCTAGAGCCCGGTGGCGATTATTCGTTTACGATCCGCGCCGAGGTGTGAGTGCCCGTCAGGCATTCATCAACCGATCCAAATATCGCTCAATCAGCAAAATTGCCACAATGTCATCGATCGGGCGAGGAATGGGCCGAAAAGACTGAGGCAGGAGCGTTTGCCAGCCTTGCGGCGGGAACATTTGCCAATAGCGATCGCGGGCTGCCAAGGTGCTATAGCGCTCATCCACCATTACAATGCGCAGGGGATCGGGCAGCTCTGCCAGGGCTTGTTTCCAACTCTGAGCCGTTGTCTGGTCGCCCATGACTAAAAGTGAGATGGGAAACCGTTGTCGCAGCGCGGCGATTTCGGCGATCGCCGCCTCGGCCAAGACCACTGTGTGATAGAACAGGGTGCGATCGACGCCCATCACCGCCACGCCACACTTTGCTCGACCGGGATCAAATCCCATGATCACAGGTTGGTCCCTGCCAAAATTTTTGACTCCCGGATCCCCCAACGCTGTCTTACCCATCCCTGATCTACCCCTCCGTGCCGAACAGCACCTGACCATTTTGTCCCGCCTGGAGATTCACCCGCAAAGGCCCTGAAGTCGAGGTCACTTCTGCTGCTGTCACCGTTACCTCCACGGGCCGCTGCAGGGTCTTAAGCTGTTCAATAAAGCTCAGAAAGTTTTGCACCCGATTAATCTGGACTGAATCCGTCAACACCCCCAAACTGCGGGCGCGGAAGTTCGCGGCGGCAATCAGCAATTGAATCCGTTCCTGGAGGGCCTCTCCCTGCATTTTAGTGGGATCCAGGGTGGTAGCAGCAATCACCTGACCTTTCTGCAGCAAGGGGCGATTTGGCACCACATCGGTAAAGATCTGAATCGGATTCTGAGTCCCAAGAATATAATTCTCGGCGGCAAAAATTCGCACCACATACTCTTTGCCATCGGCAATCCGATTAATCAACTGTTCCACGTCACTCCGTGTAATCTGGACAATCTGGACATCCGGACTACCGGGACGAATCTGTTGTAGCGCCACACTATTCGCTTTTTGCAAGAGTCGATCTACCGCCTGTCGGGCCACACCGGATTCCATACGGCCCACCACGGCAGAGGCCAGCACTTGATTGCGCTGAATCGCGATATTTCCCTCTTGGTAGCTTTTGGCTTCCTGTTGCAACCGCTGAATCGCTAAGGCCAGGAATTCCTGCTGTGATTCCAGTCCTTTTAATTGGTCTTCTCGCTGTTGGATCACCGCATCGCGGGCCTTGAGCTCTTGTTCCCGCAGGACACTCACTTGGTTGCGTTCAGCTTGCAACTCACTAATGTCCGATCGCAGCTGCACAGCCTGCGCCGACACGGCCCCTAACTGTCCTTCCGTTTGGGTCAACGTTGTCCGAATGCGGGTAATTTCCGCTTCGGCTCGCGCCCGATCGGCTAAAGCCCGCGATCGCTCCGCCCGCGCTACCCGCAGTGATTGATTGGTTTCCCCCAGTAATTTCTTCGCTGCCGCTTGGTCCTGCTGGGCCAGGGTGAGGTCCGCCGCCACCTGATCCTTTTGGGCTGCCGTTTCATTCAACTGGGTCTTTGCTGTACTCAATCGCTTCAGCACCCGATCATAGTCAAAAATGGCTTGGCCCAACCGATTATCCGCTGCGAAGATAAATCCAAAGGTGGCTGCTGAGATCAAGGTACCCGTGAAAATTGTCACTAAAGTGGCAGTATTGCGCGGGCGCAGATTAAACAGGCTCAGGCGGGCTTTGCCCACGCGCGTGCCGATGCGATCGCCGACCGTCGCAATGACACCGCCTAACAATAACATTGCCAGAACCAGGAGATACCCGCTGACCATTCGCTCTCCAGGGAGACTTGGAGTTTAGATTTTGGATTTTGGTGAGTTCGGCATGACGCTGGGCGCGATGATTTTTAGGAAGTGCTCTGGAGAGAGTCCTATCGCACCAAGGCGCGATCTAAAATCCTCGACCTAAACGCTTGCCAATCCGAACCAACCTGCCAATCCGAAACGTTTGAGGGGGTCCACCCCAGAAGCCGCGCCCAAACCCTAACTGTAGCTCTGCGCAGCCTAGGACTCAAGGATTTTGGATGGAGTCCCAAAATCCTCTAGCATCGTGGCGCAAAGCGTTATCCAAAATCCCCTGTCCTAGGCGAACTGCTGCCCCAATGTTACCGGGTTATGGACCGTAATTTTTTTCTTGTGAATCGAGATCATCTTATCCTGGCGCAGATCCCCAAGCAGGCGAGTCACGGTGACTCGGGTGGAGCCGATCGCTTCGGCGATCGCTTGGTGCGATAACTTCAGATCAATCATGATCCCCTCCGTTGTCGGCACGCCAAAATCGCGACACAAAATCAGGAGAAAACTGACCAACCGTGACCCCATATCCCGATGGGCCAGAGGTCTCGATCATCATTTCCGTTTGCAAAATGCGCAATGACAGCCCCCGCAATAGCAGAAGAGACAGATCGGGACTCTCCTTCAGCGCTTTTTCCACCTGTTCAATCGGGACGGAAACTAACTCCACTGGGGTAAAGGCCACAGCATGGTAAAAGCGATCGGAGCGCTGTCCCGTAATCAGCGACAGGACCCCAAACACACTATTTTCACGCAGTAGCGCCACGGTAATTTCTTCGCCCGCCTCATAGACGCGGGATAGCTTCACCGCTCCCTTCATTAAAAAATAGACCCGTTCAGCCGGATCTCCAGGGAAAAAAATCGTCTTCCCTCTTTCAAACAGTTCAACCACGGGGGGAAACGCCGTTCCCCCAATTTGGCGCAGGATTGTCGAAAGTGGCTTGTCTTGCGTTGCAATCATGAGCGGCTCAAAATACCCAGAGAATATGATCGATAACGGTGAAACAGGGTAACCAAACGAAACCTCACTCCGGGGGAAGAGGGGCGGCAGGATCTTCTCTGTATCCTAAATTACTTAAACCGAGTCCGAACAAGTTTTTGTGCCTTGTGATACATATTCATATTAGTTGCTAATTTGATGGCGTGATTGTAGTTCGTTTCCCGCTGTCTGCCCCGAATTTGCTGGGGGCATCCGACGGGGCGATCGCAGCTTCTATGCGGCGGTGGCAGCCTAAGCGATAAAGAAAGGGGGGGGTGGATTGCCCTCAAGGTTAGCAATGAATGGCCAAATTGACGCAATCGATTTGGTGAGCGAGGGGTCGCACCCGGCAGAAAGGCGGGACAATGCCGCGATCGCTATCCTTTAGGCCCCATCTTTGAGTATTCTCAGAGGTGCCCTTTTTATGTGCCCTGGAACCTTATGTTGAATTTGACGGGAAAAAATGCCCTAGTCACAGGCATTGCCAACGATCGCTCCATTGCCTGGGGCATTGCCCAGCAACTCCACAAGGCGGGTGCCAATTTAGGGGTTACCTACCTGCCCGATGACAAGGGCCGCTTCGAGAAAAAGGTGGGCGACCTAGTGGAACCCCTCAAACCCAGCCTATTTGCCCCCTGTAATGTTCAGGATGATGCTCAGATTGCCGCCCTGTTCGACACTGTGAAGGAAGGCTGGGGCAAGATTGATATTTTGATCCACTGCCTTGCCTTTGCCAACAAAGACGATCTGGCAGGTAGCTTTGTCAACACGTCTCGGGAGGGGTTTGCCCTGGCCATGGATGTCAGTGCCTATTCCCTGGTCAAGCTCTGTGCGGCAGCTCAGCCCTTGCTGTCCAACAGCGCCAGTGTTCTGACACTTTCCTATCTGGGTGGAGTCCGGGTAATTCCCAACTATAACGTCATGGGAGCCGCCAAAGCCGCCCTGGAAATGAGTGTGCGCTATTTGGCCGCCGACCTAGGCCCCCAGGGAGTGCGCGTCAATGCCATTTCAGCGGGCCCAATTCGCACCCTGGCCTCCTCGGGGGTGAGCGGCATCCGCGACATGATTAGCCATGTGGAACAGTCCGCCCCTCTGCGCCGCAGCGTCAGCCAACTGGAAGTCGGGAATGCCGCTGCCTTTTTGTGCAGTGACCTCGCTAGTGGGATCACGGGGCAAGTGCTTTATGTCGATGCGGGCTATGAAATTATCGGCATGACCGGCAGTCTGGGGGAATAGCCTGCCCAGGTTAGAACCCCATCACACGCGCCACCTCGGCCAAGGTCGGCTCAATCCCCTGATTGAGGGCGTTAGCGCAGTGCTGGATGGCCGTGTCGGGGTCCTTGAGGCCATTGCCTGTGAGGACACAGACAATCTTGGCGCCCTCGGGGACCTGATCCTTCACTTTCAACAAGCCTGCCACGGAAGCCGCACTGGCAGGTTCACAGAAAATACCTTCCTGGCTGGCGAGTAAACGGTAGGCGTCCAGAATTTCCGCATCGGTGACGGCGTTAAATTCGCCATGACTGGCCTGTTGGGTGGCGATTGCCCTTTCCCGGTTCACCGGATTGCCAATCCGAATGGCCGTGGCCAACGTTTCCGGATGCTCAAACCGATGGCCAAAGACTAAGGGCGCAGCCCCGGTCGCTTGGAACCCCATCATCCGGGGTAACTTGGTGCAGCGCTTTTCCCGATGGTATTCACAAAAGCCCATCCAATAGGCACTAATATTGCCCGCATTGCCGACGGGGATGCAAAGCCAGTCCGGTGCATCGCCCAACACGTTCACCACTTCAAAGGCTGCGGTCTTTTGCCCTTCCAAACGGTAGGGGTTCACAGAATTGACCAGGGTGACGGGATAGGTTTCCGACATCGCTTGCACAATTTCCAAGGCCCGATCAAAGTTGCCTTTAATCGCCAAGACCTCTGCCCCATAGAGCAGGGCTTGGGCCAACTTGCCGAGGGCCACGTAACCATCCGGGATGAGGACAAAAGCCCGCATTCCCCCGCGCCGCGCGTAGGCGGCTGCGGCTGCCGAGGTGTTGCCGGTGCTGGCGCAAATGACCGCCTGGGCTCCGGCTTCTTTCGCTTTGGAAATCGCCATGGTCATGCCGCGATCTTTAAAGCTGCCGGTCGGATTTAGCCCATCATATTTGACGAAGACTTGGACTTGTTTACCGATTTTGGCGGCGATCGCGGGCACGGGAATCAACGGCGTATTGCCCTCGTGCAGCGTAATCACCGGAGTTTGCGCGGTGACGGGCAAATAGGCGCGAAATTCTTCAATCAGCCCGCGCCAGCCTTTGCAGGTAGAACATGCGGAGGGCGCGACAGTACTGGCGGCGGAATCGGTAGGCAAGCTAATCGTCACAGGCTTTTCACTGAAATTTGGCTACAACGTGAGAGTCCTAGTTTACCCCGTTTGACATTCCGGGAGTGCCAATACCCCGATCCAGATTGCAAGCCTCACGATCTCGACCCCCATTCCCCAGGAAACTTTACGGCAGTGGACACGTCAAATGGGAAGAAGGGCAAGGTTTCTGGTGCGGGAATCGTAATCCAAGACTAATTTTCTTGGATGAATTGACCTGCGACCGTTCAGAGATCCCTATCGATGGGATGGTTTTTTAGTTACCATTCGATACATTCTTATATAAAGTTCAAGTTAATATACTCTACGTGGTGTTAGCAAGTCGAAATGTCAAATCAAATATTGTTACGTGAATCCCCCGGTGAAGAAACCCTTTCATCGATTTATAACAAGTCCGAATATTCCCTTTCTGCCGGTGCATCCCTCCCTCAATCCCGAATTTTAGAAGCCATGAAAACGCAATATCGCCTCGATCAACAAGCGAAGTTTTTAAGTCTGCAAGCTGAAACGGAATCGTTACTCCGGCAGCTCCAGGCCGTGAAGCAGCAGCGTGAATCGGTTGAGCTTTCTGGAGTTGGAGAGACTGTAGGGGGCGATCGCGTTGCTCCCTAGTACGGCGTCCTCCACCACCGCCGCTGAGCACTGAACCATTGCAGATCACTACATGAACACTGGGATCGAAGAAGCAGGCTTTATACTGGGCATGGCTTTATCGGTTAGCGGGTATGATGCGTTCATTTTGGTCTGATCCGTACTTATGGATTCACCTTGCAGGGTTGGCGATGGTGCCCCTCCTGCTAGAGGTGTGTTTCTTAGGTCTCGCCGTTGGGGACCCAATTCTTCCCGTCTGGCTGGAGCTGCTGCTTATCGCTGTTGTGGGCATTGCTCCGGTGCTGTGGATGCAGTGGCAGCGTCCATTTTATATTTTTAGCCTGCTCCCCTTGGCGCTACAGCCTGCTCAACTGACTGAAGCCCAGCGCCGTTTGCTCACGTTGTTTCAGTCTCCCCGGAATCGCGTCGTGGCGATCGCTACGGCGCTCCTATGGCTGGTGGTGCTGCAACGCCTTTATTACGGATCAGCTATGGCAGTTTCTGTAGCCCCCTTGCCCCCATCTGCTCGCGAGTTAGGGTTGCTGTTGGCTGCGATCGCCTTTCTGGCGAGTCATCTTTTTATTCAGGTGCCGGTGAGTGTGTTGGGGGTAATGCTCAACAGCGAAGCGACGGTCACCGCCACACTGCCCCAGGCGCTAGAGACGATCCCCTCCAGCTTTACAATTTTGGGACTGCAATTGCGACAGATTTTGCCGCCGGTTATTGTGGAAGGCCGATCTGTGTCTGCAGCCCCGCCAGCGACGGCATCTAGCGGACTGAGTTGGGGGAACACGGTGCTTGAGGAAGATCCGTGGGCCAGTGCCGGAACGCCACAGTCGGCAGTTGGTGACCCATTATCCCAAATAGCGGTCCCACCCTCCTCTCCCTTGACTAACGATCTCCCTGCCAATGTCCCCCCCGACGAGGCTGGCAGTCGATCGCATCCCCTAGACGCGAATTCCCCAGATGTGCCCGCTCAGGATTCCTAACCGCAGGACATTTCACGCTTATGAAGCTCAAAGTGCTGCAAAATACCTGGTTCAAGCAGTCTACAAAGGAGTCAGCCCAACTGCCACCGGCCGATAAAGTCGCCGTGACGGCGGGGCAGGAGTTTACGCTCCATTCCTGGAAGGCGGTAGACAAGAACCATCTCAAAATTGCGCTACTCGGTAGTAGTCTGGGCAGTCCGGCGCGGAATACGTGGTTTGTGTTCATGCCCCATGTCAAGCTGATCGACAATCGGGGCCAAGACTCGGTGCCGCCCCGACCGCCTGCGGTGCCGATTCGCCTGCCAAATCTGGGCCTGCCCGCGACCAAGAATTTGGGCGTTCCCTATCGTAACCAGCTTGATAATGCGGAAAATCCAACGGGGGCCTGCAACGTCACTTGCTTTGCCATGGTGATGCGCTATTTCAAAGTCCCCCAGCGCACCAATGCCGTCCAAATGGAGGACGAGCTGTATCGGTATATGGAAAATCAGGGCTTGAGTCGGCATGATCCCGCAGATTTGGCCAAGCTAGCCAGTGCCTATGGCCTGAAGGATGAGTTGACGCTCCAAGGTCGGTTGGCAGATATTCGGAAGGCGATCGCCGAAGGCAAACCCTGCATTATCCACGGCTACTACACGAGCTTTGGCCACATTATTGTGGTGCGCGGCTATGACAAAGCTGGCTTTTTCGTCAACGATCCCTACGGTGAATGGACTGCCAGTGGCTACCGCAAGGATCTCTCCGGAGAGAATCTGCACTATTCCACGGGCCTCGTCCAGAGCAAAAGTTCCCCCGAAGGCCCCAACTTTATCTGGTTACATCGGTTATCCAAAGCCTAGACATCCAAAGCCCAGACATCCAAAGCCCAGACATCCAAAGCCTAGATCAGGAGACGAGACAGGCAGGATGCACCAGCATTTCCTTGGAGAGAGTCTAGTGGGAGAGGATCTTGTACAGACCGATGCTAGAGCCCTTCCTGGGCTCGCATCACCTGCTGAAGTCGCCACACAAATAATCCCGCCGCCGTGGCTACCCCGAAAAGTTGTCCCGCCCATAGGCCCGGTCCACTAAATCCCAGAACAAAGCCCAGCCCGTAGCCACTGGTTAAGCCCACCCCCCAAAACGATAAAAAGCTGATCACCACGGGCACTTGGGTATCTTTCATGCCACGCAAAGCGCCTGCCGCATTGGTTTGCACCCCATCTAGAATTTGCGAGAGGGCCCCGATCGCCAGCATGGAAGTGGCTAACTCGATCACCGGTGCATTGTCGGGATTATTAACATCCAGATAGAGACCAATTACCGATCGCGGAAACAGCAGCAGGGCGATCGCCAGCAGCAGCATGTACAGTCCACCCAGGGCCATACTGACGTAGCTGGTGCGCCGAATGCCCTGGGGATTGCCTTGGCCACTCCACTGCCCCACCCGAATCGTCGTCGCAAAGGACATCCCCAAGGGCACCATAAAGATGATGGCGATCGTCTGAAACACAATCTGGTGGGCGGCCATCATATCCGCGCCCAGGGTGCCCATCCGGTAGGTCGTGATACTGAACAAGCCAATTTCTAGCCCAAAGGAAATAGCGATGGGGATTCCCAACAGCAATAGTTCGCGCTGGATTTTCAGATTGATCGGCTGCCATTGCTGCAACCAGCGATAGGCGCGAAAGTGGGGATGCCGCAACACATACCCCAGCAAGCTAATCAGCATCAGCCATTGGGTAATCGTGCTGGACCAGGCAATGCCCACCAACCCCAGTTGCGGAAATCCCCAATGCCCCAAACCAATCAGATAATTGCCGATCGCATTTACCCCCGTGCCCGCCACCATAATTCCCGTCACCCAGCGCGGCTGTGACAGCGACGACACCACGCTTTTGAGCAGGGCAAACAGCAGCGCGGGCAGCAGGGCCCACCGGAGAATATCTAGATAGATTTTAGCGGGACCGATCAAGCTTTCGGATTGCCCCAAATGCCGCATCAGCGTGTCGCTGTGTCCCAGCAGAACCATCAAGGGAACCGCAATCAGCAGCGCCAGCCACAGCCCTTGGTGGGTCAACTGTTGAATGCGCGCGGGTTGTCCTGCACCATAGGCTTCTGCCACCAGGGGACTGATGCCGACTACTACGCCCGTCACAACCACCAGTACCGTTGTAAAGGTGGTTGCGCCTAACCCACCTGCCGCTAAGGTAGATTGGCCCAACCAACCCATCATTACCGTATCCACAAAACCGGTTGCGGCTTGGGCCACTTGGGCGCTGGCCAGGGGCACAGTGAGGCGCAGAGATTCTTGAATTTCGGTCCGGATCGATAGCTGCATGTCGGCGGTTTAGATGTTGGATGTGGGATAGCGCTACGTGCCGCTTGGCTACAGGGTTTTGGCGTGAGGGCGCAGTCGAATGATTTTGGCTGGCGCTAGGCACGAGGGGGACGGAACGGTTTACGTGCCAGGAACCTTAGAGAATCTTAATACTTTAGAGGATTTTAATACCACGTAGAGTGGTGCCGCATCACACTCGAAGTCTGTGGCGGCTAGTTTTGGGTGAGTCGTTTTGGGTGGGTCGTTTTGGGTGGGTCTGCGACGGGAATCTCCGGGCGTTTCAACGGTCTACAGACGTTAACGATCCACAGGCATCTTGCCGCCTCAACGGTTAATTTGCAATCGATCGCCTTAGGATGAGCATGGCAATAGGTACCCAGATGCCTATCCCACGGCAGTTTCTGGTTTTGCGGAAATCACCCAATGGCATTGCCGTCAGGCCCTGCCGTCTAAAATCTAAACTTCATAGGGGATCACCATGTCTGATTTTTGGACCCAAGTGCTGAATTTTGCGACAGCGGCGACGCAGCGGGTGGGCGATCGCCTCCTCAGCGAGCGCAGCGTGCACGCAGAATCAAAGGCGGATGGCAGTCTGGTAACGGCGTGCGATCGCTGGGCGGATGAGGAACTGCGCGGGGCGATCGCCGCCGCGTTTCCCGATCACGGTGTGCTCAGCGAAGAAATGGCCCATATTTTTCCGGCCACGGACTGGTGTTGGATTATTGACCCGATTGATGGCACGACAAATTTTGCCCGGGGCTTGCCGCTATGGGGCATTTCCCTGGGCTTGCTGTATCAGGGCACGCCGGTGTTTGGCTATGTGCACTTCCCCCCACTGCGGCAGTCTTTCTACGGCTATTGGTATGGCAATTCGAGCCTATCAGGACCGACGGGGGCCTTCTTGAATGGGCAGCCGATTCAGACCAGCGCGGATGCGGTCAGCGGCAATCACTTTTTTAATCTGTGTGCCCGTAGTACGGCAATTTTAAGCCAGCCCCTGCCCGCCAAGGTGCGGATGCTGGGAGTGGCCACCTACAATCTGCTGACGGTGGCGGCAGGGTGGTCCTTGGGGGGCGTGGAGGCAACGCCCAAGATTTGGGATATTGCAGCGGTGTGGGCAATTGTCCAGGCTGCCGGTGGGGTGTGGCAGACCTTGGAATCAGGGGAAATTTTCCCCTTAGAAGTCGGTAGGGACTATGGTGCCCGCGCCTATCCGACTTTGGTGACGGCGCGGGCGGACTTATTGCCCGTGTTCTTGCCCCTCATGAAACCGATAGGCGCAGCCTCAAAATCAGTCACCTGAAGACCAGTCACCCCAAGATCGGTGGACTAGTAGCTGTCGTTGCCACCGACGGTACCCAATTCCAGGAGGTGATTGGCGTGGTTGAGGCGCTCAGCGATCGCAATGCGCACGCTCAGCTTGATGTCGTTGTCTGCCAGCACATCCTGAGCCAGTTGGCGATAGAGTGCACTCTTGGCCACGTCAACCTGCTCCAGAAGATTCAGATTGTCGTAAACCGTTTTAGGAGAAATTTGAGCGGGAGAAATTTGAGGCGAAGTCATAGTCATCCTTTCTGTGTAGCGGATTCAAACCAGCAATCAAGCGGCAGGCTGAAGTACGACAGCGATCTAGCCGGTGGCTCCAGGGAGATCCGGCATGGGCTGTACGAACTGTGACGATTCGCCTACTCCGTGATCTCCCTCATTATAGTCAGTCACGTCAGATACAAGGGTCAACTTTTCTTACGGCAGATCCGTATGACCCATGAGGTAGCGATCGCACTCCCGCGCCGCGCCGCGTCCTTCGTTCAGCGCCCACACCACCAGGCTTTGGCCCCGGCGGCAGTCTCCCGCCGCAAACACACCTGGCAGGCTGGTAGCGAATTGGCTCGGGTCAGCTTTGACATTACTGCGGGCATCCCGCTCCACCCCCAGCGCATCGAGGAGCGGCTGTTCCGGCCCCAGGAATCCCATGGCCAGCATCACAATTTGGGCGGGCAGCACTTTTTCGGTGCCGGGGATCGGTTGCGGAATAAATTGGCCCTTTTCGTTTTTGCCCCATTGCACCTGCACGGTGTGGACTGCGCTGACGTTGCCCTGGGCATCGCCCTCAAATTTTGTAGCCGTGGTGAGATAAACGCGGGGATCGGTACCAAATTTAGCGGCGGCTTCTTCCTGGCCATAGTCCATCTTGTAGACCTTGGGCCATTCGGGCCAGGGATTGTCCGCCGCGCGACTCAGGGGCGGTTGGGGCATAATTTCCACCTGGACCAAGCTGGTGCAGCCGTGGCGCAGGGAGGTGCCCACGCAGTCGGTGCCGGTGTCGCCGCCGCCAATAATCACCACATCTTTGCCCGCGTGCTGAAATCGGGGCCAGGGTTGGGTCCAAAACCGCTTTGGTATTGGCGGTGAGGAAATCCATGGCAAAGTGAATGCCGTTCAGTTCACGTCCGGGGATCGGCAAGTCGCGGGGCTTGGTGGCGCCAGTGCAGAGGACGACGGCATCGAAGTCCTGGAGCAGTTGCGTCTGCCGGGTAATCTTTACCGATTTCGGTATTGCAGACAAAGGTGATGCCTTCGGCTTCCAGCACGTTGAGCCGCCGCAGGACGACGGATTCCTTTTCCAGTTTCATGTTGGGAATGCCGTACATCAGCAGACCGCCGGGGCGATTGGCGCGTTCGTAGACCGTCACCCAATGGCCCGGCCTTGTTGAGTTGGGCGGCGGCGGCCAGTCCGGCTGGGCCAGAGCCGATGACGGCGACTTTTTTGCCGGTGCGCTGGCTGGGGGGTTCGGGTACGACCCATTCGTTATCCCAGCCGCTGTTCAATGATCGAGCATTCGATATTTTTAATCGTGACCGGCGGATTGTTGATCCCCAGCACGCAGGAGCCTTCGCAGGGAGCGGGACAAACGCGCCCGGTGAATTCGGGGAAGTTGTTGGTTTTGTGCAGGCGATCGAGGGCCTCTTTCCACAGGCCGCGATAGACCAGATCGTTAAATTCGGGAATCAGATTGTTGATGGGACAACCGCTGGCCATGCCGCTGATCAGGGTGCCGGTGTGGCAAAAGGGAATGCCGCAGTCCATGCAGCGTGCGCCCTGGGTCCGGAGTTTGTCCTCGGGCATGTGCTGGTGGATTTCGTTCCAGTCTTGGATGCGATCGCTGGGGGAGCGATCAGCGGGCAACTCTCGGACGTATTCAATAAAGCCAGTTGGTTTTCCCATAGGTCTCTCGAGGTTAAACGGGGGTGGACAGAGTGGCGCGCGGTGATGGGGAGGTTGAACCTTGGCGATCTGAGCCATCGCGTCCGGTAATCGCGATCGGCATCAACCCAAGTATCGATCTACTTACTGTCTCCGAAATTTGGCGCATCCCGGCGTTCATAAATGAAATCTTCAGTATCGGCAGGGGCAGAGCTACCGGAATGGACCGCCATCGCAGGCTGGGTTCGCCGTTTCCCCTGCCGACTCGACCTTGATCCCGAACGATGTCTTGATCCCGAACTATTAATGCTGATAATGCTGAATCGGCAAATTCTCAATCGGCACCGGTTCGATGGCATCGGCGATCGCAAAGCCAAAGACCTGGGCATAGAAGTAGAATTCACCGTCTAAGGTGCGTTTGATGTTTTCGGCCTTCCGGAAGCCGTGTTGCTCTCCGGCATACAGCACGTAGGCGACGGGGAGATGCTTGGCCCGCAGGGCATTGACCATCATTTCCGCTTGATTCGGCGGCACGATTTTGTCCTCATCTCCCTGAAAGAAAATCACCGGACAGTTGAGGCGATCGCAGGCGTGGATCGGCGATCGCGCCACATACAGGTCTTTTCGCTCCGGATAGGGACCAATCAGACTATCCAGATAGCGAGCCTCAAATTTGTGCGTATCCGTGGCCAGTGCCTCTAAATCGCTGACGCCGTAGTAACTGGCTCCCGCCTTGAAGACATCCCGAAAGGTCAGGGCACACAGCGTGGTATAGCCGCCCGCACTGCCGCCATTAATCACGAGGCGATCGCCATCCACTTGCCCCGATGCCGCCAAATAGTTGGCCCCATTGGCACAGTCGTTTACGTCAACAATGCCCCATTGTCCTTTCAGGCGATCGCGGTAGGCCCGCCCATAGCCTGTACTGCCGCCATAATTCACATCCAGCACTGCAAAGCCCCGGCTGGTCCAGTATTGAATTTTCAGATTAAATCCGGTGGCAGTGGATCCCGTTGGCCCACCATGACTTTTGACCATTAACGGTGGTCGTTCCGACTCTGGCGCGACAAAATCGCGATTGGTCGGGGGATAGAAAAATCCGTAGGCCGTCAATCCGGCTTCGGTGGGAAAGGCGATCGCCTGGGGCACCGACAAATAGTCCGCAGCCACGGCCACCGTGCTCGATCGCGTCACCACCCTGTAGGCGTGGGTGGCCAGATCCAACGCGCCGATTTGATTGGGTTCCGTCGCGGATCCCGCGTTAAAAAAGACCTGGCCCGCCGCCGTGTGAATGCCGCCTAAGTCGGTAAAGGGCAGTTCAATCGGGGTGAGGGCGCATGTCTGTGTGTCTAACGTGGCCAGGTAGGAAATCCCGAATTGGCTATAGGTACAGACCAGCAGATCCGCCGAGATAAAGGCATAGTGAGACTGCCCAAACACCCAGTGGGGAAAGCCAAACTCAGCGTCCAGGGGATACAGGGCCTCAATGTCTCCTGCGCCTGGGGTCCAGCGGTAGAGATTCCACCAGCCGGAGCGATCGCTGATAAAGTACAGTCGCCCATCTGGCGACCACTGGGGCTGCACAATCGACTCGGCCAAACCACCCGCAATTTTTTGCACGGATCCTAGGCTGCCATCGGCGTGGCATTGCCCGATCCAGAGGTCTGTGCCATCCCAGGGCATTTGGGGATGGTTCCAACTCACCCAGGCCAGGGTGGTCCCGTCTGGGCTCAGGCGCGGTGATGCGTAGAAATCCGCCCCCGACACCAACACGACGGGGGGCTGATGCACTGACAAACTTACCCCAACTAGGGTGTTCACCGCTTCGCCAGGACCACTGTGGTCTTCGCCGACGCAAATCAGGCGATCGCGCGCCTGATCCATCACGCTATCGGCATAGCGCCAGGGGCCTTCTGGGGTGAGGGCGATCGGCTCGGAGCCAGGAACCAAGCGATACATCCGCTGGTCGGCAAAGTTAGAAAAATACACGATACCCTGATGCACAACATAGGCTCCTCCGCCATATTCATGCACTCGGCTCCGCACGTTAAACGGTGCCGGTGTGACATCCACGGTGTGCCCATCCGCCTGCTGCTGAACCAAAACAGTCCGCCCGCCTTCTGTCGGACGTTGTTCAGTCCAGTACAGCTCATCCCCGTCACTTCGCACACTGCCCAAACCTACGGTGCCCGCCACGATGAGATCAGCACTAATCGGCGACTTCCACGTTCCATAGGGAGCAATTGTTTGTTCAGCCATCCGCATCATCTCCATGCATCCAAAATGACACCGACTCTTGCCTATCGGTGCTGCCTTAAAAGCGCTCATGACGGGGCAAGCTGTAGCGGCTCCTGAGAAACGTCGCTACAGCCGCACCGTTGTGGAACGAGTCCCCTCCTAGGGGCACATAATCAAATTGCCCTTGTCACCCCGGAAGCCATTGGAAACCCAGCCCGCCGTGGGAGCAGACAATGTG
>CAVYAN010000119.1:0-48615 GCA_963766075.1 uncultured cyanobacterium | reverse complement strand
CGGCTTCCGCTGGACGTGCTTCGCGTCGCGTTGCCGCTTCTGGTCTATTTTATTCTTATGTTCCTGGTGAGTTTCTGGATGGGGCGCGAGCTTGGCGCGGACTATTCCAAGACGGCAACGCTTTCCTTTACTGCCGCAAGCAATAATTTTGAGCTGGCGATCGCCGTAGCAGTGGCCGTCTTTGGCCTCAATTCAGGGGAAGCGTTCGTCGGGGTCATCGGCCCACTGGTCGAAGTGCCGGCGCTGCTCGGACTGGTGCATGTGTCGCTCTGGTTTCAGCGGCGTTATTTTGCGCAGGTAACGCCCACCCAGAGCGGATTTCCCGGCGCTCAATAGCGAATCGCTCATCAGGCCTGGGTTGGGAAAACCTCGGCGATTCACGCGCTGCGGCTATGGATAAACATTCTAGCTAGGGCAAAAAATCCCCGGGTCTGAAGACCCGGGCTACAGAAACATTGCTGTAGCCCGCCTCTTCAGAGGCGGGGTTTTCCATTATCGTTGCGAGAAGAGCAAGCTAAATCGGGCGATGTTTGAACGTGCGCTGGCCCTTGCTATAGCTGCCGACGGTCTGACCGTCGCCGAAGAGTTTGTATTTGTAGATGGTGAGTCCTTCGAGGCCCACAGGCCCGCGCGCGTGCAGTTTCCCGGTGCTGATCCCGACTTCCGCGCCCAGGCCGTAGCGGAAACCGTCGGAGAATCGCGTGGACGCGTTTTGAAACACGTTGGCAGCATCCACGAATTCCATGAACCGCGCTGCGACGTCATGGCTTTCGGTCACGATGGATTCGGTATGCCGCGAGCCGTAGCGATTGATATGCTCGATCGCTTCATTCACGCCATCGACCACCTTGATCGAGACAATCAGGTCGGAATATTCCTTCTTCCAATCTTCTTCCGTCGCGGCAATCACTCCCTGTTCCCGGGCTAATTCCATCGTCCGCGGGCAGCCGCGCACCTCGACTCCCGCTTCGCGGAATTGCGCGACCATGCCCGGCAGAAAACTTGGCGCGATATCCTTGTGCACCAGCAGCGTTTCCATGGCGTTGCAAACCGCGGGGTATTGCACCTTGGAATCCAACGCGACGTCGAACGCTTTCCGGATGTCCGCGTCCTCATGGACGTACACGTGGCAGATTCCTTCGCCGTGGCCGAGCACGGGGATACGGCTGTGCTCGGTGACATAGCGGACAAACTCATTCGAGCCGCGCGGTACGATCAAATCGATTTCATCATGCAGCGTCAAGATTTGCGCCACGTCCTCGCGCGTGTGGAACAACACGACCGAGTCAGCGGGAATATCCGGGAACGCCGAAAGCACGTCGCGCCAGATCGCGACCAGCAAAGCGTTGGTTTCGGCGGCTTCGGCGCCACCTTTCAGGCACACGGCATTCCCCGATTTCAGGGCCAGCGAAGCGATTTGAGGGACGACGTCGGGCCGCGACTCGAACACCACGCCCACCACGCCCAGCGGACACGTTTCCTTGTAGAGAACCAGATGATCGTCCAGCTCCATGGCCGAAAGCCTGCGGTGCAGAGGATCGGGAAGATCGGCGACTTCGCGCACGCGCAGCGCCATTTCCGCGATGCCGCGCTCGGTGGTCCGCAAGCGCGCGAACATCGCGCGCGACATCTCGCCGCTTTCGACGGCGCGCTGCGCCACGGCGCAATCTTTGTCGTTTGCCGCCAGAATTTCCGAGGAGCGCGCCTCGATCGCGTTGGCCGCGGCCAGCAAGGCTTCGTTCCGCCGCTCTCCCGACAGTGCCGCTAGCACGTGCGCCGCGCGCCGCGCACGCCGAACCGTCTTGCGGACTTCCGAAACATCGAGTTGATTTTGCGTTGCGCTCATTTGCGATCCAGTAAATCGGGTGTAACTCCAGTTCGTGCCCGCCCGAATCGGCTCTGGCCTCTACTTGGAGCCCACTAGAATAACAATATTATCGCGTTTTACGAGCACACTTGCACGCCCGTTGGCGCGGCCGCCGCTCTCGCCGCCCGTTCCGTTCCCGATCATGGTTTGCGCGTCTCCGCGCGAGTAATCCGAAATTCCCCGGGCGAATTCCGTCCCTTCGGCGTCAACGATGCTCACCACTTCCGCCGCGTCGAATTCGCCTTCGACGCCGACCACGCCCGACGCCAGCAGGCTCGCTTTTCCGCCCGTGAGCGCGTCGCGCGCCCCCGCGTTCACGATCACCCGCCCGCGAACCCCGGCCGCGTACGCGATCCACCGGCGCTTTCCCGCCATGCGCGTCTTCGATAGAAACACGGTGCCGGTCGGCTCGCCCTCAAAAATCCGGCCGAGCGTTTCCGGCTTTTTGCCGTTCGCGATGACCGCGATGCCGCCGGATTGCATGGCGATTTCCGCGGCGTCGAGTTTTGTCAGCATCCCGCCGCGCCCGCCTTCGGAAGGGCCAAGCGCCAAAGACTTCAATTCCGGCGAGATATCCTCGACCAGGGGAATCACGGTTCCGCCGGCGCTCTTCGCGCCCGACGGGCCAAATTCCATCAATCCGTCCACGTCGGTCAGCAGAACCAGCACGTCCGCGTCGATGTGGCTCATGACCAGCGCCGCGAGGCGATCGTTGTCACTGAAAATTCGTTCGCCCGCGCGAATATTCAGGTAATCGAGTTCCGCCGTCGAAATCGTATCGTTTTCATTGATGATGGGAAGGACGCCGAGTTTCAACAGCGATTCCATCGTCTCGCGCAGATTGGAATACCGCGTGCGATCGACGAAATCTCCCTCGGTCAGCAGAACCTGGGCGAGTTGAATTCCGTGCGCCTGAAACAATTTTTCGTACTCGTGCATCAGCAGGCTTTGTCCCACCGCAGCGCACGCCTGGCGCATCACCAGATCGTTCAGCCGGTCGCGGTGAAGCCCCAGGCGTCCCCGCCCCAGCCCGACAGCTCCCGAAGACACGAGCACGACTTGGCGGCCGCCCTTTTTTAGGTCGGAAATCGTTCGCGCAACCGATTCGAGCAGCCCGGCGTTAAATTGTCCGTCGTTGACGGTAACAATTCCGGTGCCCAGCTTGATCACGACGCGGCGCGCCGCGCGCAGCCGCTTCTGTTGTTCGGTTTCCAATGGAGAATCCTTTTCCTCAAATACTCTATCACTTTCGACCGGCGGTTGTGATACCCGGGAGAAAGTGCTAGCCCGCAGATGGATAGAAAATCGGAGGCGTTGACGGAATTCGATACGGGTCAAAAGCTGGGCGAAGCGATGATGTCGCCGCGATAGGAAAGGGAAACGCGAAATATTTCTGATCAGAGATCCCGCCGGCCTTCCATGGCCTTCATCATCGTGACTTCGTCGGCGTATTCCAGGTCGGCGCCGACCGGAATGCCGACGCCGATGCGGGTGACTCGCACGCCGAGAGGCTTGATGAGTTTCGAGAGATACATGGCCGTGGCTTCGCCCTCGGCGTTCGGGTTGGTCGCGATAATAATTTCCTCGACCGTGCCGCCCTTCAGGCGTTCGATCAGGCTTTTCAGGTGCAGTTGATCCGGGCCGATGCCTCGCAGCGGCGCCAGCGCTCCGCCTAAAACGTGATATAGGCCGCCGTACTGCCGCGTTTTCTCGATAGCCATGATGTTGTGCGGCTCTTCGACCACGCAGATGGTTTTCCGGTTGCGCGTCGGACTGGTGCAGTAGAAGCACGGGTCCACGTCGGTGATGTTGTTGCACACCGAGCAGTATCGCATGTTCATCTTGGCGTCGCGGATCGCGTCGGCCAGGGCCATCGCCTCTTCCGGCTCGATGCGCAGAATGTGGAACGCCAGGCGTTGCGCGGTCTTCGCCCCGATGCCGGGCAGATGCTTGAGCTGGTCGATCAGACGCTCGATGGGTTCGGCGAAATCAGGCATAAGGATTTTCCGTGATGCAGAGTGGCGCACTGACAAGATATCTCCCATGTTTAACACTACCCAAAATTGTCATTCCCAGGCCGCCGCGGCGACTGAGGAATCCCTTCGTCTCCTGGACCAGTGCGCAGAGAAATTCTCCGCTTCGCTTGGAATGGCGCATTCGGTTGCATTCGGTGGAATTAAGAATTAAAACAGGCCGGGAATTTTCAGTCCAGCCAATCCGGGAATGCCGCCGGTCAGGTTTTTCATCTGGCTGGTGAGTTCCTCGTCCACGCGGCGCCCCGCTTCGTTGACTGCGGCGCGGATCAAGTCCTGCAACAATTCCGAATCTTTTCCGGCAAACACTTCCGGGTCCATGCGAAGTTCGGTGACCTGCTTCTGGCCGTTCATCTTGACGGTGACCATGCCGCCGCCCGCCGACGCTTCCACGTGCACGGTTTCGACCTGCTTCTGCAGGTTCTCCTGCATTGGCGAAACTGCGAGAGAATCTGCTGCAGTGCTTTTACTTCCATGGTCTACCCTCGCCTCGGCGCTTGACGTCGGAAATTTGGCCGCCGAACCGTTCCATCATCGCGCGCACGATCGGATCTTGCTCGAACTTTGCGCGCAATTCACGAGTGCCGGAGGATCGCGTCGCAGCTCCCTCGCTCCCACTCGGTACGGCTTCCAGCTTAACACAGACGCGAACCGTCTGGCCGAGAATGCGGCTGGCAATGTTGCGCAAACGTTCCATGGGATCGCGCGCCTGCAACATCTCGGCGAGCGCGCGGTGCCTGGAAATCATCGTTATCCGGGAACTCGCCTGGAAACGCTGCCGCAGATTGCCGATGCGATCTCGCAACATCTCGCAAAACATTAAGGAATGAAAATTAAATACCCCCAAATTGTAGGGATGCTGGTTGCCAGCTCAGCCGGATGCTACTCGCTCAGGAGCGATCGCAGGAGAATCAGAAGAGGAAAATGAGGGTTCTGTCCGTAAAATAGAGAGCCCCGCTTTACCGGAAAGCGATCGCGCTCAGGACGCCCCATGGCAGCAAAAGACCTGTTTCATCAAGCAGTGCTGCACTGGGGCAGTTTCTCAACTATCGTCTCGCCTTATTACGTCACCGTTCGCGTAGCGTTGCCGAAGCGCCTCGCCATCGATTAGCTCCAGTTGGAATCGCTGGGTGAAGCGTTGTTGGATTTTGCGGGGTTGGCCGATTTGGAGACGTGGTTGGTGGGCGATGCCTCCGGTCGGTCGGAGACCATCGCTGTTCTCCCTAGCGCGATCGCGGATTTGAATGTTGGCTGTAAAGGCGATCTCGCGACTCAATGGTTCAGAATTGCGATCGCACAACGCCAGAGTCAATGAACGTTATCGCCTGGGCTGATGGGTTACGAGAAAGCTTAACAGCCTTCAACCCAACCTACGGGAGATCGTCGATCACTCTCTAAAATGTAGAAAATTAAGAGATAAGACCATTGCCAACGAGAAAAATCACTTCTTCCTATAACCATTTCCATATATAACCACCTCAACGCCTCCATTCATAACCATTGGATTAGAAATTTTCAAACCTATCACCCCATCATAACCACGCTCTTTGGCTTTTTGCTCCAGCTCTTTCAATGCAGTATCTACAGCATCTTGAATCAGATTTTCATAATGCTTTACTCGACCACCAACCAAATCTCGAACGCCTGACTGAATGTCCTTCAAAACGTTTGCTGCTTTCACCACCACCACTGTCAACAACTCGCCAACCTCGACTTGAGGCTCTTGCAAATGATCTAAACTTATCAACATTCGATTCACCTTATGACTCTGGCTTAGTACTAGTTTCCAACGATTTCCACGCTTGAAATATTTTGAGTAATTTCCGACAAAACCATAAACTTATCGCCAATAGAAAAACAATAGGTAGGCCGACAAACAGAATCATTACCCAAATTCCAAATTTACTAATGAACAAATACCGCGAGATAGCTCTTGTATACATCTTTAACGCACCATGGAACAATGAAGAAGGATCTGCTTTCGCATTCCAGAATTCAATTGCAGATTGAATATCACGGCTTTGGATGATGTACTCAATAACGCGGCTATTTCTAATTGAAGTAGGATTGTCGAGAAAAAATCTTACGAATTCATTCATTTCAAACTGCTCTAATCCTCCAAGATAACCTGCCAATTGCTTTAAATCTGATGCTGAAAAATCAGTAGAAAGTGTCAGCAAGTTTGGCTTTGATATCGCCAGCAGCCTACGAATCGATTCAATATCTAATAATGAAATTTTTGCAACTACTGAGGTGTCTTTTAGCGATAAAATATCCATTAACAACTGGCGATCTAATTTTTCTGGAGATAAGTTTTTGTAAAGCTCTAGCTTCACTACATCTTCTATTTCATTACCTGCCAAATTTGTCCATTCAATCAAAATAGGCAGACTATGAGTGGTATTAAGAATCTTGAATGTGATCTCTGGGAGGGAGAGTGCTCTTTCAAATGAACCATCTTTAATAGATGAGACTAATTGAATCCGCCCCATGTTATTAAGTGCAATCCCCACTAATGAGGATATTTTTGACAAATCAGGCGTTGTAGATAGAATTCTTTGAAACTCAGGCAGTTCCTTAGCAAGAGTTAATACATCACGATAATCTTTTTGGAATTCTAACCAGTAAGCATAAATTCCGTTAGAAATTTCACGCGCAATCTGAGATGATTCTTCTCGAAATTCTCCCTTTACTTTGGTAGTAATTTCTTCCCTGAATGTCTGTTTGACTGTTGGCATTTTAAGAGATTTTTGGATTTCTGGCAAAGCTCCATCAAAACTTTTAATCAAATCACTAGCTAGTAAGACCCCACCGATAATCTCACCGATAATCGGAATGACATTTGTACTTATACGCCCAGCAATTCTTTCAAGAACTTGTTGAGTAATTCGCTCGATAATTTTTTGGATGACGAGTTTTCTAGTAACTCTAGATACAACAAAAACAGCAGCGCCACCAAATGCAAATTTGTGCTCTCCTATAAAATTTTGGGTATCAGTATCAAAAGGTTCTGGTAAGAAGCTTAGGTCTGGAGACGAACTTTGTATCTTCTTACCAAACACATCAACAAACGTTTGCGAGTATTGACGATTGATAAAGTGTTGGAGACAGTCCATCGCGTGGGATGAAGATTTAGCAGAAATAAGCTCCAATTTACTCGCAAGCTCGTCAGCAACATTTTTGGATAACTGATCAAGTTTGCTATTTAACACTGGCGAATTGAAGGCAATCTCGGTAACCTTACCAGCCAACTCTCCGGCCTTAGTAGGTATCCAACTACTTTTAAACTTATTCATCAAGTCAGCATTACTGTTCACTGTGCTAATCGCATCGTCAACTTGAGAGTCAAACACTGAATCCATATCCAGTATGCGCCATTGCCGATTTATAATTGCGCCAAAATCGGACTCTGTCTCAGTGGATAGAAACTTCTCTATCACTTTGTTTAGCTCAGTACGTAGCACAGCCTCGTTAATGCCCTCACACTGAGGCAACGTACTGTCATTAATTCCAGACGCGTAAGCTTCACTAGCACCAATGCTTATAGAATTCAGCATCAAGCAAAACATCAAGAGAAACAACAGCACTCTTTTCATAAAGTTTGAGACAGCTGCGTTATTCGTCATTAACTGACCTCTCAGGTCATTGGGAACTTCTAAATCAATAATTATGCCAATACTCGTTCAGGATGATAGAAATTGTCTTAACAGTATGCTTAGGTCAGATTTTTATCTTCCTAGCGCTCTTCAGCAAATACTTTAAATACTTTTTTTGCGGTTTTTCCACAGCTATTTACAAATATACTATCAAAAGTACCTCCAACGATCCCTCCTACTAGAGGCACCATTTTCATAAGATTGACTACACCTTTCTCACCCGCTTTTGTGACCAATCGAAAGCCGATTTTTTTATTAATTTCAATCAAAATCCTACCTGGAATTTTATTGATCAGGTTCTGGCATAGCTTGGTGCCAATCGTGATGCCGGCGGATTTAAGGATTTCTTCCCCAGCTTCACCAATGAGGCATAACAGAACCATTGTTCTGACCTGTTCAGAATGAATGTCATATCCACGCAGATAAGCGATTGCCGCAGCAGTATTAGCTCCCAGCGCGTAGGATGCGGCTAAACCTGCTGGAATGGTGATGGGCATTGCCGCAATGCCACCTAGCCCAGTAATAAAACCTGAACCAGCAGCATATGTGGTTCTCCATGCAATCACTGAATCAATAGCATCCTCGACACTAGCAGCTTTACTCAAATGGTCCGCCGCAACTTCTGCCGCAGGTGGCAAAACCCCTAACCCATTAATCCCAGCATCAGCTATCCACTTAAGAGTTGATCGCATGAGATTGCTACTGCCATCACCACCCTCAATTGCACTGGCTGAACTCATAAAATTCAAGTTTTTAGATTACTTCATCTCTTTTATCGTTAAATTTTCGTAAAAGACTACCGTAATACCTCGGTATTATCGAAAATTCACAAACAATACGTTAGTGGTTGTCTACGTGTATTGTCCGCCGATTCAAATTCCAAGTACCCGAGGCTGAGAACAATATCGCCCTAAGAGCCACTGGATTGCCTTTAGCGCGATCGCCATAGGTGATAATGAAAGGTAACATCACCCGTTAAAGCCATGCTAGCCGACTACATCACCGCCGCCATGCAACGAGCCGTGTATAAAAGCCTCGAAACCGAAGAGGTTTGGGGCGAAATACCAGGTTTTGAAGGACTGTGGGCTGTTGCTCCAACTCAGACAGATTGTGAACACGAACTAGTGGAGACCCTAGAAGAATGGGCCTTACTGGGGCTTCGGCTCGGTCACGAACTCCCCATCCTTGATGGTATTTCTCTGAACTTTGAGGTGGAGGACGTCGCCTAAGTGCCCGCCATTGGTCCCATCAAGCGCCGCGATCTCATTCGCGGACTGCGAAAACTCGGTTTCGACGGTCCCTACGTCGGCAAACGTCATCAGTTTATGTTGAAAGAAAAAAGACGCTTGACCCTTCCCAATCCTCACGCGGGAGACATCAGCACAGAATTTCTGCTGGAGATCCTCAATCAAGCTGGCATCACTCGTCAACAATGGGAAGAGATTTAAGGCGATCGCGCCCCCAGTTAGCCAACATCAAACCTAGATCATCCCTAGGGGCAATGCATGATTCTGTATGCGATAGTTGTAGGTTGGGCGGGGGAGGTGGGTGTCTCTTCTCTCGCGCTGCGACTTGTAGACTTTAACAGATAAGCGTTTCAGCCTTTCATAAAGATTTATTTCTGGTTCTCTCTCTACGGTGGAATCATTGTTTCAGCCATCCGATACCTGGTACAAGGTGAGCCAGAAACCGGGGTTCTCGCAAAAGTGCTGGGCGATCGCGCCAATTCCTAACAGAACCCCGGTTTCTCTGGCCCCCGCGATCGCCCTTGAGCAATCATGCCGGGGCGATCGTCGTTTTGAAGGGAAGGGGCGATCGCGGGGATTCAGCTATGCCAGGGCGATCGCAGTTGAGACCGCAGTCAACGGATATACTAAAAGCATTGCAGGGATCGGAAAAGCCATGATTCAAATTGTCGAAGCGGTTTTTGATGGCAGCACGTTTCATCCAACAGCACCTTTAGACCTAGAAGCTGGCACACGAGTCCGAATCACCGTTGAAAGCGGATCGCCAGCAATACCAACTCCCCCAAAATCATTTCTTCAGACTGCCAAATCGCTGCATCTGCAAGGCGCTCCCGATTGGTCAGCAAATTTAGATCACGACTTGTACGGTGACGCGGCTCAGGAAAATGACTGAAGTCTTTCTGGACACATCGTTTGCCATTGCGCTGTCTGCCAGCACTGACCAGAGCCACGCACAGGCCGTTGACCTGGCCAATCAATTGGAAGAGAATGGCACCCGCCTGGTGACCACCCAAGCAATCCTATTAGAGATTGGCAATGCCCTCTCTAAACAACGATATCGAGTTGCAGCGGTTCAACTCCTCGAATCACTGGTATCTGATCCCAACGTCGCGATCGTTCCATTATCCAGCGACCTTTACAACGCCGCTTTCAACCTATTTAGAAATCGTCTCGATAAACAGTGGGGACTCATTGATTGTGTATCATTCGTTGTCATGCAAGAGCGTGGTATTTCTGAGGCACTGACGACCGATGACCATTTTAATCAAGCAGGCTTTCGAGCGTTACTCAAGAGTTAAAACAGATTACAAAAAACACTCGACCTTGAACCAATCCTGCCGGGGCGATCGTCGTCATGGGAAGGGACGATCGCATTTTGGGCCTGTTGTGCCGTATTTTTTGGAATCGTTTGCATAGGACTACTACTAACTCGCCTAGTTCTAGTGTCGCGCCTGTCTTTCCGCACAACCTAAAAAGCAGGGATAACGCGATCGCGCCCCGTTTTCAGAGCGGATTCTGCCATAGCCAATGGTTTCACAGGATTAGTACACTTCATCGTGAGAACCAATATCGATCAGGATGATCGCATCGTCTCCAGGGTTAAACGCAAAGATCACTCGACAATCATACTCAACGGAACATGCCCAGAGCCCCTTGAGTTCGCCTTGGAGTTTGATGGGTTTTCAAGGCTGGCGTAAATGGATCAATTGCCAACAGGTTGAGAATATCGGCGATTTTTTCCTGTAATTGGGGGCGTTTTTTCAGCGATTTCTTGAGGGCACGTCGAAAGCTCTCATCCCAAATTAGTGTTCTCATAGAAAATCTTAATCATTTCGCAATTGCTCATGATGCGTCCTCGCCTAAAACATCTAGCATCAAGTCATGTGCAGAGCCAGCTTTAGCGGTTCCTGCGGTAACAGCCGCAAGTGTCTCCGTCGCATTGTGGGCAATTTCCTGCCGCCGTTTCGCAATGCGCCGTTTTTGCACCAGTTGAAACAGTAAATCTTGCTCCTCGTCTGAAAGAGCTTCTACGGATTCAATCACAGCTTGAAGTGAGAGGGTCTGGCTCATAGAACGTGTTGCGACGGGTGTTTTTCGATTATAGCCGCGATCTCTCTCCTCACTGTGATCAGCCTAACCCTGAAATCTACACAACCCCCAAGACCGCAAAAGCTACGCACCAAGAGTTCGCTCACACAACCCACAGCCTCCACAAGCAAAGATGCCGGGGATTTTTAGAAATCCCCGGCATCTGAGAGGCTAACGATTAAGCGGCCCTTGGCAGGCAGGATTAATCAATCCCTTCAATCCGATCTTCCACTTCCTGATACAACTGCCGCAGCTTCTCGAGGTTTTCCTCACTGGTTTCCCAGTAGCCGCGCCCATTCGCCTCCAGCAGCGTCGTCACCATCTTGCGGAACGAATTAGGATTCATGTTCATCAAGCGACTCGACATTTCCTCATCCTTAAAGAACGTGGTATTCGTGTCCTCGTAAATCCAGTTATCCACCGCACCCGCCGTCGCTGACCAGCCCATGGTATTCACCAACCGCTTCGACAGTTCCCGCACCCCTTCGTAGCCGTGGGACAGCATCCCTTCGTACCACTTGGGATTCAGCATCTTCGTGCGAGCATCCAACCGCACCGTTTCCGACAGCGTCCGGATTTGGGCATTCGCCGTCGTCGTATCCGCCATGTAGGAAGACACGGTTTTGCCATCGTTCCGCAACTGCGACACAATCTTCGTGGGATCAGAATCGTAGTAGTGGGAGACATCCGTTAAGGAAATCTCAGACGAATCCAGATTTTGGAACGTCACTTCCGCCGTCTTCAACGCCGCCTTAAAGATGTCATTGTTCTGCTCCATCATGCCGGGGTTGTCCGACGAGAAGGCAAAGCCCTTGCGGGAGAGGTACATGTTTTGCAGTTCCTCTTCGCTTTCCCAGGTGCCGTTCTCCACCGCCAGGTTAATGTTGGAAGAATAGGAACCCGAGGCGTTGGAGAAGACGCGGGTCGCAGCTTGCCGCAGGTTAATGCCCATGTCTTCGGACTGCTTCAGGGCGTGTTTGCGGATGAAGTTCATTTCCAACGGCTCCTCGGCTTCCGCCGCCATTTTCACGGCGCGATCGAGCAGCGCCATTTGGTTGATGAACAGATCGCGGAACACACCAGAACAGTTGACCACCACATCAATCCGGGGGCGACCCAGTTGCTCCAGGGGAATCAGTTCCAGCTTGTTCACCCGCCCAAAGGAATCGGGCATAGGATTGACGCCAATCATCCAGAGGATCTGCGCCAGAGATTCGCCGTAGGTCTTGATGTTATCCGTGCCCCACAGCACGCAGGCGATGGTTTCGGGATAGGCTCCGCCATTTTCCTGGCGTTGCCGATCCAGTAAGCGATCGACAACCACCTTGGCAGACTTCACCGCCGCCGCCGTTGGAATCGACTGCGGATCCAAGGCGTGCATGTTTTTGCCTGTGGGCAGCACATCCGGATTGCGAATCGGGTCGCCACCGGGTCCGGGCAAAATGTAGTTGCCACCCAGGCCCAACAGCAGTGACTCGAGTTCATTATCCGCAACGACTTGCTTGAGGCAGAACTGGAGATATTCCATCAACGGCTTCAAGGCGTCGGCATCGACATTCACGAAGCCAGACTCGTGCAGCGATTCCACCCAGGGCTCTTTTTTGCCACCAAAGTTGAACAGGTTCGAGAACATCGTCTTTTTAGAAACGCGCCCTTCCTCGTCAATTTGGGCATGCACCATCGCGCCCACCGCCGCCCGCGCGGCCATGGTGATGTCGTTGAGCAACTGCACGTCTTCTAAAACACCGCGATCGCTCCCCTGAAACACACCGTCAATATTCCGGTTGACGCTACCGGCAATCATCCGAGGCAAACTCAGGATGCCTTCCTCTTCCCGATCCAGGCTGGCAATATTGACCAAGGTCGCGATCGCTTCTTCAGCGGTCGGGGGCTTCCCAATCACATGCAACCCACAGGGCAACAGCCGCGACTCAATCTCCATCAGCTTGATGTAGACCTTGCCGACGATCGTGTCCCGCTCCTCCTGGGACATGTCCTTAGCGTCCTGATCCGGCAGATTCACATCCTTGTCCAGGTTGCAAATGCGGGCCTTGTCCATGATCGTATCGACGATCTGCACGCCCCGCCCGGAGTCCTTCAGGGTTTGGTAGGAGCCAATCAGCTCACCCAGTTCCTTCAGCCCTTTGTACAGCCCCGCATTTTCCGCCGGAGGCGTCAGGTAGCTGATGGTTTCGGCGTAGCTGCGGCGCTTGGCGATCGTCGCTTCCGAGGGATTATTCGCCGCGTAGTAATACAGGTTGGGAATCGTGCCGATCAGGCTATCGGGGTAGCAATCCCCGGACATGCCCATCTGCTTACCGGGCATAAACTCCAGGGAGCCGTGGGTGCCAAAATGCAGCACCGCATCCGCCTGCCAGACTTTCTCCAGATAGGTGTAGTAGGCCGCAAAGCCGTGGTGGGGACTGGCGGAGCGGGAGAACAGCAGCCGCATGGGGTCGCCTTCGTAGCCAAAGGTGGGCTGCACGCCAATGAACAGATTGCCAAAGGTCTTGCCGTAGATCAGCAGGTTTTGCCCGTCGGTGTTCAGGTGACCGGGAGGCGGTCCCCAGGACTCATGCAGCTTCTCTTGGTAGGGCGTCAGCTTTTCGTACTCCGCCACCGACATTTTGTAGGCGACGTTGAGTTCGGGGCTGTTGTACTGAGCCTGAGCATTGTGCAGCACTTGCAGCATCAGTTGCTCAGCCGACTCGGGCATATCGGCAATATCGTAGCCATCGCCCTTCAGCGCTTCCATCACCTTGTAGATGGAGCCAAACACGTCCAGGTACGCCGCCGTGCCCACGTTCCCCTTGTCCGGAGGGAAACTGAAGACCGTAATCGCTACCTTCTTGGCGGCTTTGGGCTTGCGACGCAGGTTGCCCCACTTCAGGGCGCGCTGGGCGATCGCTTCCACCCGGTCTTGCAAAGTAATCGATTGCCCCGTCGCCCCATCCCGACCGGACAGAATAATCGGCTCGATCGCCCCATCCAGCTCCGGCAGGGCAATCTGCAACGCCACCTGAATCGGGTGCAGACCCAAATCGCTATCTTGCCACTCTTCCGTGGTTTGGAACACCAGCGGCAGCGCCACCATATAGGGCCGGTTCAGCCGCGTCAGGGATTCCACTGCCTTGGGATGGTCTTGCTTCGCGGGACCACCCACCAGGGCAAAGCCCGTCAGAGAAATCACCACATCCACAATGGGCTGGGTCGAGTCCAACGGATCGTAGTAGTAGGCATCCACCGGCTTCGAGAAATCCAACCCGCCCGCAAACACGGGAATCACCCGCGCACCTAGGGCTTCCAGCTCCGACACCATGGCCACATAGTGGGCATCGTCCCCCGTCACCAAGTGGGTCCGTTGCAGCACCAACCCCACGGTAGGAGCCTCGCCATTGCGCTGCGCTTCCGGAATATCCTTCCGCGAACTAAACCAGTTGAGGTACTCCTTCATGTCCTCATACATGGTGGGCGCGAGGGGATGCCAAATGCCCATGTCGGGGTAGGTCTGGGGCTCGACAAAGTTCAGATTGCCCTCTTCGCCTGCATCATTCCAGATGCCTTTGTCCTGGTAGACGTACTTGGCAGCCAGCATCAGCAGGAAGTTTTCCAGGTTTTCGGGATTACCCCCCAGCCAGTACTGGAAGCTGAGCATGAAGTTGCGGGCATCCTGGGCCTTTTCAATCGGCAGATACTTCAGCACCGTTGGCAGGGTCCGCAACAGCTTCAGCATCGCGTCCTGGAAACCAGCCCCGGATTTCTCCTTCCGCTTTTTCATAAAGCTGGAAATCACGCTCTTGGATTGCCCAATTTGCGCCAGGGAGAAGCTGCCCATTTTGTTGAGGCGCATCACCTGGGGCATGGAGGGAAAGACCACGGAGACATCCAGGCGATCGCGATAGGGCTCCACAGCCGCTACGACTTTATCCGCCAGGTCTTCTAGGAAAATCAGCGAGGCAATGAAAATATTGGCTTCAGCAATATCGCGCTTAAAGTCTTCGTAGTTTTGCGCGTCGCGGAGTTCCTCAATCAAATAGCCACTAATCTCAACGGCCAGGTGGGGGTGGTTCTGGTTAATAGAGCGCACCGCAGCGGAGATCGAGCTTTGATACTGAGGCTCCAGCACGACATAGACCACCTTAAGCAGAGAACGTCCACCCAGGGTTTCGGGTACGACGTGTCTGACGGCGGGCTTGACGTGAGTGAACATGCGGCTAGGCTCCTTCTAAGTGAAATGCGTATTGAGAGAGGTAGAAATGGCTCCCGGCGACTTGTTTGGTTCATCTGCGGGGAGAGGGCAAGCCTGGGGCAGACGAGCCGAATCCAATGCAGATTGCGGAACAAAAAACAAATAGCCTTGGGGGCACACTCAGAATTTAAACAGCGGTTTATGAACTTGTCCAAAGTTATTTTTACCAGAAAACCGCCACCAGAAGCAGTTTTCAGCCAATACCCGTCACAATTCGACAAAATCGCAGCGAATTTTTGTTACTTTAATTTGCAAAATCACCCGCAATTTCGCCCCGCATATTTACAAAAGTTAGTCAAGTCTTGTAAAGAAATTGCGGATCCGGGCCAATATTTCCCTAGACTCAGGATTTTCCTAGACCCAGCCTCGTAGCCAATAGGCTAAGAGCCCGACGTACTCCTTCAGGGCTTTGCTGGTATAGGCCAGATGTTCGGCGGTGGGCAAGGTGCTGAGGAGGACGGATTCAGGGCTGATATACGCTCGGGGATAAAGGGTCCGGAAGTCCGTCGGAGCAGCGATCGCATCGATCCCCAACTTTCTAAAAATGGCCAGCGATCGCGGCATATGAAAAGCCGAAGTCACCAGGAGAATGCGCTTGATCCCCTGAGCATCCATAATTTTCTTAACGTTCACGGCATTTTGGCGGGTATTCAGCGAATTGGGTTCCTGGATGAGGGCAGTGGCGGGGATGCCCACAAATTCCAAGACCTTTACCATATCTGCCGACTCGGAGGAACTGTCGTCCTTGCTGGACCAGTCCATCCGCCCCCCGCTGAGGATAATTTTGGGAGCTTTGCCCTGCCGAAATAGCTGCGCCCCGTAGAAGATGCGATCGCTCTCCTGGTGTAGTTCAACCCAGGGCCGGGGGGGCGTCTGAGGCGACGTGGCCCCACCCAGCACGACGATCGCATCGACGGTGGGCAATTCCCCCATCGGGATATTTTGGAATTCGAGGGAATGCAGGAGTTTCTGTGCCGTCCATTCACTGCTGCTCACGAGCAAAATGACTAAAGCAATGCCCAACACGCCTGCGGCCCAGCGCGGCTTTTTCCAGATCAGCCCTAAGACAATGAGCATCAGCAGACAGGTAAACCCCAGGGGATATAAGAATAGGGGCAACAGTTTAGAGAGAAAAAGAAACATGGCGCAGAGGAAATGCGATCTTGGGGAAAATTCTTGGGGAGAACAGATTTCTGACGATTTAGGCTCATGCGCCCGCGCTCAGTATAGCCAGGGAATCTAGTTTTTGCCCGATCCCTAAGGTTGCTACTCCGGCCCACTAGTCCAGGTATTTTCTGGCGGTTGTTTACGCCTTGTTTTTTAATGCCCTACTGCACAATAAAATGCCGCCACTGATTGATCCAGGGTGATCCCCGGGCTGACTTTCCCGCTGTCGCGCCTATTAGACCGATTCCCACAGAACCCGCGTTAGCTACTTTCACGGATCCCGGCTGTTCCCCTAATCATCCCAATTAATCATCCCAGTCGGTTTCGGCAGAGTGCTGCTCGCGTTGCCGTCTCTCAATTTGCCCAATCGCCAGTTTAATCACGGACTGCACCGCTGCTTCCGATTCCTGGGTCAAGGCCGACCGAAGGGCTAAAATCTCTCCGCTATCCCCCACTTTCATGAGTGCTAAAGCTCCTGCCTTGCGCGTTTCCCATTCGGGGTGCTGCAATAGTTCCAGTAAATGGGGGATGGCAGGCTTATAGGCCAGGTTGCCCAAGGCCGATGCCGCCTCATAGCGGACATTTTCCGCAGGATCCGAGAGGGCTTGCACCAGCAGATCGAACGCCTGCGCCTCCGTGGGATTTTCCTGAGCAATTTTGGCGATCGCCCCGACTACAGCACTCCGCACGGCGGGTAACGCCGAATGAATCTCGCGATACAAGTCCGCCCGCGCCTCCGAACCAATAAAGGCTAAGGCCCAGGCCGCATGGCCCTTAGCACTTTCTGTGCGGTCTAGCGAGGCCAGAATTTCTAACAGCACCGGTACCGCCGCCGATCCCATCCGTGCCAAAGCGCCCACCGCTGACCCCTGAACCACCGTATCCTCATCTTCAGAAAGAGCCTGAATCAAGGCCGGAATTGCGCTGGGATCAGCAATCAACGTAATCGTTTTGGCGGCAGCACGGCGGACGACTACATGCGGATGCTCCAGCAGGGCCGTGAGCAAAAAGGGAATAGCTGGCGAGCCAATTTCGCCCAGAATAGTGGCACAGCGCAGGCGGGTTGTGCCGCGTCCATCCCCCAGGATTTCCACCAATTGTTGTAAAATCACCCCATCAGTCGCATCAAAGGTGCGGTCCTGCACCTGCTCATTAACCCTGTGCAGCAGGTCATCGGTTTCGGCCTGCGCTAAGGCGATCGCCTCGTCTGTCGATGGCGTAGCAGGGGAATTAGTCATAATTTCAGGACACCTAAGAAGTGGAGAACAATTAAAAATTCAAAGTTAAAAATGTTAATCCAGAATGAGCATTTCTGATTTTGCATTTTTAATTTCTAACTGCTTCTAGTGACTATCGACAATTGTGGCCAAGCGATCGCGTAATTCCTGCAGCATGGTGTCGATTTTTGCTAATTCTGGGTCCAGTTGGGCCATAACGGCGGCTTTCATTAACTTGGCTTTTTTGGCATTTTCCAAAGTCTCGTTGAGGAGGCGATCGCGGTAGTGCTCTAATTCGGCAATGACCTCCGCCAAGTCCTGGGCCGTTTCTTGTTCTAATGCGGTGACTTCTGAGATATCAGCCATGGGTTTATCCTGTTGGGTTCTGATTGGTATGGTTTGAGATGACTTTTAGAGAGCAAAGTTGTAACGGGAATAGTTTTTTAGAGGAGTGCGTTTTCACTCATTTTTGGGGCTAGGATAATTTCGGCAATGAGATCTGTAAGGGTTGAGTCATCAGGCTACTATCGTCCCGGTGGTGTATTCTTTTTGACCAGCTCTACCCGTGACAATGCACTGGCAGCCGTCTCGCGGACGTAGGCATCTGCTGATTCATCCTGGGCAAATTGGGTCAGTACTGCTGCGGCCTGTTCGCCGCCAATGGAGGCAAGGGCATTGACCAGCGAAACCTGCACTGCGATGTTATCCGTTGTGTGCAGTCCCTCGATCAAAATATCGTAAGCAGGCATGCCCATTTCGCCGAGTGCCATCGCAGCAGCAATATAGACCACGGGATTAGCGTCGGTCAGGGCTATTTTTAATCCCTGTAGTCCCGCTTCAGGAAAGGGGAGTTCGGGATAGTTGACGGCGATCTGGGCCAGGGCTTTGGCAGCACTGCCGCGCACGGTGACGTTATTGCTGTGGAGTAAGGCTTCGACGATCGCCGGGACGGCCTCGGCCCCAACCAAGCCCAGGGCTTTGACGGCGGCCCGCCGATAGACCACATTCTCATCATCCAAAATTGCCATGAGGCGGGGAATGGTGGTGGCGTCACGGGTTTCGGCAATTTCTGCCATGGCGCGATCGCGGAGGTGAGGGTTTGGGTGTTTGAGTTGCTCGAAGCAGGCGTCAGTCGTCATACAAATCAGCTCTAGATTAGGCTCTAAAAAAGGTTAGGGGGCAACGGGTCTGGTTCTGTCTGGTCTGGTTCTGTGGGGTTGCGGTTACGATTGCGATAGCAAAACTGGGCTGAGCAGCCGTTGAGCTTTCTCCCGGACTATCCAGTCAGCATCGTCAAGCAGTTGGGCTGGACTGTCAGTATCGCCCAGCTTCGCAAGGCTGATTAAGGCCGCGTACTTCAGATCCCAAATGGGAGCCGTTAAACACGCTCGTAGTTCAGGAATGGCTCGGGAATCCGCCAGTTCGCCTAGGGCGATCGCCGCCGCGGCTCGGGACTTCTGAAACTGTGGCTCGCGATTGTTTAGAGCTTCGATCAGGAGATCGTAGCCGGGAGTATAGTGTAGCCAGCCCAGCAGCTTCATCACATGATAATGGGCTCCATAATCCGCCACGGCTTCTGCGGCATAGGTGGCCAGTAGGGCGGCGGGGGCAACATCGGCATGGTGATCCAGCAGGGTTTGGGTGGCCAAATAGCAGCGCCCAAAGTCGGTTTCGTACAGTTCGCGGATCAGGAATTCTAAAACCGGCGGCTGATCATACTCATGCACCAAATTCAGATCTGCAGGATGGTCACGAATCACCTGATCGAGCCAGGGTTCCACAGCCTCAAAGGCGATCGCCCCTGTTGGAATGCCTGCGGTGGCCAGCAATCGAATTCCGCGCAGGCGAAACACCAAGGATACCGGGGCCTGAGCGATCTGCGGAATCGCACTGTAGTAGTGAGCATCCACTAAATCCTGAATACACAGCCGCCGGGTATACACATTGGAATGCTGCAAAAATTCCACGACCTGTGTCATCAAGCTATTATCGCGGGATAGGCGACAGACGGCAGCGATCGCGGCACTGGCAATAGTTTTATCCTCGGCATCTATAAAAGAGCGGATTTTTTCCAGTGCAGGTTGATAGTCTAATTTGGCCAGGGTGTGGATAATCACGCGATAGGTTTGCCCCGGCTTATCTAGCAAGTCGGCCACTTCTGCTAAGAGGGCAGTATCCTCGGTGCCGATTTCGGCGATCGCCCACACCGCATTCTCCACCGTATAGCCATCCTCATCGGCCAAGCAGGACTGCAACACCGGCAACGCTCGATCAGCCTGTAGGCGTCCCAAGGTTTCCACCGCCTTCCGCCGCACAATCCGACCATCTAATTCTGGGGCGGGAGTTTGCACGACCCGGATCAGCGCATTAATGGCATCGGCTGTGGGAAAGTTCACCAAATGCGCGGCGGCAATGTAGCGAGAATCATCCTCACCCACCTGATCCTGCGGCGTATCCAGCAGCTTAATGGCTTCGGCTTCCGTTAAATTAAACAGATTGAAAAAGCGCTTATCCATAGGAGTCTAAAAAACCAAGCTGAATCAAAAATCAGGCCGAATCAAAAATCAAAGAGAGTTGGCAAACCTCATGATGCCGCCTGTCTCTGGACTGAAGAAATTATCCATTGAAAATCGCAACGATCCCAAGAATATATGGCGATCAGCACCAAAGCATTAACTGAAATGTTCATAACCCTAAAAAACACAACTAAGGGACTCTTAAGTCATCAGACTTAGAATCCCTTAGTCATTGATTCAGACTCAATGTTTATTAAACCACGTCTAAATCAAGTCCAGTCACTAGGACAGGGAATTGATCACATAGTCCAACAAGGCATTGTACTCAGTCAGGGCTTGAGCCGACATGTCGCGAGGGGTGCAACCGCGGTTACGAGCAAAGCTCAGCGCTTCAACGTAGGGAGCGGTGGGCAGGTTCAAGGCGCGGTAGACTTCACGGCCACCCGCAATGCCCCACTCGTCCAAAGGACCGGTGCCGCCCACAACCAGGCAGTATTGGATCAAGCGCATGTAGTGCTTGATGTCACGAGCACACTTGGACTTGAAGGTGTCGGTGGAGTTAGCTTCACCCGCGTTGTTCAAGTAGGGGTACTTGCGGATGCAAGCATCGTAGGCTTCTTTAGCCACGTTGTCGATGTTGCTAGCCAACTTTTCAGCAGCTTCCATCCGAGCGGCAGCGCGCTGGATTGAACCTTGCACGGACTCCAGGTCAGAGGAGCTGGGGAAACGCCCTGCTGCATCAGCAGAAGCAATTACGGTCGTCACAACTGATTTCATGTCTTACTATCTCCAGATTTGACTTAATTTCGATGTAGATTTCGGAGGATTGGGCTAATCGCACGGGGCAATCGCCCGAAGAGGGCTAGCGCGAAAAGCACGGCTAGCACCACAGCGATTAGCTGAGGGCGGAAATCACGCGATCGAAATAGCTACCGGCTTCAGCAACCAGGCTAGCGCAACGATCTTCAACAACGGGGGTGCCCATTTTACGCAGTCTGGAACCCGCCAAAGATTCGCTGGGTTGGTCTTTGATGTGTGCAGCGGCTTGAGCCTTCATGATTTGCACAGCACGCACGGTGGAGGTGGTGGGCACGCCCAAAGCAGCGTAGGTTTCTTTCAAACCGTTCAAGCAACGATCATCCAGAACGGAAGCATCACCAGCCAGCAATGCGTAGGTCACATAGCGGAGGATGATTTCGCCATCACGCAGGCAAGCAGCCATGCGACGGTTGGGGTAGCAGTTGCCACCGGCTTGGATCAAGCCTTGGTTTTCGCAAATCATCCCAGCAACTGCGTCAGAAACCATGCAGCTAGCGTTGGAAGCGATCGCGTTAACAGCGTCTAAACGGCGGTTGCCGGAAGCGATGTAAGCCTTGAGGCTAGATAGGTCAGAAACGCAAGAGGTGCTGGCGTCTGCCGATACAACGGCTCTAGAAAATGCGTCGAGCATTGAACTCTCCTTGTCTTGTAAGGTTCTTTTTAGACTTGTCGTTTTGTTCTTCAAGTCACATTACAAACATAGGGACAGGAGTAGGCTTAAGTCCCAGTTATGAGAAACAAAGCAACAATCCGTAACAAAAGCGATTCTTGATTTTCCGATGCTTACTTAATTATTGTCCGGTTCTTGCCAAGTTTTGCTGCACCATGGCATGTAGCCGCTCCTCGGAAACACAGCGCCGCTCGGAGCAGTAGGCTGCCAATTGCACACCGTCCATGAGTTTGACCGTGCTGACCCGAATGCGGAAATCGTCGGTCACGAACCAGCAGCGTTCCTGGCCTTGATTGTTTTCATATTCGGTGTCAATCGTGAGCACACCGTCTTTGCCGAACCAGTAGCGGCAGATCACGGGAATTTTTTCCACGTAACCTCGGTTGCGAATCAGTTTGCCTGATGTGCGGGTGTTGTCGGCGGGGATGTCAATGAGGATGGCGGCGTAGTCGGCATTGGGGGAGACATCGTCGAGGTTGTCTTGCCATAAAAAGCTGGCTCCCCCCAGGGCGCGTGCTGGATCGATGCCTTGCTCGATACAGACCTGGGTAACTCGGGGATCGGCGGGCTCAATGACTTGGACAATTAGATTGGATTCGCCGGATTCATCAGCCAGCATGTCGAAATGGTGGACTTTGCGTTGGGTGAACCAGGTGCCTGCGCTTTTGCGAAAGAAGTCCATCATGGTCAGGGGAATGTCGGGACGCATGGCTGTTACTTGGGATATGGCGGTTACTTGGGCTTGGGATATAGCGGTTACTTGGGATATAGCGGTTACTCAGCAGATAACGGCTGAAAAATAACGGCTGAATTCAATACCCCAAAACCCTACACCGCTGGGGGGGCTCCCCACAAGCGGTAGAATAAGCCGCAGTAGCACGGGCTGTCTTGTTTAAATTTCAGTGCTATTACGATCAATATCTTGTCAATTTCGATCCTGTCAATTTCGCCAATCAAGTTCGCCAAAATGAGCAATTTTTTAACTAATGAAATCCCTGGTGTGCTGGTGCAGCCGATCGCAAAAGGGGAATGGGTCGAGCTGCTGCGATCGCCTGCGGCCCGTCACTATGACCTGTATCAACTGGATTTGGCTGGTGTTGATCTGAGGGGCTGTGATTTGTCGGCGCTCAACTTGGGGGGGGCGAATTTGCAAGACGCGGATTTGCGCGGGGCGAATTTGCGGGATACGGATTTGCGCGGGGCGAATTTGCAGGGGGCGATCTTGACGGGAGTGAATGGAGCCGGGGCCTGTCTAAGTCGTGCTACTCTGCATCGGGCGGATTTGACGGGGGCCACTCTGGAGGGAGCGCGGTTTCAGATGGCGCGCTACGATCGCCAAACGGTCTGGACAGACGGGTTTGCCTATCAAAAATCGGGGGCGATTGGTCCTGGCGCGTTGCTGAATGGGGCATTTTTGAATACGGTGAATCTGCGCGGGGCGGATCTGCAAGGGGTGAATTTTCTGGGAGCTTATTTGAGCGGGACAGACTTCACCGAGGCCGATTTAACCGGGTCACGGCTGAGCGGTGCGGATCTGCGGCAGGCGTTTTTGACGGGGGCTTGTTTGCGCCAGGTGCGCATGAATAACGTTGATGCCAGTGGCGTAGATTTTCGGGCGGCGGATTTTACCGATGTGGAAATAGAGACATTGCAGAGTATTGCTGGGGCAGATTTCAGTCAGGTTACGGGAATGAGTGCGACGGTGCGATCGCATCTTCTAGGGCGTCCGGCCAGTGAGCTGGATGTACGGAACTCCTTTACCCGCCGAACAACACGAGAAAGTTTGGGGTAATTGAGATTTGGTGGGTGCTAGGTCAGACTTCCTCGCGGCTTCAGACCAGCGCTATACTCAGACCAGTTGCGGATACCGTATCGAGTTTGCCCCCATTTCCATGCCCCTTAATCCCCTTAGTTGGACAGAATTAGCCACCCTCACAGACTGGCAACCGGATCCGGTCAATGGCCCCACCAATGCCCAGACCCGCCTCCGCCTCTTTGGCCAGCCCGAATCCGCTGTACAGGTAACGCTCTACCGCGACCACCACGCTTGGTGTCCCTATTGCCAGAAGGTCTGGCTGTGGCTGGAGGAAAAACAGATTCCTTACCGCATCGAAAAGGTTACCATGTTTTGCTACGGCGAGAAAGAAACTTGGTACAAGCGTCTGGTGCCTTCGGGAATGCTCCCGGCGATCGCCCTGAAGGGTCGCATCATCACCGAAAGTGATGACATTTTACTGGCCTTGGAGCAAGTCTTTGGTCCTTTGCATCTCGGCATGGAAGACCGAACAGTGCTGCCCTTGCGGCGGCTAGAGCGCCTATTATTCCGGGCCTGGTGCGGCTGGCTCTGTCGTCCGGCCCGTACCTCCCGCGAAGATCAGCACCAGCGCGATACCTTTACCGCAGTAGTTGATCAGATCGAGGAGGCCCTAGGCAATACTCCTGGCCCCTACTTTTTGGAGCAATTTAGCACCGCTGACGTGATCTTTACGCCCTACGTCGAGCGGATGGATGCCAGCCTGTACTACTACAGGGGCTATTCCCTGCGGCAGGAAAATCCGCGCCTCGCTGCCTGGTTTGCGGCGATGGAAAGCCGCCCCACCTATCGCGGCACCCAGAGCGACTTTCACACCCACGCCCATGATCTCCCCCCTCAAATGGGCGGCTGTTGGGAAAATACCGATCCCCAAACGCAGCTAAATCAGCAGCGCGTCGATCGCGGCCCCTGGTTCGGACTACCGGATGTAACTGCGCCCGAACCGGAAACCTCGCGCGCCGAAGCCCTCAGCCGAGTGATTAAGCACCACAAAAATATTATTCGCGTGAATCCCGCCGATGACCTCCTGATGGACACCGCCCTGCGCTGCGCGCTGACCCACATGATCACCGGGGAAGACTGCCCACCGCCGCCAGAGAGTGATGTGGCGCTGCGCTATTTGCGGGATCGGATTAGCGTGCCCAGAGATATGTCGATCTATGCGGCTAAGCGGTTGCGGACCGCGCTGGAGGCAACCGCAGCTTTAGTGGGCGATCGCCAAAGTCCGCCCCTGCCCACGCAGCATCGGCGGGATCAGGATCCGGCGAATTTTTCCAGCTCTATGGCATAACCGTTTCCCGCATTTATGAACCGCCTGAGCCATGCTGTTGAGGCATTGGTTGAGGCATTGATTGAGGCATTGAAGAAATCAAATCAACACCATGATTCGCCCTAAATTAGCAATCGGTTGAATCGTAAGCATCCCAACATAAGCGTCTCAACACAAGCCCGAGAGTTACAGAGATCAGTGATCGCCATCGCCGCCACCCGGTGGATAATAGCTGGAGCATTCCAGTGACGATGCGCGCGAAACCAAAGACGCCCCCGGATAATTCAGAGAGTTCGGTGCCATCTGGCTATACGCCATTTCGTGATCGCCATTTCGCAATACTAGAGGCCCCCTTTCGCTATACTGAAAGCCTAGTTCCTGCCAGATGCTTGGCAATTTTTCTACTCGGATATCTTATTCAAACATGCAGCCCACTGACCCCGATAAGTTTACAGACCAAGCTTGGGAAGCGATCGTGCAATCACAGGATGTTGTCCGCCGCTACAAGAACCAGGACTTACACGCCGAGCATTTAATGGTGGCGCTGCTAGAACAAAAAGACGGACTGGCCCCCAAGATTTTTTCGCGGGCGGGCTTAGAGCCGCAAAAAGTGGTGCAGCGCATTGAGGAAGTGGTGCGCCGCTATCCCAAGGTGGCTCCAGGCGGGTCCGAGCAGCTTTACGTTGGGCGCAGTTTGGAACAAATGTTAGATCGGGCGGACGAAGCGCGCACGAACCTCCAGGATGACTTTATTTCAGTGGAGCATCTGGTACTGGGTTTTTCGGGAGATCCCCGCTTTCAGGCGGCCCTGCGGGGGATGGATTCGGATTTTCGGAAGTTGGAAGTCGCCGTTACGGAACTGCGCGGCAGTCAAAAGGTCACGGACCAAAGCCCCGAATCTCGTTATGCGGCCCTGGAAAAGTACGGCATCGACCTGACGGAAAAAGCCAAAGCGGGCAAGATTGATCCGGTGATTGGCCGGGATGAGGAAATTCGCCGGGTGGTGCAGGTGCTGTCCCGACGGGCGAAGAATAATCCAGTTCTGATCGGTGAACCCGGGGTGGGCAAAACCGCGATCGCCGAAGGACTGGCCCAGCGCATCGTCAACGGCGATGTGCCGGAGTCTCTGAAAAACCGCACCCTCATTTCTCTGGACATGGGATCGCTGATTGCCGGGGCGAAATATCGCGGCGAGTTTGAGGAACGACTGCGGACCGTGCTTAAGGAAGTCATGAACTCCGATGGCCAAATTGTCCTGTTCATTGATGAACTGCACACGGTCATCGGCACCGGATCGGGCCAGGGCAACATGGATGCCGGAAATCTGCTGAAGCCCATGCTGGCGCGCGGGGAACTGCGCTGTATTGGGGCCACGACTCTGGACGAATACCGTAAGTACATCGAAAAAGATGCCGCGCTGGAGCGCCGGTTCCAGCAGGTGTTGGTGGATCAGCCCAGCGTGGAGGACACCATTTCGATTTTGCGGGGCTTAAAGGAACGCTACGAAGTGCACCACGGCGTGAAGATTACCGATTCGGCCTTGGTGGCGGCAGCGATGCTGTCCTCGCGGTACATTAGCGATCGCTTTTTGCCCGATAAAGCGATCGACCTGGTGGACGAATCCGCCGCCAAATTGAAAATGGAAATTACCTCCAAGCCCGCCGAACTGGAGGCCATCGATCGCCGCCTCATGCAGTTGGAAATGGAAAAGCTGTCCCTGGAGGGCGAAGGCAAGACTACCCGAACTACGGGCCTTACCGATCGCGGCTTCCAGGATCGACTGACCAAAATCAACCAGGAAATCACCGATCTCACCGTCAAAAAGACCGACTTCGATGCCCAATGGCAAACCGAAAAACAAGTCCTGGAAGCAATTAATGCTTTAAAAGGAAAAAGAAGATGGCCTGCGGGTGCAGATTGAGCAGGCCGAACGCGCCTATGATCTCAACACCGCCGCCCAACTGAAGTATGGCAAATTGGAAGCGGTGCAGCGCGATCGCGAAATTCAAGAAGCCAAACTCCTGGAAATCCACGCCCAAGGGGCCGCCCTGCTGCGGGAAGAAGTCACCGCCGCCGATATTGCCGAAATCGTGGCCCGCTGGACGGGCATTCCCGTCACCCGCCTGCTGGAGTCGGAACGGCAAAAGCTCTTGCAACTCGAAAGCCACCTGCACCAGCGAGTGGTAGGTCAGGAGGAAGCTGTAGAAGCCGTTGCTGCTGCCATCCGCCGCGCCCGCTCTGGCATGAAAGATCCCAGTCGTCCAATTGGCTCTTTTCTGTTTATGGGTCCCACAGGGGTGGGCAAAACCGAACTGGCGAAGGCATTGGCCCAATTTCTGTTCGATGCCGAAGATTCCACCATTCGACTGGATATGTCGGAGTATATGGAAAAACATTCCGTTGCCCGACTGATTGGTGCGCCTCCGGGCTACGTCGGCTATGAAGAGGGCGGTCAACTTTCGGAAGCGGTGCGCCGCAAACCCTACGCGGTGATTCTGCTGGACGAAGTGGAAAAAGCCCATCCTGATGTGTTTAACGTGCTGCTGCAAGTGCTGGACGATGGTCGAATTACGGATTCTCAAGGGCGCTCGGTGGATTTCCGCAATGCCGTGATCGTCATGACCAGTAACATTGGCAGTGAACATATTCTGGATGTTTCGGGCGATGAGGCTCGCTATGGTGAAATGGAAAATCGGGTGATGGCAGCGCTGCGAAAGCATTTCCGTCCGGAGTTTCTCAACCGGATTGATGACACGATCATTTTCCATACTCTAGGCCGCAGGGAACTTAGTGCGATCGTCGGGTTACAAATCAAGCGGATCGAGCAGTTGCTGGCGGATCAAAAAATTGCCCTAGAAATGACGCCTGCCGCGATGGATCACATTGCCGAGTCGGGCTTTGATCCCACCTATGGGGCACGTCCGCTGAAGCGAGCGCTGCAACGGGAGTTGCAAAACCCGATCGCCACCAAAATTCTGGAAAACGCCTTTGGCGAAGGTGACACGATTTTGATTGATCTCCAGGGCGATCGCCTCAGCTTTAGTAAAAAAGCTCCCTAGGTGCAGGCGGGGTAAGAGAACGGTACCGTTATGCCCCAGAGATCTCCGGCTTTTCTTAAAAAGCCGGAGATCTTGTAAAGTTGCAACAAAAAGCCCCTGTTTCAAAGAACAGGGGCAGCTTGATATAAACCTTGGACTCCTTTAGAGAGCGTTACCACGCGGTAGAACTTCTTCGGGGAATACAAATTTTTCGTGAGGCTGATCAGCAGGAGCCATCCAAGCGCGGATGCCTTCATTCAGCAGAATGTTCTTGGTGTAGAAGGTTTCAAATTCGGGGTCTTCCGCCGCCCGCAGTTCCTGAGACACAAAGTCATAGGCCCGCAGGTTCAACGCCAAGCCCACAATGCCCACCGAACTCATCCACAGGCCCGTCACCGGGACGAACAACATGAAGAAGTGCAGCCAGCGCTTGTTGGAAAAGGCAATCCCGAAGATTTGAGACCAGAACCGATTGGCCGTCACCATCGAGTAGGTTTCTTCCGCTTGGGTCGGTTCAAAGGCGCGGAAGGTGTTCGACTGCTCACTGTCTTGGAACAAGGTGTTTTCCACCGTCGCACCGTGAATGGCACAGAGCAAGGCTCCGCCCAGAATGCCGGCCACGCCCATCATGTGGAAGGGGTTCAAGGTCCAGTTGTGGAACCCTTGCAGGAACAACAGGAAGCGGAAGATTGACGCTACCCCAAAACTGGGAGCGAAGAACCAACCGGATTGACCCAAGGGGTACATCAGAAATACGCTGACGAAGACGGCAATGGGGCCGGTGAAGGCGATCGCATTGTAAGGCCGAATGCCGACCAGACGGGCAATCTCAATCTGACGCAGGCAGAAGCCAATCAGACCAAAGGCACCGTGCAGGGCCACAAAGGTCCACAGGCCGCCCAATTGGCACCAGCGGGTGAAGTCCCCTTGCGCTTCCGGTCCCCACAGAAACAGGATGGAATGGCCCAAGCTGTTGGCGGGGGTGGAGACGGCCACGGTCAAAAAGTTACAGCCTTCCAGATAGGAGGAGGCTAACCCGTGGGTGTACCACGAAGAAACAAACGTTGTGCCGGTCATCCAGCCGCCCACGGCCAAGAAGGCGCAGGGGAACAGCAGCAGACCAGACCAACCGATGAAGACAAACCGATCGCGTTTCAGCCAGTCGTCGAGGACATCAAAGATCCCTCGCTGCTCGCCAACGCGTCCGACTGCGATGGTCATGGCAAAAACTCCAGTGAAATGAATAGTAAATACGATAAAGGCGGGAATCCCTGCCCACACTGATTAAGTCTTCGAGTTTGTGAAACCCCTCATTTCCCGAATATTACGAAAATGAGAAGAAAGACTAAAAATTGTGAACGGGATTTACTTTTCTTTACTTTAACTAGTATAGGGCTACCCCATGGGATGTGCTAGAGCATAAATACACATTTCTTAAGAATTGGTCTTAAGAATTGGGGATCGGCAGGCTGGGCATTCCAGACGTGATCCCGGCACCGAATATCGGGTTGGCCTACAGCGATCGCACAAACTGATCCAACCGCTCCATCCCCTTGCGAATCGTTTCTAAGTCAGTGGCATAGGACAGACGAATGCAATCATCCGTGCCAAAGGCGATGCCGGGAATCACGGCCACCTGCTGCTGCGTCAGCAATTGACTCGCAAACTCCGTAGAACTCATCCCCAATTTGGCAATATTGACGTACATATAAAAAGCCCCATCCGGCGGGGAACAGACAAAGCCAGGGATCGCCGTCAGGGCTTCCAGCATGAATTGACGACGTTGGGCAAAGGCCGCCAGCATTTCCGCAATGCAGTCCTGGGAGCCTTCGAGAGCGGCGATCGCCCCATACTGGGCAAAGGTGCACACATTTGAAGTGCTATGGCCCTGAATCCGAGTCGCCGCCTGGATCAAGTCCAGTGGGCCGGCTAGGTAACCTACCCGCCAGCCCGTCATGGCATAGGCTTTGGCAAACCCACTGCTAATGATCGTGCGCTCAAACGCTGCCGGACTAGCCGCCCCGATACTCAGATGTTCTGCTCCAGCGTAGAGTAACTTTTCGTAAATTTCATCTGAGACAACGTAAATACCATGTTCGACTACGACCTCGGCCAAAGCCCGCACCTCTGCCGGGGTATAGACCATACCCGTGGGGTTAGAAGGCGAATTCAGAACGAAGAGGCGGGTGTTGGGGGTGATGGCTTGGCGCAGTTGCTGCGGCGTGATTTTATAGCCGTTGACGGCATCGGTGGTCACCATCACGGGCGTGCCTCCCGCCAGTTTCACCATTTCGGGATAACTGACCCAAAACGGCACGGGAATAATCACTTCATCCCCCGGTTCAATGGCCGCCAGCATCAAATTGAACAGAGAGTGCTTGCCACCATTCGTGACGATGATATTTTCCGGGCCATAGCACAGGGCATTGTCGGTTTGCAGCTTTTGGGCGATCGCTTCCCGCAGCCTAGGCTCCCCAGCGGCTGGACCGTAGCGGGTTTTACCCGATTCCAAGGCGGCGGTGGCAGCGGCTCGAATATGGGCTGGGGTGTCAAAGTCTGGCTCCCCGGCGCTAAAACTACAAACATCAATACCCTCGGCTTTCATTGCCTTCGCCTTCGCATCGATCGCCAAGGTCAATGAGGGGGTGATCTGCCCAACTCGCGCTGCCAGTTTCATAGGGACTTGTCCGACTATCGCTGTACTGTGATTGTGATATCCAGGATACAGGGGGATTTTGGATTTTGGACTTGGATTTTGGACAACGCTCTGCGCCGCTAGGCCAGAGGATTTTGAATTGTGGTCAAATCCCCCGCGATCGCCCTGAAGGAGAACGGATGACGTTGCAAGTGGCGCATGTACTGCTGACCATTGGGTCGCATCAGTTAGAAAAATTGGTGGAATTTTATAGTGCCTTGCTGGGGGAGGCCCCGGCGAAGACGATCCCAGGCAGCTATGCGGAATTTCAATGGCCGGGAGCAAGGCTGGGCCTCTTTCGCCCCCAGGCCCCCCACCCACAACCCGCGCGCCATCCCCCTGCCATCGGGATGGCGCTGTGTATTGAAGTCAAAGATTTGCCCGCCGCGATCGCCCATCTAACGGCATTGGGCTACCCTCCCGCTGGCGAGATCATCACAGCTAGCCATGGACAGGAAATCTATGCCTATGATCCAGACGGTAATGGTTTCATCCTGCATCAGCAGCACAGCAGCGCACAGCAGCAGTATTGAGAGTTGAGACGTAGTGAGAATTGAGACGTAGCCTCTGGGTGCAGGACACTGCTATAGGGCTTAGCCGGTCAGGGATGAGGCTCCTGCCAGGGATAATACTTGAGTCGATGCCCATTTCACCCTAATATTAGTGTCAGAAACTACACAATTGCCCTCTATTTACGGGTATCCTGAAGTCTGTTTTTGCTTGAAGCTACTTAATTAGGTGTTGAGGATCTAAATACATGTTCAATCAGGCGTTCACCTGGAAAATGTTCTGCACAGCTCCGGGAACTTTTGCGATCGCACTTCTTCTCTCCAGCCTGGGCCTCCAAGCCCCCAGCGCGGTGCGGGCCGCGGATATCGCTGACGTCACCGCTCCAGTGGCCAACCTCAATCCAGCCTCCACCCTAACGACCCTAGCGGGGGATGAAGGCGCTGCCACCAGTGGCATGGAACAGGTCACTTCTGTTTCGCAACTGACCGACGTGAAGCCTACGGATTGGGCATTCCAGGCATTGCAGTCCCTAGTAGAACGCTACGGTTGCATTGTGGGCTATCCCGACAAAACCTTTCGGGGCAACCGGGCCATTACCCGCTACGAGTTTGCCGCTGGGTTAAATGCCTGCATGGATCGGGTAAATGAGCTGATTGGTGCAGGTACTGCCGATTTAGTCAAGAAAGAAGATCTGGAAGCCCTGAAAAAAATGCAGGAAGAGTTTGCCGCTGAGCTGGCAACTCTGCGTGGACGGGTCGATGCATTGGAAGCCCGCACCGCCACCCTGGAAAAACAGCAGTTTTCCACCACCACCAAGCTCCAAGGCTCCGTTTGGATGAACCTGACCGGTGCTGGGGCCAGCAAAGATGTCACCTACGAAGGCCCAGCCAGCGGGGTGAATGATCCCGGTAATGGTCGATTCTTTGCCACTCGCACAGGAGGTGCGCCCACCCGCCAAACGACGGATTCCCCAGCAACCACCCTTGGCTTTTTGACCTGGCTAACCCTGAATACCTCCTTCTCTGGTAAAGATTTACTGGTCACCCAGTTGACGGCGGGAAATAGCATTTCTCCGGCCAATCAATACGCTTCTGCGGGCTTCTTTAACGCCTTCGGGACGCCCTTCTTTGATCAATCTGCGGGTACGGTCAATGGTCGAGCCGATGTGGTGATCCACGACTTGTTCTATAGCTTCCCTCTGAACGATTCAATTAAAATCACAGTGGGTCCTCGGGTCAACTGGTATCGCCACTTTGATTTCAATCGCTTCAACTTTATCTTCAACTCCGGTGCCAGCTTTGATACTTCGGGAAGTACCCAAGCCAACGCCATTGACCGGGGATCGGGAGCGGTTGTCGAATGGAACATGAACAAGAAACTGCGCTTTGCGATCGGTTACTTGGGCGAGAATACCGAGTTCCTGCCGTCTCAATTCGGTTTCAACACCTCCAGTAATCCAGCATCAGGGCTGTTTAACGGCACCAACACCACCTCCGCTGAGCTGACGTTCTCCCCGAACGACAAGATGAACTTCCGGTTCTTATACACCTATAGCCGCATTCAAGCCTACGGCGGTCAGGTCGGTGGTGCAATCGGTGAACCCATTCCCTACGGATATTTGGATGCTGGTCCTGGTTTCTCCGAAGGGTTGGTCAATGGTGGGTTAACCCATGCCACGGCTAACATGTTTGGTGTGAATTTTGACTGGATGCTGACTAAGAGTATTGGGCTCTTTGGCCGCTACAGCTTTGCAAAGACACGCTTGCAGCCGATCGATGCCAAGGTAAATACCCAATCTTTCCAAGTTGGTCTGGGTTTCCCCGATCTGGGTAAGAAAGGGGCGTTAGGAACCCTCACGTTCCTGATGCCGATGGATATTACCCGGGGCAGCCGATTTTTTGCTTCCGGTGCAGGCAATGGTGGCACGATGTATGAGTTGGAAGCGTCCTATTTCTATCCAATGACGGATAATATTGCGATCGTACCCACCTTCTACACGATTTTCAATGCCAACAACTTTGACACGAACCCAACGATTTTTGTGGGCAGTGTCCGGGCGCAATTCAGCTTCTAGCACAGTGGGCCTTTGGGTAAGGACTTTTCGGAAAGCTGACTTTTTAGAAAGTGAGCTTTCCGAAAAGCTCCATATGTTGCTATCGCCCGATGAGGGCTGAGCGCAGTCGAAGCCCGGTTTCAGGTACTCCATTAACCTCAATCCACAGATCGACCGATGAGGGCTGAGCGCAGTCGAAGCCCGGTTGCGGATCATCTATTAACCTGCAAGGCCCTAACTAAAAACCTGATTGAAAAAAGCACCCATCGTCCTCCTGCGGGAGTTACGGTGAGTGCTTTTTTACTGGGTCGTTTGAACGTGTTTTCGGGTGGAATTTATCTGGGGACAGGGGCGATCGGGCTGAACGTTAGCGCTGTCAAAATGACAGCGCTAACAAATCTTGGCCTAAACGGCGAAGGGATTCACCTCCCAGGCAACATCATCCGCCCTGAGCACCTCAATGTCAGATTGACGAACAGTGCCACTCATCTGCCAGATGGTGTTTTCACCTGTCGCGTAGTTGCGCCACAGGATATCCAAATTGCCATCCTTCGTATAGTCAGCAACGGTTTCGGGGCGCCAGTTGCGGTCAAACACCTTGGGCAGTTCAATCGCCTGGGTCACTCCTGTACTCCCATCCAGTGTCCAGATGTAGTTTAACCCCGTGGCGTAGTTGCGCCAGAAAAGGTCGAGTTTGCCATCATTATCGAAGTCCCCAATGCCCTCGATTTGCCAATCCTGGCCCGCTACCGTGTAATCCAGGTAGACATCATCTAGAATTTCGGTACCGTTCATGGTCCAGTAGACCAAGTCGCCACTCCATTCATTGCGCCAGAGAATATCCGCCTTACCATCCCCGTTAAAGTCACCTGTGCCTTCAACCTTCCAGGACAGATCCTCAACTTGGAAGATTTCTGGATCCGCAACTCTGGTGCCACCATTCATCTCCCAGATGATGTTGCGCCCAGAAATGGCATTGCGCCAGAAAATATCGAGCTGTCCATCACCGGTGAAATCTGTCACCGCTGCAATTTCCCAACTGGAGTCAATCACAGACAGATCGTCATTATTGCTGGAACGAAGGAACACATCTTGAACAAACGTGGTGCCGTTCAGTTCCCAGACTAATAGCTCCCCGGTGGCAACATTGCGCCACAGGACATCCAGTTGGCTGTCACCCGTAAAGTCGCCGACGCTCTGAATTTGCCAGTTGGCATCCGGCACCGTCTTCAGATAGATGCCCGCAGTGGGTACAGGCCCGTTCATATCCCAAATGTATACATCACCCGATGCATCATTCCGCCAAACCAGGTCAATATCGCTGGGACCAACACCCGCAGTGGGGCCAAAGGACTGGGTGGCTGAGAAGTCATCATTGATGAGAGTAGCAACTACAGGATCGACAGTACCAAGCACCCCATTGGTAACGCTGGATAGCGTCAGCTTAAAGGATTCATTGGCTTCGATGGTGTTGTCACCCTGGGCGGTGACGGTAATTGTTTGCAGCGTCTGACCGGGGGTAAAGGTCAAGGCTCCATCGGAAATCGCCACATAGTCACTGCCTGCCGTGGCTGTTATATCTGCCGTGGAGTATCCAACTCGAACGGTTTGGGTACTGGCCGTAGACAGGGACACTTGGAACGTGAAGGTGCTAGACGTTCCCGCACGCCCTTCGGCTCTGTTAAGGGCAGGCAGTAGGGTTACCGTTGGCCGTGGGGCTACGGCAATGGTGAAGGTTTGCGTGGCAGCATTGTTGCCGCCGTCCACGGTGCCGCCATCATCCAGGGCTTGGATGACAACAACCGCTGATCCACCAAGGCCCGTTTCAGCCGTTTGGTACGTTAGGGTGCCATCGTTACCGATGGTGGGCTGCGTCTTAAACAGCGTGGAGTCACTGACACCGACTACGAAGTAACCCGCCAAGTTCTGACCCGCTTCATCGGCAGGGCCGGGGGAGAAGTTGCTCGCCCAGTTTGTCACTGTTTTGGTGGGTTCACCGACAAGCGTGGTCAACAAGGTACCAGCCAAATTGAAGGTGGGCGCGTCATTCACGCTCGTGAGTGTGATCCCCACTGTTGCGGGGAATAGGGCTGTATCCTCTTGCGTTGGCCCTTGGCCATCGGAAAGAGTCCATCCAAAACTATCTGTCCCCACATAGTTACGATCGCCAATGTAGGTAAGCTTGCTGATGTCTGCGGCGGCAATGACCTGATTTGCCGTCACAGCCCTAATCTCCGTATTGCCAGGAACAGTGGACTGATCCAACAGCAGTTCCCCTCTGCCAGGTAAATTCGTAATGGTAATGCTGGTGAAGGTACCCCCATCAACATCGGAAAACTTGCTGCGGAACTCTTCCGGGGTAAAGGTGATGAGCCGATCTTCCGAGCCAGTGCGATCGAAGCTACTGGTAATTGTTGGGAGTTCATTCATGGGGGCAACGGTCAGGGTCACCGTGGCAGGGGCGGAGTCAGTCTCGTTATCCGCCGCAGACCACTGAAAACTGTCAGTGCCGTTGTAGTCCGGGTCGGGAACGTAGATGAGCTGGGCAATCTGGGCCAGGGTTAGTGGCGTATTGAGGGGAACGTTGGTGTCTTGGCCGCCAGATCTCAGTAGGAGAACGCCGGATTCAGGCAGGTCTGTAATTTTGATCGATTGGAGAGTATCACCTGAGTCCACATCACTAAAGACACTGGTAAAGTCGTTGACACCAAATGTAAAGACCTCATCTTCCCGGCCTGCCTTAAGCGAGCCAAGAATGGTCGGAGCATCATTCACGGGAACCACCGTGAGGGAGGCCAGTGCCGATGTCGCAGAGTTCAGGGTGCCATCCGATGCCTTCCAGCTAAAGCTATCGGGACCGTTATAGTTCAGGCTGGACAGGTAGCTCAAATCAGCGATTTGGGTTGCAGAAACCACCTGATTGACCGTGATGGCAGCATTGCCCAGCTCAGGGTGCCATGGTCCGGCAAATCCGTAATAGTGATGCTGGTCAGGGGGTTATTTTCTACATCGGTATACGCAGCTTCAAAGTCTTCCTTCGTGAAGAAGTTAAACAAAACATCTTCGTCTGGGAAGAATTCGATGAGGTTGACCACGGGGGCATCATTGACGGGAGCGATCGCGAGGCTGACCCTGGCGGAACTGGTCGCCGGCAGTAAGCCATCGGATGCGGTCCACCCAAAATCATCAGAGCCAAAGTAATTCTGGTTAGGAACGTAGCGCAGGGTGGCTAAATCCGCCGCCGTAATGACTTGATTCGCCGTCACTGTTACGGGCTCGACGATGCCGAGTTGGAGGGTGCCACGGGTAGGCGCGTCCAGGATCGTAATGCTGGCCAGCGGGTTCCCATCCACATCCGTGAATCGGCTGGCAAAGTCATTTTCAGTTAAGGCAATGGGCGTGTCTTCGTTGCCAGACTTGGTCAATAGGCTAATGGTGGGAGCATCATTGACGGGAGCCAAATTGAGGGTGACGCGAGCCGCGTTAGAGGGCGTGGTGGAGCCATCAAACGCCTCCCAGCCAAAGCTATCCAAGCCGTTGGCATTAAGGATAGGCGTGTAGCTGAGGTTGGCAATTTCTGCTTGGGTGAGCACTTGGCCCAAGGTCACAGCGACATTCGAGAGCGTGAGTTGTCCGGCGGGGAGGCTGGTAATTTTGATGCTGCTGAGTGAATCGCCGTCAATATCGGTGAAGTTGGCGGTGAAGTCGCTGCCTTCATTACCATTCGTGACAAAGGTGAGCGCTGTATCCTCAGTGCCTGCTTTAGTGAAGCTGGTGATCGTGGCAGCGTCGTTGACCGGTGCGATCGCAAGATTAACTTGACCGGCCTGGGAGGAAACCAAGCCATCGGAGGCGGTCCAACTGAAGCTATCGCTGCCGTTGTAGTTGGCAGTGGGGCTGTAGCTCAGTCCACTTAAAGCTTCAGCAAAAATGACTTGATTCAGGGTGACCGGCAGGTTGTTGAGTCGCAGCGTGCCTTGACCCGGAAGTGTCGTAATCGTGATGGCGGTCAGGGTATCGCCCTGATCGATGTCCGTGAACTGACTGCTGAAGTCGGTGGTGCTAAAGGAAATCGCGGTATCTTCATTCCCGCTCTTGGTGACGGCAGCAATAATGCTTGGCTCATCGTTTGTGGGAGCGAGGCTGAGGAACAAGGTGCCAATCTCCGAAGAGGCGGTACCATCGGAAGCGGTCCAGTCGAAGGCATCCACTCCGTTATAGTCTGCATCGCCTGTGTAGACTAGCTTAGAAATGTCTCCAACTGCGATGTCGGTGTCTAGGGAGACGGTTACGCCCTCAATGTGCAGGATGCCATGGATCGGGGCCGATTTGATTTGAATTGACTGCAAGGTGTTGCCATCAACATCCGTAAAACCGGCGATAAAGTCGGCACTGCTAAAGCTGAGGGGCACGTCTTCGCTGCCTTCTTTGATAGTCGGACTCACAACCGGAGCGTCATTAACGGCTCCGAGGCTGATGGTGACTTGGGCAGAAGTGGCAGAAGTGGCGCTGCCATCGGAAGCGAACCAGGTGAACTGGTCAGTACCATTGGCGGCGGCGTTGACGTTGAGGTTGGGAATGTAGGAGAGGTTGGCGAGATCGCTGCTGGCGATCGCCTGATTGTTGGTGACCGCAACACCATTCAATTTCAGGCTGCCTTTGGTCGGTAAGACAGATACCCGGATGCTGCTCAGGGGGGTGGACTCCAGATCGCTGTAACTGCCCGTGAAGTCTGCGGCGGCGAAGGTCAATGGAGTGTCTTCTGTGCCCGTTTTCGTAAAGCCGGTGATCGTGGGGGCGTCATTAACGGGAATGACATTGACAGTCTGGGTGATGGCGGAGCCTAGGGCATTGGCGCTCGTGGATACGACTGCGTTAATCTCTCGGCTGGTGCTGCTGGGGTTGTCTGAGGTATTGGAGAACTGGATCTGTTGCAGCACCGCTTGGGCGGATTGACGATTGGCCGTCGTATTAAAGGTAATGGCCAAGGGAGTGCTACCGCCGCCGCCGCTGAATGTGCCCACCACGTTATTTTGGTGACTGACGGTATTGCCGCTGACGGTGACGTTATTGGCATTGCGGATGGTGAGGCGATCGCTGGCTTCCCCACCGGAGGCAATAGTAACGGTCAAGGTCAGATTTTGAAAACTGCTGGTGCCGGGAGGATTAGCAACGCCCGCGTTCCCAAACACAGTCGTGGCGGCTGCATTTTCGGTAAAGCTAACCGCCGCCCCGGTAAACGTAAGGGCGGCATTCAGCGTGCCCTCGTAGGTGGCCAAGGTGCTGGAGGAGAAGGCCGTGGTCGCCTCAATGCTTCCCGTGGTATATTCCAAAGCCCAGTTGCCACCTTTACCCGTTAGATCAGTAGAGGCTGCTACATCGGCTCCGGTCATTTGGCTCATGAAAGTGACAAATGCCTTGCCCGCAGGATCAGCCGCCACATCGCAACCGTACAGCAGAATGTCGGCATCCGCCGTGAGGGCTTGACCCCAAGCCTGGAACTGATCGGCATAGCTCCGAATGGTGGTGAGGTTCAACGCAGATGAGCCCAACTGCAAACTGCCCGCTTCGCCGTGGGAGACAATTTGCAGACTGGAGACACCGGTTTTACCCAAGAGGGTTTGGGTAATCTGGCTGACGGCATCCTGCATCGGATCTAGAACATAGACTTCCGCTCCGGGTTGCACACCGGCCACGAGATCTTGGTAATGACCGACCCCGGCATCAATAAAAACGATCGCCGAAGAAGCCCGCTGTCCGACAGTCGGGGCATTCAACGGCGCTGCCGCCAGCGCGATCGCCGGAGACTGAGGAGTTGTTTCAAGTACCGTTTGAGAAAGCGGCGATGGGAAGCTACGCAAAAATTCCATGGTTTGAGATCCGATTTAGGAGGAATGACATAAGAGGACTGTGAAATCTGGGGTACGCCCAACAACAACCGCCAATCTGTGGGCGGTATCGCTGATCCATCAAGTTCTCGAACACTGAAGGAGAACGTTAGACCACCGCGTACTTGTTATTCACTTTTCCTCTGTCATCCCAACTCGGCAGAACCACGGAAATGTCGGTGGGATAGGGTACTTTTCCCGTAGAAATACGGCGGTGCTCAAAGGCTCCTTACCAATAGGCGAGTGGTGCTAGCGATCGCGATCACCAGCAAGCCCTACGCCAATGCCGACGATCCAAATTCTGGGGGTACATCTTGCCAACGACCTGGACCAACTGCGCGCAGGGCTTCAGACAACGACACATCCCCTGTGTATAACGCCCGACCCACAATCACCCCGCTAACCCCCGCGGGTTCTAAGGCCAATAGATTCAATAAATCGGTAATAGAGCTCACGCCCCCCGAGGCAATGATGGGCACTTCGACCTGACTAGCCAGTTCCCGCAGCGCCTCTAGATTGGGGCCTTGCAGGGTGCCATCGCGATGAATGTCCGTATAAATAATGGCCGCTACACCCAGAGCCGCCATGTGCTGGGCTAAATCTACAGCCATGACAGTCGAAGTTTCCAGCCAGCCCCGAGTCGCCACCTGACCATTGCGGGCATCAATCCCCACAACAATATGTCCCAGAAATTCCTCGCACAATTGCTGAACTAATGTGGGCTGCTCAACAGCGACGGTGCCTAGGATACAGCGTTGCACTCCCAGGTCGAGCAAGCGCGCGACACTGGCGCGATCGCGGAGTCCACCCCCCACCTGCACGGGCACATTGACAGCGCGGACGATCGCCTCAATGGCAGCTAAATTCACCGGATTCCCTGCCTTGGCCCCGTCTAAATCCACGACATGGAGCAGGGCCGCTCCTGCCTCGGCCCACTGCCGTGCGACGGCAACGGGACTCTCATCAAAGGTTTCAGCCTGGGCATAGTCACCTTGATAGAGGCGCACACAGCGTCCGTCCAAGAGATCGATGGCAGGGATGACATCCATAGGTTCAGGTTCCTTCGTTAGGGCAAGCTTGGGCAAGAAAAATCAGAGCTATTATTTTAGCCCCCACTGTTCATGGCAATCTGCCCGTCCGAATTTTCCTGCAAATCATAGAATTTCAAGGCCGCGGCGATCGCCATCATGCGACGATTTTGGTCATAGCGAATGTTGTCCTCCGTATTACCCAGGCCCGGAGCATCCCAACGCTGGGCCTGGGGATTCCAGTAGGCATGGGTGCGCGCCCACAGGATGGCGTCACTACCACGAAACCCCTGGGATTGGGCAGCTCGGAGCAGCGCAACATAGCCAGGAGTCCCGAGAGCGGCTAACGGCGCTTGATTGGCTAAATCGATGCCATTCACATGCTCCACCAGGGTTAATCGCAGCCCCAATTGATCGGCTTGGCTCAGCAGCACACGAGACTGCTCCTGAAGGCGGCGCAGTTGATACACATCGGCTTCTTCGGGGGTAGAGCATTGATAGGCCGCTTCTTTACAGTGCTGGAAGGAAAAGCTACCCAAGTTCCAAACCCCATTGCCGGGATCAACATGCCCTCTGTAGGCACTGGTTTTGTTTCCATCGACTGTGCGGGTCCCTTCGGCATGCCCCACCGCTCGGGATACACGGGAATTTGCACCCCCGGCAAAGAGCGCAACTTGGCGCGCTGTAGGCACATAAGTGACCACAGGACGGCGACTGGAACGGGGAGAACGCGCTACTGAGCCTGGGGGGGGGACAACTTGGGCAGGCGTCGATCGCCCAGGGGCGCGGTCAGGGGGCATAAAGGTAACGGCAGCCGTAGCTCTGGCATCTGGCCCATTGGTATGAATACCATTGCCAAGACCATCGCCGACACTAGCGCCATCAACATTAACGCCACCAGGATCAGTCCCATCCCTGCTGACCGCATCCGGGGGAGCAAAATCTAAGACGGTAGTTTGCGATCGCGCAGGCTGTCCATCCCAAAAATTCAGCATCACCAAACTGGCCACTATCCCCGGCAAAAGGCGTCGCAATGGTTTTGGCGAAGAGAGGAAAAAAGACTTCGGTAAAGAATTGAACAGGGAGTTATGTAGCGCTTTCATAGATGCTGTTCTGAGCCAGGAAAACGTCAAAGGAGTGGAAAATTGAAATAAAGCGGCGAGCAACGGATCCATCACTGGATGATCAACGGGTCAGGGTGCGTTGGAGGATAGTTTTGCTCGGCTCCACCATGGCCCACTGATTGTTCGATTGTTTGCGCAGGGCCGCAAATTCCAGGATTGTGGCGGTACCTAAGGGCTCACCCTGGGCGATCGCGCCCAATTTAGGCTGATTTAATCCACACAAGCGAAATAGATAGGCAGGAACTTCCGGCGTCGAAAAAATAATGCACCGACGGGTATCCCATTGGGTTTTGCCATCAAAGGGAGCATAAATTGGTTGACCGTTCAGGGCCAACGTAATGTCGCCCAATCCCCCCAGCACGGCATAGCCACTCAGAGTATCGCCGGGTTGCAATTCCCAGCGCTGGTATAACTGGAGCTCTAAAGGCGGTTCTGGATTGAGGGCAGAATTCAATGCGGAGTTCAACGTAGACGCACAGCCGCCAAGCAACGCCATCAGCACCAGTCCGATTCCTCCCAAAACGACACGGCTAGGGCTGGAGATCAAAACGGTATCCCGCATATTCTTCGCCCTCATACAAAATAACCAATCGAGTTTGGGATTCAAAATCCAAGGGGTACACATCCCGCTGTGATGTTGCCCCTGTACGAACTTGCAGACTAGCCAGTTGGCAGTAGGGCTGTTTCAGAATGTCGCGAACCTGTTGTTTTTTGCTGCCTTCCATGAGGGCGAGCAGTTTCGCCAGTTGCTGGCGCGAGATTTTCACATCCGCTTGCACCAGGGTTTGGCAGGCTTCTCTAGCCGATTTCTTGCCTCCCAAGGCCGCGAGAGACAATCCATTCAAATCCAATAAAAGCGTTAAGGCTAACAGGGCAGATCCACCTGCCATTAAAGGTTTAGCCAGATTGAGTTGAGAAGGATACATCCAAGTTCTCCTGTGCGATCGCCGCAAATAGTTCAAAACCGTGGGTCCTTAAACCGTCTCTAACACCCTTGTACCTAAAATCGTCCGCCCAGCCAAAAACCTAGCAGCAGCAGGAACAAGCGGTACAGGATCGCTGAACCATTTTGCGACTGCCATGCCCAATACATAACGGCGATCGTGCTTAGCACCATCCCCCCCGCCAGTATCGGCGCAAATCCAGGCATGGCCACCAAGAGCAGTTGGCTACCCCACCGCACCAACGCCGCACCCCCTACCCACAATGCCGCGTCCCACCATTGATTGTTCTGATGATTGTTCTGGCCCTGTCCCGGTTGGAGTTGGCTCTGTCCCGATAGGGTCCTGTGCAGCCGTTGGGTGCCTTGATGCAGTAGGCCAATCCCTCCGCGTAGGGCCGCGCGTAGCCAAGACTTTAAGGTGCGCGGACGCCTGCGGCGCATCCGGCCCGGAGACGATGGCGGAGAACTGGGGCTAGGAGCGCCACCGGGCGCAAATGCCACTGTCCCGGCCATTGGGGAAGCGATTTGAGTCCGGGCAGCCTGTCGTCCCGAGAGCGTGCGTAGGGCTTGGGCGTTTTCCCAAGCGGCCATGGCATCTTCTGAAGCCATGGGAGCAGGGATAGAGGGAGCCGCAGAAGGAGCTCCAGCACGCGCATCGGGGGCAGACCACGGATCGGCATAGGGCTCAGGCGAAGTCGATGGTGTCGCAGAAACCGTAGACTTTGAGGCGACAGCGGGCTTTGACGGAATCGCAGGCTGAGGCGATCGCCCTGCTCCATCTTCCAAACCTCCAGGATTCAGCGACGGTGGCGTATATTGCTGATTAAATTGTTCAACCTGGATTTGCAGATGCTTTTTTTGCTGCTGTGCCGCCCAAACTTGGCGAAAGGACACGGGCGGCATCGGCGATTTTGACTTAGCCGTCTTGTGGGCACGCGTGGCTGAGACTGAACGGTCGGCCCCAGAAGGCTCAGCTCCAGACTGAGCGGCATGCTGGGACACCGTGGCAGTAACAGCCGTGCCATCCTCTCCGGATGACGGCATTCCAGCAGCACTTTCCGTCGCCACAATCGCAATATTCTGAGCCATGGTTTTGGCCATGGTTTTAGGATTCGTCTTAGCGTTCGTTTTGGCACCGGCCTTGATAGTTGTCTTGGGTTGTGTTCTGGGAGTAGGGCCCAGAATAGGGTTTGGGGGCATTATGGGGGAAAGCTGAGGGGCGGGGGATTGCGACTCTTTCATGGCTTGATGTCCAAAATAATTGTGACATAGTACAAAAGTACTTATTAAAGTAGCACAAATGTACTTTTTTAGGGCGATCGAGTCAGAATAATTTGCGGAGGATTTTTAGGAGACGGGCAGGGCTTGGCTCGGCCATCCTCGATTCCGTAAAGTCTGTGTAAATTTCTGATGGGAGAAAGCAAGTTTATTCCCAGAATTTCTATTCTCGAAATCCTGGCGGATAGAGTGGAACTCCCCCTGAATAAAGTTAAGAAGGCTGCTGGAAAGATCCGTGAAGATTTCACTGAAGATTTCACTACGCTCAGCACGCGGACAAAAAATCTCCTGAGTTTAATGGACAGGCTATGAATGCGACTCGTTTGGTTTTGGAGCGGTTGTCAGAATGATGTACACGAGCTGGTCGGCGATTTTTCCCTGGGCGATCGCCAGTGTGCTTTCCGTCATGCCTCCCATGCCCTCGGCGAACAGTTCAGCAGTGGCCAATGAGGTGGCACGGGAAATTACTGTCTTGATTGTTAGTCCCGATCAGCAAAGCTCTGGTGTATTGGTGGCTAAGGCTGACAAAACCTACTACGTCCTCACTGCCGCACATCCGCTGCGTAATGATGCGGTCTATCAATTGATCACGCCGGATCGCCAAGTTCATACCGTGGACGTTCATCAAGTGCGTTACTTGGGCCAGAAGGAGGACCAGAAAGCGGGCCAGAACAGGGACCAGAATGGGGCTAATCCGGGTTTGGTGCTGGTTCCCTTTACGAGCGATCGCTCCTACCCCTTAGCAATTCTGGCTGATGCTATCCCCCTGGCTCCTGGGAAGCCCTTATTCTTCTCCGGCTGGACAAAAACAACCCATCCCGGCGAAGTTGTCCGTCAGTTTGGTCGTGTATCGGGAATTTGGCCGCACGCAGGTGTGGGTTACCAGGTCACCTATACGAATCCGGCCTATGCCGACATGGTGGGTGCCCCTTTGCTTGATGGCCATGGGCGGCTCGTGGGCATTCACGGGGGCGATGCCAGTCCGCCAATTCGCACAACCCTAGGCTGGACCCCAGAGACCACCCAGAAAATTGCTGCGTTAAATCCAACAGGTTCTAGCTATGCCATCCCTGTCAGTACCTTTTTGTCTCATGTAGCGCAGACCGGGTTAAATTTATCTATCCAGACAGACAATGCTCCATTAGCCGAGGTCACGCCAGAAGCCACTTCCCCTTCTCCCCCCAATTCTACTGCTCCGGATTCGAGGGATCGCATTGAGGATCTGTCTACACTATTGCGTCCCGTGGATAGTCCAGTCGATGTGATTATTCGCCAGCGAGTAGTGTTGCCCTACTAGACTCTGTGTTGCCTTACTGGAACATCAAGTCAAGTAGGCATTAAGTCAAGTAGGCATTAAGTCAGGCAGCGCCGCCCGGAACGCCGCCAATATTGCCAGCCCTTGGCGAGTGTGCCCTATGCAGTAGGCGACACCTGGCATAAAATCTGGGGAAATGCGGCAATGCCGTTAAATTCAATCCCTCTAACTCACAGCCCCTCACTTACAGTCCCTTACGAACGGCCCTTAACAAACGGCCCCTGATTAACGGAGAACCCTCAATGAGCACACGTCTATGGCGACCGGGACAGCGGCAAGCGATTTTATGGGCGAAAGTGGGAGGGCTAGCCGCTTTGCAAGGCGCAATTTCCTTAGCGTGGGTGATTTATAACCTTTACGTACCGCAGTTATTGGCCCAGTTTGGTTTCCCCTTGGCGTGGGGGACGACTTTGCTGGTGGTGGAAAATATCCTGGCGATGGCCATGGAACCGTTGATGGGAGGTTTGTCCGATCGCCTCCAGGAGTGGGTGGGGGCTCGGTTTCCCATGATTGCTGTGGGTGTATTAGTGGCAGGTGGTTTATTTCTGGGGATTCCAGCGATCGCCCTTTGGGGGCAATTGGCGGGGAATCCTCAGTCGGCGCTGCGTTGGGTTTTGCTGATCATCATGGTTCTTTGGGCCTTGGCAATGACCATTTTTCGCAGTCCAGCGCTGTCTCTGCTGGGTAACTATGCCTTTGCCACTAAATTGCCCCAGGCGGCCAGTTGGCTCTCCATGAGCAGTGCACTGGTGGGGTTAGCTGGAGGAGTGGCCCAAAGCACAATCCTCAGTTGGGGGCCCTTGGCTGCCTTTGCCCTGGGTTCAGCAGTCCTGATTGGCACGGCGATCGCCCTACAACAATTAAACCCAGAGGTACGCATTAGTCTGAGTGCTACGACCACCCAATTAAAGCGTCCAGTAGCGTCTTTGCCCCAGTTAAGCCTCATCTTTGGCGCTGGCCTAGGGATTGCCTTGGGCAGTGCGCTCCTGCGATCGCTGCTGGGGAACGCGGCTAATGCACCGGGTGTCTCGCTCGGGATTATTTTTCTCGCGGTGCATATTCTGACTGTTTTACCGGCGGGGGCTTTGGCGGTGCGCTGGGGAAATATTCTGGCGATGCAGGTGGGGTTGGGGGCGATCGCCCTGGCAATTTTGATCTTTCCGCTAACGGCGGGTAGCCTCTTGGCTATTGGACTGACAATCCTGTGTGGGGCTGCCTTTAGTCTCTTGGCTAATGGCATGCTGCCCTTTGCATTATCCCTAGTGCCCTCAACGCAAGCGGGGTTGGGGACGGGCATGTTTTTCAGCGGTGGCGCACTGGCGGGAACATTGGTAGGTTCGGCGACTCAGTATTGGGGCACGATTCCCTCGGGTGGCGCGGCTTGCATAGGCGCGATCGCCTTTGTTCTGGCGGGAAGCTGTATTTCCTTTGCGCCGCGATCGCGGGTGTTGTAGGTGTTGTGGGTTGAGCGGTTGGCGGTGACCAGGATTCCAGATCTGCGGCTTCTCCAGATCTGCGACTTCTCTCAGAAATCGCAGATCTGAAGCCTTTAGCGGTAAAACAAGTACCGAAAGCCAATGGCCAATAGGAAAAGGCCGTAGAGTTTTTTCATGGTTTCACCACTGATAAACGGTTGGTTCGCGAACTTTGCACCGATTAAATTGCCTAGGACTAGCCCCAGCGCAATTAAGGCTGCATGTTTGATGTTCATATTGCCATTGCGGTAATACACCAGCGCTCCCAAAATTCCAATGGGAAAGATTTGGGCGGCAATGGAGGTCCCTGTGGCAAACTTCTGCTCCATGCCCAGCAGCAATACCATCGCCGGGACCATGATCGCCCCGCCGCCGATCCCAAACATGCCCCCTGCCACCCCCGCCACCAACCCAATCAGCAACAATTGAAGCAACAGATGCGACATCGACTCTCTCCTACATAAGGAACAAACCCTCAGGATACAAGAGTCTCCCCAGGGCAAATTGTCCAGAGTGAAACATCCATACCGTATTTAGGAGACGGTTTACAGGATAGTCAGCTAATATTGCCAATATTTTTAGACACTCAGTCTATTGCCTGACAATATACTGACCACACAATCAACCGTTCGCTTCGACTCCGTTCGCTGAGCAGAGTCGAAGCGAACGGAGTTGAAGTGAGCGAGATTAGAATCGGTAATTGATCGAGAAATAGATGCCCTTTTCCTGAAGGGTACGATCGCGCGATTCCAGCGCGATTAAGGGAATGCCCCAATCGCAGCGGGCGGTTAAGCGATCGCCCCATTGAAATCGTAAGCTGAGTCCCAACGCTGCTAGGGTGTTTGTTGCCAAACTTGATGGGCTAGAACGGTCCCAAGCAGTGCCGAAATCAACAAAGGGGGTTAGTTGCAGTAGGGTGGCGGACTCCGTGTTTCGGTAAATAGGCAGGCGCACCTCTGCCGAAACAAAGACGCCATTGTCTGCCAGTAGGGCATCTTGGCGATAGCCGCGCCCACTGTCCTGTCCTCCCAGGCCAAACTGTTCTAAGGGTAACAAGGGGCGATCGGCAACCTGGGCGTCAGCCCGTAGCAGCAACAGCGTGTCCTTTGCCAAGAGCCGCACCCATTGAGCCTGTCCGCGCCATGCCAGGAAACGGCTGTCAGGGGCGGCTTCGTTGAGGGTGGAGTCTAGGGCATGTACGCCAAGGCTGAGTTGCGATCGCACCGCCACCACAGCCTTACTGCTGCGCTGGGTCCACTCTTGAAAAAAGCGGACAGCGGACAGCCTCGTTTTGCCATCCGCATCGGCCCCCGCCGCCGGAAAGGGAATCTCCCCCAACAGAGTCGCCCCACTGGCTCGTCGGCTGAGCGTCACGCCCAAGGCAAATTCCTGCGTGGGCGTTTGCATCAGGGGTTGGCGCAGACTCAACTCGTAATAGTGCGCTCTAGATTGAATGTCTAATACGTCAAAAGGATCCTCAATGACGGTGCTGGAAGAGGTGCCGTAGTTAAAACTCAGCGTGCCATTGTGGGGATTTACAGGCAAGGTATAGCTAAGGTCCAAGGCATTGCTCCCCGTTGTATTGGTGTAAGTGGCCCGCAGGGCATCGCCCAGGCCGAGCAAATTGGCTTCAGCCAGTTGCAGTTGACGGCGCACTGTCCCTACACTGGGCGATCGCCCATTATCCAAGGTCACCTCGGTCTGCCAAGTTGGAGCCTCCGTCACTTTAATATCCAGCAAACTCTGTCCCGGACGGGTGCCTGCGGATAACTCAGCAGAAATATTAGTAATCAGTGGATTAAGTTGCAGCAATTGCAGCGCCGCTAACAGGCGGGTGCGGTTCGGGGAGCACGGCTGGCGATCGCTAGCCGACTGCGCACATAATGCGGCTGCAACCGTCGCAGACCCGTCACTTGGATATCCTCGACCCCGCCCTCCAGAATGCGAATTTCTACCGTACGAGACTGCAAGCGTTTGATTTGGCGGCGAGTGTCCGAAATCGCAAAGTTTCTCAAAAAATCGAAAGAATCAGCGATTAGAACGACCTCCCGTTGTTTGTTTGTATTCCGTTGCATCGAGTTCTAATTATTCATATCCTAAGCGATTAGAATCCTCCAAAGCGCATAAAAAGCGAAAAGCCGCGTTTCCGCGGCTCGCGTTTCTCCTATTCATTTCTTGCTACTGCATGGCTGGAATTCCAGCCGAAGGTATTGTGTACCATAGAGTTATCAGAAAGTCAAGGGAAAGCGAAGGCCGGGCGAAAAGAGGGCCCGCTCGTTGTTAGGCATGCGGTGAGGAATGGGGAGGAATGGGCCAAAGATTTCGAGCGGCCTGCGCGCTGGCGATTGCCGGTTCCATCGTCGGCCTGGTGATCCTCCTTAGAAACAGTAAAGCCGCCCAGAAAGCGGCGGCTCGTCGCGGGCTGGTTCCGAGCCCGATGCATGTATGTGTACTATATATATAACGCACCTGTCAAGCGTATTTGGTCCCGCCGGTAGGTTACTCACGTGGCAGGAAACTTCTAAAATCTTGACCGGGCTTCAGCCATTCCAGCATCGCCTTCTGCTTGTATCCCTGGTGATTTCTACGGATCTCGTCCTCCAGTTGCGGCCATGCATTAGCGTCGAATTGATCCCAAACATCGTAGATGTGGTTC
>CAVYAN010000118.1:0-22411 GCA_963766075.1 uncultured cyanobacterium | reverse complement strand
TCGATTCAAGATGACGTGATCAAGCAGGGTGGCACCTCGTTAAAGGCCGTCACCTGTCCTAAAACGATCAAGCCGGAAGCCGGAGCCAGCTTTGAGTGTATTGGCGAAATTGAAACTGGCTACACCTTCACCATTGCCGTTAAGCAAAGCGACGATAAAGGCAATGTGGTGTGGGATGTTCCCAGTGCCAAAGGCTTACTGAATCTGGCCAAACTGCAAACCTTAATTCAGGAATCGCTGCAATCCGAATTGGGCACCCGACCTGTTGTGGACTGCGGTGGTGCCTATAAACCTGTCAAGCCGGGGCAAACCTTTGATTGCAAACTGGATTACAAACCGCCTGCGCCGAAAAAAGACGCTGCCGGGAAAGATGCGGCGGGCGATAAACCAGCGGCAGATGTTGCCAGCAATCCTCAAGTTGCCAGCAATCCTCAAAAAGCGGCTCCAGATGTTGCCAGTGGCAAGTCGGGTAAACCGGGTAAGAACAAGCCCGAAAAAATTGTGGTGACGATTGATCCGCAAAACAACCTGAGCTGGCAACGGGTGCTACCGGACACAGGCGTCAAAGTAGCCGCTGCCAACGCGGGAGGAAAGGCAGCGACAACGTCCGGACAGCTACCTACCGACGCTACTTCCGCACCAGTCGCGGCCCCTCCAGCTAAAGCCTCGGCAGAGGAATTTCTAAATCAACCCAATGCGACAGAATCCCTCGAAGATTAGTCGCTGAAGATGCTGCTGGGATGATCTGGCCAACGGAGGATGCAATCCTAAGGCGACTGATGCGATCATGAGGTGAGATCTTGACATTCACCATGAAACTTTTAACAGACTGGGGATTTAGCCGTGAAAGTTGGAAAGGGGCACGGGGCGAATATTGGGTGGTTGCTCAGTTCCTGCTGATTCTGGGGTTTGCCGTTCTGCCCGTTTACCATCCTGCCGGTTGGTTCCCCTTGGCAACGCCCGTCTTTTACGGAGTTTGGGCGATCGCCCTGCTGCTGGCCCTGCCCGCGACGGTCTTGGTCGGCAAAGCGTTTCTCGATCTCGGCCAGAGCCTGACTCCATTACCTCACCCCCGAGATGATGCTCAACTGGTGCAAACTGGGGCCTATACCTGGGTCCGCCACCCCCTCTACAGCGGTTTGATTTTTACGGCTCTGGCTTGGGCTGTGAGCCAGGTTAGTGTGACCCATGGTCTGGGGGCGATCGCACTCTTCCTCTTCTTCAATGCCAAGGCCAGCCGTGAAGAAACCTGGCTCTGTACCAAATATACGGATTATCCCGACTATCGCCAACGGGTGAAAAAGCTGATTCCCTGGCTATACTGAGCGGGGTTCCTGGCCCTAGCGTGGAAGATTGGGGAATACCTGAGAAGTTAACAGCTACGCTAGCCGTCTGAGCATGAGTCGAATCATGGCAACATAGATGAAGGTTTCGGAGGTTTCCGGCAAAGCTTCGTAGTCTTTCGATAAGCGGCGTGACCAATTGAGCCATCCCCAAGTGCGTTCGACTACCCACCGTTTCGGCAATAAGACGAAGCCCTTGGCCGCCTCTAAACGTTTAATGGTTTCGAGAATCCAGCGGTAGGTATCCATTGTCCACCCGCATAAAATCCACGCCTTCATAGGTGCCATCAACCCAAATCCGCACCAACCGCGCTATCCGCTCCGGCACCGCCGCAAGGCGATTAAAGAGGAGACGCGCCCCCGCTTGGTCGCTGACATTGGCCGCTGTGACCACAACCATCATGACCAACCCCAAGGTGTCCACCATGAGGTGATGTTTGCGTCCTTTCGTTTTTTTGCCGCCATCAAAACCGATGGTGATCGCCGTGGGAAGGCCGGTTTTTACCGATTGAGAATCCATACTGGCAGCACTCGGCACGGCCTCATGCCCTTGAATCGCCCGCTCCCACTCGACACATTGGGCATGAATCTTCTCCCAGCTACCCTCTAAGCGCCATGCCCTAAAGTAGTGATAGACCGTTTGCCACTTGGCAAAGTGTGTGACAACATGCGCCATGCACCACCAGCGACAACTATATAAAAGATGGCATTGATAACGGCTCTGAGATCGACACTGCGGGGGCGTCCACCCGCTTTAGCAGCAGGGAGCAACGGTAACAAAAGTTCCCATTGTGCATCACTCATGTCAGTCGGATAGGATAGGTTCATGGCTCTCATTCTTCGTCTTCTGACAGTTTACGGAATCGGGCTTCTTTTCCCTTCCTACGCTATGCTCTGGGCTTTTCAACACTCTCCTGATGCTTGGGGAATACTATTAGGAACTGCTGCTTCTGGACCCTGTTATGCGAGTTGCCCTAGTTCACGACAGCCTTTGGGAGGATGGTGATGCCGAGCGCGTGCTCAGGGTATTGCATCGGATGTATCCCGACGCTCCTGTGTACACGGCCTTTGCCCAGCCTCAGCTTGTCGCCCGATCGCCCTTTTCAGACTGGGATCTGCGGACAACTTGGGCCCAGTACCTGCCCGCGATCGTTCGCCAAGCGGCAGTTTATCCCAGACTCCTGCCCTACATTTGGGAGTCCCTAGATTTATCCGAATATGACTTAGTGATTTCTCTTTCTGGACAGGGTATCAGTCAGGCGGTGATTACCCCAGCCCGTACCCTGCATCTGAGCTATTGTCTCTCTCCGCCCCGCGCGCTCTGGGAGCAACTTGCCGCTAGCGGTGTGCGGTCCCGTCCACGCGGATGGCAGTATGCCACCCAGGTACGGCAGTATGATTTCTACGCGGCCCAGCGGGTCGATCGCTTTGTCGCCCCGTCGGCTGGGGTGGCGCGCCGAATTGGCAAGTTCTACCGCCGCAGTGCCGAGGTGATTCCGCCGCCGGTGGCTGTGGCGGGTGAGGGTGAGGCGGGTAACCAGTATTACCTCTACCTGGGGCCATTAGAGCCGAACCAACAGGTAGATTGGGCGATCGCGGCCTGTCAGCGGCTCAATCTGCCCCTGTGGATTGGCGGTACGGGCAGTGACGTCCTCCGGCTCCAGCACTTAGCGGGTCCCACGGTGCGGTTTTTGGGCGATGTGGCTGAAGCCGATCTGCCGCAGATTTATGGGGGGGCTAAGGCCCTGATCTATCCATCGGCCCTGGCCGATTTTGGGTTTTCCGCCGTGGCGGCAATGGGGCGGGGGATTCCCGCAATCGCCTGTGCCCACAGTGGTCTCCGCGATGTGATTTTGGATTACCGCACTGGCCTCCTGTTTCCAGAACCCACCGTAGACAGCTTATGCAGCGCCCTAGTGCAATTTGCCGGATTACGCTTTTCGGCCAACGCCTGCATCCAACGCGCCCAGGAATTTGCCGAATCGGTGTTTATCGCAAAGCTGCAATGGTTGATTGCCCAAGCCCTGGATGAGCATCGGGACCAGGGGCCGCTGGCCAGTTATGGGCATGGGCGCGATCGCCACAAACCGGAGGAGGCAAATTAAAACGACCGTGAAAAACCGGCTGCGAAAAAACGACCGTGAAAAGTTCCGGCATGCTCAAGCGGTGTAGAGTCTGGCAGGATAGAATCATGAAGAAGCGTTACTTTTTACAAGCTTCAGCCACTCTGATTGGTTTAGGGTGGCTGATCCGTGATCAACCTTGGAGAACACCCCCGATGGCAACCCAACCCGAAACCTTTGCCGTTCAAAAAACTGAAGCAGAGTGGCGGACACTGCTGACGCAAGAACAATTCCATGTCCTGCGCAAACACGGCACCGAGCGGGCCGGTACCAGTCCGCTCGACAAAATTTATGATGACGGTACTTACTCCTGTGCGGCTTGTGATCAGCCCCTGTTTACGTCAACCACCAAGTTCAATAGCGGGACGGGTTGGCCTAGTTTTTATGAACCGATCGCCGGAGCGATCGCGACTACCACCGATCGCTCCCTGTTTATGACTCGGGTGGAAGTCCATTGCAGCAACTGTGGTGGGCATCTTGGCCATGTGTTTAACGACGGCCCACAACCGACCGGACAGCGCTACTGCATGAATGGAGTCTCTTTGAAATTCACGCCTGCTGCGTAAAGCTTATGCCTATTGCGTAGGCTGGCACTAGGTTATTGATCTTGAGGTTATTGATAGAGCTGCATCACATCAGCGATCGCCATGCGCGACTGTGCCCCCAAAGTGAGAGGGGAGACATCGCCCCGGCTAAGATGTTCTGCGGCGGCACAGGCAATCATGGCGGCATTGTCAGTACAGAACTTCAGCGGCGGAAAAATGACGCGAAGGTTATGGGGGGAGGCAGCCGCTTGCAGGGTTGCCCGCAGGCCGCTGTTAGCCGCAACACCGCCGCCGAGCACGATGGTGTTTAATCCGTAATCCAGGGCGCAGGCGATCGCGCGCTTGGTCAACGCCTTGGCCACAGCAGCCTGAAAACTGGCCGCCAGATCCGCAATCGGCAGAGGCTCTCCGGTTTGCTCTAGCTTTTGGGTGAGGCGCAACACAGCGGTCTTTAAGCCACTAAAACTGGAGTCATAGGGATGAAACCCGCCGGTGGGCAAAGACACCTGCCCCATTGGCAGGGGAAAGGCGTTGGGATTCCCCTGCTGGGCGAGGCGATCGATAATCGGGCCGCCGGGATAGCCCAGATGCAGCAGGCGAGCGACCTTGTCGAAGGCTTCACCCGCCGCATCGTCCCGAGTTTGGCCGAGGGTATCGTAAGCGCCGCAGTCTTTCACATAAATCAAACTCGTATGGCCGCCAGAAACCAGTAGACAGAGAAACGGCGGTTGCAAATCCGGATCGGTGAGGTAGGAGGCATAAATGTGCCCTTCCAGATGGTGCACGCCGATCAGGGGCTTGTCATGCAGCATGGCCAGGGTTTTAGCCGTGGTTAAGCCCACTAACAAAGCCCCCACTAATCCCGGGGCACAGGTGGCGGCAATGCCATCAATGTTGGCCCAGGTGAGATCGGCTTCAGCTAGACTTTGGGCGATCGCTGGATTCACGGCTTCCACATGCTGTCGAGAGGCTACCTCGGGCACCACACCGCCAAATTCCGCATGAACGGCCATCTGTGAGGCGACGACACTACTCAAAATTTCACGGTTCTTTACAATTGCCACGGCTGTTTCGTCACAACTTGTTTCAATTGCCAATACCGTCGTCATTTGCTGGTACCTTTTCTAAGAGATGGGCGACTTCTGTAGCTTAGCTTGCATCTGGGGCTGAGCGGCATTAGAGTTCGCCCTATGGCATCATGCTAACGAATCTTGGATCGCTCGAAAAAGCAGGCGGGTTTTCCCGGATTATTTTTCGAGCGTTCGACTTTCAAACTTGTTTTTGTATGTAGTTAGTAAAGGGAAACAATTCCATGCGTCGGTTGTTTGCTCTAGTTTTAGCAGTCACTCTGTGGTTCGGGTTTGCCGCTGCGCCCGCCCATGCCTATAATCTTGAGCCTTGTGGGCAGTCTGCTGCCTTCAAAGCTCGGATGGAAAGTTCGGCTAGCCCCACGGCTAAATATCGCTATGAGCTTTATTCCAGCAAGTCTTCCTTGCTGTGTGGCAAAGAAGATGGTCTGCCTCACCTGATTCCGGATAACTTTTCCCATGTGGGCGAGTTCATCATTCCTAGCATTTTATTCCTGTATATTGCGGGTTGGATTGGCTGGGCAGGTCGTTCCTATATCATTGCCGTGCGCAAGACAGATAGCCCTGAAATGAAGGAAGTCATTATTGATGTGCCTTTGGCGCTGAAGTTCATGATTGGCGGGTTCGCTTGGCCTGCGGTAGCGCTGAAGGAAATGACCACGGGCGAAATGTTTGCTAAGGAAAATGAGATTACGGTCTCACCTCGCTAGTTTGGATTTTGTGTTTGATGTGAGTTGGGAGAACTATTTATGACCTATTTCCTCAAGTATCTATCGACGGCTCCTGTGCTGATCTTCGCGCTGTTGGCTTTTACGGCTGGTATTTTGATTGAATTCAATCGTTTCTTTCCCGATTTACTGTTCCACCCCTAGGTGTGGGCTGTAAGATTCGGTCCAGATGTCGAATTAAGTGGTTTGAATTAAGTGGTGGGGGCGCGATCGCGATTATGGCGATCGTGCCCCACTTTTTTGGCCGCATCGACCCCATTACTGAACGTCGCATCGCCATTCCTCAAACGTGGCAAAATTTAGGTAACTTAGATAAGCACGTTCAGTTAGCCCCTGCCCCATGACCGCCTCTGCCCCCCTGTCCAGCCAGTACGATCCCGCCATCAGCGAAGCCAAGTGGCAGCACCTTTGGGAAGCCAATGCCGTCTTCAAAGCCGACCCCGCCCAGGGCGGTACGCCCTTCTGCGTTGTTATTCCTCCCCCCAACGTGACCGGCAGCCTCCATATGGGGCATGCCTTCGAGCAAGCGCTGATCGATACCCTGGTGCGCTACCACCGGATGATTGGCGACAATACCCTGTGGCTGCCGGGTACCGACCATGCCAGCATTGCGGTCCAGACGATTTTGGAAAAGCAACTCAAGGCAGAAGGCAAAACCCGCGACGATGTCGGTCGGGAAAAATTTCTAGAGCGGGCTTGGGCCTGGAAAGCCGAATCGGGTGGCACCATTGTCGGCCAGTTGCGGCGATTGGGTGTATCCGTAGACTGGTCTCGGGAACGATTCACGATGGATGCGGGGCTCTCAGAGGCCGTGCTGGAGGCATTCACCCGCCTCTACGATGAAGGCTTGATTTATCGCGGCAAGTACTTGGTCAACTGGTGTCCTGCCAGTCAGTCGGCGGTGTCGGATTTGGAAGTGGAAAATAAAGAGGTGAATGGCAGCCTCTGGCATTTTCGATATCCCCTGACGGATGGCTCCGGCTTTGTGGAAGTGGCGACGACGCGCCCGGAAACCATGCTGGGGGACACGGCGGTGGCGGTGAATCCCGCAGACGATCGCTACAAATCCTTGATTGGCAAAACCCTGACCCTGCCCATCCTCAACCGCGAAATTCCCATCATTGCCGATGACTACGTGGATATGACCTTTGGCACCGGCTGTGTCAAGGTGACCCCGGCCCATGATCCCAATGACTTTGAAATGGGCCAGCGTCATAACCTGCCCCTGATCACCGTCATGAACAAAGACGGTTCCATGAATGAGCAGGCCGGTCCCTTCCAGGGGCAGGATCGGTTTGTGGCCCGGAAAAATCTGGTGGCTCAGCTCCAGGCCTTGGGCGTGCTGGTGAAGGTGGAAGACTATAAGCACACGGTACCCTACAGCGATCGCGGCAAAGTCCCCGTTGAACCGTTACTCTCCACCCAGTGGTTTGTCAAAATTCGCCCCCTCGCGGACAGTGCCCTCGATTTCCTAGATCATCACGCCGATCCCAACTTTGTCCCAGAGCGCTGGACCAAGGTCTACCGCGACTGGCTGGTGAACCTGCGGGACTGGTGCATTTCCCGGCAGCTCTGGTGGGGCCACCAGATTCCCGCCTGGTATGCGGTGAGTGAGACGGGTGGCGTGATCACAGAGGCTACACCGTTTGTGGTGGCGCGATCGCTGGCCGAAGCCGAAGCCAAGGCCGTGGCGCAGTTTGGCCCTGCTGTACAACTCGAACAGGATCCGGATGTCCTAGACACCTGGTTTTCTTCGGGATTATGGCCCTTTTCGACCATGGGTTGGCCCCACCAAACGGCGGATCTGGAATTCTACTACCCCACCACCACCCTGGTGACTGGCTTTGACATCATTTTCTTCTGGGTCGCCCGCATGACCATGATGGCGGGACACTTCACGGGCCAAATGCCCTTTCAGAATGTCTACATCCACGGCCTGGTCCGGGATGAAAACAATAAGAAGATGTCCAAATCTGCCAACAATGGCATCGATCCCCTGCTGCTGATTAATAAGTACGGCACCGATGCCCTGCGCTATGCTCTAATTCGTGAAGTGGTTGGCGCAGGGCAGGACATTCGCCTGCAATACAACCGCAAAACGGACGAGTCGGAATCTGTAGAGGCCGCCCGCAACTTTACCAACAAGCTATGGAATGCGTCCCGGTTTGTGATGATGAACTTGGCGGGGCAAACGCCCGTTCAGTTAGGCAAGCCAATGGATGAGTTGGAACTGTGCGATCGCTGGATGCTCTCTCGCTTCCACCAAGTGACCCAGCAAACCCGGCGTCATCTGGATAATTTTGGATTTGGGGAAGCCGCAAAGGGCCTGTATGAATTTTTCTGGGGCGACTTTTGTGACTGGTACATCGAACTGGTGAAATCGCGCCTGCTGGGAGAAGATGCCGGAGCACGTCAGGCCGCCCAGCAAGTTTTGGCCTTGGTTTTAGAGGGCATCCTGAAACTGCTCCACCCCTTCATGCCCCATATCACCGAAGAACTGTGGCATACCTTAACCGGAGCGGACGATCAGGTTTATTTGGCTCTGCAAGCCTATCCCGTAACGGATCCAGCGCAGATTGATGCCGAGTTGGAGAACCAGTTTGACCTGATCATGGAGACTATCCGCACAATTCGGAATCTGCGGGCTGAAGCCTGCATCAAGCCGGGAGCCAAGATTACGGTACTGTTGCAGAGTGACAGCGATCGCGAGCGCCAAATCCTGACAACTGGACAGACCTACATCTGTGACCTGGCCAAAGTCGAAACGCTCACCATTCTGGATGCCTTGCCCGCCACCCCCGCAAAACTGTTCGCGGGCGTAACGGGCACCGTGCAAGTGCTGATTCTCTTGGATGGTGTGGTGGATGTGGCCACACTGGGGGCAAAACTCACCAAGGACCTCAAGAAAATCGAAACCGAGGCCCAGAGCCTTCGCGCCCGCCTCGCCAATCCCAGCTTCGTCAATAAAGCCCCTGCTGACGTGATCGCCACCGCTGAGGCGACCCTAGCGGAGCTGGATAAGCAAGCCGAAATCTTGCGGGCGCGTCTGACAACGTTATAAGCTTCCGGGATCAACCCAGGGGTGTCCATAGGAAAGTGGCGAAGAAATTGGCGAAATTGACCGTAGGGGCTTTCCCCACCTGTGAGCCAGCAATCCAAGGCCAGAGAAGCGGTATACTTTGCCAGAAGGGGCGATCGCCAAACCTTTCGGTAGATTTCTTGTTGACGCAGTTACCCGAATTAGTCTAGGGTCAGAATCTGTTGCGTCTGACTTCCCCGCCTCGGTCGCTCAGGAGAGAGTCCTTCGCATGTTGTATCTCGCTCAGGTTCAGAATCAGGGCATTCCTAACCAAGTCTCCCTCATTCCCCTCGCCTGCCAAAAATCAGAATACGCTTGGGCGCTCTTGCCTGATCCAGCCCCTAAAGCCATCCTGGTTTCCACAACGGCTACTGAGTGGGCGGATGGCATGCTTGTGCTGGCAGACTGTACTGAGGATTATCAGGTCACCCGCCTTGTCAATGCCAAGGATTGGGTCTTGGACATCATCCAGCAATTTCTCAGCAGTGGCATCACGCCAGAATTTTTGCAGCAAGAAACCCAGCGCGCGGAACAGTGGCGGCAATCTCTGACCTTGCAAAGCCAGGAAGTGGATCGCCGCGCCCTTGAGCTTGAGGCCCGTCGGGAACAGATCCAAGAACTCGAGGAAAATCTCCATCGGCAGCAGAAAGCCCTTTCTGCCCAAAACACGGATAACGAAGCGTCAGAACCTGGTCCTGAATAACAGGTCGGGAATAACTTCCCGGAAATATAACGCCTGGAAATATAACGCCTGGAAATATATAGCCTGGAAACAATAACTTCGGACACGTTAGCGTGTAGGATTGCCCATGCTCCTTCGAGCCTGTAACGCTGGGGCGCGGACTTCAGCTCCGAAAGTGTTCATCTTGGGATTCACGGTCAGTCCCTGTGCCGAGTCTGATTAGAATCGTTACGATAGGGGATATATGAGATTCACGATCGCAGCATTCTGAGATACGTTAATATTAGTTAACACAAGCAGAATGTAGATCATCTCCGCACTCTGAGATTTAGGAGGATACACCCCGGTGAATAAGCGGTGGAGAAACGTCGGACTTTATACGCTGTTGGCGATCGTGGTCGTCTCCCTAGCCACAGCCTTTTTTGATAAGCAGCCGCAAAAGACACCTAACTGGACCTACAGCCAGTTTATCGAGCGGGTCATGGACCGTAAGATTGAAAAAGTCAAGATTAGTGCGGACCGCACCATTGCCCAAGTCAAGGATCCAGCGGGCAATGGCTGGGTCAACATTAACCTGCCCCCCTACGATCAGGATTTGGTCAAGATTCTGACTAAGAATGGCGTAGACATCTCCGTTATGCCTCCAAACGACGAGGGATTCTTGTTCAAGGCACTCAGTAGCTTGTTTTTCCCCGTTTTGCTGCTCGTGGGGTTATTTTTCCTGCTCAGACGCGCCCAGAACGGTCCGGGTAGCCAAGCCATGAATTTTGGCAAATCTAAAGCTCAGCGTGCAGATGGAACCGCAAACCCAAGTCACCTTTGGGGATGTGGCGGGGATTGACCAAGCCAAGCTGGAACTCAATGAAGTCGTGGACTTCCTGAAAAACGCCAATCGCTTCACGGCGATCGGGGCCAAGATTCCTAAGGGTGTCTTATTGGTAGGGCCTCCGGGTACCGGTAAAACCCTGCTCGCTCGGGCCGTTGCGGGTGAAGCGGGTGTCCCCTTCTTCTCAATATCAGGGTCCGAATTTGTTGAAATGTTTGTCGGGGTCGGCGCGTCCCGCGTTCGGGATTTGTTCGAGCAAGCCAAGTCCAATGCCCCTTGCATCGTCTTTATCGATGAAATCGATGCTGTGGGTCGGCAACGCGGTGCCGGTCTAGGCGGCGGTAATGATGAGCGCGAACAAACCCTCAACCAACTGCTGACCGAGATGGATGGCTTTGAGGGCAATACAGGCATCATCATCATTGCGGCAACCAACCGTCCGGACGTGTTGGATGCGGCCCTCCTTCGCCCCGGTCGATTTGATCGCCAAGTTGTGGTCGATCGCCCCGACTTTGGCGGTCGTCTAGAAATTCTCAACGTCCACGCTCGGGGCAAAACCCTAGCGAGAGATGTGGATTTAGAGCGGATTGCGCGGCGCACTCCTGGGTTTACTGGTGCTGACCTGTCCAATCTGCTGAATGAAGCCGCTATCCTAGCCGCTCGTCGCAGCCTGACTGAAATTTCTATGGATGAAGTCAATGATGCAATTGATCGCGTCTTGGCTGGCCCAGAGAAAAAAGATCGGGTGATGAGCGAGAAACGCAAGGAGTTGGTGGCCTACCATGAGGCTGGCCATGCCTTGGTGGGTGCGCTGATGCCCGACTACGATCCGGTGCAAAAAATCAGCATCATTCCGCGCGGCCGCGCGGGTGGGCTAACCTGGTTTACTCCCAGTGAAGATCGGATGGACTCGGGTCTCTATTCCCGCTCCTACCTACAAAATCAGATGGCGGTTGCCCTTGGCGGTCGGATTGCCGAAGAAATTATCTTTGGCGAAGAGGAAGTGACCACCGGGGCCTCGAATGACTTGCAGCAAGTTGCTCGGGTAGCGCGTCAAATGGTGACTCGGTTTGGTATGAGCGATCGCCTCGGTCCGGTGGCCCTGGGTCGCCAGCAGGGCAACATGTTCCTGGGACGAGACATCGCGGCTGAGCGGGATTTCTCTGAAGAAACCGCCTCCGCCATCGACGACGAAGTGCGTAACCTGGTGGACCAAGCCTACAGGCGTGCCAAGGCAGTACTGGTGGGCAATCGAGCTGTGCTGGATCGGTTGGCTGCCATGCTGGTTGAAAAGGAGACCGTTGATTCTGAAGAATTACAGGAGCTATTGGCTACCAGCGATGTCAAGATGGCCGCGATCGCATAATCGACGTTAGCTGTTGATTCTAGAGCAAATCCAAAATCAAAAATTTCCAGGGGGCATTATTGCCCCTTTTTTATTGCTCTTTTTCATGGCGACTTTTTCATGGCGGGTTGATTCCCAAGCGCGATCGCGCACTCGACAGTCGGGTCCAGGATCTCTATGAAGCGGGCTAAACGATCCTGAAAACGGTCTAATCAGTTTCCGAACCTTCCGGTGGAGTAGGGGGCTTGTAGGGCGGCACAATCACCCGGTAGTCAGCATCGACCACCAGTTTAGACTTATTGGCGATCGTGGCCGATTTCGCATCCTGAGGTTCACGCCCTCCCACGTCAGGTTTGCTCACCTGGTAACCTGGCGCAGGCTGCCGAACTGAGGACCGCGTCTCTGATGGGGTCCTTGTGGGCGCGGCATCCCAATCATCGCTCCCCATGAAATCCCAATCATCCAAGTCCTCATCAGTTTGTTTGGGCACGGCAGCAGGCGCAGTGGGGCGTGGGGGTTGGGGTTCCTCATAGCCCTCCCAGTTTTGCCATGCCTCATCGCCGGCGGCATTGGCTCCAGGGCGGGCTGGACGGACCGTCTGGGGGCTGGGCCGAGTTTGGAATCCAGCGCTCTGTCGTGCCGATCGCGGGCGCACCTGGCGTACCGCCCAATAATTAGACAAGCTGAACAGTGTGTTAAGGGCCAACGTCGTCAGCGCTCCAGCAGAGATCGCCCCCAACACCCAGACCGCCAAAGGCAACGTCGGTGTTGGCATTCCTAAAAAGATTAGAGAAACTCCAGGGGTCCCATTGGACACGGCAAAGGCCGCCACTAACCCAACTATCCCTAGTACCAGCACCAGTCGAATTAAGGGCATGATCTTCCTTGCCATCACTCAGCATTCAAAAATTCTAAATAACCACGAGTCAATTCTTTCACGGCCAGCTCATAAAACTGCCGACCATGGTCCGGTGTTGCCAAGGCCGGATTCGACCCCATGCGTCCATCGGGGTAGCGCCGCCGAAAATCCACTGCCCCATAGATTGTGTGTCCCTTGCCCACCGATTCACTCAAGGGGGCGTGCTTGATCGACTCTGGATAAAGGTATTGTGTCAGAGCCACTTCGCTGGGAGTTGCATGAGCCCCTTCCTGATCGCCATACAGCTCCTGGGCCAGCCGATAGACGGCTCCACACATGTACCAATTGGCCACCTGACAGCGCACCTGATCCGCCTGGGGCAGGTTTAACTCCGCCAAAATAGAATAAGTCTCGGCAAAGGCCGCTTTGAGGGTAGCCACATTACCCCCATGCCCATTAATGAAGAAAAATTGGGTAAATCCCATCTTGGCCAGACTGGTGACGTAATCCCGAATCAGCAGAATCAGAGTGCTGGGCCGCAAACTGATGCTGCCCGGGAAGGCCGTATGGTGCAGCGCCATCCCCACATTAATTGTCGGCGCTACAAGTGCGTGGGCTGCCGCTCCGACCTCACGGGCGATCGCCTCCGCACAGAGCGCATCGGTACCAATCAACCCTGTCGGTCCATGCTGCTCCGTCGAGCCAATCGGGAGAATAATCCCCGAAGAGGACTGAAGATAGGTCTCGACTTCGGGCCAAGTGCTTAGGTGCAGTTGCATTTACGGGTATCGACTCCCTGAATGTGACGATCTTTTCTTCATCCTAGCGGGCGATCGCCCAGGATTCCTCCGCAACCCGCTTAACAATCGCTAGAATAGTTGGTACAATACCTTACTAAAGATGATTCTAGATAGGACATTTGTTTCAACAGGTTCAGAATTTATAGGGTATCCGTTTGACATGATGGTAAAGTACTTTGAGAGTCAATCATTTGAGCTGCCCCGCCGAGACCTGTTTGCTTGTTACCGACGTCGCCTCACCTAGAGCCCGGTCACAGTATAAATTTTCTGCCTAAGCTTGTCAGTTGACTTGGTATGAAACTGACTTTATTGATAGAGTGCTTAAGAAGTTTGCTAAGGGTTTTCCCACCTAATGAACTCTGTTTCAGCGTTTCCCTCCAGCGGCAGTTCGTCTTCCAAACGTCATACTCAAGTATGTGTGGCTTTCATTTTCAGGCGATTGCTGAGGTTTGTGCTGAACATCAAGCCTGCGTGGTTTAGGGATGGGCAAACAGGGAATGCTAGATTCTCTGGGGGAAGACCGTTACAGAATTTGAGTAGCCAGAGTTTGAGTAGTCAGAGTTTGAGTGCAGGCGAGATAATATCTATCCCGGCTGGGAGACAGCATTGCGTGTCTTTCGGTGGGACTTTGAATGTGCGAAGTATTTATTAACTGCTCAGGAGAAGCAATCATGCTACACCGCAAGATCTATCAACTGTGTTGTGACGGTCGTGATGTTTGGATCTTCTTGCGGGACCAGCAACGCTGGATCGAACGAGCCCGAATCCTGGACATTGAAGGCGATCTGGTGACGTTGCGTTATGAAACCGAGGAAGAAGATGAAACCTGCTCCTGGGAAGAAATGGTTCGCCTGGAAAGTATTGGCGCAGTCACCCAAAAGCTCGCCTCCGTGCCCAAGGGCCATTACGAACCGTTAATTTCTGATGATTGTCCCGAAGCCGAACAAATTCCTAACAATCGGGCCTCAGATGGCAATCCCGACTAGACAATCTGCAGAATGAATGACGACGGTGCACCTCAGAGCTAGCAAAACGCTCCTGGGATGTGCCGTTTTTTATGCTGAGGCGTTTTTATCTGGGGCTGTGTGGAATGAGAATTGGGGGTGAACTGGGGGCCGAATCAGGCGTTGGGCCAAGAAGTGTAGGCCCACTCTTGGCCCTGTTGAGGAAAGGAACTAAAAGTGGGTTTCAAAGTCGCCACAGCCGATCGCCTCTTCCGTCAGGGCCTGTGCCGGATGCACCGTGCATTTTAGGTGATAATCGCGGGTGAAAAACTGGCAGTTGGCACAGGGAATTTGATGCATGGTATGGCTACGGACTGCCGTATCTCGCATGGCCGACCACAAGCTCCAGCCGAGTAGAATCGTGATGCTCCAGGCTGCTACAAAGCAGACAGGCACCCAGTAGGGTTGCAAAAATTGGACCAGCAGTTGAAAGAATTGCAACACAATTAATTAGATAATTAGAGATTAAGGAGAGTAACGTTAGTTTAGAGATGTGGAATGGGCATCCTAGGGTTAATCTTAGTGGTCTTGGTCATGATTTGCCCGACCTGATGGTCATTCGTTCAAGTTTCGCAACCGATGTGTTTACATAGATTCATATTTTGCATCGATTCCTGCTTGGCATAGATTGATAGTGCATAGATTGATAGCGAATAGATTGATACAGTGCAACGCGATCGCCCCACTTGGTTTCGCCCCTTAACCCCACCGATTGCCCATGAAAGTTTCTATTTCTCCCACGCCAAATTCTCCGAATCCCGCCCAGTCGCGCCAGGTTAAACAGCGATTGGCCAATCCGGAGGAGTCGCTTTCCTATGAATTGGGTAAAGCGGTCCAAGAACTGCCGCCGCTTTACACCCGCATTCTGGCGGGCGGCATCAGTGCCCTGGTGCTGGGTGCGATTGCCTGGGCTTACTTTAGTGAGATTGATGAAGTGGCGATCGCCCAAGGCAAGCTGATTCCCTCGACGGAAGTGCGACCCATTCGGGCTAGCAGCGTCGGCAGCATTAGCAAAGTGAATGTCAAGGCGGGGGACACGATTCGCAAGGATGATGTGTTGGTGGAGCTGTCTCCCGGTGCGGTGGAAACTAACGTCGAAAGCTTAGAAAAGGATGCGCAAAAGATTCGGGAAGACATTAATCGTCTAGAAGCAGAACGGCAGGGTACCACCAACGGCGGTACGCCCCTGCAAGATCAGCTCCTAAACGCGCGGCAACAGGAATTTACCCAGAAGCAAGCCGCCGCCGTTGCCGAAGCCAACCGTCAGGTGGCAGCCATCCAAGAGGCCCAGTCTCGGCTGGAACGCTTTCAGGAAAATCTGATCAATGCCCGCACGAATTTGGCCAATGCTAAGAAAACCCGCGATAACGCCCAAGAGCGTGTCACCAGTTTGGAACAACTGGAGCAGGGCGTTGTTCCTCGGTTGGAATTGCTGAATGCTCGCGATCAGTTGACCCGGGCCCAGGACCAGATTACTGAGGCTGAGGACAAGGTGGTCACACTCGAGAAGGAAATCGACGCCCAGGGCGATCGCATCCGGCAGGCCCAACAAGCCTATGAAGGGGCAAGCAGTACCGCCCAGGGGATTGCGCCCCAACGGGAAGCCGCCGTTCTCACCCAACTCACCCAGCGCAAGGAAGAGTTGCAAAAGAAAATGGGGGAAATTGCTGTAGCGAAGCAGCAAAAGACTGAGCGTGCCAGCATTAAGGCTCCCTTTGATGGGATTGTCTATAACGTCAAATCCACTCAGGGGCCGGTGCAGCAGGGTGAAGAGATGCTATCTATTTTGCCGAAGGACCAAAACTTGGTGCTGGAGGTGAAGGTGATGAATCGGGATATTGGCTTTATCCGGCAGGGGATGCGGGCGAAGGTGAAGCTGGCCACGTTCCCGTATCAGGAGTTTGGCATTGTGGAGGGCGAGGTGATTAATGTCAGCCCAGACGCGATTGTCGAGAAAGACGAAACTGGGCGTGACATGGGGCCTGTGTTTCCGGTGAAGGTGCGCCTAGAGCGGACAGCGATTCCTGTGCGCGATCGCAAGGTGGAGCTGACTCCCGGTATGGTGGCGTCTGCGGAAATTGTGACCCGGAAGAAGTCCGTGATGACGTTCTTGATGGAACCGGTGACTCGGCGGTTCAACGAAGCCTTCTCCGTGCGTTAAGGGATCCGGCATTAGGACCTAATAATGGCCGTACCGGATCGAAGCCTTTCTTCTCGGCCTCGATCGGGTACGGCGTTTTAGTCTATACCCCTGATTTAGGCTTCCACTTTGACGCCTTTCCAAAAGGCGATGTAGCCTTTGATGTTTTTAGCTGCATCTTTGGGTTCGGGGTAATACCAGGCGGCATCGGGATTGGACTTGCCTTCGACTTCTAAGGTGTAGTAGCTGGCCACACCTTTCCAGCTACAGGTGGTGTGGGTGTTGCTGGGCTTAAAGTATTCCAGGTTTAGGGCATCTGGGGGGAAATATTGGTTTCCTTCTACCACTTCGCAGCGATCGCTCTCTGCGACTACAACACCATTCCAAACAGCCTTCGGCATAGAAAATGTTCTCCTAATCTTTAGTGCAAGTGAATATCTAGTTTAAGCGAATTGCCCATGGGGAATCTGCGGCAGTGTTTTTTGCTTGTCCGTTTGGCTGGGTTCGTTGAGCAAAAATTCCCCACGGCTTTTTGCCATGACAGTGTTCAGTGTAGCTTTTCCTGGAGTGCCTGGGGCGGCTGAAGCGCCGATGGGGAGAGGGCCATGCTTGGCTAGAAACGGTTGCTAGCAGAATAGGTGGAGCTGTTTTTGCAAAAACTGGCCGCTAACTTCATAAAGGAGCGTAGCCTGCTAAGCAAGTCGTCGAGATAACGGTGCCCATTACCCGCCGCAAATAACCTTTGGATTACAACCGATAGCTTTCGGTGGTTGGCGTGCATGGGCGTTGTTTATGCGGTATTTTCCACAGATGCCAACAGCAGGTCTTTTGCAGCTTTTCAAAATGGAACCGTCATAATCTGATTGATCCATTCCTCCGCCACAGATACTTCCCACACCAGGATGATTGCATCAATCGCCGTACTGACCGGAAGATTCTGTGAAAGAATCAGAATACCGGGGCTTGTTTGCGAGGTGATGAATTCGCCAAACTCCGTATGCATGGTTTTGCGATCATGCGTGACTAGCACCCTGCCGTCTCGTGCTGCAATTGCTAAAACTTCTGGATCTTTTATTCCTTCAAGTCTTGCTTCATTAGCTGACTGAAAATCCAGATTGGGCTTTCTGCGGATTGTGCCAGTCACCATGGCTTGTCTGAGATCGGCATCGGCTTGAAATCGAATTTCTGTCATGCTGCATTCCGCTTCTGAGCTTGTGCCGCTTTCAATTTTTGATACAACTTTTGATACAACAGAGGACTCTTTTCCTGACAAGACTGTTGTAACCCCTTAAACTCGGCTTCGCCCTCTTCCAAATACGCATCCACAAGCTCTCGATTGGCAAGATAGAAAGTGATTCCACCATAGACCTGTTCTAGCGAAAGGAGCGGGAAATTTTGGGCAATACTTTCTGGTGATTCTCCATTTAAAAAGGAATACACGACTGAATCGAGAGAAATACGCGTTCCTTCGAGCCAATATCCGTTCTCTCGCTGTTCAATATAATGCTTGGTCAAGGTAAGTGCTAACGTCATAGAGGTAACCATTACTGACTACGTAAATTTCCAACGGAGAGTTGCTGGTTGTCTAGGGTTGCTTGCGTCAGGTTTCGCGAGGCTCTATCTACCCGATAGGATTCAGCTAAGGCTACACCCATCAACCCTTTGGCACTAACCTCATATTAACCCAGACCAAAGCGGGTTAATCATACGGCTTTGGTCGTGCGTCCTCCGAATCGACGAATAAGGCGAGTGAAATTGGGGTGGGCAACGCTTGAGATTTTTTGTGGGCGGTGCCTACCCTACTGGCTTGGGTTATGAAGTCGGTGCCACCTGTAATTCCAGGTCTTCGATAGTCGGGCATGAGAGAATGCAGGTCAAGGATTAATGTTAGGATGCCCAACAAAAGGGTGCGTTTGCTGTTCAGCAACGCACCCTACAAGATCGGCGATCGCACTGGAAGTCCTGAATGGTGTCCGGGCCTTCACCGGATGCCAGGACAAAGCGATCGCTGCCATTGCCCCCATTCAGAGTGTCGTTGCCCGTGCCACCCCGCAACACATCATCCCCATTGCCGCCCAACAGGCTGTCATTGCCTGCCCCACCGCTGAGGGTGTCGTCGCCCTTGTCGCCGAACGGGGCATCCATCACCATCGTTGCCGAAGAGGATGTGCCGCGATTGCAGTTTAATTTGGTATTAGACCTCACGCAGATCGAGTTCGAGGAGTGGGGCGATTGCTCGTCGGGGACTGCGTTTGCGAGATCGCTCCGCTCCTACCCCTTTAGACTTCAAAGGGCTTCCACTTCGAGTTCGTATTTGGTGTTACCGCTGACCTGACGCACCTCAATAAAGTACGTGCCCGCCAGCAGACTCAAGTTATTCAGCACCTCAGAGCGGTTTCCTGCATTGGTAGACGAAGCCACCACGGTTCCGTTGCTATTCAAGATATAGACATCGGCATTGGCAGCAAGATCGCCGAGCGTCAGCTTGAACTTAGTTGTTGCTTGAGTGAGGGTGAACTGATAGCGATCGACGGGGTCACTACTGCTCACGGTTCCCTGCACTTCAATCTCTTTCTTGCTTAAGTTCCCCAGATCCCGTGCGACTTGCAGGGCGATCGTCTGAGTGGTCGTCTTAGCACCGCCGCTGCCTACGTTGCCATTGTCGTTCACCCTCACCGTCAGGTTGGTGTTCCCGGAGAAGGTGCTGCCACTGTAACGGAGGGTCGCCAGTGCGGCATTGATTTGGGTCAGGGTGCCGGTGAGGGTCACGCTGCCTGTATTCAAGCCAGTTGCCGTTGCCCCGTTGAGGTTGGTCAGGTTGAGGCTACCGTTGGTGACGGAGAGGGTGGTTGTTAGGGTTCCAGTGCCAGCATCCACATCGGCGATGCTGATGCCACTGATAGCGGTGCCGCCCGATTGCACCCTGACGCTAGTAGGAGCCGCGATTGTGGGCGCATCATTGACCGCTGCCAGGGTAAAGTTCAGGGAAGCCGGGACGCTGGCTTGCCCATCGCTGACGTTGTAGGTGACGGTGAAAGCGCCGTTGGCATTGAGCGGTGGGTTGAAGACATAATCCCCCGCTGCATTGGTGGTGAGGGCAACACCATTCACCTGCACATTGGTGACCGACAGGCTGGGACTATCGACATCGGTGAAGCCCGCCAGTAGATTGGCTGTGGTAATGATGTACGGGGTGTCTTCGGTGCCAGCGGGGAGGGTGGCCGGGGTGCCCGTTAGCGCGGGGGCATCGTTGACCGCAGTAATTGTAAGGCTAACGGTTGCGGTGTTGGAGCTATCGGTGCCATCGCTGAGGGTGTAGGTGAAGGAATCACTCCCGTTGGCGTTGACGTTGGGGGTGTAAGTGAAACTTCCGTCTGCATTGAGCTTTAGGCTGCCCCGGGTGAGGGAAATAGTGGTACCCACATTCGCCGCACTGCCATTCACCGTCGCGATGGTTAAAGGATTGTTCTCGGCATCGCTATCGGCTCCGTTGGGATTCGTGTTGACAATCACGTTGCCAACAATCAGGGTGTCTTCCCGGGTGATGAAGCTGTCGTTGGTCGCGATCGGGGCATCGTTGACGGGGGTAATCACCAGGTCAAAGGTACTGGCAGTGGAAAACTGTCCATCACTAGCGGTGACTTTCAGTGGCAGGGTGCCGTTGAAGTTGAGGGGCGGCGTGCCCGAGAACGTGCCCGTGGCGGCATTGAAACTTAGCCATGCTGGAAGGGCGGTGTCATTTGCAAGCGAAGCACTCAAGGTCAGAGTGGGGTTATCCACGTCGCTGAAGGTGTTGGCGGGAATGGTGAAATTCACCGCTGTGTCTTCTGGACTCGCTTGATTGGTAAGCGGATTGGCAACGACTGGAGTGTCGTTGACGGGGTTAATGGTGAGGCTGACGGTGGCCGTGTTGGAAGTTGTGGTGCCGTCGCTGAGGGTGTAGGTAAAGGAATCACTCCCATTGGCGTTGGCATTGGGGGTATAAGTGAAACTGCCATCCGCATTGAGCCTGAGGCTGCCTTTGGTGAGGGAAATAGGGGTGCCCACATTTGCTGCGCTGCCATTCACCGTCGCGATGGTTAAAGGATTATTCTCAGGATCGCTATCGGCTCCGTTGGGATCCGTGTTGATAATGACGTTACCGGTAAGCACCGTGTCTTCGCGAGTGATGAAGCTGTCATTGGTTGCCACGGGCGCATCATTGACAGGGGTGATGTTAAGGGTGATGGTTTGGGATTGCGTGTTAGTGCCATCCGTGACGCTATAGCTGAAGGTACCTGCACTGCCGTTGGCATTAGCGACAGGCTTAAAGACCAATCCTGCTAACTGGGCAGTTGTTAAGCTTTGATTGAGAGTCACTGCCGTGGTGCCACCTGCAAGATAAACAGCCCCTTTGGTCGCATCCGACAGTCCAGTTACTGTAATGACCGGGGTGGGCAAGGGAGTTTGTAATTCAAAGGCACCAATATCGGTCGCGCCGACACTGCGAGCAAAGCCAGTGCCCCGCTGATCAAAAGCGCTACTAGGAACCGTATTGAATCCAGCATTCACCGCCGGATTTGGGGCTGTTGGGGCTGTGATGCCGAGGGAGGTGGACGATGCATCTTCCAGGAGGGTCACCGTTTTGTTGGCTTGAACGGTCAGGCTCAGGGTGGGAAGCAGCGCCAGGGTTTGGGTGGGGCCACCGTTGTTGGCAAGCGTGGTGTTGAGAATCTGGTTCAAGCCGACAGTCGGAGTGAGGAAGAGGCCAGGAAGGATATTCAAAAGCCTCATATCCGCTACTGCCACTATAGCCAAATAGGTTGTTGCGGCCAGTGGTCTCAAAGCTGGAGTCGTTAATTTCCCTGCCAGTGGGAGCGCTGTTGCCTGCCACAAGGCTGTTATTGATGGTGAACTTACCAAAGAAGTTGTTGATGCCGCCGCCGTCACCTGTTGCCGAATTCCCGCTAAAGGTGCTGTTGTTAACGGTGAGGACTGCGGTGCCGTCTCCGTTCAAAGCATCGTGGTTGATCGCACCCCCGCCTACAGAACCTGCGGAATTACCACTAAAGGTGCTGTTGTTGATGGTGAGGGATGCTGTGCCGCGCAAAGAAGAACTGTCGATCGCACCGCCACCGACAGTCGCTGAATTCCCGCTAAAGGTGCTGTTGTTAACGGTTAAGCTGCCATCATAGTTGATGATGGCACCGCCATAACGGGCTGAGTTCCCGCTGAAGGTACTTTTGTTCACCGTTAAGGTGGCACCTTGACTGTAGATGGCACCACCGTCGCTGAGAGCAAAACCACCAGTTGGGTTTCCACCGGTGAGGGTCAATCCATTCAGTTCTACAACTGCCCCGCTACCAAGTTCAAAAATGCGGCCAGCATTATTGCCACTAATCGTAATGGCATTTGCCCCGTTAATCGTCGTCAAAGCACTGTCTGTCAGCCCCAGTTGTCCACTGGTGAGGGTAATGGTGCCGCTGACTGAGAAGTTGATGGTATCAGCACCAAAGGTTCCCGGCCCCACATCAGCATTGACAGGGGTGTTGCCATTCGCCGATTGAATCGCTTCTCGTAGGGTGACGGTTCCATCGACTGCCACCGTATCTGCCAGACTGGTTACAGTAATTGTTGCCAGCACATTCTGATACGCCGCCTGCGCCCAGCCGGAGAGGAATTCTGAGGCTTCGATGTGGCCTGTGGCAAATTCCAGATCCCAATCGCCACCTAAAGCGCTGCTACCCGTCAGGTCGGTGGATGCGGCCACATCCGCTCCGGTCAGGGCGGCAATCTGACTCACAAAACTTTGTCCCACGGTATCTGCGGCCAAATTACAGCCATACAGCAACAAATCGGCTCCTGCTGCC
>CAVYAN010000117.1:0-70758 GCA_963766075.1 uncultured cyanobacterium | reverse complement strand
AATCGCTAAAACTGGGGCAAATCTTTATAAAAAAGACGGCGATTCATAGGGGGCGGGGGAGCCCTCGCCCCCCTAGACCGATCGCTTAGTTCATCGCCATCGCCCCATTCATCCGATTCCCATTCACCCCCGCCCCATTCGTCCCGACACTCGGCGCAGCAGACTCCCCAAGGGCAGTAGACGAAGTAGCCGGAATCACCTTTTTAGACCGCTTCGCCCGACTTAGAGGCGTACCTCCCGCCATTTCATATTCCTTGCTGGTGCTGCCATACATCGCCGCCACCGCACTCAAAATCCGCGAGGACATCCCCTTCAGCTCAGTTTCCACCTCTTCCAACTCAATCCGCGTGCGATCCGCCTCGGCCAGCGCCACGTTATACGGTCTGCACTGGGTGCTAACCGTGGCAATTAAAGTGGCATAGTCCTGCAACGTCACCCCATGGCCCAGATCCAGTGCCGGATCCAAAGATTGTAGTCCGCGCAACCGCGTTTGCGCCTTTTCAACACAGCAGACCGTCGTTTTTGATACGCCATAATTAAGTATTCCTGTCGATAGCTAAATGGATTCCAATGACCCTTTTATGCTATGCAGGAGCCTCTCAGCCTGGAGATCCGTAAACCTGTGGAATTTAGTAATTTTAATGTGAGACTCCGCTAACGTCTGCAAATTTCTCAAGTTAATCGTTGGGACTCCTCCAACATCGTTGCGGACTCCTCCAACATCGACTCCTCGCTCTGGACTCCTCCAACATCGTTGCGGACTCCTCCGAACATCGTTGGGACTCCTCCGAACATCGTTGTGGACTCCTCCAACATCGTTGCGGACTCCTCCAACATCGTTGCGGACTCCTCCGAACATCGTTGCAGGACTCCTCCAACATCGTTGTGGACTCCTCCAACATCGTTTGGACTCCTCCGAAACTCTTGAGGACTCCTCCGAAGCTCTTGAGCAGGAGTCAGACCCTAGGGTGGTGCTGCCCTGGCCTCCCTGTCCACCGCCCATCGCCTCAAAATAGGGCTTGCAAAGTGCGGCGCAATTCGGTATTCTCTTGCGTTAAGGTGAGTGCGCTTAGGTTTAGCACTCGCCCAGACGCCCAAAGACCTCGGTCTTAAAACGCGATCGCCCAGTGCTGGACACCACCAAGCGATCGCTAACCCCCAAGCTGAAGTGACCAGCATGGCGGCTTGTTCTATTTTACAAGCCACCCTGTTTTGCAACGCATTCGGGGTGGCTGCGGTTTTTGGGTCTTCTTCCCCACAACCATCACAGGAGACCCAACCATGAATATGACCCCGCCGAGCCGCGACCCAGCGGCTCACAGTTCCGACTGGATCAACATCACCCTCAGCGGCCAAGCCCCCGCCGTCGAAGCCATGATCCATCTGCTCCATCGCCTCAACGTCATCGCCGCCAGCGAATGGAGTCCGATCGTGCCCCTCCGCAACTCCCCCATTGTGATTCGCGTCGCCTCGCGAGGCATGCGATCGACTCCACCCGATCGCCCAGCGACCCCATAACCCACCGCCCCGGCGATCGCCCTTATCCCAGCAAAAGCTGGCCATCCCCACCGCGATCGCCGCCGTCCCATGCAGGATCCCTTCAGTGATTCCACCACCCGACCAATAAACAGATTGTCCATTAACTGAAACAGAAATCCCGGCACCGAATAGGCAATGGTCAACTTCACAATACTGCCCGCTTCCCCCCGATCATAAAATCGGATCGCCCCTCGGTTTGGCAAGCCATCCACCGACTCCCACTGGATAATTTGGTTAGGGATGACCTTAGAAATGTGCGATCGCCACACCCCAGTCCGGCGTTTCGCCCTGAGCGATCCATCGCAGGCGATCGCCCTCCAAAAATCGTGGTGGTTCAACATGGGGAAAAGCCTCTGGTAAATCAGTCACAGTAGACGGTTCATCACCCGCTTGGTCAGACTTTATGAGGGCGAGGGAAAGCGGTGGTGGGCCACCTGATGACGCGGGGCGACCTGCCTGAGGTGTAAGAGTTTCAGGATGGAGCATAGGTTTACAGCCACTTGTAGGCAGTTAACAATCGAACCGGGCCATAGCGTTCTTTGATTCATATAACTCGAGCCACTTTATTCTGCTCTAAAGTAGACTACCTTTCATTGCAAGACTGCCCTTAAACTTGCTCTGGAGTGATTTAGAGTTTCTATGACTACCCAGAAGCGTCAGACCATTTGAGACCATCGTCCTTCATGTCCCAACCGACTACACCCAACCCACCGTTCGATATTCGGACCTGGATTGATACCGATCGCTCCGGGCGGGCCGCCTGCCCAAGCTGCGTCCAAGATATTCACATCTCGCGTCCACTTTTTACGCCCATATTTACGAATGTAACGGACGTTCACTCCCCTTGAATCGACCACCCCATGGCGGGCTCCGTCTACGATTCCGTATCTGGTGCGGTCAGTGCTCAACCCGGGGTGAATCCGCTTAAAGTCGGGATATTGAGCTGATCTCCTCCGAAAATTGGGGGTTAACGTCGGCCTTCCACCGATCCTCTGGCCAATCATTGACCACGGATGATTCCCATAAAACCTCGCCATTGGGGCGATCGCTTCCCTTAACCCAGCGTTTAACCCAATCCCTCTCCCCGCACCCGATAATAGTCAGGACGACCTAAACCCTAGGCAAACTTCCATGACCATTTCCATGTATCAGGCCACAGTGCCCCCCCTCGTGCGATCGCTGAATAACCTCGTTGCCATTCTGTCCAAAGCAGCCGCCCACGCAGAAGCCAAAAAAATCGATCCCGCCGTTCTGCTCAATAGCCGCCTGTATCCCGATATGCTTCCCCTAACCCGCCAAGTGCAAATCGCCTCGGATATTGCCAGAAGAGGCGCAGCCAGACTCGCAGGCTTGGAAGCCCCCAAAGTTGAAGACACAGAAACGACCTTTTCTGAACTCAGTGATCGCCTACACCAAACCATTGCCTACCTCGAGACCCTAACCCCCGTCGAAATTGATGGGTCAGAAGAAAAAGCGATCGCCCTACCCATGGGGGATAAGACCCTGATGTTTGAGGGATTGCCCTATTTGCTCTCCTTTATCCAGCCCAACGTCTACTTTCACGTCACCACGGCCTATGCCATCCTCAGACATAATGGCGTCGAGCTCGGCAAACTAGACTTCCTTGGCAAACCTGCATAAACCATTTAGGTGCCCCTGCTCCCGCCCTCTCGGCATTGACAGACTTGCAAAGGCCAAAATCGCAAAATGCAACACAGGCCCCTTGCTCGAATTCCTATATCTGCGCTAGAGTACTTGTGTACTAGCGGGCCGATCCGACTACAACTGGGGACACCCGCCCACACATCGCTGAAGCAGAGGCACACTCATGACGGCAGCAGTTCGACAAACTACACGCACTAAAAAAGAGTCTACCGCCACTCCTAGTGCCACTCAACGCATTTTGGCGTTGGACGCAGGTAATTTTGATTTGAAATTTTGGGATGGGATCGGGCATCCCAAAGCCATTCGCTCAGTTCGGTTTCAATTACCCCAGGGGCGAGATGCTGTGCGCACCTCGGACGCATCTCCTCTGGTAGAGCTTTCCGATGGGACCCGCTACCACTTCGGTGCCCAGGCGTATAAATATCGTCGTCAGCAGCAAACTGTAATTGAAAACAAAGTAGAACTTTCACGGATTCACCTCTATGCTTGCCTAGAACCCTGGGAAGGCTCCACCGAGTTTCCGCTCCATCTCTATGTCAGCACCCCAGATCCCAATCGAAATCACGCTGCCATTCAAAATCAACTCCTAGGTCTGCACCAGTTCCAACGCAATGGCCTAGATTATAAAGTCACCGTAGAGCACGTAGAAGTTGAGCCCGAAGGCATGGGAGCCTACCGTTTTGCCCAGCGCCAGGGCATGATTCCCGATGGCGGCTACACCATTGTGGTAGACATTGGTGGAGGCACCTGGCTCACCCGCCTCGTAGACACCGAAGGCGAGATCATCGACGAAAATGTCATGGATCGGGGCGGTGCCTATGAATTGGCTACCTCGATCAGCTTTGATCGACGACTGACAGACATTTTAGGGACCACGGCGGATCCGAGTGTAGTGATGGATGGCTTCCGCAATGGCCATTGTTATGCCGATACCGAACTGAACTGGCAGCCCTGGCTAGAAGAGTATCTCGATCCCTGGTTTAAGGGAATTTTTCAAACCATCAAGGCCCAATACACCCCCTATATGTCGCGAGTGACCCGCTTCTTAGTAACCGGAGGCAGCACCCACCTGATCAGCGATCGCCTCAGTGGACGCAAGCTATTTGCGGTCATGGGTGATCCTCAATTTGCCAATGTGCGGGGTTTATTTCCAGTATTGAATGGAGCGCAATTATGTATGACCACAAAATAAGGTACGACAACAAAGTCAGACTGAGTTCTGATGTCTTGGAAAAAGCCGAAATGATTGCTCAGGAATGGGGCCTAAAAAATGCCCGCGCCGCTGTAGAAGCGGTGTTTCGCAAATATTCCGATAGCTACTTGCAGGGGCATAGCCAAAGGTATAACGACTCTGTGGGGACAGCCATCACCCTTGCTGCTACCAACACCCGTCGCCCCTTCCCCGAAAATTTGGCCCACCCTGTTACGTGCGCCGCTCTGGATGAACTGGACGACCTGCTGAGCCTATAGCTGAGTCTACGACAGAGGGAGTTGTCACGGATAGACCCAGGGCATAAACCTGTCAGCAATCATGGGCCACTACTCGTTTTGAGGACATTCTTCCCAGAGATTGGTGATTTGCCGTAGGCTTTGGTAGTCACCATTGCCCAAAATTAAATGATCCAGAAGGGGCACATCTAAAAATCGTGCTCCTTCCAGTAAATGCTGCGTCAGTTTTAAATCCTCTGGACTGGGTTCCAGGTTTCCCGAGGGATGATTATGAGCAATAATCACGCGCGTTGCTCCCTGCCGCAGCACTTCCCGAAAAATTTCTCGGGGATGCGCGAGGGTTTCCGTCGCGGTACCCACGGTAATAACTTGGGTACCCAGCAAGCGATGCTTTACATCCAATAGCAATACCGCAAATCGTTCCTGTGCTTGCCACATGAGGTCATGGCTGAGCGCGGCGGCGGCGATCGCTGGATCGTCTACCACCGTATTGTCCGCCGGACGGGACTGATACACGCGCTTGCCCAACTCAATCGCCGCTAAAATCGTGGTCGCTTTGGCTGGGCCAATGCCCGACACCCCGGTCAATTCCGGAATTGTGATTTCCCGCAGTGCCGCCAGGGCATCCCGCTGGTGCTTACCCAATTCATGCAGTAGGTATTGGCCCAAGCCCACTGCCGAAAGCTTCCCCGGCCCCTGCCCAGTCCCTAATAAAATGGCAATCAGTTCTGCCGTGGCCAAGTGCCTCGCCCCATGATCAATTAAGCGTTCACGGGGCCGTTCAGTGGCGGGCATATCCGTAATTCTGAGGCTGTAGGTCATAATAGTATCGAAAATAGCAGCGACAACAAGGGCATACTGAACTTGCCGGGGAAATAAGAAGCGACAATAAATCAGGACATGAAGGAGCGGCAAAAAGCAGGGGGACAATATGGGGAAGATTGGGGGAATATTCTAGTTATGCCCAAGGTGCCGTGCCGACACACAGAGAGACCGGACTAGAGTGATGTCTGAACCTCGTCGAATCTGGTATTCAATGCTTTTCTGCTAGCCCTAGGGTTTTTGGTGCAGGGTGGCCTTGTTAATGTGGCCCTTTAGCTTGACCGTGTAGTAAGACCTGAGGAGACGTGACAATGCTGCGGCTGAGTGCTATTCCTGAGTAGGGTGCCCACGCTTTTTTTGCACAATTTTTTGTCATAGAGGTAACCCTGCCATGCCACGGAATCAATCTCGCTCTAACGCTGAACCGTCATTTGGGAGCGAACCGGAACCACAATCCAAGCAGGGATTTTGGGTAGAGCTCGGAGGTGGGCTGCTTCTGATTTGCGGTTTGGCCGGAATTGGACTGTACCAATGGCTCACCGAGCCTGCCGGGCTGAACCAGGCCCAATCTCCTAGCCAATCCCCCTCTCCCTCCCCGAGTGCTACCCCTTCGCCCAAGCCGCCTCTGCCCTCTGCAACATCTGCACCCCCGCCTCGAGATGCGCCCGCCCTTTACCAAGCCATGCCCAAACCGGGCACATACTATGCGGAAACGCCTGCTCTCGTGAGTTATCGCCGCGAAATCGCCAGCAATAATGGGCGGTTTTGTATCAAGCTCGTCAATGCCTCCGGAGCGCAAACATCCGGAGAGCCCCAGATTGTGATCAGCAGCTTGAGTAATCGTAAGGATGGCATCTATATTGACGCAACCCAGGAGAAACTCCTTGTGGACCGATCAAACCCGATTATTCAGGACTCCGTGGGAACCTGGCAATGGCTAGAAAGCAAAGTCGATAGTGAGGGCTCAATGGCAGAGTGCCTAGCCAGCACAGCTCCTTATCGGCAATGAGCATCATGCCCAGGGGAAATAGTCGGTGAAAGCCTCTTGCTGCATCCTTTGCCCTACATTTTCTCTCTTCTCAATACCATAAATTGAAAATCCCATCGGGTAATCTCGCCTAAACTTGATAAAGTGTTAACTACGGTATTAGAAATGATTCGTTACGTTTAAGACCTACCCTATAGTTCGCTGTCCCAACGCCGAGTTTTATCGGCTGCATTTGTGAGGAGACTTAAATTTATGCCCCAACTTGAGGCAAGTGTCGGAATTGATTTTCGCAGTAGTATTTATCAAGATGCCTACAGCCGGATTAATGCGATCGTGATTGAAGGTGAGCAAGAAGCCCACGAAAACTACATCCGCCTGAGCGATATGCTGTCTGACGCCAAGGATGAGCTGATCAAGCTAGCAAAAATGGAGAGTCGCCACAAAAAGGGATTTGAAGCCTGTGGGCGCAACCTCAGCGTCATCCCTGACATGGATTTTGCCCGTGAATTTTTCCATCAATTGCATGACAACTTTCAGGTAGCTGCTGCCGCTGGCAAGGTCGTCACCTGTCTGCTGATTCAGTCTTTGATTATTGAGTGCTTTGCGATCGCTGCCTACAACATCTATATCCCCGTAGCCGACGACTTCGCCCGCAAAATTACTGAGGGTGTCATCAAAGAAGAATACCTGCACCTGAACTTTGGAGAAGAGTGGCTCAAGGCCAACTTTGAAGCCTCCAAGAATGAGCTTGAAGAAGCCAACCGCCAAAATCTTCCCCTGGTCTGGCAAATGTTGAACCAAGTTGAAACCGATGCCGACGTTCTGGGCATGGAAAAAGAGGCCCTAGTCGAGGACTTTATGATTCAGTATGGCGAAGCCCTCGGCAACATCGGCTTTAGCACCCGCGACATTATGCGCATGTCTGCCATGGGTTTGGCGGCAGCCTAGCGGCGGGAATTGCTTTTTAGGGGGTTGGGTACACTGCTGCGATAGACTGTTAGGATCGATACCGATTGCTTAGTTAGGGTCGTACCGATCGCTCAACAGTCGATTAAGTCCGCATCGATTCAGTTGATCTGCGATGCCCCATGTGGAGTTCCTTGCCCTCTGCCTCATCTTCTGCCTCATCCTGTTTAGTTCCTTCAACAACTGCCCATGTTTGGTTTAATCGGTCACCTTACCAGCCTCGAGCATGCTCAATCCGTCGCCCGCGAATTAGGCTATCCAGAATACGCCGACCAAGACCTAGACTTTTGGTGCAGCGCTCCCCCACAAATCGTTGATCACATCACGGTGACTAGCGTGACCGGGCAAACCATCGAAGGGCAATATGTAGAATCCTGCTTTCTGCCAGAGATGCTGGCCAATCGTCGGATTAAAGCCGCCACCCGCAAAGTGATTAATGCCATGGCCCACGCCCAAAAGCATGGTATTGATATCACGGCCTTAGGGGGATTTTCCTCCATCATTTTTGAGAATTTTAATCTCGACCAAATTCGCCAAGTGCGGAATGTAATGCTGGATTTCAAGCGCTTCACGACTGGCAACACCCACACGGCGTACATTATTTGTCGCCAAGTTGAACAAGCCTCAGCAAACTTGGGGATTAACCTATCCACGGCTACCGTTGCCATTTGTGGGGCTACGGGGGACATTGGCAGTGCGGTGTGCCGCTGGCTCAATACCCGCACAGACGTGGCAGATCTGCTGTTAGTGGCCCGTAACCAAGAACGCCTCCAATCCCTACAGGCAGAACTGGGACGGGGGAAGATTTTGACGATGGAAGAGGCTCTGCCCTTGGCGGACATCATTGTTTGGGTCGCCAGCATGCCCAAGGGGGTGGAAATTGATCCCACAACCCTGAAACAGCCCTGTTTGATTATTGATGGCGGCTATCCTAAAAATCTGGCTACTCGGGTCCAGTATGAAGGGGTGCATATCCTCAATGGTGGCATTGTGGAACATTCCCTAGATATTGACTGGAAGATTATGCGGATTGTCAATATGGATGTGCCCGCGCGCCAACTGTTTGCGTGCTTTGCAGAATCGATGCTGCTGGAATTCGAGAAGTGGCACACGAATTTTTCTTGGGGGCGCAACCACATTAGCGTTGAGAAAATGGAGCAAATTGGAGAAGTGTCGATCAAGCATGGCTTTCGTCCGCTGTTGATTTAGCTATTGCAGGCATCCCTTCAACGATTCCCCCGCCCACTTCGGTGGGATGTTGATGGAGGTCCCCTTCGTTGTATGTTAGTTAACTAGCCACTTAACTGAGCTGGTTTTCTAGTGAGCCGGTTTTCTAGTTCGTCACCCCTTTTACTGGCACTCCTATGCCTACCTCTGAGCGTCGCCCAATTCTGCTTGACTTTGAGAAACCCCTAGCGGAATTGGAAGCGCGAATTACGCAAATTCGTGATTTGGCGGAAGAAAACGATGTCGATGTTTCTGACCAAATCCAGCTCCTGGAAGCACGGGCAGTTGAGTTGCGGCAGGAAATTTTTGGCAGTTTATCCCCGTCCCAGCGCGTCCAAGTGGCGCGGCATCCTCGCCGACCCACCACATTGGACTATATCCAGGCATTGACCGATGAATGGTTTGAACTCCATGGCGATCGCTGTGGGGGCGACGATCCAGCATTGATTGCGGGAATTGCCCGCATTGGCGGGTATCCGGTGGCCATGCTGGGCCATCAAAAAGGTCGGGATACCAAAGAAAACGTGGCCCGCAATTTTGGTATGGCCTCTCCGGGTGGCTATCGCAAGGCGATGCGGGTTATGGATCATGCCAATCGTTTTGGGTTGCCCATTCTGGCGTTTATTGATACTCCCGGTGCCTATCCCGGCATGCAGGCAGAAGAATTGGGTCAAGGTGAAGCGATCGCGGTGAATCTGCGGGAAATGTTTCGGTTGGATGTGCCGATTATTTGCACGGTGATTGGCGAAGGGGGATCGGGCGGCGCTCTGGGGATTGGCGTCGGCGATCGGTTGCTGATGTTTGAGCATTCTGTCTATACGGTGGCTACGCCAGAAGCCTGTGCCGCAATTTTGTGGAAAGATGCCTCGCAATCGCCGCAGGCGGCGGAAGCCCTGAAAATTACCGCCCCTGACCTGAAACGTTTGGGCATTATTGACGAAATTTTGCCTGAGCCGATTGGCGGTGCCCATTCTGATCCACTCAAAACCATTGAAATTCTCAAGGAAGCCCTGCTGCGTCATCTCCACGAACTGACCCAACTCACAGGTCAGCAGCGCCGCGAAGTCCGCTATCAAAAATTTCGGGCCATGGGCATTTTTGCTGAAACCACGGCCTAGGGACGGAAATCCACACCGGGTTGGGCAAGAACTCTGCCCAGTTGGCGGCCACAATCGCGAATTCTGAGTGATATAATCTTATTGTTACATTTGTTTACATCTTCTGCTTTGTCTTTACCTGCGGCAAGGCTTGATGGAGGTCCGTCTTCGGGGATTGATTGGTTCTAAGGACTGCATTATCCGTGGACGCAGCGATCGCTTTTAATCGGTCCCATCTAGGGTGTCATTCTGAACATGTTGTTTTTCTTCTGGTTGAGGCCCGCATAAGGCCATCCCTGTTTTTAGGCTGGCACGTTTAAACAAGTCTTATCTGTCATTAACGCTTGGCTCAGGTTGGGTCGCTACCATACCCAAAGTCAGGCTCCGGCTAAGGTGTTAGCCATAGCAGGATACTCTTTAGGAATTTGGACGACTTTCATGACTTCTTCCATCGCCCCGCGCGCCCTGATCACAGGGGCCAGCAGCGGTATTGGCAAAGCAACGGCCCTGGCATTTGCCCAAGCGGGCATCCCCTTGGTGCTGGTCAGTCGAACAAAGGACAAGTTGGCATCTGTTGCCCACGCGGCAGCGGATTATGGTGTGGATGTGGACATGGCTGTGATTGATTTAGCCCGTCTTGGTCAGGTCAAGGATCAAATGGGGGCGATCGCCCAGAAATTCGGTCCCATCGATATTCTGATCAATAATGCCGGCATGGGCTATACAGGCTCCCTAGTTGATACGCCCCTGGCGGATTGGCAGAGAGTCATTGACCTCAACCTCACCAGTGTTTTCCAATGCATTCAAGGAATCTTGCCTGGAATGCGGCAACGGCAACGGGGCACAATTATCAACGTTGCTTCCATTGCAGCCCACCAAACGTTTCCCAACTGGGGTGCTTACTGTGTGAGTAAGTTTGGCGTGTTGGCGCTTTCTAAAACCCTCGCCGCCGAAGAACGGGCCCATGGCATTCGCGTGGTCACCATTTCCCCAGGCTCCGTCAACACCGAAATCTGGGATACAGACACGGTGCAAGCCGACTTTGATCGAACTCAAATGCTCACTCCCGAAATTGTTGCTCAAGCCATCTTACAAGCAGCTCAAATGCCTGCTAGTGCTGTGATTGAAGAGATGATCCTGATGCCCAATGCAGGCACCTTCTAGGAAGGTCAGCGATTGTTTAGTCAATAACACAGCAGACTTGACCCGCTGATGACGCAGCGTCCTAGCGGGTCGGGTCATTTACTCACCCTCTCTACCCGACAACTATTATGACTATTGCTTCACCGAACGGTTCTAACACCTCCATTGCTAATGCCAGCGAACTGAAATCTTTACAAACTCGCCCCGATCGCAATACCTTGGATGGTGAACGTGAACCCAAACTTCTGACCCAGCCTGAAGTAAGTCAAGAAGAAATGATGGCCGCTGTCCGCACCATGCTTCTGGGTGTGGGCGAAGATCCTGATCGGGAAGGCTTGCTCAAGACCCCGAAGCGAGTCGCCGAAGCCATGCGATTTATGACTAGCGGTTACCAACAATCCTTGGAAGAACTGGTGAACGGGGCAATTTTTGACGAAGGCCATAACGAAATGGTCCTCGTGCGGGATATCAGTGCTTTCAGCATGTGTGAACATCACATGCTGCCCTTTATGGGGCGGGTGCATGTGGCTTACATTCCCAATCAAAAGGTTGTGGGCTTGAGCAAACTGGCCCGCATTGTCGAAATGTTCTCCCGTCGTCTGCAAGTTCAAGAACGCCTGACCCGCCAAGTGGCAGAAGCCGTCCAGGAAATTCTCGAGCCCCAGGGGGTCGCCGTGGTTATGGAAGCATCGCACATGTGCATGGTGATGCGGGGTGTGCAAAAGCCAGGGTCTTGGACAGTGACCAGCGCCATGCTGGGTGTATTCCAAGAAGAACAAAAAACCCGTGAGGAGTTCTTCAATCTGGTACGACACCAACCCTCCTTCTGGTAGACGGGACAATTTTGGATTTTGGATTTTAGGGCTTAGAGAGAACCTGAAGGCGCTCCAAGCCCCAAAATCCAAGCCTGCCCGCTGCCTTAAGATTTTTTCAGAACTAAATAATAAAGCTGACCCGTGGCATTAATCAATCCGGCGCGATCGCCCGCCTGCGGACCTGCGCCCATAAACACATCCACTCGTCCTGCCCCCCGAATCGCGCTGCCCGTATCCTGATCCAGCACAAATCGTGTGACTCGGCGCTTCTCAAGCTGACCATTATGGACGTAGGGGATTTCCGTGGTGATTATGGCCAGTGCCCCAGGGGGGAATAGCCGCTTATCCGTAGCGATGGAGCGTTCTGCGGTGACAGGCACCCCTAAGCTGCCGGTGGCAGCGGCTCCATCCGTATTTTTAAAAAGATGAACCGTTGGTTCCGAGGCAAGTAAACATCCAAATCAGCCGGATGATCCTGAAAATATTGCGTCAACCGCGCCAGAGTCAGCGATTCCAGGGTTAGCTTGCCGTCTTTGACCAGCTCCCGACCAATGCCCGTGTAGGGGTACTGGGTACTGCCGGCGTAGCCAATGGTCATGGTTGTGCCATCCGTGAGCTGGAGGCGGGCCGATCCCTGCACTTGGACTAGGAATGCTTCCAGGCGATCGCGTAACCACACCAACTCCAACCCCTTCAACCGTCCCTGGACAAACTGCAGCCCATCTGTCCCCTCCAATTCAGCGCGGGTGGGATGGGGCTTTGTCCAGGCAGGCAGGTCCTTGGGAGCCCGAAAGATCGGATAGCGAAATTCTGAGGTTTGGACCCGGCTAGCCCGATGCACAGGCTCAAAGTAGCCGGTAAAAGCCACGGTTCCCTGGCCGTCTTTACCTGTGGCTTGATAGACCTGAAACTCCCGTTCCACAGACGTTTGCAGCTCTGTGGCCGATCGCGCCAAGGTCGTCAACTGCCGAAACCGCTCCAAACTGCGAATCATATCCACGCGCGTTAGGCCAGTCGCTGCAAAGGGGCGGTAGTCGGCCTGTGCCTTGGCCGTGCGCAAATAGCGCAGACTGTGATCGATGGCCTGGAGGAGTAAGCGGCGATCTCCCCCCGGCTCAAAAATTGGGTCATCCCGGAGCCCGTCTCGCAACACTGATGCCGGGGCGATCGCCGGATTCAACTGCCCAATAGGCACCAAGGGCACAGACGACGGTGATGCGGGTGATGGTACTTCCTGCGTTAGAACAGGTCCGCCCACCAGCAGCCATCCCACCGACAGCGCCATTAGCCAGAGGACCGTAGTTTGGCGACTGATCTGGCTCATGTTGTGCTTGCCTATTGCTCTATGACGGGTTGCAGTAAAATTCTGCTGATATAAAAATATACCGAAGAAAAATCTCACTAAAGATTCTACTCCTAGGAACCATTGCTGAAGAAGCGCATCCCCATGCGCCTCTTCAGTGGCGTTCTATGCAGTCAGTGGGGATCTATGGAAAACCCATAGACACCTTAAAACCGTTCGACGCTGGAACTGTACACCGGTTCCACCCGCACACCAATCACCTTCGCCGGACGTAACACCATATATTCGCCCTGGGCACCCTTCATGGGCACAGTGATAAAGTCATTCGACGTAGCTTTGGGCACCAGTTCACCGCTGTACCACTTTTGGAAGTCTTGAATCGTGGTAAATCGGACTTCTTCGCGATGGCCTCCCTCAATCAGCAGGTGCACCGCATATTCAGTCGGTACCCGTGCATATTTGCTGCGGCGTTCCCCTGCAGCATCCGTTGGCTTTGGCGATGTATTTCCTGTCATCTGCATATCTCGCGCCTGTTGACTTCACAATTATCACCACTACAGTGCCCATTGGGACATAAAAAGTTTCAAATCACTCCGGTTTCTAACATCTGTCAAGGGAGACGCCAAAATCACGCTCCTTTTCCCCAGGCGTTTGATCAGCAGTGGCGATTGGCAATCAGCTGTCTATCGGGCTAAGACACCTGTAGAATCTCTAGAACCGCTCACAGCAGAAACTCTAGGCAATTCCGTAGATAAACTGTCAGTGGTCGGTCTACATTGAAGCTGCTATACAGCACGACCTAATGCAGATAGTACCATCTCAAACAACTCGTTTGGGTTGTTGGTACATCCAATGGCACCATGACGACGGGACTCCATAACATGCTCTAAAGCTCTTGAGCCAGCATAAATAATAAATGGGGTTTGATCCCCACTAGAGCGCAGCTTATCGAGAAGCGTATAACCTGCACGGGAATCAGGTGGCCGCCCCATGTCGGAAATTATGGCATCGAAACGTTGTCGAGAAGTTTGCCTTAGCGCCTCATCTGTCGATTGCGCCAAAATAAAACTCACTCCTAGTGCTTCAAGTGCTTGACGTTCATAGTTATTGTTGTTGGGGTTATCATCCACCCAGAGAACAATTGATCTACTTGCGCGTCTAATAGCGCGAGGCGTAACAACTTCAGCGACCACATCTGCCGCAATCATTGCTTCTTTTGCGACATTCTCACGAGTCTTATCCTCATCGGGCTTAGATGCAGCAGCGGCAGACAGAGCGGCAACAACTTCGGCTTGCTTTCTCTTTAGTGAAGCTTCAAACCCAGCCCCTTTAAGCGATAATTCACCCAAACTTGAGAAGAATTCCCGCAAGTCTCGACCAAAACGGACCAGAATGAACAAAATCAACCCCGGCCAGATGAGGACGTTGAGTAATTTTGTAATCGCGTCGAATAGCTTAACAATATCGTCAACAGTCACTGTTTACCTAACCCGAATACCAAAATTATAAATATTAAGCATTAACAAATAGCATTGAAATATGCTTTTACAAAGAAATTTACTGCATTGCCCTAAATTAAATCCCCAAATTGAAGCGCTGCAACTGGGCCTGTACCATTCCGGGTAAGAGCTTATGTAACTGGGCTTTGTCTTTAAAGCTGAGGCGACTTTGGGTAGGAAGATCAAAGGGAAATTGTCCAGGCAGGTCCGGACGATCCATGTGGGTCAGGATAATTTGTTCCGAGCGCTTGCACTGGAGGGCGTAGCCCACCTCTACACAAACCTTGGGACTGGGGAGAAGTTGGGGCGGAGTGCCGTCGATCTGAGCAATGGGAGTACTGTCGGCAACAAAGAGCAGGCAGTTGCGGATGGACTTCATCAGAGTGCTGTTGAGTCGGGTGGGTCCATCGGTCAGACGGTGGGACTCTTTGAGGCTGAGGGGAACGCGGGACTTTGGATTGAGCTTTTCCAAAATAACCTGTAACTCGTCGCGCAGCAGATCGCTGGAGTCGGGGTATTCCGTTTGATAGCAGAGGAAGATAACGGGATCGAGGCGGGAGAGACTGTCCTGTTTGACGAAGTAGATTTCGTGGCTTTGCAAATCGATATTGGCGATCGCATAGCTGCCACTGCCCTCAATGTAAAACTCGATCGCATCCCCTTCTAAATAGCGCTGAAACCAGGGTGCCACCTTTACCGTATCGCTATCGTCTAAAAAATCCGCCCGCAGCCCTGACTTCAGCAAACTATTTTTGCTCAAACGCAAGTCATGGGGCCGTTTTTCTAAATCCTTCAGCGGTTCATATTCCTGGATGTACCACGCTTTCAGAGCAATAATCGCCATGACTTAACTCTGCGGTTTACGCTTTAAAACTACAACAGCATCCAAGGATCTACTCTTTGAGTGATTTCCTCTGGTTAGCATATTGTATACAGAGTTCCCCGAATTGCACACCCTAAATAAAATTGAGGATGAAACGCATAGAATCCGATGGATTGCTCTCGATTTACCAGCTGAGGAAATATCAAATTTCGCTATGGATGCTGTTGCAGTTTGACGAGACAGATATGAAATTAAACAGCGCTTTCACCTCATTGAGCTAACGTGGACTGAGCTAACGTGGACTTGGCTGTTTGATCTGCCAGAAGAGGCTCAGGAAGCCTCATGAATTCACAATAGACAGAATCAAGGCCAGGATCAAGGCTCTGATACTAAAGTTGATGTTTGTTCAAGTGCTGCAATTCTTTCCATAGAAGTATGCAATTGGCAGGTGCGACAAGGACAGCCATGGATTTTAGGGGACGCTATGGGTCAGAATGCTTTTGCTGTTGGAGTACTGCCAAATCCGTAGGGGAGATCGCCGGCGGCTGGATAGAAAAATCCGGATGGGTTAAGAAAGATAAACCAAACCCTCTGGTTGAACCTTAAAACATAGCGAAAGGTTTCTCAACTCTGGAACTTGCAGTGATAGATTGTGGCGACATTTTCAATACTTCCTATGCGACTTTTTCCGCCTCAGGCTACTTCCGAATCGGAGACCCGCACGCGCATTCTTAAGGCCGCTTTGAAGTTATTTGCTCAAAAAGGATATGATGGCACCACCACCAAGGATTTGGCTCAGCGCGCGGACGTGGCAGAGGGAACGCTTTTCCGCTATTTTCCGAATAAAAAGGCGATCTTGGTAGAGGTGGCTACCCAGGGCTGGACGGATTTGCTGACGGATTTGTTAACGGAATTGAGCGAAATGGGCAGCTACAAAGCCGTAGCCCAGGTGATTCGCAATCGGATGCTGCATTTGCATGAGAATTCAGACATGCTCCGGGTCTGCTTCATGGAGGCGCAGTTCCACGCCGATTTGCGCGATCGCATCCAAACCGAGGTCGTTGCTAAGATGACCGATGTGGCGGAGGCGTTTTTTCAAACGGCTATGGATCAGGGCATCTATCGCCGGGTGAACCCCAAAACCGTGGCGCGCGTCTTTCTAGGGATGTTTGCGGTCGCGGGCTTTAGCCACAGCACGATTATGGAACCGGGCACGTCGATTCAAGAAATGCAGGAAATGGCAGAGGATATGGCCGAAATTTTCTTAAATGGCGTGCTGGTTAAGGAATAGCAGACGCGGAGGAAAGAGTAGGGGGTAGGGGAATAGGGGCGATGGGATGGTTTGAGGCAAGCCATTAGTTCAGAACGGCCATGAGTTGCGATTCGATTCGGGCGGCATCCAAGTCTCGACCGATAAACACCAATCGGGTTTGAGGCACTTCTGTCGGCTGCCAGGGACGATCATAAAAATGGTCAAACCGACTGCCGACGCCCTGCATCACCAAACGCATGGGTTTTTGCGGAACCGCCACAAACCCCTTTACCCGATAGATTTCTTGCTCTTGGACCATGGCTTCCAGACGTTGCCGCAGGCGATCGGGATCAAAGCAGCGATTCAAAATCACATGGGTCGAGGTGATGTGATCATCATGGTCGTGGTCATCCTCTGTGTCATGATGACTCGGGCGATTTTCCAGATTATCCTCCACGGCGGCCTGGAACCCGAGCAACAGGGTGGTATCTAATTGGCCTTGGATACTGTGAACAATTTTCACGGGCGCAGACAGTTCGGCCTTGATGCGGGCTTGAACCGTGGCTTGGGCGATCGCATCGACGAGATCTGTCTTATTGAGAATGACCAGATCCGCACAGGCCAACTGATCTTCAAATAATTCCTGAATGGGCGTTTCGTGATCCAGATTGGGATCGGCTTGGCGCTGGGTTTCTAGAGCCGCCAGATCCGTCGCAATGGTGCCCGTCAGTACGGCTTCGCAATCGACTACTGTGATTACACCATCCACCGTCGCCCCGTTACGGATTTCGGGCCAGCGAAAGGCTTTGATTAATGGCTTCGGCAGGGCTAATCCAGAGGTTTCAATCAGGATATGGTCAAGGCGATCGCGGCGCTTTAGCAACTCCAGCATCGTGGGTAAGAATTCTTCCTGCACTGTGCAACATAAGCAGCCATTGGTCAGCTCAACAATATTCGCGGCCATATCCGAGTTCAAGGCCATCGCCTCGCTCATGGGCAGGGTTGGATCCGATGGAGAGGCATCCCCCTCGATGCGTTCATCTTCGGGACACACCTGGCAGGAGCGCAGCAGATCCCCATCAATCCCCAATTCACCAAATTCATTGACTACCACCGCAATGCGGCGGCCCTGATTGTTTTGTAGGAGATGCCGGATCAGCGTGGTTTTACCACTTCCCAGAAAGCCTGTGATGATTGTGACGGGAATTTTGCTAGCCATTAATGCGTTACAATCCTCAAAATGAAAACAGCGCTCAAATAGCGCTCAAATACATTAGCACTGCCAAATCACCCAGACAAGGCAAACCCCCCGAAGGTTTAACGCGCATAGACTGCCTCAAACTTTCAGGGGGTTCAGGGGGATGAAGCAGACTTTAATCTGCCGTGGCAAATTCTTCAGGTTCAGTGCTGCCCCGGCCCCGCCGCCGTGACAGGAGATTGAACAGTTGCACCCCGATCGCCTTAATTAAGCTGCCTTCCAATTCCTTGAACATGGTCATGTTCATGCCAAAGGCATCGTTGGCTTCATCGACGATGCGATCGCCGGTAGCATCATCCACAGGTAACGCATCCATCGCCTGACGATAGGTGGTTTTGAACGCTTTCTCGTCGGTAATCGTCGGAAACTCGTAAAAGTGAGTCCCCTGACCATCATTCAGGTTCATTCCAGTGACGGCAATCTTTTTCAGGATTTGCCCACCGGAAAGATCTCCCAAGTAACGGGTGTAGGAATGGGCCACTAGCAGTTCTGGGGCCGTATTGGAAACCTGGCGAATCCGGCTGATGTAGGACTTGGCCGCATCTGACGGCGCAACTTCATGACGCCAATTAGGACCATAGTAAAAAGCCAAATCCTGCTCCAAAGCGTCCTTACGGTTCAACTCTGGAAAATAAATGCGGGACACAATCGGATGATCCTTTTGGCGCTCCATTTCTTCTTCCATTGCCGAATAGACAAAGTACAGGTTAGACACCAGCTTCCGATAGGAGTTTTTTTCAACCGTTCCTTTCAAAAAGCAGGCGACAAAGCCGGTATTTTCTGCCATTGAGTGAGACTTCTTAGTCCCTTCGCGCAATTTGGCCGCTAGATTACCACTCATACTAAATTTCCCAAGCTAACGTTAATTCATGGGTGCATCTGTGTTTGCCGATGCCAAACCACCTATTTCGTTACGTTAAACTGATTTGATGAGAGATTTTGTTAAAAATTCTGAAGTTCGCGCACTAGGCCACCTTGCAAACAACGCCGTCCAAGCACCAACCGCTACTGGGGTGCTGGTTCATAGGGGCTAGGATGTTGCCAGTCAGGAATTTTTTAAGTTTTCTGACGCTGAGGTTAAGCCTCAGCGGCCTCAACCCGAGGTAAGCCCATGCTGTAGTTCAGCACTCGGCTATTGAGGTTGTAGGAAACCTCGCCCTTCAGCAGCAGCGATCGCACGAAGTGCTCTAAGTCCGAGCCAATGCGGCGAATATTGTATTCCGTTAGTTCTTCACCGCTAGAGGATTCTACCAATTCATCAAACTTCCGATAAACCTGTTGCAGAGATTCCTCGCTCCAGTTCAGCTCGTTATCGGGGTCCACATCCAGCGTGAGCACATTATCACTAGGCACCAGTTCATTGTTTTCCACCGTTGCCGAAAAAATATGGATATGGCGCGTTGTTGACTTAACCAGCATGGGACATCCTTGGTTTATGTTCTACAGCCTCTATTGTAGAGTCCATCGCCCCTCCCCCAGCCATCCCCAGCATTGAAAAACTCGAAAGATTGGCCCGCAGCAGACCAATTCTGAGGCCGCCCCGAAGCGCGCTTTCGGGATTGCAGGATCCTGCCTGGTCCCCCTATTGTTTCCCACTAGGGGCGTGCGGATAGCTGTGCCATCGTTTGGCATCCTCTCTAGGACCGCAGACATAGCAGGGCTGAATCGGATTGGCCAGAACATACTCAACGATCTAAAATCACGGGTACGGGGTTCCTGCCACATCTAAATCCTGCTATGTTTTCGCTTGTGTTGCCACGCCTAGCCAGGTTGACTTAACCAATGAGAATGCGCAGTACTGAATCCTCTACCCCTCGCCGGATTATTGGCTTGACGGGGGGGATCGGCATGGGAAAAACAATGGTGTCAGACTATTTAGCCAAGAGACATCGGCTACCTATTCTCGATGCGGACGTTTTGGCGCGCCTTGCAGTTGCCCCCCGATCAGTGGCGCTGGCTGCGATCAGCGATCGCTATGGTCCGGGTATTCTCCATGCGGATGGCAGCCTCAACCGACGGCGACTCGGTGAGATTATCTTTTCGACCCCGGCTGAGCGGCAATGGCTAGAACAACACATCCATCCCTACGTGCGCGATCACTTAATGACCTGCCTGCAAACGGCTCCCCTCAATGACATTCAGCGTTATCCCATTGTTGTATTGGTGATTCCCCTCTTGTTTGAAGCCCGCATGACTGACCTCGTCACCGAAATCTGGGTCGTTCACTGTGGAGAGGCGCAACAAGTCGAGCGATTGCGTCAACGCGATCGCCTGCCCCCTGACCAGATCCAAGCCCGGATGGACAGCCAAATCGCGATTGATAAAAAGATTCGCCTTGCTGATGTGGTGCTGGACAACTCTACGACGCCGGAAATGCTCTTTTCTCAGATCGATCAGGCGATCGCGCTCAGCCCCGCCCCGCCCATAACACTCCCCAGATAGCTCCAGATAGTTATAAACTGAGCAAAAGATTAATCGAGCATAGTCCTCGACCGAGTACGGTACTCAGCTAAGTACGAGACTCAGCTAGGTACTGTACCGAACTCAGCAGAGTATAATCAGAAACTATCTGCCAGTATTGGATTTATCCAGTGCTGCATTCATCCAGTACTGTTGGATACAGGAAGTCGGCAAGCTCGACATTTCCCAGGTAATCCGACCTGCTTGTCCGACCTGATCGACCTGATAGAGAGAGTTGAAATGGGCGCAACGTTACCACAAATTGCAGGTTATCTCGACCACAAGGGCTGGAAATACAAAATCGACACCGCCGAAAATCGCATCCTTACGGGGGTCTTTGCGGAAGCCGTCGAACAGTTTTTGATCGTCATTCAACTGGACGAAGACGGCGAATTTTTTGAACTCTTTGCCCCCCGCATTCTCTGTGGCGTCAAAGACCATCCCCATAAAGCCGCGATTTTGCAAACTATGCTGTGCATTTCCTGGGAAACCAAAATGCTGCAATGGGAATACGATCCCTCCGACGGCGAAATCCGTGCCATCATCGAATTCCCCCTAGAAGACTCCACCTTGACCGAACGTCAGTTCAATCGCTGTCTGGATAGCCTCGTGGAGCTTGTGGATGAAATTGCCCTGCCCCGTCTCCAAACCGTCATGGAACTGGGCGAAGATCCAGGCGACATCGCCGAAGGCGAACGGTTGTTGCTGCAACTCCAGGAAGAGTCCCCCGGATTGCTCAGCTTGCTGGAAAAAGCTATGGAAGCCCGCAAGCGACGAGGGCGGGGAGAATTGGGTAAGGACGAAGATTGGCAAGCATGACAATAGAGGCCATGAGGACGGCTTCAGAGCAGTTAAAAAGCCGCAAAAGCTGTGCAGGCTCGGCATTTTTTAACCTTACATTTTTAACTTTACATTTTTAATTTTCAATTCAGCCTTGCTGCACTAGTCCAAGCTATTAGTCCAAGGCTTCCCCACCCACAACCACATCCCGAATGCGTAAACTGGGGCCACCACAGCCCACGGCTAGCCCGCTTTGGCCGCCTTTGCCACAACCGCCAGACTCATCCCAAAAGAAGTCATCCCCGATCGCCTCAATATCACCCAGCGTCTTAAAAGCATTGCCCGACAGCGTAACGTCGCGCACCGGTTCTGCCAATTCCCCATTGCGGATCATCCAGGCTTCCCCGGCAGTAAAGGTAAACATTTCACCATTGGTCATTCCCCCCAACCAATTACGCGCATAAACCCCCGTCTGGATGCCACTCAACAAATCCCGAACAGGAGTTTTACCGCGCTCGATCCAGGTATTGGTCATCCGCACGATAGGTGGGTAGTGGTAGCTCAAACAGCGGGCATTGCCTGTGGGCAGTTCCTGCAGCTTACCTGCCGTTTCGCGAGAATGCAACCGGCCCACCAGCACCCCATTCTGGATTAATTGAGTAGTGGTGGCGGGGGTGCCTTCGTCGTCATAGCGGTAGCTGCCCCGATGCCCCTCGGGGGCAGCCCCATCATAAATCTGCAAATCCGATGGCCCAAACTGCCGTCCTAAACTCATCACTTCCAGAAGGTCGGGGTTTTCATAGGCCATATCGGCTTCGGACAAATGTCCAAATGCCTCGTGGACAAACAGGCCCGTCAAAATCGGATCAATCACCACCGTATAGGTATTGCCCCGGACTGGTGGCAGTACCAAAGCGTTGACGGCGCGTTGGGCGGCACCGCGCACTTGGGCATCCAGCCCGACTAAATCTTCATAGGCTTTGCGAGAGCCCACGGTTTCACGCCCGGTTTGGACCGTTTCGCCGTTGCGGGCCGTTGCGGCAAAGCGCATTTCCACATCAACCCAGGACTGATCCAGTAACGTTCCTTCCGACGTCGCCAGAATCATTCGCTGGGCACTATCGCCATACCGCACAGAAACCGTAGCAATTTGGGGACTGACACTGTGCAGAATTTCACCATAGTACTGACAGAGTTCTTTCTTTTGGAGCAGCGGAATATAGCGGGGATCGCTGCCCATCAGCGGCAAAATGCAGGTGTCCTGGACGGGGGCAACGGGGGCAAGCACTGTTTCTTCGTCTCCCACCATCCGAGCAGCAGCGATCGCCTCTTGAATGCGCTCCTGCAAAGACTCTAAACGATTAAAGCTAGCAAATCCCCAGCCGCCTTTGTGGCAAGCCCGGACTTGGCCCCCGAGGGACAACCCCTCGCTGAGGGTTTCAATTTTTGTGCCTCGCAGTAAAATATCTGCGCCTTCTGAGGATTCCAGCCGAATGGCCAAATAATCGACATGACTGCGATAGCGGGCAATCAGATCAGTCAGTAAATCCTGAACATGAGCAGGCAGTGTCGCCATAGCAAGGAAATTGTGGAGAACTGCCCCATTGTCGGATGAATTGGGGCCTTTGGATTTTTGGATTTTGGAGAAGACTGACCCTACCGGGGCAGCCAGCGGTGGGCCATGGCTGTACGAATCGCGGGCATGGGGAGCCGTTTGTGGGCTTCGCGCTGGATAGTACCGACATTGACGGCGGCGTAGAGCTTTTCCAGCGCTTGCATGTCGGCAGTGGTGCAACTGCCGATGTCTAACACCTGGCGAATGAGTCCTTCGGATTCCACGCTCAGGTATCCCGTTTGGAAAGCCGATTGGATCAGAGTGTTAAGCATAGAGCGTTGACGGGATGACGATTACTTTACAACTATGCGCGATGAAGGGGGGGACGGGGCTGATGGCGATCGCCCCTCTGGGTGATTTCACGTCGGGTTCCACGTGACCCATATCACGGGATTCCGATCCACGGTCAGGTTTGTCTGCCTAGGCGCGGTTTCAAGAGGTGGCGCGGTTTCAAGATTTTCTATCCAATTTAAAATTATGAGGTATCAATAATTAGGAGCATCAATTGAGCGTCACTCTGGGATGATCTGAACGTGTTCGCTAGGGCCATGCTGCCGCTGCGAACTCTTGGGGATCAAGGGTTAGAACGGTCACAGAATCCGGGGTTCAACATCAGGGCTTTAGCCGTCCCAGCTTGAGCACGGCAGTGGAGTGAGGAATTTTTATGGTCTACGTCGATAGTCCCGAGTCTACTTGGATTAAGCTCGCTCGTGCGGGAAATTTTCAAGCGATCGCCCAGTGGCTCAATGATGCCCTAGCCCCCTATGGCATTTGGGCCTCGGTAGGAGCGGTGCGACCGGGCTGTCTGCATGTGGTGCTGGAGTTGCCGCCCGTGATCGAGCGCGAGGAATTGCTCGGTCCGGGACGGGAATTGCTGGTGCGGTTTGTTTGCCACCGTCTGTGGAAACTGAATTCGGCGGTGATTGAAGGCGTGCGGGTGGCTGCTGGGTTTAGCAATGAGCGCGAGATCCTGTGGCAGCAGGCGGTGCGGATTGCCTCACCGGCCCGCCGTAATCGTCAAGTGCAATCGCGATCGCTGCGGGTGAAGGTGCGGCGCACCAGTCGCGATCGGGTGCGGCTGAGAGTGTTGCGATCGACCCTGCTGTGTGGTTCTGCTGTAGCGGCCTTTGCCTTTGGCTGTGTCTTGGGATATGCCAAAGCCCCTCCCGATCAAGCCAGTGCGCTCACTGCGGCCAAAGCCAATTCCCCGCTGTTGGCTGCACCACCCGTCAAGCCACCCCGCACCCACGAAGTGCAGGCCGCTGCTGAAACCATCCCGGTGATCAAGCCGAATACCATTAACAATCCGACCGATCCAGCCGTAAACCTAATGTTTGCAGGCGATGTCACTTTTGCGGAATCCTTTGCGGACGCCATTGGCCAGGATTACAAATGGGCCTTTGCCCAGATGGATGAGTATCGGCAAGCCGACGTCGCCATGGTCAACCTGGAAAATCCCTTGACCCGAGCCGAAACGCCCCTGCCGGACAAACAATTCAATTTCAAGGCGGATCCGGATGCCGCTGCTGTGCTGAAGGACGGTGGGGTTGATATTGTGAACCTTGCCAATAACCATACGATGGACTTTCAGGAGCAGGGCTTGACGGATACCCTGGAAACCTTGGATAAAGCCGGGATTCAGCATGTGGGGGCTGGCCACAACCTGACCGAAGCCCGTCGGCCCAAAATTCTAGAGGTCAAGGGGCAACGAATTGCCTACCTGGGCTATTATGGGGCTGACTTTAAGGCCGCGACGCCAACATCCCCCGGCACCAACTATGCGGAAGAATCGCAGATCTCAGCCGATATTAAGGCGCTGCGATCGCAAGTGGATTGGATTGTGGTGAATTACCACTGGGGCGAAGAACTGGCAGAACATCCCGCCGACTGGCAACGGGATTTGGCCCGGTTCACTATTGATCAAGGTGCAGATGTGGTAGTCGGGCACCATCCCCATGTGTTGCAAGGAGCGGAGATCTATAAGGGGCGACCAATCGCCTACTCTCTGGGCAACTTTATTTTTGGGGGCAATGCCCGCAGTGACTACGATACGGCGGTCTTAAAGGTAGCTCTCAAAGACCAGCAAATGAAGGTGGAATTTGTGCCGGTCCAGGTGGATAAGTATCAGCCCAAGGTTGTGGGTGGCGATCGCGGCAAAGCGATCCTCGACCATATTGCCAGTATTTCCAGCAACTTCCAGCAGCCCTTGCAGTCTCCAATCGTGCTGGATACGCAGCAACCTCAACTGTCGCCCGTCCTTTCCCAGTCCCCGGCACCCACGGCATTGCAGAATAGCGCGCCCCAGAATGATGGTTCTCAAAATACCGCGCCTCAGGGGGGCAACCCTCAGAATAGCGCCCCCGCGCCTGCGGCCCCGACTGCGGCTGACCTATCCACACCGGCTGCTAGTCCAGTACCACCAGAGTCTGCCATCGGCGCTAATGCTCCCGCCCCTTCAAATCCCGCCCCTTCAAATCCCGCCATGGCGACCCCGGCTGCCCCCGCGCCGCTGCCCGCTGTCGGTCCAGTCTTCCCCGATGGCGGCATGCCTTCAGTAGTTCCGGATCCCTTAAGCACTATGCCCAGTAGCAACACCTTTACCAATGCGACGGAATCCACGCCCTTTGGCAATGATCCCGCCGTGACCGGTGCTGGTACAGCAGTGCCCCCAGAGGTTGCTGCACCCATGGCCTTGCCGGATATGCCTACCCAAGCACCGCAATGAAGCCATCGGAAATCCATGAGTCAGAGGCCCTGTTCGCTACGATCAGGGCCTCTGATTGCGTCTGACTAAGGTTGGACCGATCCGGAGTATCCTGGGTTGGGTGCAGAGCGGTGAAAAACGATTGAGCCGCATAGGATTCGGTAGACTCATTTGATGCGCAAGAGGATCTCACAATGGCGATCGCAGTTGAGCAACGGCAATACAAAACCTACCTTCTGTCTGATGGCGATGCCGTGGTGGAAGTCGTGCCGGAACGCGGCGGGATTATTACCCGCTGGCAGGTTACAGGGCAGGAATTGCTCTATTTAGAAGAGGAGCGCTTCACCCATCCGGAACTGTCCGTGCGAGGTGGTATTCCCATCCTATTTCCCATCTGCGGCAACCTGCCCGATGATACCTATCAACACAACGCTCAATCCTACACATTAAAGCAGCATGGTTTTGCCCGCGACTTGCCTTGGCAGGTCCAGTCTGCCGCGGCGGATGGTACCGAGATGGTTTTGACCCTACAGAGTAGCGCCCAAACCCTCACTGGCTACCCTTACGAATTTGTGGTCACCTTTACCTATCGGCTCCAGGGAAAGACGCTGACGTTGCATCAACGCGTCACCAACCCCTCCCCTGTGGCCGATCTGCCGTTTTCCGTGGGCTTTCATCCTTACTTTGCCGCCCCGGATAAGGCTCAACTGGAGTTTAATATTCCAGGGGCGGAATATCAGGATCGGCAAACAGCGAAGATGATCGAGTATCGGGGCAGTTTCGATTTTTCCCAAGCGGAGATTGATGCGGCGTTTTTGAGTCCCACGAGTGTTGTGTCTCAGGTGACCGATCGCGATCGCCACTACCGCATTACCCTCAACACCAGTCCAGAATTCTCAACCTTGGTGTTCTGGACCCTCAAGGGCAAGGACTTTTACTGTCTAGAACCCTGGACTGCCCCTCGCAATGCTCTGAATACGGGCATGCACCTGCTCAACGTGCCACCGGGGGGCAGCCTGGAAACCGAAATTAGTCTGACTGTCGAATTCCTATAGGGCACACTTGAGCCAGATCCCCGGGATTTTTAGATCCCCGGGATTTCTAAAAATCCTGGGGGATCTGGCCTTTAGGTCAAAATTGCTCCACCCATCAGCCGTTGGTAGCGATAGGCCAACTCCTGCTGCATCAAACTCCAGCGGCTGAGGGTGGCATCTTTTTCAATGGCCTTTTCCGCCGCTTGCCTCGCCTGTTCTAGTACCGCCTGATCCTCCACCAAACTCGCCAAGGCAAAATCCGGCAGGCCCGACTGGCGCGTGCCCAGCACTTCTCCCGGTCCGCGAAACCGCATATCCATTTCCGCAATAAAAAAGCCGTCCTGGGACTGCTCCATCACCTTGAGCCGCTGACAGGCGGTTTCCGACTTGGAATTGCTCATTAGGAGACAAAAAGACTTGGAGCCACCGCGCCCGACGCGGCCCCGCAGTTGATGCAATTGTGAGAGGCCAAAACGCTCGGCATGTTCGATCAGCATGACCGTGGCGTTGGGCACGTCTACGCCCACCTCCACCACGGTGGTGGACACCAGGATTTGGGTGAGGCGATCGCGAAACTGAGTAATCGCCGCATCTTTTTCGCTCGAAGTCATCCGGCCATGGAGTAGCCCCACCTGAAAATCTGGAAAGCGGGCTTGCATCGCCTCGTACTCCTCCACCGCCGACTTCAAATCCAGCTTCTCCGATTCTTCCACCAAGGGCAACACCACATACACCTGTCGCCCCTGGGCAATTTCACGCCGCATCAGGTCATAGGCATCCTGGCGTTCTTTGGTCCCAGCCAGCATCGTGGTTTGAATCGGTTTACGGCCCGGGGGCAATTCATCAATTTGACTCACATCCAGATCGCCATGCATGGTCAGTGCCAAGGTGCGCGGAATGGGCGTGGCGGTCATGGTCAGCACATGGGGGTTTTCGCCTTTTTGTTGCAACTTGGCCCGCTGGCCAACACCGAAGCGATGTTGCTCGTCAATCACGACTAGCCCCAGACGCTGAAAGTTCACCGTGTCTTGGATCAGGGCGTGGGTACCCACCAAAATCGGCAGCGCTCCAGTTTCTAGCTGGGCGTGAATCTGACGGCGCTTGGCCGCTTTGGTTGACCCTGTCAGTAGTTCAACGGGAATACTTAACTGGTTAAACCATTCCACCAGCTTTCGATAATGCTGCTCCGCGAGCACTTCCGTGGGCGCCATCATTGCCCCCTGAAATCCCGACTGAATCGCGGCCAAGAGGGCAATGACTGCCACCACGGTTTTACCGGAGCCGACATCCCCTTGAATCAGTCGATTCATCGGTGCAGGTTGTTGCAAATCAGTCAGAATGTCGTTTGTGACCCGCTGTTGGGCATCGGTGAGCCGAAACGGCAGTAGCTGATAAAACTGGTCGATCAAAGGTCCAGTGGGTGCAAGAACGGCACTGGTTTGGGTTTGCCGCAGCAGACGACGGCGTTGGAGCAAGCCCAGTTGCAGGTAAAAGAATTCGTCAAAGACGAGGCGGCGACGGGCGGCATCCAAGTCCGCGCTGTTGGCGGGAAAGTGAATATTGGCGATCGCGGCCTGAATTCCAGTTAGCTCATACTTTTTACGCAGCCCCTCCGGCAGGGCTTCCTGAATTTGGCTGACCGCAGGCAACGCTGAGACCACAGCCCGTCGCACCAAATCGGCGGGCACACCTTCTGTCAGGCCGTACACCGGAATCACCCGTCCTACTTTCATCGATGCAATGGAGTCCCCGGAATGTTCCAGAACTTCGATTTCGGGATTGTCCAGGGTCATGCCCTGTTTGCCGCGTTTCACCAGCCCCGATGCCGCAATCACTGCCCCCACGGGATACTGGCGCTTTTGCTGTTCCTGCCAACTGCGACTGCTGTAGCGAGTTCCGGCATAAAACCGGCTTAGCTTGAGTTGGCCGGTCGAGTCCTTCACCACCCATTCCATAATCGTCAGCTTGGGATTGCGGGGGCTGGTAAAGGCGGTGCAGCGGCGCACCGTCACTATTAATGTCACTGTTTCACCTTCGGTCAGGTCAGTAATATGCACCTGGCGCGCATAGTCAATATGATCGCGGGGATAGTAATACAGCAAATCCCGAACGGTAGATAGCCCTAACTTAGCCAACTTCTCGGCACTTTTAGGCCCCACGCCGGGTAGATAGGTGATCCCTTGCTCCAGACTTAAATTCGCTGTGGCTGTGGTTGTGGCTAACGGCACAGTCTTGGGAGTCTTGGTCTTTGTAACCTGCTGAGCAGACTGTCCGCTAACAAGAGCAAGGTGTTCTGTCCCTGCCCCTGGTTCCCGATTGTCCGCAGCCGATATTGCCAGTAACACGGGCTGATCTTCGCAAGCTTTTCGGACGTGATAGAGAAACCGACGGGTATCGGCAACCAGGTGTTGGCGCTGCGCAAAACTCAGGTCGGCGTAGGTGGCAAATTTTTGGCCTAAATCTTGCCAGCGCGATTGATCGGCAGCGAGAATCGGCGGCAGCGGTTGGGCCAGACTTTGGTTCAGAAATTCACTGAATCGCTGCTGCTTGCCTTCAACATCGTTGAAGCCCCGTTCAGCTTCCACGGACAAAGCCTTTTGCAGCCGCATCCAATCGGGAGTCGGCCCGGAATGCGGGGCGGGAGACGTGTCGGGGTGGGCAGATTCCGGCTCAGGATTCGTCATACTTGTTCGCCATCGGTGCAGATACCTTAATCCTCCATCCAACTGGAGCGCCATGCGGCTTGGGCTTCGGCGATCGCCTGCTCTCGCATCTTCTTCTGGTACTCGCGCCCCAAATTTCTCAGTTGGGCTGACAGGGTCCGGATTTTAGTGCGTGCGGGGGTAAGCGCGGCATCGGCAAATTCAATTTCGGTCAGACGCAGGTGAATCGCACTCACTTGCATAATTACAGGGGATTTTGCATCATCTGGTCCCGAGTGATCAAGTTTCAGATTACGCTCCGGGCGATCGCCTAACCCGCGATCGCCCGATCGGCGATGATCCGGCTCACGATGGTCTACGCTCCGATCGGTGGGCCTGCGATCGTCTTAGCTCGCGATCGCCCATCCCACGATTCCCCAGCAGTTCGCCCATTCCCTCACCCACCAGCAAATTTAGGACATTGGGAACATGGCCTCCCATGTCCGCTCCCTCGGTACTGGCGGTCATATCGAGCAGCGCTTCGGGTAATGCTTTAGACAGGATGCCAGCCTGTTGCAGAATGCGATTTGCGGCATGGGAGGCTGTCCGTAGTTCTTCGTCGATCGCTTGCTCCAGATCGCGATGCCACTGGCTCAGCAGGAGAGGAGTAATGGGTTTGGGTGCGGGGGATGCAGGCGGGGCATCTGTGCCAGGGTCGTTTCTAGGAGCCATTCCCTCGGGAGCCATCGCCGCAGGTGCAGGACTAGGGGAGGGCCCCACAGGGTGAGGGGGCATCGCAGGTAGAAAAAACGACGGCTCCAGCGGAAACGCTGGATCAGGGCTAAACAATACCGTTGACGCGGGGGCTTCCGGGGCTGCGCTCTCGGTCAGCAGTTCGATGCCGGGGGGCAGCAGGCAGGCGAGCAGTTCGTCTTGCGCTTGGATTGCCAAGCATTGCAGAGTTTTCTGCAACTGTTGCCGTTGGTTATAGGACAGCTTTAGGAAGCGATCGGGATGGGACTGGGTGCAGATGTGATAACAGGCCAAAATCAGTTGGCGGCGGATAGCCTGCCCGAGCGCTGTCAAATAATCAAAATAGGCACAATGAAAAGAGTCGGCCAATTCCGCAACGGTATGCTCCAATGCGGCAATATCTCGGGCAATTTGTGCAGCGGTTCCAACCATAGGATGCGCCTAATTTTTATCCGTACGTTTCAGCGATTTCGGCAATTTCTGATTCCAGTCTACCGATTCCAGTCTACAAAGTTCTGTCAATTGTGACCGACCGCATGCCAGCAACGGGAGTTGTCTCCGTGCGTAATCCCCCTAGTCTATTCCGAGTTTCGATTTTCCGAAGGCTTCAATTGTGTGTTAATATCATATGCCTCTGCATTTAGTCAGTGGATTCAATTTTCCCCTTCAACATGAAAGTCTCTTAGCACCATGATCAAGCTGCGATTGAAGCGTTACGGTAAAAAGCGTGAAGTAAGTTATCGGATTGTGGCCATGAACAGCCAGGATCGGCGTGATGGTCGTCCCCTTGAAGAACTGGGCTTCTATAATCCCCGCACCGATGAAGTTCGGCTGAATGTCGAGGGCTTAGTCCGTCGCCTGCAGCAAGGTGCCCAGCCCACCGATACTGTGCGCGATATTCTGAGAAAGAACAATGTTCTTGAGCAGGTCACTCCCGCCCAGCCCTCTGCTCAGTAGGCATTTATGGGCCGTTGCTGAAATAGGCCGCAAGTAGGCCGCGTCGTTAGGTAAGTGTTGAGCCAGTAATGCCTGAATCGAGGACCTCTTCTTCACTCAACTCCGCCACCCCAGACTATGCAGGGTTGGTGAGGTTTTTGGTGCAGCCTTTTCTAGAGGTTCCGACGGCGCTTCGCGTTGACTGTGAAGTGTTTCCCTCTCGCAGCAAGGTCTTGGTTCGGGTTGCCTTTGAAGGTTCCGATAAAGGAAGGGTATTTGGCCGGGGGGGGCGCAACATTCAGGCGATTCGCACCGTTTTGGCCGCCGCCGCCCAGATGACAGGCTACTCAGCGCATTTGGACGTGTTTGGAGCGTCTGGTTCCGAAGGCGAAGGTCACTATGAATCCTCTACACCGCGCGGCGATCGCCCGCGGCGTTCTGCGGGTCCAGTGAGCGATCGCCGGCAGGAGCCGCGACCCGAGGAAGGGAGCAGCAAACCGCGTCCGCGTCCTGTTCCTAAGGTCGCTCCCCCTTCATCCTCTGCTCCCGGCCCCTCGAATTTAAGCCCTTCAGATTTCAGCCCTTCAGATTTCAAATCTACAGATCCTGACTCTGCAGAATCCAGCTCTGTATAGTTCAAGTCGTCTAGTTCTAGGCTGGTGTTCTCTAGACCCGGTTTTCTCATCAATTTATCCCCATGGCAGAGTCTATCGCGATTCAATTGCCGAGCATTGAGAGTGCGATCGCCTTGGCGGGCGATCGCGAAGAAAACCTAAAAACCCTTGCCCATCAAACGGGCGCCAAGCTAGTTTTACGGGGACAAGAGCTATTAATCGCGGGCACCACCGCCCAAATTGATTTGTGCAGTCGCCTCATCCGCGACTTAGAGATTCTCTGGGGACACGGGTCCGCTGTTTCCGGCGTTGATATTCTCACAGCCCGCCAAGCCATTAATACCCACCGGGAAACGGAGCTGCAAAATCTACAGCAGGATGTTTTGGCCCGTACCCGCAAAGGTGAAGCCATCCGAGCGAAGACCTTTCGGCAGCGCCAGTATATTCAAGCGGTTCAAACCCATGATTTAACATTTTGCATTGGCCCTGCTGGCACCGGCAAGACCTTTTTGGCGGCAGTTCTGGCAGTTCAGGCGCTTCTCGCCAATCAGTACGAGCGGATTATTCTCACCCGTCCAGCCGTGGAAGCAGGGGAGCGACTTGGCTTTTTGCCCGGAGATCTTCAGCAAAAAATTGATCCCTACCTGCGCCCCCTCTACGATGCTCTCTACGAATTCATTGATCCCGAAAAAATTCCTGGCCTGATGGAGCGGGGCGTCATTGAAGTCGCGCCGATCGCCTACATGCGCGGGCGGACCCTCAACAACGCCTTTGTCATCCTGGACGAAGCCCAGAATACGACTCCGGCCCAGATGAAGATGATTCTGACACGACTTGGATTTAAGTCGCGCATGGTTGTGACAGGTGATCTGACCCAGACCGATTTACCCCTGGGCCAGCTTTCCGGGTTGGCTATGGCGGAACGTATTTTGAGCCGGATCGATACCATTGCCTTTTGTCACCTCTCGAAGGGGGATGTAGTCCGTCATCCACTTGTGCAAAAAATTGTGGAAGCCTACGAGCAAGCCGAGCAGTAGGGCACGGGTATTCTGTATTGACCAGCGTTTGGGCCTCAGCCTGTTATCATCGGACATTTCACAATTCATCCATGTGCGACGATAACGGACGGTGCCAGCTCTGAGTTAGCTTAATTTTGTGGGTAGCATCTATGCCGCGTGACAAGCTCGAATCCAAGCCTAAACATATTGTTCTCACTTCACACCCGACGCGCTTTGGGCCAAAACCAACGGCGATCCAGTGGGGTCACCCGGATCCGTTGCAGCGCGGTCCGGTCATTGGGACCCTAACGAATGCGGCCCAGCGTAATGTGATTGGCTCCCACTCTGGGGCCTATGGGGTCTATCGTGCCCTGGCCGTTGCCAGCGGCAGGCTCCAGTCGGATCACCGCGCTGACTTGACCAATACGTCGCCAGCGGCAGTAATTGGCCCCCATTCTGCCTGGTTCGATGCCGAGAAGATTGTGGCGTTGGATCCCTTTGGTGCGTTGGTCGGCGAGGTATTTAGCGATTTTTATACCCAGGGCTATGACATTCGCCCGACGATCGCCGTCACCCAAGCTCATATCAATATGCCAGAGATCTTGGACGCCGTGCAGCAAGGACGACTGCGGGTAGATGGCACAGTGATGAAAGCCAACGGGGATTTGGTGGTAACGAAAGCGGCGATCGAGCCCGTGTGGTATTTACCGGGACTGGCAAAACGCCTGGGCACCGCCGAAGCTGAGTTGCGTCGGATTCTGTTTGAGCAAACCGGGGGCATGTTTCCGGAACTGGTGACCCGTCCGGATCTGCATGTATTTTTGCCGCCGATTGGGGGCATGACGATTTATATTCTGGGGAGCGTGGCGGCGATTACCGATCGCGATCGCGAACTGACTGTACGCATCCACGACGAGTGCAATGGCTCTGACGTGTTTGGCTCCGATATTTGCACCTGCCGGCCCTATTTGGCCCATGGCATTGAAGAATGTGTTAAAACGGCTCAGGACGGCGGCGCTGGGGTGATTATCTACTTCCGCAAGGAAGGGCGTGCCTTGGGCGAAGTCACCAAGTTTTTGGTCTACAACGCTCGCAAACGCCAGGAAGGGGGCGATCGCGCGGATGCCTACTTCGCGCGGACCGAATGCGTGGCTGGGGTTCAAGACATGCGCTTTCAGGAACTGATGCCGGATGCCCTGCATTGGCTGGGAGTGACGCGGATTGATCGGCTGATTTCCATGAGCGATATGAAATACAATGCCATTACCCGCTCTGGTATTGAAGTGGTGACCCGCATTCCGATTCCGGACGACCTGATCCCCGCCGATGCCCGTGTGGAAATGGAAGCTAAAAAAGCGGCAGGTTACTACACGGAGGGGGATGTCCTGGATGCAACGCTCCTCGCCGGCGTGAAAGGACGTAACCTCACGGAATAGCTGTTCCATGTACCTTCGCCAGCTTCACCTTCGCAATTTTCGCAACTACCGTGAGCAGCAGGTCGAATTTTCGGCAGCCAAGACAATTTTGGTAGGCGATAACGCCCAAGGCAAATCCAATTTACTAGAGGCGGTGGAACTGCTGTCTACGCTGCGATCGCACCGCACCAGCCGCGATCGCGACATGATTCACGAAGGCGAATCCTTGGCTCAGATTACAGCGCAGGTCCAGCGCGATCTCGGGCCTGTGGACTTGGCCCTCACCCTGAGGACCGCAGGACGGCGTTCGGTTGGCTTGAATGGGGAAACCCTACGCCGCCACTTGGACTTTCTCGGCACCCTCAACCTGGTGGAATTTTCTAGCCTGGACTTAGAGTTGGTGCGAGGTGGCCCAGAGCAGCGTCGCCACTGGCTAGATGGATTACTGATTCAACTGGAACCCATCTACGCCTCAATTTTGCAGCAGTACAACCAGGTGCTGCGTCAGCGCAATGCCTTGCTCAAAACGCTGCAAAAAGCGGCCATGGGTGAGGATCGTGGCGGAAATTGGGGATCAGAGGCCCTCCTTAGGGATCTTGATCCTGCGCCACTGCGCGTGGCGGAACCGGCCTCTGCTTATCCGCCGCCGCTGGCCACCAGTCCGCCCGTATTGCCCGAACCGAACCGCCCCCATCCAGACGAACTCCACCTGTGGAATGTTCAACTGGCCGTAGCGGGCACGCGGGTAATTCGACGACGGGCACGGGTGATTCGGCGTTTGGCTCCGCTGGCACTGGAGTGGCACCGGGCGATTAGTGGCAGCCAGGAGGATTTAGAGGTGGTCTATGCGCCCAATGTCCCGTTGGTGATAGATGAGCCAGAGGTGATTCAGCAGGCATTTTTGGGGCGATTGCAAGAGCGGGCGATCGCCGAGAAATTCCAAGGCACTACCCTAGTCGGTCCCCACCGAGACGATGTTGAATTTGCCATCAACCACACCTCTGCCAAGCAGTACGGATCCCAAGGCCAACAGCGCACCCTTGTCCTCGCGCTGAAACTTGCCGAACTCCGGTTAATCGAAGAAGTGATTGGCGAACCCCCCTTACTATTGTTGGATGATGTGCTGGCAGAGCTGGATCTCAAACGGCAAAATCAATTGCTGGATGCGATTCAAGACCGCTTTCAAACGTTAATTACCACCACGCATTTGGGAGCATTTGATGCCCAATGGCTGCATTCATCCCAGATTTGTTCCGTCAAGGGGGGGCGGTTAATTGTGGACAGCTAGTGCCGCAGGACAGCATTAAAGCAGCGCTAAAAATTAAAAACCAATTAAAAATCCTAGGGCGTGTTTTAAACCCTAGGAGCGTAAGCCCTGGCCTGAGTTTGGCAACCACAGCATAATCGCTGCTGCCGTCGCAAGATTGGTGGCGATCGCCACGTTATGCACTTCACAAATCCGCAATAGCGCTTGAATATCCGGTTCATGGGGCTGCGCGTACAGCGGATCAATCAGGAAAATCACTGCGATTACATCACCACCCACAACTTCTGCGGCAATTTGAGCATCCCCTCCCAAGGGGCCGGACAATTTGCACTCAACAGGGAGGTGGGTTGCGGCTTGAATGCGCTGTCCCGTGGTGCCCGTGGCAATCAGCCGATAATCAGCCAAGTGATTTGCATGGGTTTCCGCAAAGCTAACGATGTCGGCTTTTTTGCGATCGTGGGCAATCAGGGCGATGGTTGTTGGCATTGAATGTTCTCAATAAAAAACGGTGGAGAGTGGCTACACCATTCTCACACCGCTGACCCTTTGACGAAATCATCGCCAGCACAAATGCTAGAAAAAGTTTGCTAGAAAGAAGTTCCTAGAGGATCGCCTTATCCGAAAAACGGCTGTGAACGCCCGCAGACTCTTTGACAAACCCAGCATAGGCTTCCATGCTGTGCTCGCTCATATCCAAACCCATCAGTTCCTCTTCCTCATCCACCCGGATGCCTAAAGTCGCCTTCAGCACAATCCAGAAAATAGAAGTGGTCACAATCGTCATAACCGCCACTGCCACCGTGCCAATGATTTGCGGCATTAACTGTTCAAAGCCACCGCCAAACAGCAGCCCCAATTTGGGACCAGCAGAGCCAAACTTGTCCGCTTCGCTAAACAGACCCAGGGCGATCGTGCCCCACACGCCATTAATTAAGTGAACAGAAACGGCACCCACCGGGTCATCAATTTTCAACCCATCAAAGAAGCCGACCGCAAACACGACTAGCACGCCGCCAATCGTCCCAATGACAGCAGCAGAAGGCACACTGATAAAAGCACAGGGAGCCGTTACCGCCACCAGACCGGCCAACAATCCATTAATAACCATCGACAGATCCGGTTTACCTAAGTAAAGCCAAGCCACGATGGTAGCCGCCACACCGCCAAAGGCTGCCCCAGTATTGGTTGTCAAGGCAATATGCACCAAAGCATTGCCATTGCCTACACCCATGGTTGAACCTGGATTAAATCCAAACCAACCTAACCACAGAATCAAGGCACCCAAAGTCGCAATGCTCATGTTGTGGGCGGGAATGGCATTGGCAGAACCATCAGCATTGTACTTACCAATGCGCGGACCCAGGAAAATTGCTCCCACCAAGGCGCTCCAGCCCCCCATGGCGTGCACCACAGTGGAACCCGCAAAATCAAAGAAACCCAGCTTGTACAACCAACCGCCGCCCCAAATCCAATGCCCGGTGATGGGATACGCAATACCTACCAGCAGCAGACTAAAGAGCAAGAAACTAACGAATTTGATCCGTTCGGCTACGGCACCCGAAACAATCGTTGCGGCAGTTCCGGCAAAGACCAGTTGGAAAAAGAACTTCGCACCAAGAGGTACTCCGGTCCAATTCAACGCACTGAAAATGCCCTTGTAAGCCTCCAAGGTTGCGGGGCTGTTGTCTTCACCTGTGAGGAAAAATCCACCGCTGGTGCCGAGAAATCCATTGCCATCGCTAAACATCAGCCCAAAGCCGATCGCCCAGAACGCAATAGTTGCCAGCGAAAATACAATCAGGTTTTTTGCCAATACATTCACCGCATTTTTTTGACGGCAAAATCCGGTTTCTAACATGCAGAAACCCGCATTCATAAAGAACACCAACATCCCCGCAATCATCACCCACATGGTGTCCATGCCGACCTTTAGTTCGGCAACCATATCTTCAACCTTGGGTGCATCTGCGGCTACGGCAGCATACCCCCAAACCAGAAGGATTAAAAATGTTAGAGGGATGCAAGCCTGCCAGGTGGGGGAAAGCTTTTTGGCATACCAGTCAGGCGATAGCCACTGGCTCCGCCACTTGAATGGGGCATCTAGACCGCGTTTTGGTCGGCGATCAAACATCAAATTCGACATAGTTGCAACGTTCCTGCATGAGTTCAATCAATTAATTCGTACAAATAGTCTCTGAAAAGACTAAGCGGTGCACACCGTCATGCTACCCAGCGTTTCTGAGTGAAGCAATTGACCCTAGGGTCTCAAATAGTTTCCACAACTCCTATTTTTCACTCTCAAAAAAATGGCAATCCGAAAGATTAGGAACCAGCATTGATTTCTGTCTATCAATAACTGAGACAAGACCTTAGGATTAAGTTCATTTATGTTGAAGATTGATATAAGAATCCGACCATTTTTAGACAGCCTATTCCGTATCAAATATCACATTAATATAGTTCGTTTGTTCTATTTTATTAATCTAAGGTTTAGCCCTCGTGCGATCGCAGGTACTATCAATAATCCCAATGGAGCGGATAGAGCATGTGCCCGGTTTGCCCGGTCGATTGAAACCAGATGGCCGATTGACATAACCGGGCCTAGGGCCTGACCAAGTCTCCGGCCAAGTCCCAGTTAACGTTCTGTATAGAGAGAATCCAAGGTATAGTAGGGAAAACCGTGCGGCACGAAACTCGATGATGTTTTCCCCAACATCTCTATCTGCATCGCACATCCGCATTTTGCTCATTGATGATAATGAAATCAGTTGTCAACTGATGAGTGATTATCTGGAATATTGTGGATGGCAGGTTCATAGTCTTGTTGCGGGCAACGCGTTTGATACAGCGATCGCCGACTTTCATCCCGACTTGATTCTGCTGGACCTAAAATTGCCGGATATAGACGGATTCACTATTTTGGAGCGGATTCAGAAAACGTCGGAATGGTGCACAATTCCCGTTATCGTCGTCTCGGCCAACGCCTTCCCCTCTGACCAACGACGGGCCTTAAATCTTGGAGCCCGACAATATCTCGTTAAGCCAGTCAAGCTCGCTCAATTGATTGCAGCCATTCAACAAGAACTGGCAGGACATTGACAGCCCGTTAAACTGACAGCCCGCCAAAATTCTAGCCCGCCAAAATTCCAGCGCTACAGCAGTTCCAACGCCATAGGAATTTATCGGCTTATCGGTAATCGTTTTGTTAGTATATATGTCTTAGTAATAAAATAGTCTTAGCCATAGTTTTCTCTGTCATGTCCCATGTGACGCCCGATCCACAGTCATCGCCTGTCCCCTCTAATGCGGTTCTGCCCTTGATCAAGGATCCAGAACGCCTCGAAAACCGCCTGAAGGAAATTCCCCTGGAGCCTGGGGTTTACTACATGCGCGATGGTGGCGATCGCATCCTCTACATTGGCAAATCAAAACGCCTGCGATCGCGCATCCGCTCCTATTTTCAGCAGGATCACCAAGATCGGCCCCGCATTGCGCTGATGATGCACAGCGTCGTTGAAATCGAATTCATTGTGACCGACACTGAATCCGAAGCCTTAGCGCTGGAAGCCAATCTGATCAAGCAGCACCAACCCCACTTCAACGTGCTGCTGAAGGATGATAAAAAATATCCCTACCTCTGCATCACCTGGTCGGAGGACTATCCCCGGATTTTTATCACCCGGCGGCGGCAACTGGGCAAGGGCCAGGATCGCTATTACGGTCCCTATGTCGATACGGGAGCCTTGCGCGGCACCCTTAGCTTAGTGAAACGGACCTTTCCCCTGCGGCAGCGCCCCCAACCGCTGTTTCGCGATCGCCCCTGCCTCAACTACGACATTGGCCGTTGTCCCGGCGTCTGCCAAGCCCTGATTCCCATTGAGGAGTACCGCAAAACGGTCAAGAAAGTGGCGATGATTTTTCAAGGGCGCACCGAGGAATTGGTAGACCTGCTGACCCCGCAGATGGAGCAAGCTGCCGAGACGCTGAATTTTGAACAGGCGGCCCGCATCCGGGATCAGATCAAGGGGCTTCAGCAGTTGGGCGCGAATCAAAAAGTGGCCTCTCCCGATAGCTCGATTTCCCGCGATGCGATCGCCCTTGCCGCTGACGATCAGCATGCCTGTGTGCAGCTTTTCCAAGTCCGGGCCGGACGACTGGTGGGCCGCTTGGGCTTTTTTGCCGATGCCCAAGCGGGGGATCCCGGAGCCATTCTCCAGCGGGCCTTGGAAGAACATTACCAAACCGTGGATCCGGTGGAAATTCCCGCCGAAATTCTGGTGCAGCACGACCTGCCAGAAGCGGAGATGCTCGCCGCCTTTCTCAGCCAAGCCAAAGGCCGCAAAGTCACCATCCTCGCCCCCCAGCGCCAAACCAAAGCGGATCTGATCGAAATGGTCGAACGCAATGCTGGATTTGAACTGGCCCGCACCCAGCGGTTTGCCGATCGCAATCTTCAGGCCCAACAAGACCTGGCCGAAATCCTCGATTTGCCCGATCTGCCCCGCCGTATCGAAGGCTACGATATTTCCCATATTCAAGGCTCCGATGCGGTCGCCTCCCAGGTCGTCTTTGTGGATGGCATGCCCGCTAAGCAACATTACCGCCACTACAAAATTAAGGATCCCACCGTTACCAGTGGCCACTCCGATGATTTTGCCAGCATGGCGGAAGTGATTGGTCGCCGCTTTCGCAAATACGCGGCGGCCAAGGCCCGTGGCGAAGACATTAAGCCTGAACAAGATGAGTCTGCCGTCCTGCGGAAGCACACCTCTCCCCTGGGGGACTTTCCCGACTTGATTATGATTGATGGCGGCAAGGGGCAATTGTCTGCGGTGGTGGCCGTTCTGCGGGAACTGAACCTGCTGGAAGACATTCGGGTGGTCAGTCTGGCCAAACAGCGGGAGGAAATTTTCCTGCCCGGAGAGTCTCAACCCCTAGAAACGAATTCTGAGCAACCGGGTGTCCAGTTGTTGCGTCGCCTGCGGGATGAGGCCCACCGCTTTGCCGTTAGCTTTCATCGCCAGCAGCGGGGCGATCGGCATGCGGCGATCGCGTCTGGAAGAAATCCCCGGTCTTGGACACCACCGGCAAAAACAACTCCTTGCGACCTTCCGTTCCATTGACTACATCCGAGAGGCCAGTCTCCAACAAATCGCCACAGTCCCCGGCATTGGTCCGCGTCTGGCTCAGCAGATCTATGATTATTTCCATCCGCCCCAAGCCCCCGACGATACCCCCGAAGTCGCTCCCGAAGCTATGCCTGAAGCACCGATTGCTGCCAGTTAGGAGATTTCTATAAAAAGTTACCGCCCAAGATTGATCTCTTCGCTTCCGACGACTAAATCATCCTGATCTGCCCCAGAGAAACCCGAAATATGAGCTAAAAAGGTAATCTGGCCGGATAGGAACCGGGTAGATTGGCCCGTGCCCCAACGTGGGTATGTTAGCTAGCGATGGATTTAAGAGAGGATATCAGTGTGAGCCGAGTCGGATTAGTTGCAATTGGACGAAATGAGGGGCAGCGCCTCCGGCAATGCCTAGAATCGGTAGTCAGCCCCACCACCCCTGTGGTGTATGTGGATTCGGGATCGACCGATGGCAGCGTGGCTTTGGCGCGATCGCTGAATGTCCACGTCGTCGAGCTTGATCTGACGATTCCTTTCACGGCAGCCCGAGCTCGCAACACTGGACTGGCCGCCCTCCTAGAACTTGTCCCCGACCTTGAATTTGTGCAATTCGTCGATGGTGATTGTGAAGTCATCACGGACTGGCTGGCCACGGCCCAGCAGCACTTACAGCAGCATCCCGAACTGGCGGTTGTCTGTGGTCGGCGACGCGAACGCTTCCCCACGGCGTCTCCCTACAACCGCCTCTGCGATCTGGAGTGGAATACCCCCATTGGTGAAGCCAAAGCCTGTGGCGGTGATGCCATGATGCGGGTAGCCGCCCTGCAGAAGGTTGGGGGTTACAACCCCACGCTGATTGCTGGAGAAGAACCCGAACTCTGTGTGCGCCTCCGCCAAGCGGGCTATAAAATTTGGCGGTTGGATGCCGAAATGACCCTACACGATGCCCAGATGACTCAGTTTGGTCAGTGGTGGAAACGCATGGTGCGCGGCGGATATGCCTACGCTGAGGGGGCATGGTTGCACGGTGCCCCCCCCGAGCGTCACTGGACGAAGGAAACCCGCAGCATTCTGGTGTGGGGAGTGGCCATTCCCCTGATGAGTGTGGCGGCGATCGGGGTGACCCACGGGCTCAGTGCCCTGCTATGGGTCGGTTATGCGGTGATGACTTATCGGATTTATCAGTACTGGCAGCACTCTGGGCTGGTCCGGGAAGACGCCATGCTTTACGCGGGCTCCTGTATTTTAGGTAAGTTTCCCCAAGCCCAAGGGGCACTGCGCTTTTATCTGGGGAAATTGTTCAAACGACAATCACGCTTGATTGAATACAACACCCGGACTGCAGAACAATAATCTACACGCTAAAAAAAATCTATATTTCAGTTCCGCCACATTCAAGCCACGGTCCAAGTGCGCCGCCACCTCCAAATAGTTCTGTCACATGCAAGCCTCTAGCTAGGATTTACGTAATGTGTCGGGTTTGGCTTGTATTCAATACAACCGGGTAATACAACCGGGTAGTTGAGCGCTTCGCCATACGCGGCGGCGGCGTCTCCGAGAACAGCTTGATCTGCGAACAGCTTTATTTTTGAGGACACTGTATGAATTATTTTTCCACGGTGATGGCTTTGCTGCGCGATCGCCAAACCTTCCTTGAGGATATTCATAACGGCATTAAACTCAAAAGCAAAATTTCTGCTCTACTCCTGTCCAGCTTTTGTTTTTTTGCGCTGTATGGGGCAATTATTGGCGCTTTTCATAGCCCCATCCAAATTCTGGCTTCGGCAATCAAACTCCCCGCGCTCTACTTAATTACTCTGATTGTTTGTATCCCAACGCTTTACATCTTTAACGCCCTTTTTGGCTCCAAAAAAACGCTGATTCAGCATATTGCTTACTTGCTAACGGCAGTTTCGGTGATTGCTATTCTGCTGTGTGGGTTTGCCCCGGTCACCTTGTTTTTCTTGATTACAGTCAACGACTATTCCTTTTTTCTGCTCCTCAATGTTGCCATCTTCACCCTGACCGGGGTGCTGGGCGTATCATTCCTGTATCAAATCATGAAGCCCATAGCTGAGGATGACAGTTCCCAAAGCGTCAAAATCCGCACGAATATTCTACGGTTTTGGTTAGGGCTGTATGGATTTGTCGGGACTCAATTAGGCTGGACCCTGCGGCCATTTTTTGGTTCGCCGGGGCAATTTGTGCTGTTTCGCGATCGCGAAGGTACCTTTTTTACGGGTGTATGGAATGCGATCAACAACCTGCTGTTTTGAGTTCTAGCGGCCCAGTGAACAGGCCGGATGACTTTAGCAGCCAGGCTGAACTGACCCGATTTACTGGCCCGATTCTGGCCCGATTTACTGGCCCGATTTACTGGCCCGATTTACTGGCCCGATTTACTGGCCCGATTTACTGGCCCGATTTAACCGACGGTACGTCACGTAACTATGCAACCCGATTTAGCGACCCTGATCATTCCTGACGCTGAGCTAGAACGTCTGACTGGCGTAGAAGTTGGGGATTTGTTCATCGGCGGCGTATTTGGCGGAGTGTATCGGCCCTCGGTGTTTCGCAACTCAGAACGATTGATCAGGTTTTGCCTCACGGAAATTGTGGGGGCATTGGTGCTGAGTGTGGTGTCCATTCCGGTGGCACTGCTCCTAACGCGCCATGCTGGACAAGATCCGGCGGCGATCGCCCGCTTCCTGGCCCTGTGGCTGGGTACTACGGGCCTTGCTGTAATCGCTTGGAACCTTTACATGCGCCACATAACACCTCGGTTTCGCACTCTCATGCCCCTGTTGGACGCCGTCGATCGCCATCACGCCATTCTGCACGCCGTGCACGTGCTGGATCAATTGGGAAACGGCGCAACTCTGGCCACCGGCGATCGCCAAGCGGCCTTAGCATGTCTCCAACTCACTCGGGCCAGTCTCGTCTCTGGCCTCCAGACGGAGCGAATCCTGCGGGAGCACCGGGGATTCCTCGCCCGTCAGCCAGAAGTCCTAGCCCTAATTGAAACCAACCTGGCCACCCTCCGGACCTTAGAAGTCAATCACCAAGCCACGCAATATAGCCAAGTGCTACAGGATGCCCTTCAAATTGGTCTGATTGTCCATCGCGAAATGCATCAACCCGCGCCTTAAAGAACTCCATCTGGACCACCTAACCTGTCGCTGCCCACACTATCCCAGTTCTTTTTTCCCAACTTGTCCTTTCTCCCAACTTGGACAATGCCCCATTCAATACCGCACTCAATCCCAACGCATTCAATACCGCATGCCTTGACGATCGCCCGTCCATTCATCAGGGCCTTAACCACAACTTGGTCCGCTGCTATGCCTTGGGCTGTCATCATGCCCTGGTCCGTTCTCCCTCTTCATGCCCTTGCTGCTGATACCCTTGCTCCTGGTGCCCTTGCTGCTGCCGGAGCCGCCCTGCCCATCCCCCAGTCTTCGGGGTGGCAGGCTCAACTGCCCCTCCGCCCAATTTCCTTTGATAGTTTGGAAATTGGTGGCATCTCTGCCCTGTCTACCGAAGCCCAGGTGCGGGCCAAGCTGGGTCAGCCCCGCCGCATCGAAACAAAAGACTGGCCCTGCTGTGGTCAGGTCCGTATCTTTGACTACGACGGGATCCGCATCCAGTTGGTGGAGGATATTCCCGGAGGTCCATTTTCGGTATTCGCGGTTTCTACCCGCAGTTCCCAATGGCGCACCCGAGATCGCATTCGAGTGGGTGATTCCTGCCAGCAGGTGATTGAGCGCTATGGCCCACCCAGTTCTATCCAGCACACAGACAAGGCAATTCGGCTGATTTATTTCCTAGACGCTGTGGCAGCCCAACTGTCATTTGAGGTGCAGCATAATCGTGTGGTTCAAATTGATTTTTACGAACAATTGAACTAGTCTATTACCGCCTGAGAGACGGCTTGAGGCCGATGGAAAAGTGCTGCAGAACACCCCAGAATCCTAGCTGAATTGCCCTAGAAAAGATTGATCCCCGGATGGATCCGGATTTTTTAGGCTTTTTTTAACTAGACCTTGCAAACCGTGCCATCCACCCCCAAGATATAGATGGGAAGCCGAGGCACAAGAGGTTTGTTGTGAAAAAAGTTTTAGCTATTATTTTGGGAGGCGGTGCCGGAACCCGTCTTTATCCCCTTACTAAGCTTCGGGCCAAGCCCGCAGTGCCACTTGCTGGTAAGTATCGACTTATTGATATTCCCGTGAGTAATTGCATTAACTCCGGCATATTTAAAATTTACGTTCTCACTCAATTTAACTCTGCCTCCCTAAATCGTCATCTATCCCGTGCTTACAACTTTTCCGGCTTTAGCGAAGGTTTTGTTGAGGTGCTGGCCGCCCAACAAACTCCCGAAAACCCTAATTGGTTCCAGGGTACGGCGGATGCAGTGCGGCAATATATTTGGCTGTTTGAGGAGTTGGATATTGACGAATTCGTAATCCTATCTGGGGATCATCTGTATCGGATGGATTATGGCGAGTTTGTTCGCCGTCATCGGGAAACCAATGCCGACATCACCATTTCCGTTGTGCCGATGGATCAGCGGCGGGCATCTGAATTTGGCGTGATGAAAACGGATGAAACCGGTCGGGTGGTCAAGTTCAGCGAAAAGCCTAAGGGCGATGCGCTGCTCGATATGCGGGTGGATACGACCGCTCTGGGCCTCTCTGCGGATGAAGCGGAACAACTGCCCTATATTGCGTCCATGGGCATCTATGTTTTCAAGCGCGATGTGCTAATCAAGCTGTTGAAGCGATCGCTCGACCATACTGACTTTGGCAAAGAGATTATTCCCTCTGCCGCCCCCGACCACAACGTTCAAGCCTTTCTATTCAATGGATATTGGGAAGACATTGGGACGATCGAAGCGTTCTATGACGCCAATCTGGCGCTGACTCAGCAGCCCCGCCCGCCCTTTAGCTTCTACGACGAGAAAGCGCCCATTTATACCCGTCAACGTTATTTGCCGCCCAGTAAACTGTTGGACTGCCAAATCCGCGAGTCGTTGATTGGCGATGGCTGCATTCTGAAGAACTGCTCGGTGACCCACTCGGTTCTAGGCGTGCGATCGCGCATTGAATCCGGCTGCATTATTGAAGATACGTTGATTATGGGTGCGGACTTTTACCAGTCCTACGTGGAACGGCAGACCGCCGAAGAATCGGGCATGCTGGATATTCCTGTGGGCATTGGTCCGGATACTACGGTACGTCGCGCTATTATCGACAAGAATGCGCGCATTGGCTCCAACGTCCGCATCATTAACAAAGATCACGTTGAAGAAGCGGAACGGGAAAGCCAAGGCTTTTATATTCGCAGCGGCATTGTAGTAGTGCTCAAGAATGCCAGTATTCCCGATGGCACTGTGATTTAAGCCTGATTTAAGCCGTGGTTTCCAGGGGAAGGGGGAAGGGTGATTTCTGTTCCACCTATGCCGGGGGAAGCATCCCTCCCTGCCCCTCTGCTGCTCCTGATTGGCTTGCCGGGAAGCGGCAAATCTACCTATGCGGCGGAGTGGGCAGCCGCGGACGCGCGGCGGCGCGTGATCGCCACCGATGCGATTCGGGCTGAGCTGTTCGGGGATGCTGCGGTGCAAGGGCCTTGGCCAATGGTGGAGGCGGCGGTGGCGCGGCAATTCCGGCAGGCGGTACAGCAGCAGTTGCCCTATGCGGTGTCGGTGATATATGACGCTACGAATGCCCAGCCTGAGCATCGGCGGCAGGCGATCGCCCTTGCGCGGGCCTGCGGCTTCACCCAAATTATTGGCATTTGGCTACACACGCCCGTGCAAACCTGCCTATCTCGGAATGCGCGCCGCGATCGCCCCGTTCCCGAAACCGTGATTTTGCATATGCACCAAGCCCTGCTACGGGATCCGCCAACCCTCGCCGATGGATTGGCGGAAATCATCACTATTTTCCCTTGCAAAAACTGCAATGAGTGATTAAATGGGGAGGAACTTGGTTCGGTTCAATTTCTCCCTCCCCCGGAACGGTTTCTATGACGGGCATTGCATCAGTTTCCCCCACAAAATTAGCCCAGCGACGGCGACAGTTGCAGCAGCGGCGGCGCATTCGGACCCTGCGTCTGGGTTGGCGGATGGTGGGTGTATGTGGATTAGCGGGAGGTGTGGTCTGGGCCGCGACCTTGCCCATGTGGGTGTTGCGGTCTACGGATCAGATCCAGGTTGAAGGCAATACCTATATTTCGAGCCAATCGGTGCGATCGCTGGTCCCCATTGCGTTTCCTCAGTCGCTCTGGCGGGTTGAACCCGAGGCCCTGGCCCAAACGGTAAAAGATAAGGCTCCCATTGCTGATGCCAAAGTGCATCGGCAGCTCGTCCCTCCCGGATTGGTGGTGCAAATTCAAGAGCGCTACCCTGTGGCGATCGCGATTCCTAACCCCTCTTCGGCACAGGGAACTTCGGCACAGGGAAATGGTGCCGCGACCAGCGGTCTACTGGATGCCAATGGCACCTGGATTCCACTGGAACGCTACACTACTTTTGATCCAGCCCTCAAACTACCCACATTAAAAGTACTGGGTAACCCGGATCAGTATCGTCCCTACTGGTCTAAGCTATATCAAGAGGTAAGCCGTAGTTCCGTTAAGATTCTTGAAATTGATTGGCGCGATGTTAACAATGTGGTGCTGAAGACCGAAATTGGGAACGTCAGGGTTGGTCCCTATGGCAGCCAGTTTGGCTACCAACTGAGTGTTTTGGACCGCATGCGCAAGCTGTCCGGTCGCATGGATTTTAGTCAAGTTGCCTACATTAATTTGCTCGATCCCAAGATTCCCACCGTTCAGTTTGGTGCATCCCCAGCCGCTTCACCCGAAGCTGCCGCGTCAGATTCTCCACAATCCAATCCGCCATAATGTCTAAGATGTGACATCATTGATACCGATTACTTCACTAATCAACGGTTCGTTGCTATGGGTGAAGTTCAGGTTTTGGACATCTCTGGTATGATCAATTGTCTTAAAGGCACAACCCATTTTCCCGCCGATCGCCCCAGGTTTGCAGTACGTTTGTAACGGTTACGATTCCTAATGAAGCCTAATAGTAATTCAGATGCTAGCCCAATGACACTTAACCACCCCGTGGGGCACGCGCACCAAAGCTCCAACTCTGAAAGTCAATCTAATTCTTCAGCGACCGATGCTGCTAACGCCTTTAGCAATTCGGGTCTATATTCCAATCAAGCACCAAAGGGTATGCCGGGGGAAGCCGTGAAGCGGGGTGATATTGTGCCAGGTAGTGTAGCAAAGATTAAAGTCATTGGTGTTGGTGGGGGCGGTGGCAACGCAGTCAACCGCATGATAGCGGGAAATATTTCGGGAGTGGAGTTTTGGTCAATTAATACTGACGCCCAAGCCCTCACCAGTTCTGATGCGATCAATCGCTTGCAAATGGGGCAAAAGCTCACCCGTGGGTTGGGCGCAGGGGGTAATCCGGCCATTGGCCAGAAAGCTGCGGAAGAGTCTCGCGATGATATTGCGACGGCGCTGGAAGGTTCAGATCTCGTGTTTATCACGGCGGGTATGGGCGGGGGAACGGGTACGGGTGCCGCGCCGATCGTGGCCGAGGTGGCGAAGGAAATGGGCGCGTTGACGGTGGGAATTGTCACGCGTCCCTTCGCCTTTGAGGGGCGGCGACGCAGCAGTCAGGCGGATGAGGGGATTGCCGCGCTTCAAGGCTGTGTGGATACGCTAATTGTGATCCCCAATGATAAACTGCTGGCCGTGATTTCAGAACAAACGCCAGTTCAGGAGGCATTTCGCTCTGCAGATGATGTTCTGCGCCAGGGCGTGCAAGGTATTTCTGATATTATTACAATTCCTGGCTTGGTCAACGTGGACTTTGCCGATGTGCGTGCGGTTATGGCGGATGCGGGTTCAGCGCTGATGGGCATTGGCATTGGGTCGGGGAAATCGCGGGCGCGGGAAGCGGCGATCGCGTCTATTTCCTCTCCCTTGTTGGAATCCTCCATCGAAGGCGCACGCGGCGTTGTCTTTAATATAACGGGGGGAAGTGACCTCACCCTACACGAGGTCAATGCGGCGGCTGAAATTATTTACGAAGTCGTTGATCCCAATGCCAATATTATTTTTGGAGCTGTGATTGACGATCGCCTCCAAGGCGAAGTGCGCATTACCGTCATTGCCACGGGATTTACGGGCGACGTCCCCCCCCTCGCGTCAAATTAGATTCCGCCAAGCGATCCACGCCGACTTCGGCTGCAACCCCAAAGCCCACCACCGCGCCTGTGCCTGCGCCCATCCGCGAGAATGAGCCGAAAATGCGCAACAGTGGTTTAGATATTCCGGAGTTTTTGCAGCGGCGGCGGCCCCCCCGGTAGTGATTTCGTGAACACTGGTGCTCTATAGCGACCATTAGATTTTGGATTTAATCCAAAATCTAATGGTCGCTATAGTTGCTACGCGACTACCTTTTCCTTTTCTAGAAACTTCTCAAGTTCCGTTAGGGCATCGGCATCTACCTTGGTCTGCATGGGGCAGAACTTAGGACCGCACATGGAGCAAAACTCCGCAGTTTTGTAAATATCGGCAGGCAGGGTTTCATCGTGGTATTCCTTTGCTCGTTCTGGGTCCAGGGATAACTCAAACTGGCGATTCCAGTCAAAGTTATAGCGGGCCTTGGACAATTCGTCATCGCGATCGCGGGCCCCCGGACGGTGGCGGGCAATATCCGCTGCATGGGCCGCAATCTTATAGGCGATTAACCCATTGCGCACATCCTCCGCATTGGGTAAGCCCAAATGCTCTTTCGGGGTCACGTAGCACAGCATGGCTGTACCATACCAACCTGCCATGGCAGCCCCGATGGCCGATGTAATGTGGTCATAGCCGGGGGCAATATCTGTGACTAAGGGGCCTAGCACATAGAAGGGGGCTTCCGAACACTCCTCCATTTGCTTGCGCACGTTGAACTCGATTTGATCCATCGGCACATGTCCCGGCCCTTCTACCATAACCTGGACATTGTGTTCCCAGGCTTTACGGGTTAACTGTCCCAGGGTTTTCAGTTCGGCCAATTGCGCGGTATCAGAAGCATCGTGGGTGCAACCGGGACGCAAAGAATCCCCCAAACTAAAAGACACATCGTACCGTTTGAAGATCTCGATGATGTCGGTGTAGTGGGTATAGAGCGGATTTTGTTTGTGGTGGTGCAGCATCCAACGGGCCAGAATGCCGCCTCCCCGAGAAACAATGCCGGTGATGCGATCGCGGACCAGTGGTAAATGTTCAATCAAGATCCCCGCGTGGATCGTCATATAGTCCACGCCCTGCTGGGCATGTTTTTCGATGATATGCAGAAAGTCATCCGCAGTGAGCTGCTCGATATTCCCGTGGACGCTTTCCAATGCCTGGTAAATCGGCACCGTCCCAATCGGCACGGGGGACGCTTGGATAATCGCCGTCCGAATTTCGTCAAGATTGCCGCCGCCTGTGGACAGGTCCATCACGGTATCGGCTCCGTACTTGACCGCTAGGTTCAGCTTATCGACTTCCTCCGCGAGGTTAGATGAGTTGGGCGATGCGCCAATGTTAGCGTTCACTTTGCACTTCGAGGCAATCCCGATCGCCATGGGTTCCAAATTGGGATGATTAATATTGGCCGGGATGATCATCCGGCCACGGGCCACTTCTTCACGAATCAAATCCACTGGCAGGGCCTCGCGCTGGGCGACATAGTGCATTTCTTCCGTGGCAATACCCTGACGGGCATAATGCATCTGAGACACGTTACTTTGTCCGTGTCGCTTGGCGACCCATTCTGTCCGCATATTTAGTTCCTCAAGATAAACAGCTTCCCTCCGCTGGAATTACCCAGACTCAGGTTCTAAGGGTGTATCTCAGCCTGAACACCATGTCAGGCACCCCTAGCTATAGCTGCTCATCGTACCATTGAGGGCACCACCACTCCATCCCATAACAGGAATTTGATGATTCTTAGTAGTTCGTGAAAGGGAAGCACGCAGACGTTACATCGCGGCGCGTTTACCTATGGCGATGATGCCGCTGCATTCATCCCAGTAGCCCGCCGCGTGGGTTGGCTACATTTTGACTTCGCGCACGGGCTGGGGCAGGGTTGGCGGTGGAGCAGGCAGCGATCGCCGCTTGGCCAGAGATTGGTGAAATGCGGGCGGAGTATAGAGACCAAATCGCTGTTTTAGCAGCAGGCCGAAAAACGGCAGATCGTCCATGATGTAGCGTTTCCAGAGGCGTTTTGGATCGCAGGCAATCCGAAATAGCCATTCCATTCCAATCTGGCTCACCCACTTCGGAGCGCGTTGAATTGTACCGGCTTCAAAGTCAATCGTGGCTCCTACCGCCATAAAGATCTTCGGAGTGGTTAACTGATGCTGATATTTACATATCCATTTTTCTTGCTTGGGTGCACCGACGCCCACCGCCAAGACCGTTGCCCCAGACCGATTGACCATCTCAATAATGTCCTGGCACTCCTGTTCATTTTTCTCAAATCCAAAGGAAGGCGAGTGCGCGGCGATGATAATATTACGTCCAATTTTCTGATTGATCCGTTCCATTGCTTGGGCGGCTACCCCTGCCGCTCCCCCCAGCAGGAAAATTGTGATCTCAGGATGATCCCGATGGTAGTCACAAAAGATGGGAAATAGGTCAGAGCCCGAAATTTTTTCCTTCAGCGGTGTTCCTAAAAAGCGAGAGGCGTAAAACAAAACCTGGCTATCACACACAAGATAGTCCGCTTGGGCGTAGGTGTCGTGGAATTCTTCATCCCACTGAAGTTTCATCAAGTGATCGACGTTAGGAGTCAAAACAACGCCGGAGTCCAGCCGCTCTAGAAGCTCCTGGATAGACAAATTATCGATGGGGACATTCAAAATCGTGACGGTATCGGGACTGGCGGTGGGCTGTAACCGTTGGGCGCGCCCCGCCCCGCCCAACATATGCCGCGCTGCGTCTGAAAGAATTTGCAGATCAACGGAAGATTTCCAGCCATTGATATAGGACAGATCCATTTCTACCGCACTGTCAAAATTGAGGGCATGCTTCTGCGATCTCACCTGCCATGGTCCTGTGATTCCTGGTTTAATGGCCAGTCGCCGCCACTCGCTGTCCGTGTAAAACTGGACTTCATCCAACGTGGGCGGACGCGTTCCCACTAAGCTCATTTCACCGATCAGCACATTCCAAAATCGGGGGAGTTCATCCAGATAGAACCGTCGGAGAACACGCCCTATCCGCGTTACTCGCGGGGGGGCAGGGGGAGATCCTTCTGGGGCAAAGCGAGTATCGCCGTGGGGAGTCTGGGGTGCAGTGGTCCGGAAACGCCAAAGCTTAAACTGTTTGCCCCGCAGCCCAATCCGGGTCTGGGTCACAAAGAGAGGCCCGGGGGAATCCAGTTTAATCGCTAGGGTTAGGAAGGGCAATAGGAGCGTCAGTCCACTCAGCCCGACAATCGCCCCCAAGACATCCAAACTCCGCTTTGACCAACTTCGGGTTGATGGATGAGAACGAATGCCAAAAAATTCAATTTCAATCAGTTGGGCCTGCCGATCCAGGGCGGATTTCAAGTCCTGGGGACTAATCCAGCCCAAATCAATCAAGATTTCCCCCAGTCGTCGCCAGCCTCGGAAATTGGCTTGCTGCTGTTGTTGTTGCAACGCCTCGTCGAGCTGACTTTCGGTAATCAGACCACTTTTCAAAAGAATTGAACCGATGGAACAGTGCGACATGAGCTTCAAATTTCACTTCGTGAAACAATCAAAATAACGTGCTGGAATGTGCGATCGTGCGACCTGCTTTATGAAAAGTGCAGAGGCTTCCGACCAAGACTCCATACCCTGAGCGTTCCCTGCCTTTGCTCTTAGATCACAACGGTGTCTCAGAGTTCCGGGAAAAACCGAAATACTTGTTGAACTCAATACTTACTGAACCCAATGCCTGCTCAACAAAATATGGGTCTAGATCAATGTGTAATAGTTCCGAGCCCGCAAAGCTCCTTTCACTAGATCTACGCAAGAGCTCACCCTCAAGGTGCACATCAATACTAGGGGATACACGTATGCGAATAAACTGACTTTATGCTGCCTTTACTGAAATATCATAGCTTCCTCAATCATGAGAATTTTGTCTGATCAATGAGATTTAAGTGAAACTTATTTCCGCCTTAAATAAGGCTAAAAATGACGCTAGAGCCAGAAATAATGCTGGCGAGATGACACGGATGCCGTGATAGCTCTCTGAGTTAGACAGGCAAAATGAGACAGGCAAAAATCAGAAGTTGGCCGTTAGGAATCAGCATGTGATTCCTAACGGCCAACTTCTGGCGACCCCAATGGGTATTGTTTTATGGGTGATCTTAATCACCTTGCCACCCTCACAATTGGCGACACTACTAAGTCCAATCCACAGCCATCGTGAGTTGTAAGGTGCCCAGGGCCAAATCCTTGGGCGACATCGATTTAGTTTCAAAAAGCCCCACCATGTCTTTGAGTTGAGGGTTGCCCCGCGTCGCCCCCGTCATGCCCTTGGCGATGATCAAGCCGCAGTAGCCCTTTGTCTTTTTGCAACGCTGATCCCATTTTTTGCGGGCAGCGGCATGGGTGGGATCGGCTTCGCCAAATTCACCAAAGAGGTGAAGGTCGCCATTGCCTGTTTGCAGGAGTCCCAGATCGTAGCGATCGCCCTCGAAGGGATCCTCCCCTGGATTAAAGCAGATAGCCGTTAGGCCCCCTGCTGCTTGAATGGCCTCAATCAACGTCTTGGCCTTAGGACGGGAAGTTTGAATCATCACCACGGGTAACCCATCCCCCGCTGCGGTAAATTCCTCAGGCTGGTAGTGCTCTGCGCCAGTACGCAGGTGTTCCAACATGTCCCAGGGCACCACGCCCAGGGACAGAAAAGCATTTTCGGGAACCAAGTCGTCCCGAATCATGGGCATCGTGGGTAGGTCATCATCGGGAGCACCTGCCATCTCCATCAATTCGGCAGCCAGATCGGGGAGGGTAGATACCTTGACAGAGAGCGTGGCCTTATCCTCTGCTTCCGGGTTAGGAATTTTGTAGCGGCTGCTAATAGCCGGGAAGGCATCGTTCAGAAATTTCTTGCCGTGCTGCTTCATCAAGCGTTGGATGGCGTCCAGGGCCACGAACAGTGCTGCTGATTCTTCTTCGTAAAGAAACGATCGCATGCCTTCCAAGGGGTGCAAGGTGCCAAAGACAGGCTCGATTTGATCGGGCGGCAACATGCCCAGGTTGATCTCCTCTGTATCAATCTCCTCGTCGATGCCCTCAAAGGTGACAAATAGGCAATCCTGTCCGAGGAAGGCTTCTTCCATTTGTTCCAGGGATTCGTTATGCAGTACCCGCTGGCGGAAGCGGCGCAGCGAATCCAGCGAGCGGTAGAACAAAATGCCGTATTCCATGCCCAGCATGCCCATAACCGACGCATAGAGGGTTGTTAAATCCCACTGGTTGAGTTCAATGGCCAAAATTTCGTGATCGGCGAGAACACTCCACGGGGCAACCGCCCACAGGTCCATCGCCTTTTGGGGCAGGCTTTCCAGGTAGGCCGGGGGCAGTTGGGGGGGGCGACTGCCGATCGCATCTTCAAAGCTGTGAAAAATCTCGTCAATCAACGGCAAATCGGGTACGTAGTCTAGGGCAATATCCATGTCCTGCAAAACGCCCCGCAGGAAAAATAGAATTTCGCGATCGCGGACCACAATTTTTTGGGGACGAGCCGGACTAGCGGGATTGTGGGGATACTCCATTGCTTTTAACAGCGTTCGGACCACGGCCTCTGGCCCCGTTTCCAGGGGAACCACATCCATGGCCCGCACAATACCCTGGGAGCCATCCACCCAGAGAATGCAATCGCCCTCTGAGGCGCTACTAGTGTTGGCATCTGGCCAATCCATGGAGGACTGTGCCCCTCGGTTCAGTCGTCGCCGATCGCCTTCCCACACACTGGGGACGCAGGGAAGTTGCTTGAGCCGACGTTGGGTAGAGTGATTCAGGGCAGTCATAAAGTCCATCGATAGCAGTGATCGACGCGAAGGAAGGCAAGGCAGTGCAATCGCTCACGTAGTTATTCATGATAAACACTAATCTCACTCCGCAATCTGTTGACATCAAATAACGTAGTCTAGAAGGTACCGAGTCGATTGGATTAAAGCAGTCGGGAAATGCCGTCCCTAGTGTCCGATGGGGCTTTTGCTAAGGGTAGGCTTAGCCGATAGAGGCATTAACCGACTATGATTAAGATCGGCGATTAAAATCAGCACCGCTATACGAATATTTGGAATCGGCAAGGACGTTCACCTATGACTCAAGCCACAACAACGGTTGCACAACCCCAACAGCGCGGCATTCAAATGACCGATAATGCCCTCAAGCACGTCCTGCAATTGCGAGAGCAGCAAGGTAAGGATTTGTGTCTGCGGGTGGGTGTTCGGAATGGCGGTTGTTCGGGGATGTCTTACATGATGGATTTTGAAGACCTTGCCAACATTCAGCCCACCGACGAGGTGTACGACTACGATGGGTTTAAGGTCATCTGCGATCCTAAGAGCCTGCTGTATCTTTACGGCCTTGTGCTGGACTATAGCAATGCCCTAATTGGGGGTGGCTTTCAATTCACCAATCCCAATGCGGATCAAACCTGTGGGTGTGGCAAGTCGTTTTCGGCATAGCGGACCCAAGAGGCTCCCATCTTCCGGTATTATCCAAAGAGAGTCAGCAGTCGAAATTGACGAGGCTGGCTCTGTTTTTTGCGATTTTGCGAACTTTCTTTTTGCGAATTTCCATGGTTTGCTATGACTCAGACTGTTGAAGCCTTATTTGATGATGGACTGGCCCGTTATAAGGCGGGAGAAGATCCGGAAACGCTGATTCCGGTATTTAAGGAAGTGTGCGATCGCTCCCGCAAGACCAGTTCGGCCTGGACCTGCTTGGCATGGCTGTACTTGCTCGTGGATAAACCGGCGATGGCCTTTGCAGCAGCCCAAACGGCAGTAAAACTGAATGCACAGGATCCACAAGCTCGGATTAACCTGGCGGTGGCTATGCTGGACACGAACAAAAAAGGTGTTCGCCAGCATGTTGAAATGGCCCAACAGGTGATTATGGTGGTGGCTGAATTGAAGGAAGAGGTCCTGCAAAATATTGAAGACGGATTGACCCGCAAGCCGGGATGGAAAAGTCTGGAACGGGTAAAAGCTTGGCTATTGGAATAATCAGTAATAGTCGGCAGCGCTGCGACTGCCAACATGCGCTGTGCTCTGAATTCGCCCTGCTTTTTTGCTGTGCTCTTTCTGTGCCCTTTAAATGTCTTGGACCTATGATCTCCACTGAACAATTCCAACTTTTCGCGCTCTGGTCGGGCTGTGCCACGATTGCTTTGGGGATCCTCACCGGACTCGCATGGGTTTTGAAGTGGGGCATTCGCTTTCGCCTGGTGGGAGTGACTGGGTTTACGGGGGTGCTCACCGGGGGCCTGTTTGGGCTGAGTTTGGGGCTGTTTATCCGCCCCGAAATTCCGGGAGCGGTCCACTACACGCGGGCCTTTGATACGGGCGCGACCTTGGTGGTGATTGCCGTGCCCCCTACAGTAACTGAATCTGAGGTGGAAGCCACGCTGCGGCAGGCGGCGATCGACATGTATTCCCCGGGCCGCTTGGCCACGGGCGATAATAAAATGTTGATTCGGGCGCGGACGGTGCTGCATCCAAAGCCCGGAGTCTCGCAATTGGCCTATTTGGGACAAATTCGGCGATCGCTGGGAGAGAGAGAAGACCCGAATGCCGCTATCGAGCTCTTCAAAGATCAACTGGCGCAGTTACCCAAGCCCACGGCATAGAGTATCCTAGAAGACCCACAGAATTTTTTCTCCCCATGTCTACCCTGACTTCTGCTGTGTTTCCTCTCACTGTTGCACCCGCACAGGTGGTTCGAGGCAGGGAAGTGTTGCCGCAGTCTGCTGCCGCCTTGGCCCGGTTGGGAAAGCGGCCCCTGATTGTTGGGGGAGCTTCCACCCTGGCGGCGGTGCAGCCGTTGCTCCACCCTGCGTTAGTCCAGGGTGGCTTGGAAGCGACCTCGGCGTCTTACCATCCTGATTGCAGTGAAGTTGCCTTGGCGCGTTTGCGCGTTGCCGCCCACGAGCATGCCGCTGACTTGATTATTGGTGTGGGCGGGGGCAAGGCGTTGGATGCAGCCAAGCTGTTGGCGCATCAGTTGACGCTGCCGGTGGTTACGATTCCGACTTCCGCCGCCACCTGTGCCGCTTGGACGGCCCTATCGAATGTTTACTCCGAGACGGGTGCGTTTCTGTATGATGTCCCTTTATTGCAATGCCCGAATCTACTGATTTTAGACTATGCGTTGGTGCAAACGGCCAGCCAGAGGACCTTAGTGGCGGGGATTGGCGATGCGATCGCCAAGTGGTACGAGGCTTCTGTGAGCAGCGGTAACTCTCAGCAAACCTTAATTGTGGCAGCGGTACAGCAAGCCCGCGTGCTGCGGGATTTGCTCTTGCAACAGTCGGCGGCGGCACTGCGGGAACCGGGCGGTGCTCTTTGGCAAGAAGTCGTCGATGCCACGGTGCTCTTGGCGGGCGTGATTGGGGGCTTGGGGGGTGCCCAATGTCGCACGGTGGCTGCCCACGCCGTGCACAACGGCCTTACCCATGTGCTTGCCAGTCACGGCACGCTCCATGGCGAAAAAGTAGCCTATGGCATTCTGGTCCAGTTGCGACTGGAAGAACTGTTGCGGAGCAATCAACTGGCGGCCACGGCCCGCCAGCAATTACTGGGGTTCTACCAAGAGATTGGGTTGCCTACGAGCCTCAACGATTTGGGCATGTCTCTCGTGTCGTTGGCTGATTTGCAGCATGCTGCCGAAATTGCCTGTGCCCCTCAATCTGATATTCATCACCTACCTTTCACTGTTGATCCGGTCGACCTGGTTGCTGCTATGGTTTCTACGACTGCTCCTCTGCCCCCGGCTCTTTTCACCGCTGCTAGTTCTCCGGCGGGCTTTTCCGCTGGTGCCTTGGCCAATGCGCTGACCCCGGAGGTGCAGTCATGACCGATGGAATGATGATTAAACCCGCCGATCGCCTCAGTAAGTTGCCCCAGTACGTGTTTGCACGGCTGGAGGAGTTGAAGATGCGGGCTCGGGAGCAAGGGTTAGACTTGATTGACTTGGGCATGGGCAATCCCGATGGTCCACCGCCCCAGCCCGTGATTGATGCGGCGATCGCCGCCATGGCCAATCCCACTTACCACGGTTATCCGCCCTTTGAAGGCACCGCGAGTTTTCGCAAAACCATTACGGATTGGTACTACCGACGCTATGGCGTCAAACTGGATCCAGAGGGTGAGGCATTGCCCCTATTGGGTTCCAAGGAAGGGTTGACCCATTTGGCATTGGCCTACGTCAATCCGGGAGACTTAGTCCTCGTGCCCAGCCCTTCCTATCCGCCGCATTTTCGCGGCCCGCTAATTGCTGGAGCCGAGCTTTATCATTTGATGCTGAAGCCGGAACAAAATTGGCTGAATTGATCTCAGCCGGATTCCCAGTGCGATAGCGGAGCGGGCGAAGATTCTGTATTTCAACTATCCCAGCAATCCTACCGCTGCCACGGCACCTCGGGAGTTCTACGAAGAGATTGTGGCCTTTGCCCGTCACTACGAGATTTTGCTGGTACATGATTTGTGCTATGCAGAGCTGGCTTTTGATGGCTATCAACCCACGAGCTTGCTGGAAATTCCTGGGGCGAAGGACATTGGGGTGGAATTTCACACCATGTCTAAAACCTATAACATGGCGGGCTGGCGGGTCGGATTCGTAGTGGGCAATCGCCATGTGGTCCAGGGACTGCGGACCCTGAAGACCAATTTAGACTACGGCATTTTTTCGGTGCTGCAAACGGCGGCAGAAACGGCATTGCAATTGCCGGATATCTACTTGCACGAGGTGCAGCAGCGGTATCGCGATCGCCGCGATTTTCTGATCCAGGGGTTTGCCGAACTGGGCTGGTCGATTCCCAAAACCAATGCCACGATGTATTTGTGGATGCCCTGTCCACCCGGCCAAACTTCGACGGATTTTGCTCTGTCCGTGTTGGAGAAAACGGGGGTAGTCTTTACGCCGGGGAATGCGTTTGGTCCTGGTGGTGAAGGCTATGTCCGGGTCAGTTTAATTGCGGACTGCGATCGCTTGGCGGAGGCGTTAGCGCGCCTAAAACAGGCCGGCATTCGCTATGCGTAGCGGCGTTAAAAAACGCGAATTTCCCGCAAAGAAATACCTGGGGTGGTAGAGGTGAAACCTGCGCTGATGCAGTAAGGGGCTGTGGCTCAGAGATCTGTCCAGCCCATAACCGCAGGCTTCACGCCAGGAGCGAATTGGCAACACTAAACCGATTCGATTTCGGCTTCTTGCAGATGCGCCTTAAAGCGTTTGCTAAATTTCACAATATAGGGAAAATTGGCGCTGACGGGCCGACCGTTCCATTCACGGAGAACCTGAACGATCTCACCTTCTTCGCCTTTGATATCAAAGGGATCATTGCGATGTTCTGGATGGTGATACACCACTACAGAGGTTGCGACCCGGACGCGACTGCCCACGGGAAATGCTGAACTATTAATTTCCATAACCTAAATCATGCCTACACAACTGCCCAACGGCTTAACCGCGAAGATCTAGCAGGATCCGCACCGTCAGCTTCCTATCTTGACATAAGACCTGTCCCTAAACCATCGCATTTCGCCGTAGATTATCTGGGCCACCCTGAGGTGCCCCAAATTTTTGATGTTTAGTTTTTAATAGGTTCTCACTCTGGTTTCCCACCAGACTCTGGACTAGGTGCAACTTGAATCGGGGTCGGTTGTTCCGGAGCCGATTGGCGGGCGTTCCACAGGGCGATACCAATACCACTGGCGATCGCTAAGGCCACTAAAGATCCCACCATTGCCGGTACCCATGCCAACGATTTTGGCCGGACAAGCGGTGAGGACGGGGATACGCTGTCGGGTTGATCTTCCCACAGGGCTTGGGCGGATGGCGTCCAACTCTCGGTGGGACTGTTATCCAGATCTGGTAGGGCTGGATCGGCGGCGGTGGACGACACGTTAGCGTGCAGCAGGACGACGGAGACATTGTCATAACCATTTTTTTGATTGGCAAGATCGACCCAGGCTTGGGCGGTTTCGTCCAAACTGCGCTGTCCTCGCATGAATGCCTCCATGAACTCAGCCCAGTGCGCTTCAACCTGATCCTGGTCACTGAGACCGTCAGAACACAGCAGTAAGAGGCCGTCTTCTTCCAGGATAAAACGCTGGACGGTGGGAGAAATGGCCTCAGCATCGCGGGTGCCCAGCGCTTGGGTTAGGGCGCGGGCATCGGGGCGGAGGAGAGCCTCGCGGTAGAGCGATCGCCCCAATCGCGCTTCCCGGACCGCAACTTCATCATCTACAGTCAGGCGTTGGCAATAGCGTTCGGTCATCCAGTAGGCACGACTATCGCCCAGGTGCACGAGATACAGTTCGTGGCTGTGTCCCAGAATGCTGCCATCGGGACCGGGGACGGGCTGGGGAATGTGCAAGGCCATGGCCAAGGTTGTGCCCATGCGGCGGCGCTCGGCGCGCCCTTGCTGGTCATTTTGGCTGGCAATTAAATTATTCACTACCCGAACAATGGATTCCAACTGCTGGGTTACCACGTCCGGAGCCATCGGTTCCGATTGTTCGGCCACTTCAGCCAACAGTGCTTGGGCCTGAAGCTTCAGGGTTTGCACGGCCATTTGGCTGGCGACTTCGCCGCCTTCATGGCCACCAATACCATCGCAGACAATGGCCAAACGGGGCATTAATCCATCGGGGAGAGACAGCTTACCCACCGTGCTGGGGTAGCAAGCATCTTCGTTGTGGGGGCGATCGCGGCCTGTATCCGTCAACCCAGCGATCCGCAAGCGCAGGGGCAGCAGCGCCGCCTGTTCCAGCAGCACCTGATTCAGCTGATGGGCAACGTCGGTAAAGGACTGATCGGCTTGCATGGCCTGACAAACAGCCCGCAGCGGTTCTATCACCGATGGCTGCGATCGCTCTACCCACTCCAGCCAAAAGTTCGCCAAATCGGCCAACCGCAGCAATGCTGTACTCGGCACCTCTGCCGTTTTGGGTAACCCAAATACTTCCGCATCGGCATACAGTTGCCGCAGACGCACCCGCCAGCCCTCGATCCGCAGGTTGTCGGCAATCAGCACGCTGCACGCCACTCCTTGCTCCTGAAGCGGCTGCCACAGGCTCAGGATTTGCCACAGCCAGGATACCTGCCGCAAAGCCGAAACCTGGGACCACATCTGTGATAGTCCCGGTAGGAGATGCCCCGCTCCATCTAGGGGCACATTTTCGAGCAAGAATGTATCCGTCAATCCAGCGCCCTTGGCGGCTGGACAGAAGCCATACACCTGGGGGACATGCAGTTCTTGACGATGCAGGTGCAAGTAGGGCAGCACCGCATCGGACCAGTCCTGGGGAATATCGGGGGTGAGGCCGGGTTGGGTATCGAGCCACACGTTGGGGGCCACGACGTAATAGCGTCCGGCAATTTGGCCACCGGGAGACGTTTGTTCGGCGAGGTCGCCCACGGCCCACAGGTAGCGATAGGTGAGGGGGGTGTGGCAGCTCGCACACAGGGGTTGCCCGATCGCGTTTAACGGCGCTGAACACTGGGGATTCGCACAGCAGATTTGCGGTTCCAGGCTGATGGGCTTCGAGATTTCAGAACTCAGCATAGTTTCAGGGGCGTGCGGCAAGGGCAACGGCGAATAGCATCTTGGGATTGTAGCGGCTTTGGTGAAAAATGCACGATTAAATAAATCGCCTCAATAAATCGCCGCGTAAAATCTCCCTGAGTCGTTTGGTATAACTGAGAGAATATCAGTACGGGTATTGCGCTCGCTCGACCACGACATCTTCTACACCGACTTTTTGTACACCGACTTTTTGGGATCCTATGGCAGAGGCCGCTGTTCGGGTTTTTATTTCCTACTCGCACAAAGATGAAGCCCTACGCGATAGTCTGGCGACCCATCTGAGTAACCTGCAATGGCAAGGAATTATTTCAAGCTGGTACGATCGCCAGCTTACTGCCGGGACCGAATGGGATGAGAAAATTAAGGTGGAGCTGGAGGCGGCGGATATCATTTTGCTGTTGATCAGCCCGGATTTTTTTGCCTCAAAATATTGCCGGGATGTGGAAATTCCCATCGCGTTGCAGCGGCATGAAGCCAAGCAAGCCTATGTTGTGCCTGTAATTTTGCGACCGTTTGACTGGTTTGATGCGCCCTTTGCCAAACTCCAAGCGTTTCCCAAGGATGCCAAACCCGTCACTACTTGGCTTAACCAAGATGAAGCCTTTCTCAGTGTCACCCAAGGCATCCGCACTGCGGCCCAGATCATGCGGCAATACCGGCAGCAGCAGGTCGAGCAGGATCTGGCGAGGCGATCGCAGTATCGCCAAAAGGTGGAGGAAGCGTTGGCGGATGGCGTAATTTCCCCGGTGGAGCGGGATACCTTAGAGGAACTGTGCGAAACCCTGGGATTAGCGTCGGAGGTGGCGGCGGAAATCGAAGCCGAGGCCGAGGCTCCGCTGCGGCGCTATGCCGAAAACCTGAAGAAGTATGAGAAAACCCTGACCCGGCTGATTGAGCGGGGGCATTATCCCTTTAGTGCCCAGATTGAACAGGATTTGGCCCAGCGACAGCGGGATTTGGGGCTGAAGCCGGAGGATGTGGCACGCCTTGCCCAACCGATTCTTGATCAAGCTGAGCGAGATCATGCTGCGAAACCACCCCAGCAACCGGGGGCCAATCTGCGACGTCTCGACGAAGATGCCGGTCGGGAAAGTCTTCCAGATCAGGCTGGGGCTCAATCGCAAGGGTTTGAGTGTGATGTCGTTACGGTGGATCAAACCGGCAAAGAAACCCACCGCAGGCGGAAGACAGTCGATTTTTTGTTGAAAATCTGGGCGGGGGCATCACCTTGGAGATGGTGGCAATTCCCAGTGGCACGTTCATGATGGGATCCTCCAAGCATGAATTAGGCCGATATGACCATGAAGGCCCTCAGCACAGTGTGACTGTTTCCGCCTTTGGGATGGGCAAGTTTGCCGTGACCCAGGCCCAGTGGCGGGCGGTGGCCGCCATTGCCAAAGTCGAGATTGATTTAGACCCGGACCCTGCATCTTTCAAAGGCCCCACTCGCCCGGTTGAGCAAGTTTCCTGGAATGAGGCGATGGAATTTTGTGCGCGGCTGAGCCAGTTTACAGGGCGGGAGTATCGGTTGCCCAGCGAAGCGGAGTGGGAATACGCCTGCCGTGGTGGCACGACGACTCCGTTCCACTGTGGCGAAACCCTTACTCCCGATTTAGCCAACTATAACGGCACGCGGGGCTATGGCCCCGGACCCAAAGGGATCTACCGCAAAGAAACGACTCCGGTGGGCACATTTCCAGCCAATGCCTTTGGCCTCTACGATATGCATGGCAATGGGTGGGAATGGTGTTTGGACCATTGGCACGGAAATTATGAAGGTGCACCGACCGATGGGAGTGCGTGGTTAAGTGAAGAAAAAGGCTCAGACCGCCTGCTACGCGGCGGTTCTTGGTACAGCGATCCGAGGCATTGCCGATCTGCGGTTCGCTACTTCAATGCGCCCGATAACCGCGACTTCCACTACGGTTTTCGAGTTGTCTGTGTGGCTGCTAGGGCTCTTTAGCCCTCTACCCTTTTGCTCTTTAGCCCTTTATCTTTACTCCGCGCGCAGGGCGTCAAAATTTTTTCACCTTTCCTGGCCATGGCTGAGGTCTGGGTCATGACCCCTGCCCCGCCGATTACATAGCCCTCATGACCTAGCCCTCAGACAGGCTGGAGTGGGTGGCCACGTCTCAGCAATGGGCTGACTGGCAAGTGTCCGCGCTCAAGTAGAGTGTGCGATCGCCCAATTTTGGGTACTAATCACTTCTTTTCCGAAGTCACTTCTACTGGGACTCTGTCTGGATTTGTTGGAGCTGTTCCAGAGTGAGACCGGTGACGGCGGTAATGGTGTCTAAAGGAATGCGCTTTTGCAGGAGGTTGAAGGCGATCGTGCGGGTCGCTTTTTCTATGCCTTTTTCTATGCCTTTTTCTATGCCTTTTTCTTCCCAACTGGTGGTCACTTGCATAATGGCCTCCTTTTGCCCTAGCTCTAGTTTATCAATTTCTGCCTGAAAGGTGCGTTCTTCCTGGGCATTCAGTCTTAGATAGGTATCCACAAACTTAGAAATTAGACGTGTCTTGGCGGGATCCAGCTTGAGCGTCACCATGAGTCGTAGACATTCTGCTTTTACCTTTGGGCGATCTTTTTTGGCAATCTTCATCTTGGCCATCAGTGCGGCTGCAACGGGATTCGGTCGATGGAGATAATCCCGCCAGTCCAACCGATTCAACTGAATCGCAGCAAAGCTGAATTCTAATACTTTGCGATCGAGAAACTCGACAGTGTAGGTATCTTTTTCGGCCCGTTGGGGCTGATCGAAGGAAAAAATGGCGATGGGATAAACCCGTTTCCGGTGTTTTTGATGTAGGCGCGCAAAATAGAAAAATAGGCGCTGCTCAAAGTTCGCCTGACGGGTGGATTGAGGCTCGATATGTACCAGGAACGTTGTGTTCTGTCCGGCCTGTTTTACCTCTGCCAATAGGTCCACAATTTGCTCTTCGCCCTCGACGAGATCAATGAAATATTCTTGCTGGAGAAAGGTGAGGGAGGTTGGGTCGATCGTGCAGGACAGTTCTGGCAAAAAGAGTTCTAGAAACTCGAGAAAGAAGGTCGTGATCAACTCTTTGAAGTTTTGATCATGGGCGATCGCGGGGTTAGGATTTTGATCCTTCATTTCATTTAAGGTGCTTAACAAATTGCCTAACAACTTCAAAGGCGCATGGCCATCTGCCGAGCAACGATGCACTCCTGAAACGACACCTTGCTAGCGATTAGCCCTCAGGGATGTCATCGTCTTCCGGATCCGTCACCTGCATCACCCGCACCCGCTGACCATCCTCCAGTACCGTGAGTTCGATGTTTTCAATCGTGAGGCGATCGCCCGCTTCCGGGGGCCGCTGCAATTCTTCCAGAAACAGGCCCGCCAGCGTCGCCGCCTCATCTCGTGGCAAGGCCAAGTCCAGCTCATTATTCACCGTGGAGAGGCTGGCGCGAATTTTGAAAATCCCTTCGTGGGCGCTGATTTGGCGAAACTCTCGTTCTTCTTCGGCATCGTACTCGTCTCGAATTTCACCCACCAGCTCTTCCAGGACATCTTCCAAGGTCACCAAACCTGCCGTACCGCCAAATTCATCCCGCACAATCACCAGATGCAGGCGATTTTTCTTCATTTCGGCTAGGAGTTCCCGGGCCATTTTGGTTTCAGGGACGTAATGCACCGGGCGTAGCAGCTCTTTGATGCTGGGCGGCTGTTCCAGCAGCCCTTTCAGGGGACGAATCAGATCCTTAACATGCAAAATGCCGAGAATATTATCCAGATCGTCATTGCACACAGGCAAGCGCGTGTGGGCGTTTTCCGAGACAATTTGGAAAGCTTCTTCGAGGGTGGTGCTGGTTTTGAGGTACTGAATCTGCACGCGGGGCACCATAATGGCGCGGGCAGGAATGTGGCTGAGTTCGACCGCTCCGTGAATAATGCGCCGCTCCTGTTCTCCGACTACTCCGTCGTCGCGGCCCGCATCGACCATGGCTTTAATTTCTTCCGTACTGACCAGTTCGCCCGCATCGCCGGGGGGATTTCCGGTTAACTCCAAAATGAAGCTGGTGGTCTGACTGATCAGTTTAATCAGGGGCGAAGTGCAGGTCTCCAGCAGGCGGATCAACTCCACACAGGACAACGAGACGGCTTCGGCATGGCGGATGGCAATCCGTTTGGGCACCAGTTCGCCCCCAATCAGGTTGACTAGGGCCACCACAATGGTGACGCTGACCAGGGCCAACTTCGATCCCATTTGGGGGCCAACCAGGGGTTGGAGGACCGCCCCCAGAGGTTTGGACAGGTTTTCGGCAGCAAAGGCGGCGTTCAGAAATCCCACCAGGGTGAGGACGAGCTGAATGGTGGCCAGAAACCGGGTGCTGTCGGCGGTGGTGGCCAGCACCATGCGGGCGCGGCGATCGCCCTGGTCGGATAACATCTTGAGCCGGACGTCACTGGCTGACAATAAAGCCACTTCCGCTGCGGCGAAGTAGGCGTTGATGAGCACTAGAACCACGTTAATCAGCAGCAGGACTACGATATTTGGCGCGGTCTCAGTATTCATGTCTGTCAGTATGCATGTCCAAAAGGCGCTGGGCTGCGAAGGATCTCATGATAATCGGCATCGGGACGATCCGGTGATCCGCAGTGAGGAAACTTTCCACACAAAGTGTATCAGGATGCGGGGAGTCCGAGCGTGGCAGGAGTGACACCGCAGAAATTCTCCAAAAATTTCCCTAGAAAGTTGCCGATACAGGTCGAAAATTCAGAAAAGTCGGGCAAAATGGTGCGGGCTGGGGTTTACGGGGAAGGGGAGTAGGAGTTGTGCGATCGCGAAGTATTTCAAGGAGCATTTCAAGTAAAAAGGTACGCCAAGCTGAAAGCCTATTAAACAGAGATCAAATTCTCATTGTCTTTTTGATTTGGGCCTTATGGCTATTTCATGCGACCACAGGCAATTTTTTGGGCATTGTCAGAATTTTGGCCAGTGTACTAGGGGTGCTATGGCTGGTCTGGCTGGTCAATGCGGCCTTCCTGAGAAATCGTCTGAACTTCCTGTTTGGCATCTATGCTCGCCGGATCGAGGGTTTGATTGGGATTGTTTGCGCCCCGTTTCTCCATGCTGATATCGATCACATTAGCGGCAACTCGCAGGTATTTTTGATTTGGGGCAGTTTGGTTTTGATGACGGGGATTGATAACTTTGCCCTGTTGACGGTAATTACCGCCCTGACGAGTGGACTGGGTGTTTGGGTGTTTGGACCATCACGCCGACCCACCATTGGCTTCAGCGGTGTGTTATTTGGCTACTTTGGTTTTTTAGTGGCCCGAGGGTATTTTTCCCACGAACCGCTCCCGGCTATCCTGTCGATGGCGGCCCTATTTTTCTATTACTTTCAATTTCTGAATCTGTTTCCGCGCAAACCTGGGGTTTCTTGGAAAGGGCATTTGTTTGGCTTTTTGGGCGGCGTGGCCACGGCCTACTATCTCATCCCGCTCAAAGCGGTTTTTCCGTTTCAGTGGTTCCAGTTCCTGATGTAGCGCCTCTGATGGAGCCAGTATCCGCATCAGAGGCGGCTGAGGGCAGGTGTTTTTAAGCGTTCCAGGACTTGCTTCAGCACCATCGCCGTCCAGTCAATATCCGCAGCGGTAGTATCGCGTCCCAAGGTGAGGCGAATGCCCGCTTTGGCACGGCGATCGCCATAGCCCATGGCTAATAACACCGGACTGGGATTCAGCTTGCCACTGTTGCAGGCGGCTCCGGCACTAATGCCAATTCCGGCTAAGTTCATCTGCCGCACCAGGGTTTTGCCACTGAGGCTCTCACCATCGGCATCTTCCAGACAAAAGCTGGTGTGATGGGGCAGGCGAAAGTGGCGATCGCCCGTAGGCACCAATCCTGGCACGCCAGCCAAGGCCGCAAACAACCGCTCCCGCAGATGGATCAAGCGAGGAGTTTCCGTTACCAGTTCCTGGGCTGCAAGTTCTGCGGCGACCCCAAAGCCAACAATCGCCGGCACAGCCTGGGTGCCTGAGCGGAGTCGTGACTCCTGCCCGCCCCCGGTCAAAATGGGTTCTAGCGGTACGCCGGGACGAATATACAAGGCACCCGCGCCCTGGGGCCCATAGATCTTGTGGCTTGATAGGGAAAGGAAATCGACGGGCAGGGTTTGCACATCCAGGGGCAAGCGTCCCGCCACTTGGACTGCATCGGTATGGAAGGGCACGCCAGCCGCGTGGGCGATCGCCCCCAGATCGGCGATCGGCTGCACAGTCCCCACTTCGCTTTGCCCATAGATGATCGAAATCAGGGCTGTTTCAGGACGGAGAGCGGCTTTCAGGTCCAGGGGGCTCACCCGACCACAGTGATCAACGGGCAGACGGGTAACCTGCCAGCCCAGGGTTTCTAGCCAGCGAATGGGCTCAGCGATCGCGGAATGCTCCACGCTGGAAATGATCATATGCCGGGGCATCACATACTGGCGGGCCATGCCCAAGACCACCAGATTATCGGCCTCGGTGCCCCCGGAGGTAAATACAATTGACTCTGGAGGTGCATTCAGCAACCGCGCAACCTGAACACGAGCCCGCTCTACGACCGTGGCCGAACGATTCCCCCACGCATGCAAACTGGAAGGATTCCCCCACGTTAGGGTCAGGACATCCTGCATGGCGGCGATGGCTTCTGGGCGCGGCGGTGTGGTGGCGCTGTAATCCAAATAAATTTGCATGGGAATGGAAACCTAGGCATTGCGGGCAATCCATATAGGATCATAGCCCGCCCACCGCGCTCCATTCTAAATTTGCAGCAAATACTACAAAATTCACAATTTAACGTTAGTCACAAATCAACGTTAAATTGATCGGCGAGTCACGCCTCACCTTACTTTTCTTCGCTAGGGTCTAGAATCCGTTGAAAAAGATAGCCCGTGCCGCGCGCAGTCAGAATCAACTCGGGGTTGCTGGGATCATCTTCCAGCTTTGCCCGCAGCCGAGAAATGTGCACGTCCACGACCCGAGTATCGACATGGCGCTCCGGGGTGTAACCCCAGACTTCCTGCAAGATCTCTGAGCGGGAAAAGGCTTCTCCGGAACGACTGACCAACAACTCCAATAGGCTAAATTCCATACCCGTGAGGCGGATGCGTTCGTCACCCTTGTACACTTGGCGCTTATTCGTATCGATTCGGATCGTGTTGATGGCGATCACGCCGGAACTGGGAATGCCAGAGGTACCCGTCTTTTCTACGCGCCGCAGCACGGAACGAATGCGGGCTTCCAGTTCCTTGGGCGAAAACGGCTTGACGACGTAATCATCGGCACCAAGTTCTAGGCCCGTGATGCGATCGGCCACATCCCCCAGTGCCGTCAGCATAATAATGGGCACGTCCGATTCTTTGCGCAGCTCTTGGCACACGCCATAGCCGTCGAGTTTGGGCATCATGACATCCAACACGACGAGATCAGGATCGGCGTTACGGAAGGTGTCCAGCGCTTCTTCACCATCGGCAGCCGTAACCACATCGTAACCAATCATCGATAATCGGGTTTCTAAAATGCGGCGAATGCTGGCTTCATCATCAACAACCAGGATTTTCTCTTTATGGTTTTCCAATGGACTCTCGCTCCCTCAGTAGGTTTTATGGATTAGCTCTATAAGCAGGAACGCCTAACTCAGTAAAAGATGGCTGTGAGCCTAGGCTTGAGGTGTCAAGGCTCAAATGGCTCTACCACCGAGGTCCAACGCCGACATCTTCCGTTTGATCACGCCTACCTACTTATTAATTCGTGAGTTTTTGTACTTTAACATTGAAAGATGTTTGTGCATTAATCTTAATTAAACCCTCTGAATTCCTCGGCATATTCAGTTTCAGGCTTTCTTAAGATTTATTGCGATCACATGAATTTCCGGTCATTTTCTCGGCCATTTTATGGCGTGGACTCGGTTTTAAGCCTGTGGAAAGAGGACTTATTGTCAGTACACCGAATTCCAGACAAGATGCACATCAAGTTACGTTTTGTAAAAAACAGGTGATTGTTTTAACAGGACTGAGAACTATCGCTGGCTATGCCTGCCGTTTCCCCGGGATCACTTGCTGTTTTCCAGGATCCATAGAAGCCCCAGAACGCCATTTTTAGGACCATGACAATTCCCCACGATGCTTTGTTTAAGGAGCTACTGTCTACCTTCTTCATCGAATTTCTAGATCTGTTTGCGCCTCAGATCGCCCAAACAATCATGCCCGACTCCATCACTTTTCTGCAGCAGGAATACTTTGCTGACTTGGCCCTAGGAGAAGAGAAGATTATTGATCTCCTCGTATCTGCGCAGGCAGTGGAACAAGATCTGACGTTTCTCATCCATGTTGAAGCGCAAGCATCCAGCCAAGCAGATTTCGAGCAGCGGATGTTTTTCTACTTTGCTCGCCTGTATCAAAAGTATCGCCAGCAGATTTATCCCATTGTAGTTTTTTCTTTTGATGAACCCTATCGGCCCGAACCCGATACCCATGTCATGACGTTTGCCGATCTGGACGTACTGACGTTTCGTTTCCGAGCGATTCAACTGAATCGGTTGGACTGGCGTAATTATCTCCATCAACCGAATCCTGTCGCAGCTGCACTGATGGCGAAAATGAAGATTGCCCCGGCAGAGCGGCCCAGGGTGAAGGCAGAATGTCTACGCCTGTTGGTTACCCTTCGCCTAGATCCGGCTAGAACGCAGCTCATTTCCCAGTTTATTGATATCTACCTCCGGCTGAATCCTAAGGAGGAAAGGGCGTTCCAGGCGGAAATTGATACAATGGAGTCCACGAGCCAGGAGGAAATCATGCAGATTACCACCAGTTGGATGGAGCGGGGTAGAGTGCAAGGTCTAGAGCAAGGTCTGGAGCAAGGTCTGGAGCAAGGTCTAGAGCAAGGTCTAGAGCAAGGACGGCGGGAAGAAGCGCGATCGCTGGTATTGCGTCAACTGGTGCGGCGTCTGGGGGATTTGCCTGTGGATCTGCGATCGCGGCTCATGGCCCTCAGCCTGCCACACTTGGAAATCCTGGCTGAAGATTTGCTGGACTTTGCGGCGATTGCCGATCTGACCGAATGGCTACAAGCCCACCCTGATTGAACTGGAACCCATGCCCAAAGTTCGGACCCTCTATGTGTGCAATCAGTGCGGTGCGGAAGCCGCCCAGTACTTCGGTAAATGTTCCGCCTGTGGCAGTTGGAACACCATGGAGGAACAGGTCGCCACTGCCCCCACCGTTCGCCCTGGCGCTGTGGCCACCCGCATCAATGCCCGCGGTCGCACGGCCAGCGGACCGGCGCAACCCAAAGCCTCCCTGAAACTGGCAGACATTACCGATCACCCCCAGGTGCGGTTGCCCTCTGGCTATGACGAACTGGATCGGGTGCTGGGCGGGGGAATTGTCCCAGGTTCCTTAATCCTAATCGGCGGCGACCCCGGCATTGGCAAATCCACCCTGCTGCTGCAAACGGCCAATCGCCTTTCCCTGCGATACCGTACCCTATACGTTTGTGCAGAGGAATCCGGACAGCAGGTGAAACTGCGAGCCCAGCGCTTGGGGGTGGGACAAGGGGATGGAAAGGTGCGGCCAGGGGAAGACCGGCCAGGGGAAGATCGGCTAGGGGAAGAGCACGTAGTACCGGGCGGGGGGGATGAAGATCTCTATCTATTACCCGAAATTGACCTAGACACGATTTTGGCGGAATTGGAC
>CAVYAN010000116.1:0-15536 GCA_963766075.1 uncultured cyanobacterium | reverse complement strand
CGTGAGCGAAACTGAAACCCACGCCACGGCACCGGAGGAAATTCGGTTGTCTCTTGGTTATCTTCGGGAATGGTGTGGATTCATCGCGGGCAAAGAGATTCCGGCCCCAACCTTTTCCCGTTGGTGCTCCCGGTTCTCCATCCGGGGAACTTCCTCGGATGAGGTTGATTTGTCGATTGCGGCTGGTTTGACGACTTGCGCCATGCTGCATTACGCCGGAGTTAGGAACTTCGCTGGGGAAACGTACAACAGACTCTATCCATTAGCCCTGAGGAGGGTAGAAGAGCTATGTCAAGTTCAGAATTAACGACAACCGATACGGCTATTCCGCAGCCCGCCCCAACCGGGGCCAAGCGGAGAAAGACCAGTAAAAAAGACTCCTTAGCCGTTGTCCTTCAGGGGACAGGCATAACGGCAGTTCAAGAGGCCGCTCAAGTTGCCGGACAGATTGTCAACCAGTCCAGTTCAGCGATCGCCTCAATTTACGGGGCCATCCCAGAGGCGATCGATTCAGAAGTTGAGGTCAAGCTTCGGCGTAAAGCTGGGGCAATCAATGCCGAAACCCTGAGGCGGCAAAGCGAGCTAGATGCCGCCGTTAAGGGAGCTACAGAGCAAACCGACACCCAGGTTACGGACTTCTTGCAAAAGTACGGACTTAGCTAACCATGCCTTCCTACCATGCCAAGTATTTAGCTAGATTCACGCAACAGCGAACAAGCGCTTTGTGTAAGTCGGTTGATGGCTTGGTCCAGGGGCAGGCAGTTCAAGAATATCGGCTTCTGCGCGGCGTTAACGAAATGACCGATGCAGAGCTGTCCAGGTTGATCGAGCAACAGGCGATCGCGTCTGAGCATCCCGCGTCTCAGTACGATCTAATCCGCCAGGAATGGCAGATGCGCCTAGCGATGATGAGCGTCGTCTTCTCGCTGCGGTCCAGGGTAATGATTATTGGTGCTTTCGTTTTCGGGATAACTTTCGGCCTTGCGGTTGGAGTGGCAATCGCAAACAGTCAACAAAAATGTTTCTCACCCGTGCAGGGGAAAACGGGTGAGAACGTCACAATAGGAGCAACCCCAATATGATTTACAGTCCTCATTCCTTGGTCGCACGAAGCAGATCCGAAACGCTTCACATCCTCACCCTCTTAAATACTCCAAGTCGTTCGGGCTTGGGCCATCACCGGTTGCTGTTGCTGCGGCGGCGGGATGGCAAGCTAGTTGAGTGCTTGGATAACGATATTCAGTCGGAACAGGCATTGGTTGAGGAAATGGGCGTGCCTCCAGAACAGCATTACCCGTATGGCGATCGCCCGACCACTAATCTTCGTGTTGATTTTACCTACAGCACCAGCCACGGGTTGATCCTCGATCTGATTGGAGAAAGGATTCGCATTACCCAAACCATGTCCGGCTACGAGGTTGAGCCAATTGAATCGGCGGTAGCTCCAAAGGCGATCGATGTGCAGGTCTTGCCGTCAAAATCTGCACATCCGCTTCTTGGGCAATCCCCAGACCAAAAGGCGATCGCCCCGAAATCCACCTTGCAGCTCTCCCCAGGAGGAATTTAAGCCATGCCTAAGAAGAAAAGCATTTTTGCAACTGCCGCCGAGACTGTTGGGATTGAAGCCGATGGCAGCAGCAGTTCAGACAGCGGCTCCCGGTTTGGCATTGCTAATGCCCGATGGAGCGATGTGCAGGCTTGGACAGACGCCCTGCCGTGGACTGTCAATTGGGGCAACCTAACCGCAGAAGACGTTAACAACGCCCAGGGCGATGGGGCGGCGTTAACTCAACTTCTGGAGCACTGGAAACAGTACGTAACTACTCAGACCAAAAATCTCGAAACCTGGGAGGAAGTTCAGCGCCAACGGCTTGAGCTGGCCAAGAACGTGATGCGATCGCGCGGTAACGTAGCGGCAACCGAGGTCAAGTTGAATCAGGAAACCTACGGGCACAATACCCGTATGGGCGTTCTGAACCACCGTGACGCCAACGCTCAAGCCCTGGAGCGCCTACGGCTTGAGTTAGGTATAAACCTAGAAAACACCAAGCATGAGAATGCGACTGGTTACGAAAACGCGCTGTTCGGTGAAAAGACCGCGCTCGAAAACACCAAGGCCACTGTTGCCAAAAAGTCTCTGGTGGAACGCTACCGAGCAGCCCGAGGACAGGTCAGTAGTCCTGAAGCCAAGGAGCCGACCTACACCCCTACTTCTGGGCGTGTGCTCAAATTTGAGCGCCGAGCAGGTTAGTTTATGCCAGTCCTGATACTGGCAACAGCGGCAAAAATTGCCCTCATTTTTACCGCTGTTGCCGCCTTTGCCGTTCTATTCCACTTAGCCCTTTGGGGAAAACCAAGACCATGACCCAACTCTTAGAAGTGCTGAAAATCGTCTGTTTTTTAATCGCCGGAGTTTTTCTGTCGGCCCTACTTCATGGCGCTCTTTCAGCGCTTCCAAGGGGGATCGTTATTATGCCCGCGATGATTCTCGCAAGCCTGGGATTTACCCTACTCCTAGGTGATGAGCTGAAACCCTATGGCTTTTTAAGCGCCGGGGCAATTCTTGCAGGCATCATCATCTGGGTTGTGTAGGGGGAATCATGCGACGCCTACTACTCCCCCTCACGTTCAAACCCTCTGTTCCCCTGCGCCGCCGAAACGATCTGCCGCCGAAACCGGGAGTCTATTACGCGATCCAATGGTGGAACCCCTTGGCCCCTGTGGTCTACATCGGCAAGGCTGATTCCCTTCAAAAGCGTTGGCAGAATCACGAAAAGCTCGGTTCAATTTCTCGCTTTTGGGGCGTTCGTTTGTACTATCAAACTTGCGTGTCAGTGTATGACGCCGAAACTATTGAAGCGGTTCAGATTGCCCGCTACAAGCCGATCCTAAATGTTCAGAACCCCCGCCTTAGGCGTAACTTTAGGGTAGCGATCGCCGACTTCTTAACCGATGTATTTCTACTCTATCTGTTGACCCTGGTTATCAAATTAATCCTAGGTATCTAAGTAATGATTTATTCTGAAGCCCAGATCACCCAAATGTTTCGGTATCATCCACCGCTAACGGGCGATCGCCTAAATGCTCATGAAGCGGTGAATCGCCTTTGTATGAACTACGCCCTCATTATTGTTAAAGAAGAATCAGGTCTAGAGGATTTGATCGAGGGTTACCACATGTTGATCTCTGGTTTGCTGAAAGTGCTACCAGACGAGGTAAACGGCCAGTTCGCGTTCTGGATTCGCACGGCGGCAGAGGACTGTTTTGCTGCAACCTGCCGCCGAGATCTGGTCACAGCGATCAAGGATCTGCAAGTGGCCAGAATGCTGGCCAATCAACTCATCTGCTATGCCGAGGTCTTACCGGAGGTGATCAAATGACTGCATCAATGTCCGCCGATGAAGCCCGCTTCCTGTCTGAGCGGCGGGCGGCAGTTAGCTTTGGATGTGCGATCGCTGCGATCGCCTTGCTGGGCGTAACGATTTCCACCCCTCGCCCGTGGCGGATTGCTCCCCTAGTGCTGGGCCTAGCGGCGGCGGGCTGGGGCGCACGTAATGCCCAGAAAGGTGAAATCCCCTCTGAGCTTTGGGCAATGCACAAAACCGCCGAAATGGTGTGCATTGAAGCCGAGCACGAAAATGCTCTTGAGGAAATCCAAACCCAGGACGACATGGAGCGGGAGCTTACCTATCGTGAGCGCGTGTTGCAGATGGAAGCTGAGGCCATGGTGCGGACCCTGCCCGCTCGTTTGGAGATGCAAAAAATTGAGCGGATGCTGAACCCCATGCCGATCGCCTATCCGGCAATGCTGGCGGGTATGCAGCAGCAGGGGTATCAATCCCCAACGGGACAGCCCGGTTTGGAGCAGCCCATGCAAGGTCAACCCGTACCAGGGCAGGCAGACCCCGCGATCGCCTATCCAGCCCAACCCCAAAACCCACTCTATTTCCAATGGGAGGATCTTAAGGACATAGATCGTTTCCCGGTCGTCGTCGTCATCGGCGGCATGGGCGCGGGCAAATCCAAGTTTGTTAAGTGGCTGTCCAAGCATGTCCTTAAGGCCCAGATCCGGGCATGGGATGCCTACGGGCGAACCTCGGAATGGCAAGGGGCCACCCTTCTGTGCAACGCCGAGCAAATCCTAGATTCTATGGAGCAGGATTTGCTCGACATTGAATCCGAGGCTTCAGAATTTCGCGGTGGGCGCAATGAGTTTCCCGAGCGTGTAACCATCATGGAGGAAGCGCCGGATACCCTGTCCGAGCTGCGATCGCTCAATAAGAAAAGAATCCGGGAATCACGCGGCAGGGTTCGGGATATTGTTGGGCCGTGGATGCTTAAATATTCAACATTTACCCGAAAAATTCGGCGGCGGTTAATCGGCGTTTCTGTTTCCATGGCGGCGGCTGAATTCATCCCACAGGAGCATCGCAGTAAAGCCGTTGCCATCTTTCCCGGTACGGCGATCGGTGAGATCATGGCCGATACCACTTTCTACAGACTGGGAACCCGGCAAAACGAGCAGCTTAGAGCCGAGCTGTCGGCTTTACTCAGTGCGGTCAAAAATCCTGCCCTAGTCTATGCAAAAGGTCGCTGGTTCGCTGGGAGCCTACCCGATTTGGATCTAGAGGGTAATCCTACCAGTTACACCCCTAACGGTCCCCAGTCCCCGCCTCCCAACCCCATGGCACCCCAACCGGGTTCCATAGGATCCAACCCCACTCCAACGTCCCCACCGCCAACCGATTCAAGCAAGCCCCCCGAATCCAACGTTCAAAAACTTGAAAGGCTATTTAGGGAAAGTGAAGATCTTGAATCATAGAGCCACCGCGATCGCCCCAACTCAAAAGGCGATCGCGGTTTTACCGTACAGCACCCAAACCGGGGAACCCACCAAACCTCAGATTACCTGTAGGGAATCTCAGCTCACAGGCGGCGATCGTCTTGGCACAAATGTCTTGGCGCGGATCAGTTGTTACCTGGTTTGCCCTGGTAAACGCTCCCACACCTGTATAACCGCAGTAGGAGCCGCGATAGGCAAAGGGGCAGGTTCGCAAGGCGGGGCGATTTGGCAGGGTTACACCCTCCAAATCAAAGGGGCTGGCTAGGATGAACTGGCAAGCCTTGTAGGACTCTTGAGCCAGTTGTTCGATCAAAAAAATGGCCGGGGCAAGCTCCCGAACTGCGCTCAGGTATTCCTCGCCACCTTCCAGGAATGGGGCCTGGGTGAGGCGGCGGGTTACCGTTGCTCCCTCAAGCCGATGGCGAGGATCGTATTTCAGCAAGTACAGCCAATCGCTAACCACTCGCCCCACGTTGGAAATCGTTACTTTAGGTTGAGGGATCGGCCCTTGCCCGACCAGCTCATAACCCTCTGACTCACACCCGATCGCCGGGTATTCATGCGGTTCTGACTCTGGTGTCAGTCTGTAACTGACTCCCGTATAGTTGCAAAACCTAAAGGTTTCCTCTGGGTCATCCAGGTTGTAATTGCTGATTTCAAACAACTCAATGAACGTGTTTGGAGTTAATGACCAAAGATTTCCCGGAAGCATTTGAGGATTTCCTCAGATAAAGAGATCAATCAAGCATAATTATGCCAAATTGAACTACAGGAAACTTAAAGCTTAGACACTGTTTCAGATGGCATCCATATCAAAAACGTCCCCAGGTCGAATCAAGGTGGCAGATCGCAGGTTAACCGCGCTCAATATGCGGCGGGAAGGGGCCACCTTTGAATCAATAGCTACGGCGATCGCGGCTAGATACGATCAACCTGCCTACAGCAAATCAAACGCCTATAAGGACGTTTGTGCAGCACTGCAAGAGGCTACCACTGTCCGAAAAAACTCAGCAGAAGAGTTAATCGCCCTTGAACTAGAACGCCTGGACTACTACCTACTCAAAATTGCAGGAGAGGTCCGCAAGGGTAACTTAAAGGCGATCGCTACTGCGATCAAAATCAATGAATCCCGCCGCAAACTGTTGGGTCTGGATGCGCCTGTTCAAGTGCAGATTGAACAAGGTGTTGAAACAGAACTGCGGCAAGTTGTTGATGCCCTGGAAGCGTCGCTACCGAAAGAGGTTTTCGATCAAGTGCTGGATGCCATCGTGCAGATCACCGAAAACACCAGCAAAGCCCTAGCGGCAGGATTAAACTAATGAAAACCAAGCCCGATCGCGTGAACTTGATCAGCAATGCAATGCAAAAAGCCCGGAGCCTTTACCCTGGGCATAACTTAGGGATCCTGTCCTCAGTAGGCGGCTCATGGGCAAGCGATGATCGCGATTGGGTTTGCCCCCATTGCAGCGGTCGGGAACGGTTGGTGGTGAGCTGCGATCGCGGTGTGGTTGACAATTTCTGTGTCGGTTGCACCGAAGGGCAGCAGCTAAACTTATTTCAATAAAGGTGACCATGCCCAAAGTAAAACCGCAGAATCAGCAGCATGAAATCATGAGCTTATCCCTGGCTCCATCCGAGGTCCAGGGCGATGCCGTCCAGATTCGGTTTGTTCCTCTTTCATTCCTCTCCACTCTTGACGATGTACTTTGGAGCGATAACGCCAAAAGACACGATCTAGATGGGGTTCTGCAATCCATTCAGCGGTACGGCTTCATTGATCCGCCCAAATGGGATGCCAACCTGAACAGCGGAAAAGGAGGATTGGTCTACGGCAATGGCCGGACAGAAATGCTCGTTAGGGCGCTGCTGGAGGCCAAGGAAGACGGCTCAGACATTCCTAGGGGGATTCCCATCGATCCTAAAACTGGCGATTGGTGTATTCCTATCAAATTCGGTGTAGATGCCACATCCGAGGCCCAGGCGATCGCGGCTGCAATCGACCACAATAACCTTACGATGGCTGGCGGCGATTTTAACGCCGAGGCGATCGCCGAGATTTGGGAAGAAAGTTATATCGAACTGCTACAGGCGATCGCCGTAAAGAACGAATTGCCAGTAACAGTTGATGAAGATGATCTAGCGCTTCTACTGGCGGCAGGAGACAACGATTTCAACGATGGATTAGATCCAGATCCAAAGCCCAAAAACGATCCGGACAATGTTCAGTTCGGGTTTGGTGAAATCGTTTTCAAAGTATCGAGCCGGAACTATCAAGACTTCTTGGCGGAATTACGTGAAACCTATGGTCTGGACAAGCAGCAATTAGAAGCTGGTATAAAACAGAGGTTGAAAATCAAATGAAGTATTCCCCAAGGCTGGAGCTATTAACCAACCTAGCTCCAGCCCTTTATAATCCCCGTGAGACAGATCCGTATAGGCTTAGGCTATTGCAGCACAGCTTAAGTCGATTGGGCTGGCTTCTGCCTCTCTATGGCGTCAGGAGAGAGGATGGAAAATTTGAACTGATCAGCGGACACCAACGCAGTCTAGCGGCAGAGTCCCTTGGATATGAGGCAGTTCCGTTTATTGAATTGCCTGAAATGGCGGTGAACAAACGGAAGGCCGTTAACATTCTTTTCAATAGAGGAACGAACGATTTTAGCATCACGGAAAACTCTAATTCTTCAATGAGCAAGCTTGATGCGGATAAATACGAAGAACTGGTTAATAATCTTCCAGTGAAATCAGGGCATTATCCATGCCTGCACACGAAGACAATTAAATTAAAAAAGATTTGGGACGCTAATTCTGGGCGATCTGTCAATTATGCCCGCAATACTGCCAGGGCACTTTTTAAGAATGACGTTGTGATGCCAATCATTCTCGAAGAAGACGATTTGCAAATAGTGAACGGAATTGGAAGAATTCAATACCTGCTAGAGAAGGGAGTTGAATTCTTTGAAGCTGTTTTCCTGAGCAGTGCAGAGGCCGAATTGGCTAGGCTGGGTCTGAACTTGATCAGCATGAATTTCACCCTAGAAAAGCACTATGAAGATCACCTGCGCTTCTCAAGTTTCCGCAGGGCGAGAGCCACTAGGGCATCCCTGGGGCGAGGGTTTGTTTTCAAGCTAGTCAAGACGACTCGGTTAGGAGATTTCGATATATCCAAGCCAGAGCATAAGGCTCTATGGGCCAAGAACTATGGTCAGTCAGTTCTAGACTTTGGCGCGGGTCACCTTACAGAGTCAAAAATGCTTGAGAACGCAGGGTTCTCAGTCGTCAGTTTTGAGCCGTACCGAGTCATTGGCAATGAGGTTTCAAAAACTGAGTCGCTGAAATGTGTCGAACTATTTCTGTCTCGGATTAGCGCTGGCGTCAAGTTCGATTCAATCTTTATCAGCTCAGTTCTCAATTCTGTTCCCTTCAAGGCGGACAGAGAGCATATCATTCAAATCTGCTCCGCGCTCTGCACTCGGAAAACGACTCTTTATGTCGCGACCATGCATGAGGTTCACGCTAATTACCAGATGGCCGCAGTTAAGGAAAAATTCAACGCTACCCACGCTGAAACACTGCGATTCAAGCTTGAGTATGAGCCGGGGATTATCCTGGGGGATTTTAACGAGTCGCCCAAAGTACAGAAGTATCACACCACAGAAGAGCTTTATCAACTGATAAAGACAGGATTCAGTACTGTTTCTGTGAAGCTTCACGGCGATACTTGTTGCGCCATGGCAAAGAATTCAATTTGGACGCCAGAGAAGCTTCGACAGGCTATTGAATTTGAATTCAATCTACCTTACCCAGACGGCTCCCGAATGGGTAAGGTAGATCAGGCGATCGCCGCCTTTGAATCACGGTTAAAAATCAAGCTTTGATCGCCAGCCACCCGGCAAAGTTGAGGAACCGCCAGAAGCAGGTTACCTCATGAAACCCAGCGCCTTTCAGCAAGTCTTCATTCCAGCGGGCCGTTACCGGAACTAAGACGCCTTCCAGGCTGAGACGCTTGCGGGCGATGGACTCTGGGCTATAGCTTCCCCCCTTGAACTTGTAATATTCTTCGACAAGGATGGAATCTATTTTCGCAGACTCACCCAAAATCTTTTCAATCAAAACAAAGCCGCCTCCCGGCACCAAGGAATCGTAAATCCTCTGGATGATTCCTTGGCGATACTCTATCGGCGTGAACTGGATTGTCAAGTTTGAGACTACTAGGCACACGTTAGGCTGGGCCGGATAACTGTGCCTAATATCCATTTCCTCAATAGAAACGTTGTTGAACCCTTGGAATCGATCGCGGGCCGCTTGCGCCATGGGCTGAGAAATCTCAACGCCTAAGAAATGCGTCTCCGGGTGCTCTACCACAAAAGGCGCGATCGCCCCACCCTTGGAGCATCCCAAATCAATGACCGTGGCTCCTGGCTTAAGGAACCTTTGCCCCATTGAGAAAACAGTATTTCTCATGGTTTCATACTGGGGTATGGAGCGCTCTAGCATATCCTCAAAGCACTCCGTAACACCCGCATCAAATTCCCATTTTCCCCCAGGCAAGTGGTTCACAGAGGATTCAGCCATTGTTTTGGATCCTGGATAAAGGTTTCGTATGGAACCGATTTTATCCCCTGGTTCGCATACATCGCCCGCGTCTTGGGATTACTTTCAATCCCAAAGAATTCAAGCCCCCGGCCCTTTAGGAACCGATCTAGCACCGACTTTTTGAAAGCAGGCGGGAAAAGTCTAGTGTCGTTAAAAAACGACTCATCCGGATTCCACCCGGTTTTCTCCTGGATACTCCTGAGGGTTTGTCTTTTATGTACATCCGGCCTAGCTGTGATCAGAATCACTGGCACATCCAAAAGGGCCGCGATCAAATCGCCCCGATACCGTTCGTGTTCAATCTGCCTTGTGAAAGGGGTCAGTTTCTCAAGGCTGTTAGAAACCAAGGTGTAATTCAAGTCCAGTAAAATATGCATGTTTCACCTAATGAGCCGATTGTTTGCCAGTGCCAACCGCAGGGCTTAACGCCCTGCGGTTCTGTGAGCTATGGAATAGAACACACTCCGTTATAAACCTTGATTTTATAGCCGTAGTTTCTCACCACACTCTTCTCTGGACTCCAGGTTTTCCAGCCCATTGCCGCGCAAACTTGCTCGGGTGTCGCACCCGCTTTCAAGATTTCAATCAGTTGAAGAATCTTGGCGCTTGGCTTCTGTTTGTAGTCGTTGGGCTGGTACAGCGCGTCTGCCATCGCGGTAGATTTCTTCACCGTGGCCTTCTTCGCCGCGCCTGAAGCCTTAGCTTCCCGCTTTTCGTTCCACTGCGATCGCAGTGCAGTATAGGCGTTGCCTCCTTTGGAAGCAACTTCCACCGCAACTGCTGGGACATCCACTGCTGGCACATCGGCGATTAGCTTCTCCAGACTCGCCCTGGTTTTAGCTAGGCTGTCTGCAACCTGAACCTGTTCAGCGGCGGCGGCTTTGGCGTTGTAGTCAGCGATCGCCGCATAAAGATCAGCTTTTTTCGGCTTGACACCCTTCGCGACGATACCCAGAGCTACAGCGGTGTTCAGGTCAGCAAAGTAGTTGTCGGTCGTGGTGATAGTCATCTCTAATCCCTCAAATTCTCGTGTTGTTATACCTAATATAACTGAGCCTGCCGAGTTAAAGATCGGTGAATCTACTGAATTCCGGAAAACTGTTTCGACAATCTTGAATTCATCTTGGTGCAAGTCTATTGCATATTCAAAGGTCTGCCCTTTGATGATGAGTTGAGGGCGATCGCCCTCGGATTGACGGTACTCATAGGGGAGTTCTGCAAATTTCTTAAAGAGCCGCAGGAAATTAGCGCTAAAACTACCGGAAACCTCTGGGCCGTCAAATGGCATAGAGAACGCCGCAACCTCTGGGGCGATGCGGCGGGGCACGTATGAGGTGATCGTGAGCATCCCTGCCGAAACATTGAGGTAAAGGCGGCTTGTTGAAACGATACGCTTGCGCGTGTACCGCCGAAATGCGGTCACTAGTTCGGCAATGCAGGTAAATAAATTCCCAGCGGAATGTGCTGGCGTGAGTGTTACTACCGGGCTTGGAAAAACAGTTTTCATGGGTGCTCACCTTGGTTGTTACTCACACTATAACTAGGTCCACCTAGTTATAGTGTGAGTAAAATCACTGAATTAAACCAGTGCCAGGGCTGCTTCGTGGGCTGCTTCGTTGATTTGTGCTGCGCTTCCGAACCATATCGCGTTCAGGCGATCGCGGGCTGCTTCGACGGTATCGTTACCGCCACGTTGATGGGTTGTCCACTCTGTTACCGCGTTATACGCGGCCCATAGCGTGCCTCGAACGCCCTTGATGTCCATTCCTACTCCGTTCTCAAAATTGCGGACTAGCTGGTCATATTGACGCAGCTCCGAGACTGGTCTGGTTTCGTTGTCGCCTTGCAATTGCTTGGCGAACACCGTAGAGAGATACTTATCAAACGCAGTGGAGGACAGATCTACCTTCGCCATCGCCCGATATTCGTCAATGGAGTAGCGGAAGGCGCGTCGCTGAACATCTAGGGCATCGCGAACCGCTTCTAGGTTCGTGTGGATTGATTTGGTGTGGCGGATGCGGGCCACTTTGTTGTTCCAAGTCATTTCTTCCCGGATTAGTTTTTGATCGCCCTGCATTGCGATCGCTAGTGTGTTGGCGCACACTACGCGGGTATTCGTAAACTTAATCCCCAGAGATAAAGTCCCGTCGTGGGAATTGTAAATTAGTAAGTAGGCTTCCACTGGATCCCCGCTAACAACATCTGCAACCCCGTCCTTAATCTTTGCCGTGATGGCAATTCTCTTGCCGCCTTGCAAGCTAACCGCCGCGCTAATTGCCGCATCGCCATCGGCGATGATGGGATCGAACCACGAAAAAGCGTCGGCGTTTTGCACTGGCGTCCAAGACTCTTTGCAAACATGCAGAGTAGCACCGTTGTCCGAACGCTTCAAAACCTTCCAGCCATCAACCAAGCTAGGTTCAGTCTCGTCTTGCCCAATCGTGATCACGGGCGATTCTTCAACTTGCCAGTCCATCCCCGCGACTTCCATTGCTTCGCTAGTCGTTGCCGGGGGCACCGGGACTACAACTCCTAGTCCGTGCCATTCCTTCGAGAGATTGGAGTTTACAAACATTCCGGAATCAAATTGGTGAGCCATTGTCTTTTTTCCTTGGTTTTAATTAAGTGGTTTGCGTCGTTCCGATATATTCAATATAACTAAGAAATCCTAGCTATATATCAGTAGAATTACTGAAGTTTTGCGGGTTCGCCGAGCTGGCAAGACTCGACAAAACAAAACGGCTCTAGTTCAAGACTAGAGCCGTTTTGAGTCTACCGTCCTACATAGACGGCTTGCCCGTTTTGGCAAAGGGCTATGAACTGGGAACTCAGATGGGGGAACGCTGAGGGGTGATTTGCCACCTCACGGATTCCGCACTCTACTCTCCCGATACGGTTTCCCGTGCCCAGATCAATCACGTTGGAGCGATGAGCGCGGTCACGGAAGCTTTGGTAGAAAGAAACATCGGCTTTACCCTCCTGGGGAGAGATATAGGTAGCGGAATTGCTACCCTGTCTTACGTCTCAACCTTCTTCTTCTTGGGCACCTATGCTCCCTCTGGGCGGTTAGGGGCCGCTCCCCTTATGCCCCTACTATAACTAAGATTTCTGAGATGTGAGATCAGTGGTTTTACTGATCCCCGCTAGGAACTGGCTGATTAGCCTGCGAACGATCGCCGCTCTCTCGGCCCCAGGGGAAAACCCCGAGGCGATCGCCAGCTTTGCACAGTGAGTTTCCAGCGCGGCGTAATCACCGCACGGAATCTTCACAGACAGCGCTTGGAGCGCCGTTCCTGGCTGCAAGTCCGGGTTTCGCCTACCGAGTATCCCTGACATGTTGATCGTCTCTTTGCGGCGGTTTGGGCGGCGGTGCTTTGCTCTTTGCGGCTTCATTGCTTTATCTCCGTGACTTCTGTGATGACTTTGGATGTGAACATTGAATTGTGGGCTGTGCAGTCAGCAGCCCTGTAAACTTTGACAGCCTGGATTCTGTGGATTCTCCGAAGTGTGTACAGCCCCTCGTTGAACGCGATCGCGGGATGCCCATTCAATCGCACTCCTATAAATTCAGCAGCGGTAGCCCAGCCCTCTGGGGTATTAACCTCGACAAGAATGGATTCCTCTGCCGAGGTTAATACAGCCACCTTTCTGCCTCTTTTCAGAAAGTGAGCAACCTGCGAAAAAACATGATCAACGACTTGATCCAAAGTGAGTCCGCTTGAGGACTGCTGCAAGCCTTGCAGCACAATTTCTAGTATTTCCTTAGAAGGGTTCACGGGTTGGCTCCTTTATTCGATAAATATTATCGATTTGCAGCACGCTTGGCTCGGAGCGTAAACCGTCACGGATAACCGCGATCGCCTCCCTCCGGCTGTGAAAATGCTCAATGTGAAAAAGTACTTGATCAATAACTTGATCCAAAGTGAGTCCGTTTGAGGACTGCTGCAAGGCTTGCAGCGCAACAGTTAACGCTTTGGTTTTGATAACGCTTGTCATGGGTAATAGAAATCTAGTGGGAACTGAGTTGTTAAACCAACTTGCTCCAAGTGGAGCGAGATCAATTCAGCAGAACCCAACACGGTAGCATTAAGAAAGTACTGCTCCCCAACCTTAAACACGATCGCACTCTCAGCCATTTCCGGTTGAAAAAACCTAGAGCTTTTTACAAAAGCCTGCCGCAGTAGCGCAAGCATTTCTTTGGTCAACTGCAATTCCCCTCTGTTGGCGAGAGTGGACATTGACACCCGGTTTGTGCAACCAAATAGCTGCACTAGGCTTGTCAATCCCATGGGAAAGAATTCCGCCATCTTTAGCAAATGGTCTGAGGTCAGAGTTACAGGTAACGCCCCGTGGCCTTGAATCCAGCGTTCCATCTGCTCATAATCGACTTTCCTTTTGGAATCCCCAAGGACTTGCCCTAGGGCAAGTCCTTGCAGGATGAACGCCGTGGAAAAGTCCATGCTGACAAAACCCGACACTTCACACACAACCTTTGAAGGCTGCTTGACGCCATCCTGTAGCGGTACTCTAAATTGAATCCACATCTTCCTTCTCCAAAACTTGAATATCAAGACAGCGGGCACTGCAAACCAATTCCTTTCCCGATAAATCCTCCTTTATCGAAAAGAGCATGACACTGCCGCAGTTTGGACAGGCAATACAAAATGAGACTCGGATAGAACCACTTTGCCCCTTTTGTATTGCCGCATCTTGTTCCAGGTCATTACCTTTTCTCCTTAAGTTTTTGAATTAACTAGCACCCTGGGTCTGCCACCGCTTTAACCCGCGATGGCAGACTTCCCGCTTATTAGAGATACCGTTTATTGAGTAGAACTTGTTCATCGGACTGGCGGGGGTTTTCTTGCACTAGCTGCTCATAGTGAGCCATTGCCTTGTCCATATCGTGGTTTGGGTAGGTGCCGTATTTTCCGTACACCAGATTGTCGAGACACACCCATAACTCCCCCTGCGAGGAGTAACAGATCCTCAATAACCCTTCACCGCCCATCTTGTTAAGGAACCAATAGAGACGAATATTGCGCAGGTAGTTGTAGTCGGGCTTAATTTCTTCGGGACTTAGGGTTTGAAATTTGGTGTTCATGATTGGTTTCCTTGGTTTGCTATACCTACTATAACACGGTATACCATGCTATCATCAGTATTCTTACTGATCCTGAGCCGCGTAGGCTTCAACCGTGCCAACAATGTTCCCCTGGTCGTCCAGGGTTACCGACCCGACCACATCGATCTTTCTTGGATCGGTAACTCCAAGGTGTTCTGCAAGCTTGCAGAGTCCTGCATAGTCCAGCTCTAATAGCAGTTCTGGCGTGATGTTGAGGCAGCTTGCCTTCTCGGTTGGATCGCTATGGTGCGTCCATTCGACGGGTAAGCCCTTGATAAATTCTGAGGGTTTATACCCCTCTCTTTCGAGCCACCGATCGCGGCTCTCAAGTGTTTCAAACGATTTCCCCCATGGCTCCCGGTGATCAACCGAGATCAGGCAAAAGGCAGAGGTGTTGCGATCGTAAATCTGTTGGATTGATTGAGGGGTATTCATGGCGCTCCTAATAACTGGCGTTGACCGAGAGGGCCGCGATCGCACTCTCGCAGCGTTGATATAGCACCCAGTGCGGGGTGTGCAGATCATTGCCCAAACTTTGCCCGCTTGGTGACATCGGTATCGGTGCCGAAGCACACCTTAACGTGATGTTCGATCACTTCCCTACCCCCATCAATGCAGAGTAACCCTTTGCCAAAGTACTGACCAAGAATCCGAATTTGCTCAGTTTTCTTTAATCTTCCCCACCAGACACCCTGACAGGTTCCTGTGTTTTCCATTAAAAAAACGGTGATGCTGGCGGCTGTGTCAAAGTTCGTTTGCATTGAATTTCCTCGTCTCGTTATGCTTACTATAACACGGTATACCGTGCTGACGGCATGAGTAGAACCACTTAATTTCAGGGTGTTGGATCAAGTTTTGCCGGGGATTGGCGTTTAAGCTCCAACCTTTGTGTTAATAAGGTTTTGACGGATTGAGGGCATACATGCGGAGAATCGGAGCGATCGCCGCCGAGAAGAAACGGGCGCGGTCTGTCAT
>CAVYAN010000115.1:0-14186 GCA_963766075.1 uncultured cyanobacterium | reverse complement strand
TGGTGTTTGGTCCGATGATTGACCTGAAGGGCATTGGCTTAATGCTATCTATCTTTAAAGCTGGGCGGTGTTCTACTTGTTTGCCCTGGCGGGACTGCTGACGTTTTTGTTGACGCTGATCGTGAATTTATACGTGAGTTAGGGGGTGGGTATGGCGCGAGCTAAAATTCGTCGGGTTTCCCCCTGGTTGGATACGGTGGCGATCGCGGCCTGGGGCATCCTTTTTCTCAAATACTGGCTAACGGGCAAGCTATACCTGCTGATTCATCCCAACTACATGGGCTTGACGGTGGTGGCGGGCATCGTCCTGCTGTTGGTGGCTGGACTGAAGGGGATGGTCTTGCTGAAAAAGCCGATAACGCCTGTCGATACCAGCCAGCACCTCACCTTATTTCCACCGGGATGGAGCAGTGTGCTGCTGCTGGGGGTAGCCATTTTCGGGTTTGTGGTGCAACCCCGCGCCTTTGCGAGCGAAACCGCTGCCCAACGGGGGATTCACGATACCAATATTGTCACCCGCGTAAAACCTCAGGCTTTTCGTGGATCAGAGAATTCCGAGGATAAATCCATTGTCGATTGGATTCGCACCTTGACGGTTTATCCAGAGCCGGATGCTTACGTTGGGCAAAAGGCCAAGGTGCAGGGGTTTGTGGTCTATCCACCCAATCTGGATAACCACTATTTGCTGATTTCGCGGTTTGTGATTACCTGCTGCGCAGCAGATGTGTATCCGGTGAGTTTACCCGTGAAATTATCCGGTAGCCGTGAGGCGTACAAGCCTGACACTTGGCTGGAAATCGAAGGGCAGATGATTACCGAAACGTTGGCGGGAAAACGGCAGCTTACCCTGGCTGCCACGGCGCTGAAGCCGATTCCAGAGCCGAAAAATCCCTATGACTATTGAGGGTAATGGGTGATAGAAGGATTGGAAAGTGGGGCAAATTGCGGCGATCGCCCCAGATTAACGTGCTAGATTCAACCACGCACCCCTAAACTCTCAGCAATGAAATTTATTGATGTATTGGGTTCGGTCGCGGGGGTACTCACCACGATCGCCTTTATCCCCCAGGTGATTCAAACCTGGAAAACCCGCTCCGCCAAAGATCTCTCCCTGGGAATGATTCTGACCTTCTGGGTCGGCGTTTTGCTATGGCTGATCTATGGCCTCTGTATCCACGCCATGCCCGTCATTGTGGCGAATGCCGCGACCCTGGTGCTCGAGGGGTCCATCCTCTGGCTCAAACTGACCTTAAAGTGAGTGGCGTTAAATGAGCACGTTTAGCGTAACCGGGGTTCGCCATTCCGAAAAATTTAGCCCACCAGGAATCCAGGTGGGTAATGGGGTCGTATTCAGAAATTGAATACTGACTCAATTCACGGTGAAATTTGATATGCATCAAGCAAAACGGACTCTATTTCAAATTCTGCTAGGGACACTAACCTGTGTCCTCGTGGTGGCCCTGTCCAGCCCTGCGTGGAGCCGGATTAGCCCGCTGGCCCAGGTGCAGACTCAGAACCGGATGAATTTGGCCCAAGCGATCGCTCCCACTGCATCAGATCCCATCCAGCAGTACCTCGCCGCCGATTTGCAAGCAGCAGAGTCGGCAGTGCTGGCGCAGGGCATGCCCAGTGACTCGAAACAACGCTACGTGGCGATTATGTCTGCCAATAGCGTCGTGCCGAATGTCCCCACAACCGAGGCGATCGGCGTTGCCGGGGCCGTGCTCGTGGGCGATCGCCTTGTAGTTCGGGGAGACTTTGGCAACCTGTCCAGTCTTTTCCGCGACTATGCCACCGATCCAACCAGTCCCCCCAACCCGAATATTACCTCTGCGGTCCATATTCATCGGGGTGAACCAGGGAAAAATGGTCCGTTTCAGTACGCCCTCTCGGTCATGCTGGACGCTAGCGGTCTGGGGGGCCGCTTAATGGGGGAATACACCCTCACCCCTGAGCAACTGCAAGCCCTCTCAGCGGGGAACTTGTACATGGACATGCACACCCAGAAAAATCGGGCTGGAGAATTGCGGGGTGCCTTCCGACCCGTCTAAGGCGGGCCAAAGGCGAGGCCAGAGACAGGGCCAGAGGCAGGGCCAGAGAGAACCCCACGCCGGGTAACGGGTGTTGTATAGTAGCGGCACCCGTTACCCGTTTCGTGATTCCCATGTCTCCTTCTCCCCTTCCCCGCTCGGTCTGGCATGGCACCCTAGGCTTGACCTATGGTCGGGTAGGGACAGCCACCCAAATTCTCCAGAGCCATAGTCAAGCGCCGCTGAAATTGCAGCGCCCGTTTTATCCGGAAGGCGATGCAGTGTGCCACAGTGTGATGTTGCATACGGCTGGGGGCGTCGTGGGGGGCGATCGCCTCTCCATGACCCTAGACCTCCAACCCCACACCCACGTTCTGCTCACCACTGCCGCCGCTGCCAAAATCTATCGCAGCAATGGCCTTACCGCACAGCAAACGGTCCAGATCACCGTGGCCGAGGGGGCATGCCTGGAGTGGCTGCCCTTGGACACGATCGTGTTTGAACAGGCCCAGTACCGCCAGGATCTGCGGGTGGATCTGGCGGCGGGGGCGCATTGGTTGGGGTGGGAACTGACCCGGTTTGGGCGTAGTGCTAGCGGGGAGCAATTTTTAGCGGGAGACTGGCGATCGCACACAGAAGTTTGGCAGTCGGGTCGTCCGCTGTGGTGCGATCGCCAGTGGCTTCCCGGCGGCGAAACCACAGTGAATAGTATCCATGGCTTGGCGGGCTGTCCCGTAGTCGGCAGTTTTGCTTTTCTGGGGGAAGTGATCCCAGCGGATCTCGTGGCCGCAGCGCGATCACAGATGCACCTGACCCAGGGTGAAGGGGGGGTTACCCGGCTTCAGGCGGGGTTGCTCTGTCGCTATCGGGGACATTCCAGCACTGAGGCCCGACGCTGGTTTGTGCAGGTGTGGGATCTGGTGCGGCGATCGTACCGGGACCGCGCCGCCTGCGTGCCTCGCGTCTGGGGCGTTTAGATTAAAAAATCGGAAAATCCTGGTCAAATTAGCGGATTTATCCGGTATCTTTAAGCGTTTAACGCCGAAGATCGGAGCCGTGCCTCTCTATGCAACTGACCCCCCAGGAGAAAGATAAACTGCTGATTTTTACCGCTGCCCTGCTGGCGGAACGGCGCAAGGCTAGGGGCGTCAAGCTCAACCACCCCGAAGCGATCGCCTACATTTCTGCGGCAATTTTGGAAGGGGCACGGGATGGCCGCACCGTGGCGGATTTGATGAGCTATGGCACTACCCTGCTAACGCGCCAAGATGTCATGGCAGGCATTGCCGAAATGATCCACGACGTGCAAGTCGAAGCCACCTTTCCCGATGGCACCAAGCTGGTGACGGTGCATAATCCCATTCGTTAACCGCTGGATTGATCCCCTGACCGTGGTCTTCTTGCAGGAGTCTTCTCGCATTTGAGTGGCCTTCTCGCATTTGAGCAGTATGATGGCGCTGGATCGTTCAGTCCAACGGGAAAGAGATGGGAATGGATATGCAACTTTGGACAAAGCCTGGGTTGGCGGTTGGGTTGGTGTTGGCCTTGACCCCGATCGCTGCGGCGGCAGTTCCGTCGGCGGCACCCGCCAAACTCGCCAGACCTGTGATGATTGCCCAGGAACGGTTGGATGTGAATGGCGATCGCCAACCCGACAGCCTGACTATCCAAATGATCGCCGGACAGCGCTATGTCGATCAAACCGATTGGTGTGGCAACGGCGACAAGTACGAGGGGATTTTCCAAACCGTTGTCCGCATTGCGCCCAGCCGCACCGCGCCGGACAAAAAGGGCAAGACCAAACGCATTCCCGGCAAAACCATTGTCCAGAATTTGAACCATCTTTATGGCGACAAGGCCCGTCCCGAGATGTTTTTTCGGGCTGGCCGCTGGCGGCTGATTTTTGGCGACTATACCCGCACCGGGGCCATCACCTTCAATTTGGGCCAGTTTCGCTCCTGCCAAGGCGCAGGCTACAAAGTGTTCAAGATTCAAACCGATGGCAAGATTGTCTCGCTGCATCCCACCGGGCTGGGCTTTTGGGTCTCTGACTTTGCCAATTCCAGTGTTCAGCTTAAACTCAATGCCCAGGGATTCTGTGCTAGAACCTTTGATGCTGAAATCGGTACAGGCCAACTTCCTGGCTTAGAAAACCGCTGCTATGCTTGGAACCGCAGTCGCTTGGGATTCGAGGTGGTGAACTAAGATTCCCCCACCTGCCATAGGGTCCAAATTCGCGCCATTTGGACTCTCCCAGCGCTGTATAACCCCATTAAACTCAAGCCCCCACAACTGGATCAGAGGTATTTATGATTCCTGGCGAATTGTTTGTCGATGATGGTGAGATTGAACTGAATGCGGGCAAGGAAACGGTGACGCTGACGGTGGCCAATGCGGGCGATCGCCCCATCCAGGTTGGCTCCCATTTCCACTTTTTTGAAGTGAATGCCGCTTTGCAGTGCGATCGCGATCAAGCGCGCGGTATGCGGTTGGACATTCCCGCCGGAACGGCGGTTCGGTTTGAACCGGGCGACGAGCGCGAGGTCACTCTGGTGCCGCTGGCGGGCAGCCGCGAAGTCTACGGCTTTAACGCCAAAATTGAAGGCTCCCTGGACGGCAAATCCAAAAAGGAAAAAACCAAAAAGAAAAAGTAGAATAGCCTCCGTTATTGCGATCGTTTCTCGTATTTTTTCTGGAGCCCCCGAATGTTTAACGCCGTTCAGCCCCCCGACAAGATGGAACTGCTGATCGATCAAGTGGGCCGACTCACCGAAGGTCTAACCGAAATTCGGCTTTTGATCCAAGACCAAATTCAGCAGGCGGATAAGGCCCTCGCTGTCGCGGAAAGTCAAGCCGAGATCGCAAAGGAAAATTCTGCGATCGCCAAAGAAAATTCCGCCTCTATCCAACGGCTGACGGTGATCGTGGACCAACAAGCGGCGGTGGCGGCCAGCAATGCTGAAAGTGTGGCCCAGTTGATTGCCCTGCTTGCCGATCGGCCCAAAGCGTAATGTATCGTCTGTACGACTATTTGCCCTCTGGCAATGGCTACAAAGTCCGCTTGTTACTGACACAGCTTGGGCAAGCCTACGAGTGGATTGAGCTGGATATTCTCAACGGGGAAACCCGGACTGTCGAATTTTTAGCCAAAAATCCCAATGGCCGCATTCCCGTACTGGAAGTGTCACGGGGTGAGTTTTTATCGGAGTCCAACGCCATTTTGATGCACTTGGGCGAGGACACCCAGTTTTTGCCCCAGGAGCGTCTAGCGCGATCGCGGGTAATGGAATGGCTATTTTTTGAACAGTACAGCCATGAGCCTTACATTGCCACCTCGCGGTTTTGGCGGATGCACGGCATGGCCGATCTGCACCGGGAAGCCCTAGAGCAAAAGCAAGCCCCGGGCTATGCGGCCTTGAGTGTCCTGGAAACGCGCTTAGCCGAACGGCCATTTCTCGTCGGCGATCGCTACACCATTGCTGACATCGCCTTGTTTGCGTATACTCACGTTGCCCCCGAAGGCGAATTTGACCTGACGGGTTTTCCCAGGATTCAGGCTTGGATCACGCGGGTCCAAGCGCAACCTCGCCATATTTCTATTATCCAATCCCCCTTAAGTCCGGTTTAGCCGCTGTCTCGGGGGTTGCTACTGCCTCAGTTCCCATCCGCCTCTCCTCCTTCAAAGCTGCTCACACATGTACCAATTTCATCAAGGTGAATCTATGACACGGTTGAAGAGGGCGATTGGCCTGGGTGTAGTCCTGCTTGGATCGGCGATCGCGGCGCAGTCAGCCCTCGGCCAGAATTCTCCTCCCAGCCCGGTCTTACCGTCGGCCCAGCCCGCCAATTCGGTCCAGCCCACCATCGGCTCCCGTCCCGCCGAACAACTGGATCAGTTAGCCTACTTTCAAGGCACGTGGCGCTGCCGGGTCCGCGAAGCCGATGCTCCCGCCACCACCTTTTTCGCGGAATTCACCTGGACTATTACTCGGGAATTGAATCGCTACTGGTTTCTGGGCACGGTGGTTGCGCCCGACAAGACGGATCTGGCCCGCGATACCCTGGGCTTTAACACCCTTACGGGGAAATTTGGCCGCACGATTCTTGACTGCCGATGGTGGCTTCTATAATTTGCTTTCGGAAGGCTGGAAAGACCGCACTTTTACCTGGGAAGGCTCCGCCCTGGATATGCCCCAGCGCACCAAGCGCTCGTTACGCGAAGTAATCGAACAGAAAACCGATAGTCGGTTTGAAGCCACCTACTACACCCTAGAACCGACCTCAAAAACGTGGAAACCCGACACGCGAGAAATTTGTGAAAAGCAATCTCGTCCCTCGAAGCGCTGAAATCTTAAATTCGGTGTCACGTTTGACGATCTAGGGGGTGGCCGAAGGGTACTCTGGGGAGCCGAAGGGAAATCCCAGACCACTACTGCCGCAGACTCGGCAGCCCTCCCCAGCCAAATTGATTGGGGCCAACCGATTTCAAGCTGAAGCCATTGAGGAAGACTGGACCATGAGCTATCGCATGTCACGCCGCGCCTATGCGGAAACCTTTGGCCCCACGGTGGGCGATCGCGTTCGGCTTGCCGACACCGAACTGATCATCGAAGTCGAGCAAGACTTTACCACCTACGGCGATGAAGTCAAATTTGGCGGAGGCAAAGTCATCCGCGATGGCATGGGACAATCCCCGATTACCAATGCCGACGGGGCCGTAGATGCCGTGATTACCAACGCGCTGATTCTGGATTGGTGGGGCATTGTCAAAGCCGATATTGGCATCAAGCAGGGCAAGATTGCCGCCATTGGCAAAGCCGGTAATCCCTACGTCCAGGACAATGTGACTATCATCATTGGTCCCGGCACCGAGGTGATTGCGGGGGAAGGCATGATTCTCACCGCAGGCGGCGTTGATACGCACATTCACTTTATTTGCCCCCAGCAGATTGATGTGGCGATCGCCTCTGGCATCACCACCATGATCGGCGGCGGCACTGGCCCTGCTGCCGGCACCTACGCCACCACCTGCACCCCCGGCCCGTGGAACATCTACCGCATGTTACAAGCCGCCGACGCCTTCCCCATGAACATCGGTTTTTCGGGCAAAGGCAACTCGGCCCAACCCGCCGCCTTGGAAGAACAAGTCGAAGCGGGCGTGATTGGCCTTAAGCTGCATGAAGACTGGGGCACCACTCCTGCCAATATTGACACTTGCCTGGGCGTTGCCGATGAGTACGATATTCAGGTTGCCATTCACACCGACACCTTGAATGAAGCCGGATTTGTCGAAAACACCATCGCCGCCTTCAAAAATCGGGTGATCCACACCTACCACACCGAAGGGGCCGGAGGCGGACACGCGCCCGACATCATTAAAGTCTGTGGCGAAGCGAATGTCTTGCCATCTTCCACCAATCCCACTCGGCCCTATACCGTCAACACCCTCGACGAACACTTGGATATGCTGATGGTTTGCCACCACCTCAGTCCCAGCATTCCCGAAGATGTCGCCTTTGCAGAGTCCCGCATTCGCCGCGAAACCATTGCCGCCGAAGATATCCTGCACGACCTAGGAGCCTTCAGCATGCTGTCTTCGGACTCCCAGGCCATGGGCCGGATTGGCGAAGTCATTACCCGCACCTGGCAAACGGGACACAAAATGAAAGTGCAGCGTGGCCCCCTGCCTCAGGATTCGGCCCGTAACGATAACTTCCGGGCCAAACGCTACATCGCCAAATACACGATTAATCCCGCCATTACCCACGGGATCGCCAATTACGTGGGGTCTGTGGAAGTCGGCAAACTGGCGGATCTGTGCCTGTGGCGACCGGCGATGTTTGGCGTCAAGCCTGAAACGGTGATTAAAGGCGGCATGATTGCTTGGGCCCAAATGGGCGATGCGAATGCCAGTATTCCCACGCCACAGCCGGTGCACATGCGCCCTATGTTTGGCAGTTTCGGCGGGGCGATCGCTGCCACTTCCCTGACCTTTATGTCCAAGGCCGCTCTCAAAAAAGACATCCCCCACAAGATTGGCCTCCAGAAAAAAGCGGTGGCCGTGTCCGGTATTCGCGACTTAACCAAGCGCCACATGAAACTGAATGACGCCATGCCCCGCATGGAAGTTGATGCTGAAACCTACGAAGTCCGGGCCGATGGAGAACTGCTGACCTGCGAACCTGCTACGGAATTGCCCATGGCCCAGCGGTATTTCCTCTTCTAGCGGTATTTCCTCTTCTAAAAGTGGGTGTTTTGATGGGCGGTGGGTGGGGTATCCCGGCCCTAGGGCGGGTACCCGCCGCAGTTTAGAATAGGATAATCCCGAATCTCTTTGAGCCGAGTTGTCCGATGGCGATCTCTCCATTTCCTCCCGAGCCCGTTTCCCCGGGGCCGTTTCCCCCCGAGCAAGCCTTTAAACGGTTGCGTGAAGTCCGTCGGTTACTGTTGCGTCTTCACAAGGCGTTGCTAGAATCTGAGCGTGCCACCTATGAACAGATCCACGGACGGATTGCCAATAACAGCGCGTTTTTTCAGTTGGTAATTGGGCACGAGTGGTTTGACTGGTTGCGACCGATGTCGCAGTTCATTGTCCAAATTGATGAGGCTGTCGCGGCTAAAGAACCCATGACCTTGGGCGATGCCCATCATCTCCTAGCCGATGCCGAGAAACTCTTGACGCCCGGAGAACAAGGCTCTCTTTCTGCACAGCGCTATCACCAAGCCATTCAGCGCGATCCAGATATTGCCTTCATGCATGCCGAAATCTCGCAACTATTTCAACCCGAATCCTGAAGCCAGAAGCGAAGGGCCAGAGATCGGCCGGATAAAATTTCTCTGGCCGATCTCAGTCGGTAAGCATGGTTAAACTGTATATGAAGATCCCCGGCATTTTTAAAAATGCCGGGGATCTTCTGTTTACTCCTGTCTCAATTAATTCCACTGCTCTAATGAGAAAGAATGTTGCTACAGCATCATTCTTAGCAGACCTTGCTGACCCAGTAGCACTTCCCGAACTAAGCTTAAGATTCCCACCCAGAGGATCGGTGTGATATCCACGCCGCCTAGGGGCTGGATCAATTTGCGACTCGGAATTAGAAAGGGCTCCGTCGGCAGGATCACCACATTGAAGGGAAAGCGGGTGGGGTCCACCTGGGGGTACCAGGTCAGGACGATGCGGATGATGAAGAGAAACGTCATCACTGCCAGCAGAGGACCAAGGGTCCAGGAGGCGATCGCCAGAGCATCCATAGGAGCGTTACCAAAACTAAAGTACAATCCAGAAAAATATCTCACGAAGCGGTTTCCCGTCATGTTCAATGACTTCTCTGTCTCAATCTTAGAGGAAAATCTGAGAGGCTTAGAGGAAAGTCTGGGAAAAAAACTGAGAAGAAAACGCGGAGAGAAAAATATTATCCCCTGCGGCATCCTGTTTTGCTAGGTCCGCTCATCCCGCCCTTTTATGATTGGAAGCCCTACCCCGTTTGTAGATTTCCTCCTTGAAGGGAAAGAACTTTTCCAAAATGGCTTCTCAATTGGTGTAACAGACCTCTAAAATTATGAGAAGTGATCGATTGTGTCGTTATATCAAAAAACCAAGGAATCCATGACTCCATCTTTAATGAACTTCATGCTCAGCCTCGTTGCCGGTTTGGTAATTGTCCTGGTTCCGGCCACCATTGGTCTTATCTTTGTTAGCCAAAAGGATAAAGTTCAGCGCGGTTAATTCCTAGTGGGTGGATGCCAGGAGCCGAAATGCCTTGGCTTTTCCCACGACGTGGATGCGGTCGTTTCCGACAGTTCTTGTTTGCTGAAAAATCTTTATGAAATTTAAAACCTCATGCTAGGGCGCTTGACTGAGTTATCCAACTCGATCGCTCCGGGTGGCTGAGGTTTTTTTATGGATCGGCGGTATCCTGAGCACAGGGATCAGGCTCTGTAATGGGCACTCGCAATGAAAACTGGCCCGAGGGGTCAGCGCTGCCTCGCAGGCGCTCACGACTTGTTCGGGGCGATCGCGCAAAATTGCTGGAGATTTTGAGCGCGGATGGCTAACAGATCGCTAACATAGGATGTACCTAGGAGAGATGACGCATGGTTAACGCCTACTTGAGTTGGAGCAGCTTTGTTGGCATAGCCTTGGCGGTGTCAGGGGCGGGTCTGTATTTTTTGCGATCGCTCCGCCCCAAGTTAGCCCGTGACTACGACATTTTCTTTTCCGCAGTGGCTTTGCTCTGTGGGGGGATTTTGTTCTTTCAGGGGTGGCGACAGGACCCGATTCTGCAATTCGGGCAGTTTATGTTGACCGGCTCCACAATATTTTTTGCCTTTGAAGCGATTCGCCTGCGGGGCGCTGCCACCGAGCAGGCTCGTCGCAGTACGCCTATTGTTGATGATGAGCGTCCGGTTAGCCGCAATTATCGGGCCACCTATCAGGAATCGGATGTCGAAGAGCTTAACCCCTACGATGAAAAGCGCACCCCGCGCCGAATTTCTGGGACGCGAGATGCCCGCTCGAATCGGGATGAGTTTGAGGATGAGGATAGCCGCTCTGCACGGCGTACGTCTCCCCGTGCTCGATTAGATGATCGGGGCAGCGATCGCGCTACCCGACGCGGTAATACAACGCGCCCGCGCCCAGACCGAAGTACTTCGGGCTATCCCGAGGGAGGCTCGGACAGTCGAATTGAAGATATTCGGGATGATCGTCCTAGTCGCACGCGGGGATCATCAACGCCCCGGCCCGACGGTGGTGTAGGAGCGAAGCCCAGGAGGCCCCGCCCGAGTGATGGTCCGGCGCGAGTGCGCGATCGCGGTATGGACGACCCCGCACCCAGTGAATACGTCGATTACCGTCCCGTGGATAATGGGGACGACGACAATTGGGGCGATTCCTAGGACTAATTAATTTTCTGGGTTTATATCTGATTTTGGTCCTTAGTTACGGTACGCCCTAATGTTGGGTTTGTATGATGCTCCCTGAGCGGAGTCGAAGGGAGCTATGTTTGAGGCTGGGTGCCTCTGTAGTGTTCTGTCTGCAAGATAGCCGGGGTGATATTTTTCATTGGCATTTTTGGAAATTGCCCTGGCTGAACCGGGGCTAACGAGTGAGTGGCAGATGACCAAGGGCAGGCCATGGCAAAGCGGATTACAGGGAAGCCTGGCGGGAGCGCTGCTGTGTTTGCTCACAGCCTGTACTCCTGCAAGTGGTCCCATCGGCCCTCAGGAGTTAGACAGCCGCTATAACGACGAGCAGCCCGCGCTGAGCGGCGACGGGCGATTTTTGGCCTTTGTTTCCAACCGTAACGGCAGTCGAGGCATTGCGGTGTTCGATATTCAACAGCAGCAGTTTTTGAACCTGCCTTTGATTAACCGTCGGGATGCCATCGCCGAAATGCCCAGCCTCAGCTACACCGGACGTTATATTGTCTATGTGGCCAGCGATCGCGCCCGTCCTGAAATTGAACTGTACGATCGCGCCACCCAGCAGGTGCAAGTCCTGACCACGGGCTATCGCGGCTGGGTTCGCAGTCCCAGCATTAGTCCCGATGGGCGCTATGTTACCTTTCAAACCAGTGTACGGGGGCAGTGGGATATTGAAGTCCTGGACCGAGGGGCCAATATTGAGCTTGATCGCCCGGACTTTGTGCGATCGCGCCCGGACTTGTAAATCTCGCCACTTTTAGCTCTAATCTTAGAGGTCTAATCCTGGGAAATCTAATCCTAGGAGACCTAATCGTCGGTCAGTCCGAGCTTCATCCTTCTGAATCCCGGTATCCGATTTCCTAACCTAATTTTTAAAGTTGCGCTTTGAACCTGCGTTTTATCATTAGTCTTGTCTGTTTCGGCTTGCTCAGCGGGTGCAGCACAGCCCAACTTGTGACGTTTCCCTACGATCCAGGCGGGCGTAGCTTAAATAGCCCCTTCGCCGAACTAACGCCGCGTCTCTCGGGACGTTATCTTGTCTTTGCCTCCGATCGCCGGGGCCACCAAGACATTTATCTCTACGACACCGTCGTCCGCAACTTAATCGAACTCCCCGGACTCAACGCCATTGATTTGTTGGCATCCAGTCCCGCCGTCTCCGAAACCGGGCGATTTATCGTCTTTACCGGGGTGCGCCAGGGCCGTTCCGGCATTTATCTCTACGATCGCGACACTCGCCAACTCCGCAACCTCACTGAAACCATCAAGGCCGAAGTCCGCAACCCCACCATCACCGCCGACGGCAACATCATCGCCTACGAAACCAGCCTGAACGGCCAATGGGACATCGTAGTCATCAACCGTTCAGGACAACCGTTAAATATTTCTAATAATCCCCGCTGACAAATGGCTTACCGGAGTCCTAGCCAAGTAATGAAATCCTGCCGAGTGAAAAATTCGAGGACAATCAACGCCACAAAGCCCAGCATGGCAAAGCGGCCATTCAATTGCTCCGCATAGCGGGTCCAGCCCAGGGCGGGTTCGGGTTGATGATTATCCGGCAGCGTAACGGGTGATTTCAGGGTTGGTTCAGAGTTCTGGTCAGAGGCCATAATTATCCACCTACAGGTTCAGGAGTATCGGTCACGGGGTCGGCCACCCGCTCAGCGGGATCCAGAGTTTGCACCGCTTCGATCAGCGATCTCACCTGAGCCGTTCCCAGCGACCGTTCAAAGCTTACTGGAAACTTGCCCGTGCGGATCATCCGCCAGCCCAAAGGCATCAAGCTCAACAATCCCGGCAGATCCCGAAAATTATTGCCCACCACCCGCAAACCAAACAACCGCTCATCAACCCAGCCCCCACCCTTGACCAAATCAACCAAGGCCCGCCGGTGCCGAATAGCACGACTCTGACCCGCATTCGGTCGGTGGAGAATTTCACCCTTAATCTTGCTAATTTGATCCAAGGGCGCAACATCCATGGGGCACACGGCATTGCAGTAGGAGCAGCGGGTGCAGCCCCACACCCCGTCAGTCCCCGTGTTGGCCTGCGCCAGTCGCGCCTCGGTAGACTGATCCCGCGGATCCATCAGCAGGCGGTGCACCTTGGCCAAGGCATGGGGCCCCACAAAGTCTGGATTGATTTCCAAGGCATTGCATTCGGAATAACATGCGCCACACAAAATACAATTGCCCACCTGATTCAATTGAGCCCGCTCTACTGGCGTTTGCAGCGATTCGCGATCGGCAATCTGTCGGGCAGCGCTGCTGACATAGGGCTCCACGGCTTCTAGCTGATCCCAAAAACTCTGCATGTCTACGATCAGATCTTTCATGACGGGCAAGTTGCCCAGGGGGGCGATCGTCATTTCTGGCATGCTCTCTGGCATGCTCTCTGGCACGTCATTCCCAACGGCTTGGGTTGCCGCAATCCGCTGCAGGCGGGCAAGCTCACCGCCAATATTTTCTTTACAGGCTAGGGTAGCGCGCCCGTTAATCCGCATGGAGCAACTGCCACAGATGGTATTCCGGCAATTTTTGCGAAATGCCAAGCTGCCGTCTTGCTCCCATTTAATTTGATTCAGACAATCCAAAATCGTCTGTCCAGCGTCCACCTCTAGGGTAAACGCTTGCAGATGAGGCAAGCTTGATGGAGTTTGTCGCCAAACATTAAAGCGAACTTTCATACACTCAGACCTGAGTTGAGGGAGCACTTTCTAGTCTTTGGATTCGATCAGTTGGTTTTGCTTAGAAAGCATGTGGAGCATTTCAAAGTCCTAAATCCAGCAGATATAGCAGCGCTTTTTCCCTAGTTTAAGCGCAATCTTTCGGCAATAGATATTTGCGTAGATTATTTATAGAATTTGCTTTGGCTCCGCATGGAATCCGGCCAAAAACCCCTAACCAAGTACTCCAAAGACTCTGAGGAAAAACAGAAAGTTTTAGAGTCTCTCCGTATTTTGCAGCTTCGGGGTCAATCTTTAACGCCCGTTAGGAATTCAGTCCAAATTCAGCCCATAAGCTGTGGCCCTTGGCTGCAATTTAGGAGCGAACTGAGCCAATCCCAAATATTTTCCTCGGCAAACCTGGCTATGAAATTTGTGGTGATAGGGCTCCAAATCCCTGGAAAAACAGGGTTAAAGATTTTTATCCAAATGGTTAGCTTTAAGGATATTATGCTTTATGGTGCTAGGATTCTAGGTTGTAACCTACTTTTTCATCACCTGAA
>CAVYAN010000114.1:0-32122 GCA_963766075.1 uncultured cyanobacterium | reverse complement strand
CCTGAAGGCTGCATAACAACTTGTCAATATTTTCAAGACACCTGATATTTACCGATTGAAAGAGGTCAAGCCCTCGGTCTATTAGTACTCCTCGACTGCACTCATTACTGAGCTTCCATCTAGCGCCTATCAACGGGTGTTCTGCCCGTGACCTTACTGGGTTAACCCCATGAGAGAACTCATCTTGAGGTGGGCTTCGCACTTATATGCTTTCAGCGCTTATCCGCTCCGAACACAGCTACCCAGCGTTTACCGTTGGCACGATAACTGGTACACTGGCGGTTCGTTCTTCCCGGTCCTCTCGTACTAAGGACGACTCCTCTCAATTCTCTTGCGCGTATACCGGATATGGACCGAACTGTCTCACGACGTTCTGAACCCAGCTCACGTACCGCTTTAATGGGCGAACAGCCCAACCCTTGGGACGTACTACCGCCCCAGGATGCGACGAGCCGACATCGAGGTGCCAAACCTCCCCGTCGATGTGGACTCTTGGGGGAGATCAGCCTGTTATCCCTAGGGTAACTTTTATCCGTTGAGCGACGGCCCTTCCATGCAGTGCCGTCGGATCACTAAGCCCGACTTTCGTCCCTGTTCGACTTGTAGGTCTCACAGTCAAGCTCCCTTCTGCCTTTACACTCTATGGCTGATTTCCGACCAGCCTGAGGGAACCTTTGGGCGCCTCCGTTACTTTTTAGGAGGCGACCGCCCCAGTCAAACTGCCTACCTGAAACTGTTCCCTCCCCGGATAATGGGTGAAGGTTAGAATTCTAGCTCTAACAGAGTGGTATCTCAACGTTGACTCCACTAATGCCCACAAGCATTAGCTTCATAGTCTCCCACCTATCCTGCGCAGTCATAGCCCGAACCCAATATCAAGCTACAGTAAAGCTCAATAGGGTCTTTCTGTCCTGGTACACGTAGTCCGTATCTTCACAGACAATCCTATTTCGCCGAGCCTCTCTCCGAGACAGCGCCCAGATCGTTACGCCATTCGTGCGGGTCGGAACTTACCCGACAAGGAATTTCGCTACCTTAGGACCGTTATAGTTACGGCCGCCGTTCACCGGGGCTTCAGTCGTTAGCTTCGCCTTGCGCTAACCACTTCCTTAACCTTCCGGCACTGGGCAGGCGTCAGCCCCTATACATCGTCTTACGACTTAGCAGAGACCTGTGTTTTTGGTAAACAGTCGCCTGGACCTCTTCACTGCGACCATCTCGCGGGGGCACCCCTTCTCCCGAAGTTACGGGGTCATTTTGCCGAGTTCCTTAGAGAGAGTTTTCTCGCGCACCTTAGTATTCTCTACCATCCTACCTGTGTCGGTTTCGGGTACGGGTCTAATAACTTAACGTGATTCGAGCTTTTCTTGGCAGCTTGATGTCACACACTTCGAGTCCGTAGACCTCTCGTACTCACGCCTCAGCTCAAGTCGTTTTCTCCGACTCTCATCGCCTCGCACGCTTGAACCGGTAACCAACTTCCGGCTGTGCTAACCTTCTCCGTCCCTCCGTCACAATCGATTATCAAGTACAGGAATATTAACCTGTTGTCCATCGACTACGCCTTTCGGCCTCGCCTTAGGTCCCGACTAACCCCCCGCGGACGAGCCTTCCGGGGGAACCCTTAGGTTTTCGGGGCATTGGATTCTCACCAATGTTTTCGCTACTCAAGCCGACATTCTCACTTCTGCTTCGTCCACACCTGCTTACGCTGATGCTTCAACCTACAACAGAACGCTCCCCTACCGATTCATCGATAGATAAATCCCACAGCTTCGGTACATCGTTTAGCCCCGTTCATTTTCGGCGCAGGATCGCTTGACCAGTGAGCTATTACGCACTCTTTTAAGGGTGGCTGCTTCTAAGCAAACCTCCTGGTTGTCTCTGCAATCCCACCTCCTTAATCACTTAACGATGATTTGGGGACCTTAGCTGGTGGTCTGGGCTGTTTCCCTCTTGACGATGGAGCTTATCCCTCACCGTCTCACTGGCAACGTGTACACTGGGGTATTCAGAGTTTGACTCGATTTGGTACCGCTCTCGCAGCCCGCACCGAATCAGTGCTTTACCCCCCAGCTATAATCATTACCGCTGCGCCTAAACACATTTCGGGGAGAACCAGCTAGCTCCGGGTTCGATTGGCATTTCACCCCTAACCACACCTCATCCGCTGATTTTTCAACATCAGTCGGTTCGGACCTCCACGTGGTGTTACCCAAGCTTCATCCTGGACATGGTTAGATCACCCGGGTTCGGGTCTATAAACACTGACTATCGCCCTATTCAGACTCGCTTTCGCTTTGGCTTCGGCATTCCCGCCTTAATCTGCCAGTACCTATAAGTCGCCGGCTCATTCTTCAACAGGCACACCGTCACACGTTAAATCGTGCTTCGATTGCTTGTAAGCTGATGGTTTCATGTTCTATTTCACTCCCCTCCCGGGGTTCTTTTCACCTTTCCCTCGCGGTACTGGTTCACTATCGGTCACACAGGAGTATTTAGCCTTACGAGGTGGTCCTCGCGGATTCACACGGAATTTCACGTGCCCCGTGCTACTCGGGATTCAGCTACTATCCGTTAACTTTCGACTACAGGACTTTCACCTTCTCTGGTGCACCTCTCAAGTGCTTCGTTTAACTCTCTGAGATTCAATATCGCTGTCCCACAACCCCAGACATGCATGCAATCTGGTTTAGGCTTCTTCCCGTTTCGCTCGCCGCTACTCAGGGAATCGCGTTTGCTTTCTCTTCCTACAGCTACTAAGATGTTTCAATTCGCTGCGTTCGCTCTTGCCACCCTATGGATTCAGGTGGCAGTATATTGGGTTGCCCCATTCGGAAATCTTCGGATCAATGCTTGCTTCCAGCTCCCCGAAGCGTATCGTCGGTAATCACGTCCTTCTTCGCCTCTGTGTGCCTAGGTATCCACCATTAGCCCTTTTTAGCTTGACCACTAATTTCTATCGGCTTAAAATATTTGGTGTCTGTGTTTTCACGACCTATCACCCAATCACACTCCATCATTCCTATCTCTAGAAACAATCTCATGCCTCAAGTTATAGACCGCTTCTTCTACCTGACAAGTTATTATGCAGTTTTCAAGGTTCTCACTGGACTAATCCAGCAGTCTCTCTAGCCTCTATTAGTTATTAGTTCAAGTAACTATCGTTGACTTAACTAAACCTTAGTTCACTAGATTAGGTGCTGAAATATTAGACACTAAAATGTCTTCCCTTTCTTCTTGGGCAGTGGAGGTTAGCGGACTCGAACCGCTGACATCCTGCTTGCAAAGCAGGCGCTCTACCAACTGAGCTAAACCCCCCAGTATAAGAATGGTGGGCCATCCTGGACTCGAACCAGGGACCTCACCCTTATCAGGGGTGCGCTCTAACCACCTGAGCTAATAGCCCATGCCCTTCCGAACCAATCAAATAGTCTAGAAGTCCACTAAACACCCAGAACGACCTTTGAGATGACCAATCCGTTCATCTATTCGCATTAACGTCGTTCCCTCTGTTAATACTTTCAATGTTCGGTGGGTAGGTCTCCCTTTAAGGAGGTGATCCAGCCACACCTTCCGGTACGGCTACCTTGTTACGACTTCACCCCAGTCATCGGTCCCGCCTTAGGCGCCCTCCTCCCCGAAAGGTTGGAGTAACGACTTCGGGCGTGGCCAACTCCCATGGTGTGACGGGCGGTGTGTACAAGGCCCGGGAACGTATTCACCGCAGTATGCTGACCTGCGATTACTAGCGATTCCGCCTTCATGCAGGCGAGTTGCAGCCTGCAATCTGAACTGAGCTACGGTTTACGAGATTAGCATACCATCGCTGGCTAGCAACCCTTTGTCCGTAGCATTGTAGTACGTGTGTAGCCCAGGGCGTAAGGGGCATGCTGACTTGACGTCATCCACACCTTCCTCCGGTTTGTCACCGGCAGTCTCTCTAAAGTGCCCAACTTAATGATGGCAACTAGAAACGTGGGTTGCGCTCGTTGCGGGACTTAACCCAACATCTCACGACACGAGCTGACGACAGCCATGCACCACCTGTGTTGCAGCTCCCGAAGGCACTCCTCTCTTTCAAAAGGATTCTGCACATGTCAAGCCCTGGTAAGGTTCTTCGCGTTGCATCGAATTAAACCACATACTCCACCGCTTGTGCGGGCCCCCGTCAATTCCTTTGAGTTTCACACTTGCGTGCGTACTCCCCAGGCGGGACAACTTAACGCGTTAGCTACGGCACTGCCCGGGTCGATACGGGCAACACCTAGTTGTCATCGTTTACGGCTAGGACTACAGGGGTATCTAATCCCTTTCGCTCCCCTAGCTTTCGTCCCTCAGTGTCAGTTCAGGCCCAGTAAGACGCTTTCGCCGCCGGTGTTCTTCCCAATATCTACGCATTTCACCGCTACACTGGGAATTCCTCTTACCCCTACCTAACTCTAGTACAATCAGTTTCCATCGCCTCTATGGAGTTAAGCTCCACTCTTTGACAACAGACTTGATTCACCACCTGCGGACGCTTTACGCCCAATAATTCCGGATAACGCTTGCATCCCCCGTATTACCGCGGCTGCTGGCACGGAGTTAGCCGATGCTGATTCCTCTGGTACCGTCAGGTTTTTCTTCCCAGAGAAAAGAGGTTTACGACCCAAGAGCCTTCCTCCCTCACGCGGTATTGCTCCGTCAGGCTTTCGCCCATTGCGGAAAATTCCCCACTGCTGCCTCCCGTAGGAGTCTGGGCCGTGTCTCAGTCCCAGTGTGGCTGATCATCCTCTCAGACCAGCTACTGATCGTCGCCTTGGTGAACCGTTACTCCACCAACTAGCTAATCAGACGCGAGCACATCTTCAGGCAATACAATCTTTCACCCGTAGGCACATCCGGTATTAGCAATCGTTTCCAATTGTTGTCCCAGACCTGAAGGCAGTTTCTCACGCGTTACTCACCCGTCCGCCACTAAAGTCCGAAGACTTCCGTTCGACTTGCATGTGTTAAGCATACCGCCAGCGTTCATCCTGAGCCAGGATCAAACTCTCCATTGAATCTCGTTATCTCGAAATTAAACCTTCAACAGCTCAATCCTAAATAACTAAACATCAACCTTGAGCTCTAGCTCCAGAAAATATCTATTTCCGGTTGTTCGCCACTCTAATTCATCTACTCAAACTTAACCCAGATACCTAAGCATCCATTAAGCTCTTTCCCTAAATCACGTGGTCTTTAATTTAATTGACCGGGTATTTAGTGCTATTATGACTTCTAAACTATTTCGTTTTCTTGGTTCAGTCGCCGATGTAAGGCGGTCCGCTTTCGCTCGCCCTCCCTCACCCGCTTTACTAGCTTAACCCACGCCTTAATCCCTGTCAACTACTTTCTCGCAACAATTCCCAAAATATAAGCGAAATATAGGGGAAATCCCCCGGTGAACCCCTTCACCCTCTTGACGAACTGCTATTCTGCAACAGAAGCTCGAATATGCAGTCCACGGCATCCAAGTTTTAGCCCTTGGATGCCGTGGACTTGTTTGGACCTATTGCTTTTGGACCTATTTCTACTGTGTGTGGACATTAGACCAGTCTAGCAGTTAGCTCAATGTTGCGTGATCGTGCGTTGGCTGGATAGATTTGCGCGACAATTAGCGAAATAAGCCAGCATTAAGGGGATAGTTTTGTGAATTTTCAGTCGGTGATTGCGGCGTTGCATCAATTTTGGAGCGATCGCGGATGTCTAATCGTCCAGCCCTACGACACAGAGAAAGGGGCAGGAACTAAAAGTCCCCATACATTTTTGAGAGCCATTGGTCCAGAGCCTTGGTCGGTAGCCTATGTAGAACCATGTCGTCGCCCTGGAGATGGCCGTTATGGAGAGAATCCTAATCGAGTACAGCACTACTATCAGTATCAGGTTCTAATTAAGCCGTCTCCAGATAATATCCAAGAGGTTTACTTGGATTCACTGCGGGCACTGGGAATCCAACCGGAAGACCACGATGTGCGGTTTGTAGAAGATAACTGGGAAGATGCAGCGGTAGGAGCCTGGGGGGTAGGGTGGGAGGTGTGGTTGGATGGCATGGAAGTGACACAGTTCACGTATTTCCAGCAGTGTGGAGGAATTGATTGCCGTCCAGTGTCGATTGAGATTACCTATGGGCTAGAGCGGCTGACAATGTATCTCCAAGGGGTAGATTCGATTTTCAACATTCGGTGGAACGATCAGCTGACCTATGGGGATGTCCATCTTCAGGGTGAGATTGAGTGTTCTCGGTACAACTTTGAGGGGTCAGATCCGGATCTCTTGTTCACGCTATTTAGACTGTTTGAACAGGAGGCGGAGCGATTGATGCAGCAGGAATTGGTCTTGCCTGCGTTTGACCATGTGTTGAAATGTTCGCATACGTTTAACTTGCTGGATGCACGCGGAGTGATTTCGGTGACAGAGCGGACCCGATATATCGGCAGAATTCGGAATTTAGCACGGCAAGTGGCGCAGTTGTATTTGAAGCAGCGGGAGAGCCTAGGATTTCCGTTGTTGAAAAATCAAGCGATAGGATCTGCTTGAGGTCCTGCCCCGTGGGCAGTAGAGATTGAATGTGGCGTTGCTCTAGATAATTGTGGCCGTGATCGGGTCATGTCGGCCTCGGCGTGGGAACTCTAGAGGAGGAAATCCTAGCTCGGAGGCATCTATGTCTAGTGTTGGTTTGAACAAGTGGATTGTGAGTGGTAACTTGGCGGCGGATGCTGAGGTGAAAACGATTGAGTTGAAAAGTGGTGGGAAAGCGCAGGTAGCCGAAGCGACGCTCTATGTTCGGAAGCCCAGGATGCGGGATGAGTCGTTTACCGTGCGATTGACGATTTGGGAAAGTTCGGCGGCTTGGCGCAGGCTAGGTTTTCTGAAGAAGGGATCGCTGATTATTTGTACGGGTAGTGTAGATGTAGATGCTTATGTCTCAAGGAAGGACGGAAAACCGAAAGGCCAGATTGAGATGTCTGTGTTAGATATTGATTTGGATATTGTGAAGGATGAAGAGGCGAAGGCTGAAAGTAGGAAGGTGGAGATTGGGAAGACAGAAGCGATCGCTTTTTAGGGTTCCGATCTGACTTTTTCAGAAAAAATTAATTTCGTCCTCCAGGATTGTGTGATGCAAATGCCACAAAATGGAGGGCTTTTTTATGGCTGAGAATCTGGGGATCGAGGGGAGTGGCTTGGTTTGATCAGGATAGGGGCTTGAAGACAGGGAAATTGCATGACTTCGGCAGGGGTTTGGTCAGCAGGATTGAGATCGGGGGCGATCGCCCCGGCAATTTGCAGAGCGCGGGTGACGAGTTCGGAACAGAAAAAGGCATGATCCTCGGGGAGGTGATCGAGTGCGGCAATGGGAACCTCGGGGATCATCGCTTCGATCCCCGCTTTGATGGCCTGGAGGAAGTCGTAGGGGACGCGCTGTTGTTCTAGGTTGTTGAGCCAGGTTTGCATTTTCATGAGGCGATTGGGGTGCAGGGGCTGTTTGAGGGCTGCCCACCAAATGGGGCCTGGGAGGTTGAACCGTTGGCTGAGCCAGTGAAACTGAACACCAAGGATAGGTTTTCCGGTCCCAAGGCTAGGAAGACTGGTATCAATATGAGACTCTGCAATCAGAATGGTTTGGTCGGGATTTTTGCTCCGAGTGACGGCAAAAACGATAGCGACATGGACGTAATGGGAGTGGGTGGCAAGTTTAACCACATCAGAAGGAATATCGGTGCCGGAGAAGGCGATGATGTCGCCGGGTTTGATGGGGAGGCGCAGCGTTTCGGGGGTGAGCATGAATGGGATTAGAGGTACGGAATTGTTGTAGGAGCAGGTGTGAAGTATTTGGCAGCAAGGCATTCACAGGTAGTGCAGGCTACCAAAATAGCCAAATGGCCCAGCCGTTTCTGTAGTTCATCTAAAGTTAAGCCCCATTTGCGAATATGCGTTCCTAATATAAGAGCTAAGGACGTTAGTTAGGAATGCATTGGCACCTGAAGAGTTGTCTCAGCCCGATCGCTACAGTTAGGGAGGTCACGGAAATGATGGATGCCTACGAGTCGATTGCCCATGAGTACGCGCTGGACCGCGATTGTACAACGCTGTCGCGGCATGTGTTGCAGCAGTTGCAGAGTTTTGGCCCTGAGGCCCAGGATTTGAGCGCGATCATGAACCGGATTGCGCTAGCAGGCAAGCTGATTGCGCGCCGCTTGAGTCGAGCGGGCTTGATGGAAGACGCGCTCGGATTTACGGGGGGAATGAATGTGCAGGGCGAATCTGTCAAGAAGATGGACGTGTTCGCCAATGAAGTATTCATTTCGGTATTTCAGCAGAGTGGCCTAGTGTGTCGCCTAGCTTCAGAGGAGATGGAGCAGCCCTTTTACATCCCAGAGAATTGTCCGGTAGGACGCTACACGCTACTATATGACCCGATTGATGGATCGTCGAACGTAGACATTAATCTGAGTGTGGGATCAATTTTTGCTATTCGCCAACAGGAAGGGGACGACATTGATCAGACGGCTAGCGATCTCCTGCAAAATGGACGCAAGCAAATTGCCGCAGGTTATATCCTATACGGACCCAGTACGATGTTGGTCTATACCCTAGGGAAGGGAGTGTTTGCCTTCACGCTGGATCCGAGTTTGGGCGAGTTCATCCTCTCGAATGAGCGGGTCCGGATTCCAGACCATGGTCCGATTTACAGTGCGAACGAGGGCAATTTTTGGCAGTGGGATGATCCCATGCGGGACTATATTCGCTATGTGCATCGGCATGAGGGCTATACAGCACGGTATAGCGGAGCACTCGTAGGGGATATTCATCGGATTTTGTTTCAAGGGGGAGTTTTTTTGTATCCAGGCACGGTGAAACAGCCCCAGGGTAAGCTGCGGTTGCTGTATGAGTCCGCTCCGCTAGCGTTTTTGATTGAACAGGCGGGGGGACGGGCCAGCACGGGTCGAGAAGAAATCTTAGAGGTGATCCCGGACAAGCTGCATGGACGCACACCGTTGATCATTGGCAGCAAGGATGATGTAGCCCTAGTGGAGTCGTTCATTCAAGATCGCTACCTAGAAGCTAAGGGAATGCTTACGACTCAGTAAGGAATCAGGTTAGATTCAGGATTGATGGTTACCATGAAGTGGCCAAAGTCCAGCAGTGGATTAAGTGTTTGCAATACATTGGAGAGATTATGACTAGTCCTTTGGTAGAGATTGAACAATTGGGTCAGAGCATCTGGATGGATAATCTGAGCCGGGATTTGATTGAGTCGGGTGAGCTGAAGGCGTTGATTGCATCGCGGGCACTGCGGGGAGTCACCTCGAACCCGGCGATTTTTGAGAAGGCGATCGCCGGCAATAAAATCTACGACACAGACATTGAGGCAGGCATTAAAGCGGGCAAATCCTTGATGGAAATTTATGAATTTCTAACTTTTACGGACATTCGGAATGCCTGTGATATTTTCCGCCCGGTTTACGATGAAACGCAGGGATTGGATGGCTATATCAGCCTGGAAGTGCCGCCCACCATTGCCCGCGATACAGACCAAACCATTGATGAAGCCCGTCGGTATTACCGGGAAATCGATCGCGAGAATTTGATGATTAAAATTCCGGGCACGGCGGAAGGCTTGCCAGCGGTGGAGCAGGTGATTAGCGAAGGGATCAGTGTGAATGTCACGCTGTTGTTCTCGGTGCAAAGCTATGTCGATACAGCTTGGGCCTACATTCGAGGTCTAGAAAAGCGGTTGGAGAATGGCGGTGATATTGCCAATATTTCGTCAGTAGCGAGTTTCTTCTTGAGCCGAATTGACAGCAATATTGATGCCAAGCTAGATGCCAAGCTGAAGGAGACCACCGATCCAGGAGTGATCCAAAAACTAGAGGCCATTAAGGGCAAGGTGGCGATCGCCAACGCCAAAATTGCTTATCAGGAGTATAAAAAGATTATCGAGAGCGATCGCTGGAAAGCTTTGGCCGCTAAGGGTGCGCGGGTGCAACGCTTGCTGTGGGCCAGTACCGGCACCAAAAACCCCAGCTATAGCGATGTCATGTATGTCGATGAATTAGTGGGTCCAGATACGGTGAACACGCTACCGCCAAGTACCATTGAAGCCTGTGAAGATCACTGCGACGTGGCTTCACGAGTGGAAACGGGTGTGGCTGAAGCTTATGCGGTGATTGCCGGATTGAAGGATGCCGATGTGGCGATCGACTTGGATGCCGTCATGGATGACCTACTAGCAGATGGCATTGAAAAATTTGTGCAGCCGTTTGGCTCGTTGATGCAGTCCTTAGAAGACAAGGTGAATCGATTAGCCACGGTTTAGGGTCTACATGAGATCCTATTTGGGTTAAATTCACCCAGTCACAGATGACGGATAACGCCATTTCCTTTATCCGTCATCTCACCGCTTTTTTGACGGCATTGATTCTTACTTTTGGTATTTCTTTTAGGTCGTTTTTTCCTTTCTACTATCTCCCGGTTTTTCTATGGTTACTCTTCTCGAAAACCCCCTTCGGATTGGCCTGCAGCAGGAACGCACACCGGACCCGAATATTGTCGTGTTTTATGGCGCATCGGGTGATTTAGTAAAGCGTAAATTGGTACCGGCGCTCTATTTTCTGAAGCGCCAGCGACGATTGCCACCACAATTCACCATTGTGGGCGTGGCGCGACGGGAATGGAGTCATGAACATTTTCGGGAACAGATGCGCGAGGGCATCGAGGAGTTCTCCGACGGCATTGGCTCAGAAGAGCTGTGGAAGGATTTTGCCGAAGGCTTGTTTTATTGTCCAGGAGATATTGATAATCAGGAAAGTTATCAAAAGCTGAATACGCTGCTGACGGAATTGGATGGGCAGCGCGGTACACGGGGAAACCGGGTGTTTTACTTGTCCGTAGCGCCAAAATTTTTCCCGGAAGCGATTAAACAGTTGGGTGCGTCGGGGATGCTAGCGGATGCCGAGAAAACGCGATTGGTGATTGAGAAACCCTTTGGACGCGATTTAGGTTCGGCACAGGCGCTGAACTATATTGTGAATCATGTCTGTAAGGAACAGCAGGTCTACCGGATTGACCACTATTTGGGCAAGGAAACCGTCCAGAATTTACTGGTGTTCCGGTTTGCAAATGCCATTTTTGAGCCGCTGTGGAACCGGCAATTTGTGGACCATGTGCAAATTACGGTCGGGGAAACGGTCGGCGTGGAAGACCGGGCGGGCTATTACGAGTCCTCAGGAGCCCTGCGGGATATGGTGCAAAATCACCTGATGCAGTTGTTATGCTTGACGGCGATGGAACCACCGAATTCTTTGGATGCCGATAGCATCCGGACGGAGAAGGTGAAGGTGCTGCAAGCCATGCACTTGGCCGATGAGCATAATTTGGATCTCTGTGCGATTCGCGGACAGTACAAGGAAGGATGGATGAAAGGTAAACCGGTGCCGGGGTATCGGACGGAACCCGGTGTGGATCCCAATTCAACCACACCGACCTATGTGGCGCTGAAATTGCTGATTGATAACTGGCGCTGGCAGGGGGTGCCGTTTTATCTGCGGACAGGGAAGCGACTGCCGAAGAAGGTGTCGGAAATTTCGATTCAGTTTCGGGAAGTGCCCTATTTAATTTTTCAGTCAGCGGCGCAACAGGCCAATCCGAATGTTTTAACAATGCGGATTCAGCCGGATGAGGGGATTTCGATGCGGTTTGAGGTGAAGATGCCGGGGTCGAGCTTGCGATCGCGCCCAGTAGAAATGGATTTTCGCTATGGGTCGGCCTTTGGGGTGACCGGCGGCGAAGCCTATGACCGTCTATTGCTCGACTGTATGTTTGGGGATCAAACTTTATTCACCCGTTCCGACGAAGTGGAAGCGGCATGGCGAGTCGTGACTCCGGCACTGGCCGCGTGGGAAAGCTCAACGGATCCAACCCTGGTGCCACAGTACGAAGCAGGCACTTGGGAACCCAATGAAGCCGAGCTGATGATTAATCGCGATGGGCGGCGATGGCGGCGGCTGTAGACAGCCCGGTCACGTACTCCCAGGATTTCTGGCTCAGCGCTACCTGCTCTTCAGAATCATTTTCTACCCCGAATTATCTTCTATCCAGCGCTAAATTCACTATTCCGCACTTTTTACTCAGCACTAAATTATGGCTACTCAATCTGCTCCGTTAGTTTCATTACAAGCGCCGAAAGATGTTCCCCTCAGCCAGATTGAGTCGGAGTTGGCGCAGATTTGGCAAATGTATAGCGCCACCAGCGAAGATGGCACGGGTGCCATGCGGGCGGCTACGTTTACGCTAATTATTTACGAACCGGAAGAGTTGCAGTACCTATTGGCCAGTCTGGGCTACTATCGGGGACCATTGGACGGTATTTTGGGACCGCAAATGGTGGCCGCTATTAAGGATGCCCAGAAAGCTTTCGGTTTAGAGCGAACCGGGAAAATGAGTCCGGGGCTACTGGCGCGGGCACGGGAAGCGGTGGAGCAGCAGGCAGCCAGCGGGCATGGGAGTACGCTGGAAGTCGTGGGACAAAAGGCAGTAGGGGCAATGGCAGATGCGATCGCCAGCCAAAATCCCTGTCGAATTATCACCCTGATGCCGGGAGTGGGGGACGACGACGGCGTCGTTTCCCAGGTTTCAGTCTCCTGCCCCATTCAAAAACGCAGCCAAAGCACCTTGGTGTGTGGCGAGTACATTACCTTGAAGGGCACAGAGGCCGGCCTGCATCGGTCAGCGGGGCTGGTGTCTTCGCTACTAATTGGGGAATTGCCGAAGTTTCTATGGTGGAAGGCCGCGCCTGATGCGGGGAATGAATTGTTCCGCAAGCTCGGGAGCTTGTGTGATTCAGTAGTAGTGGATTCAAGTGGATTTCAGGAGCCGGAAACAGAACTAGCGAATTTACAAAGTCTGCTGAATGATGGCCTACAGATTGCCGACTTGAACTGGTCGCGGTTAGCATCCTGGCAGGAGTTGACCGCCGAAGCCTTTGATCCACCGCAGCGGCGAGCCGCATTAAAGGAAGTAGACCGAGTGGCGATCGACTTTGAAAAAGGCAATTCCAGCCAAGCACTGATGTTTTTGGGTTGGCTAGCCAGTCGCTTGCAGTGGAAACCTGTGTCCTACCGACGGGTAACGGACATGTATGACATCCATTACGTACACTTTGTGGCGTCGGATCAGCGGATGGTAGAAGTGGAATTGGGCGGTGTGCCCGTTGCTGATCCAGGGGATGTCGTTGGCGACTTAATTGGGCTGCGGCTGAATTCAACAAACTCGGATGCCGATTGCTGCACAATGGTGTGCTCTGAGGTGGCGGGCTGTATGCGCATGGAGTCTGGAGGAGCCGCGCAAAATTGCCGTGTATTCCAGATTACAACGTCCCTGGCGGATCAGAATGCAGAAGTGCTCCTGAGTCAGCAGTTGCAGCGCTGGGGGCGGGATATCCTGTATGTGGAATCAATGGAAGTGGTAGGGCAAATTTTGCAGACGGTTGGCCAAAGCTAAAGGGAACTCCATTGAGTTTCCCAGAACGATCGCGCAAGTTTCATTGGAATGAATCACACAACCTCAAATTGAGGCAGAAGGCAGAAGCAGGGGGGAATCTAGAAATTTAATTTTCCACTGCCTTCTGACGGTTTAAAGACTGGACTTGTGCCAACTTTATCTAGCATCCCTAGAGAGCAATAGGGATGCTGAGAGTGGAGCAGAATACGCGATGATTTGGAGAGGCTCCAGCGAGAACTATGCTGCAAATTTCCAAGACAGTCTTCATACCCGATCACGAAATTGAACTCAGTGCAATTCGGTCCCAGGGGGCGGGAGGACAAAACGTAAATAAGGTGGCGACGGCGATCCACCTCCGATTCAACATTCACGCGTCATCCTTACCAGATGTATACAAAGCCCGCTTGCTCCAAGTCAACGATCAGCGCATTACTCAGGACGGGGTCATCGTGATTAAGGCGCAGGAACATCGCAGCCAAGAACAAAACCGCGAGGATGCCCTCAAGCGGCTTCAGAATCTCATTCAGGCATCCATTGTGGTTCCCAAAAAACGCCAACCGAGCCGCCCAACCCGCAGTTCACAGCGCAGACGCTTAGACAGCAAAAGTAAACGAGCGGAGATCAAGGCAAGGCGGGGCAATGTAAGCGATGCTCAAAATTAACCCAAAATTAAACATTAAATAAAGAAAGGATATGGTCCCACAGGGCAAGCTCCAGCAGGTATTCCAACCCAAGGGCCGGAGAATTTATCCGAAGAGAGTAACCACTAACCCCGCACGACTAAACCCCGCACGACTAAAAAAGTCTTTGCTACTCCGTATTGCTGTGGGAGAGACTTTTCAAGGTCACTTAACAGCACTTGTCTCCGGGTGATGCGGGGGCGCAACTTTACAGTTTTAGGGCTTCTCCAGGGCTGGCTTCTAGTCGCTGCCGCGAGATGGTCGCAGCTTCTGCCACCTGATGCTGGCTATCTTTCTCCAGATACTTGAGAGCGGCTAAACTCTTGGGGGTCGGGAGGTTGCCCAACGCTTCGGCAAGGCGTTGCCGAACCAGCCAGTCTTCCGACTGGGCAAAGCGCAGAATGTGGTCTACGGCAGCGATCGCCTTAATTTCTCCGAGGGCCGCGATCGCGGCTTGGTGCAACACCACCTCTGAGCTATTTAAGGCTTGAATCAGCACGGCGTAGGCCCGCTGATCCTTGAGGTTGCCTAAGGAAACAGCCGCACTAAAGCGCACCAACCAATCCGTGTCTTCGTATAGGGTACGTACCAGGGGCTCAAAAGCCCGAATATCCTGCAGATAGCCCAAAGCACCCGCCGCCCCAGCCCGAATACTGTAGTCCGGCTCATTGGTCAAAATCTCTAGGAGCAACGGCAGACATTCCGCAGTCGGTTTCAGGCCAAGAGCAAAAACGGCCATCGATCGCACCTGTAGGTTATCGTCCTGCAACACTTTTTTAATCAAAGGCACGGCGACTTCAGGGGGAACATCCCGAAGAGAAACCAGCGCCAACAGGCGATCGCGCGAATTAGGACTATCGAGTTGCTGCGAAACTTGTTCTAAGGGTAAGAGTGTCACTTTTAACAAAAATTTATGTTCTATCCCTCAGATTATAGTACCCTGGAACGCGCAGGTGCTTGGAAAACGTGAATACGTCTTTACATCCATGCACAATAGCCCCGCCCTGGCACAGGGCAGTTGATTAAAAATTATGAACAATTCACCGACCTGATTGCAGGCGGTGGGCTTGCTGCGAATTGATGATCTACAAATCGCAGACTTTGCTTCGTTGACTGGTTTCTGAGTAAACAGGTCAGCCATAGCATCATCCTTTAAGCGGTTTAATTTTTCCGCAACTGCGGTTGAGAAGATCTAAAACCAGTGAGTGGATTGCTCTACTTTTGGAGAACGCGGTTCAGACAGAATAGCGTCGGTTGCTTTTGGGGGAAAATTGATCAATGGAAATTTTGAATGATTAGTAAAAGCCATAGGGTTGTCATACATTGATCACTCCTACTGATCAATCCTCAATAGCCGATCAATTTCGCGATAAATTACTGAGCCCCATTTCGATCTTGAGACAGCGAAGCTGTGTTCAGATCTGGGGCAAGTTTTGCTGAAACTTAGGCCAGAGGAATTTTTCTCTTGGTGTTCTTTCAGGCAGCTCAGGGCTAGTAAAGCCTTTGGGGAAGGCTGCTGCATAGTTAGTTTCTGTCAGAAATTCCTCGGAATATTGGGCAAGTTTGAGCCTGCTCCTACATCACCTCCTCACCCCCCTGGAAAGACCTTTTTCCAGGTCAGCCGCACCGTCAAAATACCCATCAAAATGAAAGCACCAAAATATTTGTCAAAGGGGGTTGCGTTTTACAAAAAGTCTGCTAGAGTTGGAGGCAATTTTACAGCGTCTATAACCACTTCTAAACAACTATTATGTGAGCGTGTATGAGTGCAAAAGTTCCGTCTAACCCAATTGAAATGGATGTGATTGCCGCCGTAGATCTAGATCCAATGATTAATTTCTCAGAGGATCTTGAGGATTTTTCGGCGATCGCAGCGGGTTTAGATGATGGTTCAGATTTATCCGGTTCAGACCTGCCAGACGATCTTATTGATATTGATGCCCCTGGGATTGAAGAAGAAGGCGTTTCGAGTTCAGCCCGTTTTTCCGCCAAAGCTACAGATGCGGATCGTTTTGGGCTAACGGATGATTCTGTGGGGCTATTTCTACGCGAAATGGCACGCTATCCCCTATTGACCCAGGCACAGGAGATTGAACTGGCCCGGGAAATTGCCAAGGGCGGCACCAAGGGTGAAGCTGCAAAACGGCGCTTAGTCCGCTCCAACCTCCGATTGGTTGTATCCATTGCCAAAAAATATCTGAATCGAGGCGTGCCCTTTTTGGATCTGATTCAGGAAGGCTCGATGGGACTGATGCGAGCCGCCGAAAAATTCGATTACGAACGGGGCTACAAGTTCTCGACCTATGCCTACTGGTGGATTCGGCAAGGGATTACGCGGGCGATCGCCTCCCAATCCCGGACGGTGCGCCTGCCGGTTCACATGGTTGAAAAGCTGAACCAAGTCCGGAAAGCGCGGCAGGTCCTTTCTCAACAACTCGGGCGCAAGCCCACCAAGGCCGAACTGGCCAAAGCCTTGGACATTGACGAGGACAAGCTAGAGCAAGTCCTTGATGTCAGCCAAGGCACCCTATCGTTGCACGCCTGGGTCGGGCGAGAAGAAGACACCGAACTGATGCAGTTGATTGAGGATACCGATAACGTCGCCCCCAATGAGAATCTGGATCACAAGCTGTTGTGCGATCGCCTCAATTCCGTCCTCGAACATTTGAGCGATCGGGAGCGGGAGATCATCAAGCTGCGCTTTGGCCTTACCGACGGCCAACACTACACCCTCACCGAAATCGGTGAAATCTATGACATGTCTCGCGAACGGGTACGGCAAATTCAAGCCAAAGCCATGCGGAAACTACGCCATCCGCGACGACAAGCCCTCTTAAAAGACTGGGTTAAATAGTTCAAAGCATAGTTATAAAGACTGATTCCCCAAAGCAACGGGACTGGTGACCACCAGTTCCGTTTTTTATTCAGCACTCGCTTTCTGACTCGGTGCTTGACAGTTCACCAGCCCCCTTTTTAGCAACCTGCCCACAGGTGTTACGTTCATGTTGCAAAGCCACAGCCGTTACCGCGTCTCGGTAATATAAAAGCGGTGTGCTCTTCGCCGCCACGGTTAATAGCGGTCAACGGAGTTTAAGATTATGGAACAACAGCAGAATTTAACAGTCGTCATCACAGGGGCCTCCTCCGGAGTCGGGTTATACGCGGCAAAAGCCCTAGCCCAGCGCGGTTGGCATGTGGTGATGGCTTGTCGAGACTTACCCAAAACGGAGAAAGCCGCCCAAGCCCTGGGTATGGCAGCAGGCAGCTACACCATTCTGCCCATTGATTTGGGATCTTTGGACAGCGTACGGCAGTTCGTCACGCTGTTTCGGAATACAGGCAAAACCTTGGATGCCCTGGTCTGCAACGCCGCCATCTACATGCCACTGCTCAAGGAGCCGCTACGCAGTCCAGAAGGCTATGAGCTGAACGTTGCCACCAACCACTTCGGACACTTTCTCCTGTGCAATCTCCTGCTGGACGACTTGAAACAAGGCACTGCTCCCCGTTTGATCACATTGGGCACCGTTACGGCTAACTCCAAGGAGCTGGGCGGCAAAATTCCGATTCCAGCGCCTGCCGATTTAGGCAACCTGCAAGGCTTAGAAGCAGGATTCAAAGCCCCGATCGCCATGATCGACGGTAAGCCCTTCAAAGCAGGCAAAGCCTACAAAGACAGCAAGCTCTGCAACATGATGATGAGCCGGGAACTCCACCGCCGCTACCATGCCGCCACAGGCATTATTTTCAACACCCTCTATCCGGGCTGTGTTGCCGATACGCCCCTCTTTCGCAACAGCTATCCCCTCTTCCAAAAAATATTCCCTTGGTTCCAGAAAAATATTACCGGGGGCTATGTATCCCAGGAACTCGCCGGGGAACGGGTGGCTCAAGTTGTCGCCGATCCAGCGTTCAAGCAATCCGGTGTGCATTGGAGTTGGGGCAACCGCCAAAAAGCCGGTCGAGACTCCTTTGTCCAGGAATTGTCGGATAAAGTGAGTGACGATGCCAAGGGCCAACGCCTGTGGGACCTCAGCGCCAAACTCGTGGGGATGGTCTAAAAATTCAGGACCCGGAGTTCTGAGTTCTAGCACTCCGGGGTCTCGCGGCTACAAGCAATCCTTGAGGGTATGCACGACTTGTTCCTGTTGTTCTGGGGTAATTTCAGGAAACATCGATAGGGACAGAACCTCGTGGGAAGCCCGCTCGGCCACAGGAAACTGTCCGATCGCATGGCCCAAATGCTTGTAAATCGGCTGTAGATGTAAAGAGAGGGGATAGTAAACCATGGCAGTTACCCCCCGAGACAGCATCATTTGCCGAACTTGATCGCGACGATCGCCCGTCCCCATAGCATCGACAATACGGATCGTATATTGATTCCAGACACTCGTGCCACCCGCGATCGCCGTGGGACACACAATTCCTGGCACAGGACTTAACCAGGTGTGATAGCGATCGGCAGCTACCTGGCGCTGCTGATTCCACTGATCGAGATAGCGGAGTTTAATCTGGAGAATAGCAGCCTGTACTGTATCCAGCCGACTATTCACACCCGGAACTTCGTGATAATAGCCACTCCGACGGCCATGATCCCGCAGCATTTTAATTTGGGCCGCAATCTCTGGATCATTCGTGGTTACAGCCCCACCGTCTCCGCAGGCCCCCAAATTTTTAGTGGGATAGAAGCTAAAACAACCCACCTGCCCGATACTGCCCACCCGCTGATCCGCCCATCTGGCCCCCGTGGCCTGGGCACAGTCTTCAATCACATAGAGATTGTGGGCCTGCGCGATCGCCATCAGTCGCGTCATATCCAGCGGCTGCCCAAACAAATGTACCGGAATAATCGCCTTCGTCCGGGGAGTAATCGCCGCCGCCAGTTGATCCAAATCCAGATTAAACGTCGTGGCATCAATATCCACAAACACCGGCGTGGCCTGGACCATGCTAATCGTTTCTGCCGTAGCAATGAAGGTAAACGGGGTAGTGATCACTTCATCGCCCGCACCAATGTTCAACGCCCGCAGAGCCAAATACAGCGCATCCGTCCCAGAATTGCAGGCAATGCACTGGCGAGTGCCCACATAGCGGCCAAACTCCTGCTCAAAGTTTTCCACGACAGGGCCACCAATGTAGCGCCCAGAAGCCAGTACATCCGAAACTACGGCATTAATTTCTGTACCAATTAATTTGTATTGCTCGGATACGTCAAACGGGGGAATGGTCTTCACTCACTTACACCACTACGCTAGGTCATTAAAACGGCATCCTTCTATCCAACCAAACTTTTACCCGAAAGGGAATCATTCACCAAATATTACGTTCACACCGCAGCAACAGCAGCCCGTCATGGCAGCAGCCCATGACAGCCCTATCCCAGCCTGTTGCCCTCTGTCCCCAGCCCACACACACCGCACGGCGGACTCACCCTGAGCATAAACGCCAGCCCAAAGATACTCCGTGCAGTAATACTTGTTTCTCCACAGGGAGGAGGCTAATGACCTGGATTTTTGCAAACCTTTATCAAGCCAAAATCAACTCGACGCTGCCATTCCTATCCACATCTGCAAATTTACCGACTCCACACCGCTACAATCCAGCGGGCACCACTCACCAAATAAAATCCGCCCATCAGCAGCAAGCTGAAACTAGCAAAACGCAGAATCAGGTGCGATCGCTGCAACAGTCCCCGACTTTGCTTCACTAATCCCGCCGATAAACTGGCAAAAAAGATAATCGCCGTATATCCCAAGGCATAGCTGACCATGGCTAGGGTGCTGTAAAGCTCTGACCCAGAAGCCGCTGCCGCCGCCAGCACCGCAAACATAATCGGGCTGGTGCAGGGAGAACTGATTAACGCAAAGGTCAACCCCACACTATACGGACCTGTAATCCCCAGCCATCCTTGCGTGCCTGCAGGAGTCGGCAAAGACTGCCCCTTCCCAGCAAACCGCGGCAGAGGTAGATGAATCCAGCCCACTAAACTCAGCGCCATCACCACAATCAACAAACCCACCGCCAGATGAAAATACCCCTTAAACTGAACCAAAATCAACGATGCCAGCGCGGAAAACAGTCCCAAAATACTCAGAACCGTGACGACACCCAGCACAAAGGCACTGGCTTTTAGCAGGGCATCGCGGCGCGAGGTAATGTCACAGGTGCCGATATAGCTCAGGTTCACCGGCAGCATCGACAGAATACAGGGGGAAATACTGGCCGCCACGCCGCCCACAAAGGAGAGCCCCACCAGGACCACGGGATGGCTCACCGACTGGTGCTGAAACCACTGCTCGTAGGCATCGCCTAGGGCAAAACTGAGGTCCGCCACCATCTGATACAAGGCACTTTGGCTGAACTGATTGCCCCCCACAATCAGGGCGCTGGTGCCCACTAGGAGTAAAACAAAGGACAGCCAAGGTGTAAACAGGAAACGGCGAAGCATAGGCGATTTTGGCGATTTTCCAGCGGTAATCAGGACAAGGATTGACGAGTAGTCCGGTTTTTAATTTTTCACTTTTAATTTTGAATTCAGCCTTACTTCACCTTCCCCGCATCTCGCGGTCCGGTATAGCCCGAAAGATGGGCCAGTTCATCGGGCGATCGCAGCCCCGGATAGAGTTTGCCCTTCACTTCCCAGGAGGGAAATCCACTCACCCCCGCCTGCCGACACAGGGCCGTCTGAGAATTTTTGCCTTCGGGGTCGCATTCCACTGAGGGCAGCTTGGCCATTGCCGCCCCAAACATTTGTTCCTGCTTGCGGCAATAGGGGCACCAAAACGTACTGTATAGTTTTGCTCCCGATGCCGTTAAGTGTTCGGCCAGGGCCATGCGGCTCTGCTCCGATCCAAAGGCAGAATTGGCAATATTGGCAGGAACCGAAGACTCCAACGTCTCCCGACTGGGCTTACCAAAGGGGTTACTGATTCGAGCGCAACTGACGGTGAATCCCACGATCAAAGCGATCGCACTCCATCGCGCCATTTCGCGCCGCCATACACCGCACCACCTGATCCGCCGTGGAATCACTACCGCTGGATCATTTATTCCCACAGTTTTCTTACCCGAACCCAAAGCACCCACTCCTTGATAAATTTGCAACGGAAATTGGCAACGGCTTATCCCGAACCCATGCACCCCGAACCCATGCAGACAATGCCAACCTTGACGGGCCTAACAGCGTGACCGCCGCAACCTTTTAATTTGGCCGGATCTTAAGCCCGCTGCTCCTGTGCCCCTTTGAATTGTGCCCCTTTGAATAATGTAGCCCGCTGAATCATTTAGGTAATGTAGCCCGCTGAATCATTTAGGCCAATGCCGTGTGTTCCTCCGTTGTATCCCGGTCATTTCGTCCAGATCGAGGAATAGCCTGGGTTTTTACCATATCTTCTTGAAACGATCACCTCGACACCGGGGCGATCGCCTCCGCCGCAGGGCCAAGCGAGGACCTGAGTGACGTGCCAAAATCCTCCTGCCGGAGAAGGCGCAGTAATCGCCGCCGCTACCTTTATAATCGAATACTCGCGCCAATTAATCACGCGAATTAACCCTGCGGTTTCTCTCTGTCCCCGATCGCCCATTCCTATGATTTTTCCTGACTTTTCCCAGTTTTCTGAGTTGGCAAAACAGGGTAACTTTGTGCCCGTGTACCAGGAATGGGTGGCAGATTTGGATACACCCGTGTCAGCGTGGTATCGGGTCTGCGCGGGCCAGCCCTACAGCTTTTTATTAGAGTCAATTGAAGGCGGCGAGAATCTAGGACGGTATAGCTTCCTGGGCTGTGATCCCCTGTGGGTCTTGGAGGCCAAAGGCGATCGCACCACCCAGACCCACCGGGATGGCACCGTAGAGGTGTTTGAAGGCGATCCCTTCCCCGTGCTAGCCAACTGTTTAGCCCCCTACCACCCCGTAAAGCTGCCCCAGTTACCACCGGGAATTGGCGGCCTGTTTGGATTTTGGGGCTACGAGTTAATCCACTGGATTGAACCCCGAGTCCCGGTGTATCCGGCCACAGCAGACGATTTGCCCGATGGCCTGTGGATGCAGGTGGACAATTTGCTCATTTTTGACCAGGTAAAGCGTAAGGTGTGGGCGATCGCCTATGCCAATCTGCAAGACCCCACCACCAGCGTGGAGCAGGCTTACCAGCACGCCTGCGATCGCGTCTCCCAACTGGTGGCGAAGCTGCGATCGCCCCTATCCGAGCAAGCCCGCTTACTGGCCTGGACCCCTCCCGGCACAGAAGAACCGCGCCCCGGCAATGCCTACAGCAGCAATTTCACGCCAGAGCAATACTGTACCAATGTCGAACGGGCCAAGGATCATATCCTGGCCGGCGATATCTTCCAGGTGGTCATGTCGCAACGGTTGATGGCAGACTACGTGGGCGATCCCTTTGCCCTCTATCGCTCGCTGCGGTTGATTAACCCCTCTCCCTACATGGCCTATTTCAATTTTAAGGATTGGCAGATTATTGGCTCCAGTCCCGAGGTGATGGTCAAGGCAGAGAAATCCAGCCATCCTGGGGAACCCATGGTGGCCACAGTACGCCCGATCGCGGGAACGCGCAAGCGCGGGGCCACTGCTCAGGAAGATGCCGCCCTAGCCGCGGATTTGTTGGCCGATCCCAAGGAAATTGCCGAACATGTCATGCTCGTAGACCTGGGCCGCAACGATTTGGGGCGGGTCTGCATCAACGGCACCGTCACCGTGGATGAGCTAATGGTGATTGAGCGCTACTCCCATGTCATGCATATCGTCAGCAACGTGGTCGGACAATTGTCCCCCGATAAAACCGCCTGGGATTTGCTGAAGGCGTGCTTCCCAGCGGGAACCGTCAGCGGTGCCCCTAAAATTCGTGCCATGCAAATTATTCACGAGCTGGAACCCTGTCGGCGGGGTCCATACTCTGGGGTATATGGCTTCTATGACTTTGAGGGACAGTTGAACACCGCGATCGCCATTCGGACCATGGTGGTTCGCAATCGCGGCAACGGCAAACATACCGTCAGCGTGCAAGCTGGCGCGGGACTAGTCGCTGACTCTATCCCCACCCAGGAATACGAAGAGACCCTGAATAAGGCCCGCGGACTGCTAGAAGCAATGCGATGTTTGGGATAATAATGCAACGTTTGGGATAGGATAAATCTTGCATCTGCCAATCCTCGGCGGTGCCGTGTGAACACGCCTCCGGAACCTACCGCCAAGAAACGGTTCTGGATCAGAGTTCCGGATCAGAGTTCCGGGCCGAAGTTCTAGGCCGGAGTTCTGAGCCGAAGTTCTGGGAATACGTCCACTCCAGGCTGAATTTGAGTATCCCTTGGTTATACCTAGGTTAAGCCCCAGCCTCCGTGATACCTTAATGGATGGCATAAAAATTCTGCTAGAAGTCTCTACGAAAAAATGCTCGTCCTCAATCCTCTAGTCATACCTAGTCTATTCCGTCGCCGTTGTCCTTTCCATTCAATGGGAGCATGGATTTTGGCATCAACGGTGAAGGTAGCTTGGGAGTCCTGCGGTCGTTCAACGCTGTTAGTTTGAATCACACACCTGGAGGTTTGTTTAGCCATGTCTGTTCGTCTTTATGTTGGCAATTTACCCGAAGATTTAAGCCGTCAAGAACTCGAAGCTGTATTCGCCGACTCCGGCAGTACCCTATCGACTAAAATCATCACCGATCGCAAAACCAATAAATGTCGCGGTTTCGGCTTCGTCACCGTCAAAAGTGAAGAAGAAGCCGACGAAGTCATCGAAAAATTCAATGGCTTTCAATTAAAGGAAGCCACCCTCAAAATTGAACGGGCTCAGCCCCGAGCCAAGGAAGACGGGGATGATGAGGCTTCCCAGAGCACCGCGCCCGCCGTGGGTAATCGCAGCGGCAAGAAAAGCAGCAACGGCAACGGCAAAGCCCGGAAAAGTGCCACCACTGACACCGAAAGCGTACAGCCTGATCCCCGCTGGGCCCAGGATTTGGAAAAACTGAAGCAATTGCTGGCAGCCCAAGCGGCCAATCCCTAAACGTTAATTTTGATTGCTTTCATTCACGAATGGCATGGTCGATAGAGGCAAGGCGAGGTCAGGCTGGGGATTCCCAGAATGACCTCCCAGCCTCTATTTCTTTATCGGGGTCTGGGTCAAGGGGTTGAGGCCGATTGAATCGTTACCCCTAACCACGTTTCCAAGTGCTGAATCACCCGGTGGGCGAATTCACCGCGATCGGCAAATTTTTCAGTGCGGACGGGTTTACGTTCTGCATCTAGGGTCCAGCCATAGTCACTACTGAGGCGCAGACTGCCCTGCCAATCGGCGATGGACAGCACCAGTTGGTTAGCTGGACTATTGTCTATATCGGTAACCCGGAACACGTAATTGTAGGTATTTTGGCTAGCAGCGGCAATGGTGGACGGTGGCCCCAATTTTTCTGCCAGAATCTTTTTAATCTGTTTGGCAGCATCCGGTTGCGGGATATCTTCCAGGGTGCGCACAGCGAGGGTCAGCGCAAAGTAAAATTCTTCGACAGGTACAAATTCGAGTTGCATAGTAAAAGGGACAATTGCCTCAATAGCGCGAACACATCATCACAGGAACCAGCCCATACCGAGGACCCCTCGAGCCATCACTTCAGCCGGGACCTAATAAAAAAGCACAGCGGTGCTGTGCCTTTACTATTTCATGATTTGGCCGCGGTTAGCTAGTAAGCCTCGCGATCGCCCCTAAACCAACGCATAGGCCGATTGCAAGGCCCAAAAAATCAAAACGGCAATGCCACCCAATACAATCAGGGCGGACAAAGCAATGGCAGCGGGGCTATCGGCCCCATCGAACTTCATGATGCCACGATTTAGATCTGACATGGGTGGTTTCTTCCTTGCTTTTGGTGCTCTCGATGTCATAGGTCCCACAGTCATCAATAGAGGGTTTAGATTGTCCAAACTTATCCCTGCTATAATCTGCCTTGATTTTCTCGGTCCCCGTCCAGAACCCCGGGAAATTTTAAGCTTTGGGAGAGGCACCTGGAAGAAACCACCCCGTCATCAAGTCATACACCGCCCCCAAACACTCTGGGCCAAAGATTTTTGCGCCCAAAAGAGGAACCTCGGCTATCCTGTCGATGTATTGCCTGTTACCGAGTGCCATGAGTGATCTGAGTTTGGTTGAGCGGGCCCGATTGGGACAGGGAGACGCGATCGCTGCTCTAATGAATGCGTCTCTCCAGAATTTGGGCATTCGCGCCCGCGCCGCCTTGCAGGGCGATTGTTTGCACGTATTGCTGGAAGCCCCCCAGCCCCCAGCCCAGCTTGCCTGTGTCGAGTTTATTCAGCAGGGTCTAGCCCAGCTCCAGCGCGTCCAGGCCCGCTCTGCTATAGTCTATGGCCGGGTGCTGGGGCAAACAGTACCCAGTTGGGTACAGCAGATTCAGTTACAGCATCAGAATAGCGGCATGCCAGAGGTGCAAATGCCAGCAACCCTGAGAATGGCCACCATAACCATCCCAGAGGGGAGAATTGGACAAGATCCAGAGCTGATTGAGCTAACCACCAATCCGCCACTGCCCACTGGACATTGCCCCAACCCCGCAATTAGGGCCATCCCAGCCGAGTTACCGTTACTGACCCCGCGCGAATCCAGCTATGGGTTACCAGGAGCGATCGCCCCCGCCACCTCGCACCCCGCCACCTCGCAACTAATCCACATTCCTCGCAGAGTACCCCGAAAGCCATCCCACCTCTGGCCCCTAGCGGCAATGAAAGCAGCTCTAAAAAACGATCGCCTATTTCTAGCCCTCCTATTGGGCGTACCCCTGCTCATTGTTTGGGCCGGTAGCTATGGCTTGCAACGCTATGGCTTGCATTACTACGGGATCCATCACACAGACAACGCGGCATCGGTGTCATCCCCATCGACATCAACTGCCCAGAGTGCCGCTGCCCCCCAGCCAGACAAATTCGATCAGGCGCTGCAGCAGGCCAGTGCCGCCGTAGAACTGAGCCATTACTCCCGCACCAAAGCCGATTGGCAACAGGTGGCCCAGGAGTGGCAAGGAGCCATCGCCCAAATGAAAGCCCTGCCACCACAGCATCCGAAGTACGCGATCGCCCAAACTAAAGCCCAGGAATACCAGCGCACCTTAGACCAATTGCGCCAAACCAAACTGGCCAACTAGTGCACAGTCGAAGGGCGCGATCGGTAGTTCGTTTCGACTCCGCTCAACGAACTAAACACTGTGAACTCAAGCTTATAGCGCCCTGAGCGGAGTCGAAAGCTCCCTGAGCAGAGTCGAAGAGAGCACTCGGTAACAGCTATAGCTCCCTGAGCGGAGTCGAAGGGCGCGCTAATTCGTTTCGTCTCCCAACTCATCGCCGCCGAGAAGATCGCGATGAGCTGCTGCGGGCACTCTCTCGCTTGAGATTATTTTGTCGGAGAGTACGCTCAATCGCCCGCCCAGAACGTACAACCTGCCCCGGTACGCTAGGCCGAATCGAGGGCGCAACGTGGATATAGGTATAGTAAAACCAGATACCGCCCGTCAGCAGACCGATGCCCGCCGCGATCGCCAGACCAATCTTGACTTTGCTCCAGGGGCGATCGCCCAAGACCGCTCCCGTTTGGGCATTCACGATCACTTGGAACTGCTTGTTGTTGTAGCGATAGGCTGAAATCCACACGGGCAGCAGAATATGCTTAAACGTAATGGCACTGTAGTCCGTCGATAGAGACGTAATTTGCTGATCATCACCACCAATATGATCGGCCACGGTGCCTTCGATATCGCCTTTCATTCGCTGCTTCGCCGTCTCAAAACCCTTGTCTAGGGGCACTTGATACCGCTGGGCTTTAAATCCGGCCAGATAGGCGGAATCATAGGGCTTCAGGTTTTCCAAGGGCCAGGGTTCCAGCTTGTGCAAGTCTTGCCCCTGCACCCGCAGTGTCGCCGGAATCAGCACATCATCAAAAAACTGCTCCACCGTACCCGAGGTCGGCCACCAGTTGGTCCGCTGCACCTGCTCCGTGTGGGTGGAGGTATTGCCCTCCGCATCAGTTTCAGTACGGGTTTCGGTGATGTAGTAATGCTCGCCCCGCATCCCCGTGTAGTGGCTAACGGTGTAGGTATCGTAGGTCCAAAAGGGCAAATATACGCCCTGGAGCCCTTCTTGTTGGGCCATTTGCTTGAGGGCATTGGGCGCAAACCAGCGATTTTCGATCCATTTGCGGATGCGCTGGCGGGCCTGATTCTGACTCACGCCAAAGGGCAAAATTCCCTCCGGCTCAATCACATTTCCCGCCGCTTTGCCCTGGGTGACAATGCCGGTACCGCAAAAGGGACATTTCCCCGCCGTATCCGGTGGCTGAAAGGTAATGCTGGCCCGACAGCCCGGACAGGACACCTCCAAGGCTGTTTCCGACAGCTTGGTCATGGGGGTGTGCTTAGTCTGGAGGTATTCCGTGTAGGAACGCTCAACAATGTCCTCAGCCGTTTGAGCGATCGCATCTTCCCAGCCGCAGTAAGGACACTTCAACTGTCCCGCATGGGGGTTAAATTCCAACTTAGCCCCACAGCTCGGGCAGGGGAATTGCTTGACCTTCGGCGCGGGTGGAGTGGCAGTAACCATGGTCAGAAGCCAGCTTGGCAATAATGGGAATCACGGAACAGCCGTTTGAACTCCGGCTTCCCCCCTTTTGAAGGGGGGGCTAGGGGGGATCGCCAGGATGAGAGCACGCCACCCAGTTTTTTTATAAAGATAAAATCATCATTCTTATCCCACTGGCGGCGGGGGCGGCACCGCTGCCAACAGGGCAGCCATTTCGGGAACTTCTGCCGCCCGCAGCCAATTCGCCATTCCCGATCGCCACACATAGGTCTGGGCAGTCAGCCCATTTTGCAACAGTTGATTCAGGGGAAACGGCCCAAAGTTTTGGCCCTCACGGGACAGGTGCCATTGGATTACTGGGGGCGGTGGGGGCGGCGCTGCCATCGGTTGGGCGGCAGCTTGTGCCATGGGTTGGGCGATCGGTTGCATCGCTGACATTAATTGCTGGCCCATAGCAATACCCACCCCAAAGTCAAGGGCGGGGGTGCCACCGCCATTCGGATTGTTAGCGGATGCTTCAATCGCATTGGCCGCCTGAAACTGGGCATACTGCTGCATATTGCCTAGGATGCCCATGGAGGTGCGCTTATCGAGGGCCGTTTCCACTTCCGGCGGTAGGGAAATATTTTCGATTAACAGTTGGGTCAGTTCCAGACCAAAGCGCTGAATTTCCGGCTGCATGCCAGTGCGAATGGTTTCACCCAGCTCACCATAGCGGGCGGCAAAGTCCAAAATTGGAATCCCCGCCGTGCCCGTCCAGGTGGCAAAGGCCGTCATAATCATGTTACGAATTTGGTCGCTGACCTCTTCCACTTGAAACAGCCCATCGGTACTGACCAATTCCTGGAGCAGTTGACGAGGGTCTGCGACCCGGATGTTGTAAGAGCCAAAGGCCCGCAGGCGGATGGGACCCAATTCCTGATCGCGAATGATGATGGGGTTAGCGGTGCCCCATTTCAGGTTGGTAAAGATTTTGGTACTGAAGAAATAGACTTCCGCTTTGAAGGGGGAGTTAAAGCCGTATTTCCAGCCTTTGAGGGTGCTGAGGATCGGCAGGTTTTGGGTGGCCAGTTCGTACATGCCGGGTTCAAAGGTGTCGGCGACTTGGCCTTCGTTGACGAAGACAGCCTTTTGGCCGGGGCGGACGGTGAGCTTTGCGCCCATTTTGATTTCGTTGTTGTAGCGCTCAAACCGATAGGCGATGGTGTCACTGGAGGAGTCCAGCCACTCAATAATGTCAATAAATTCGCCACGGATTTTATCAAAAAGTCCCACGGTTGCCCCTTTGAGAATTGCCTCAGAGATACGGTTGTCTTGCAGTATCTTCAGAGTGCCCGGTGGGGTTTCCGGAATAACGAGAGGGCCATCCTGAAGGCATTATCACGCCTGTGGAATTAACGATCGCGATCGCCGCATTCTACGAAGATGTCAGCCTAGATCCTGCCATGCCATCAGTAGGTACAGATCCCCAGCATTTTTAGATCCCCGGCATTTTTAGAAATGCCGCAGGGTTGTTTCATGTTTTTCATAGGAAAATGAGGCGGTCTAAGTTAGTAGAAAATCAACCTCCAACTTAGACCATGAACCTCATAAACCAATTGAAGCAAATTTCTGACCCGCGCAGTGGTCAGGGTCGTCGCTATCCTTTGTGGGCGGTGATCATGCTGGTCCTGCTAGGGAGTTTCTGTGGGTATATCGGCTACCGTCCACTGTCTGCATTCTGCCAGAGTCAGGGTGAGCGATTGCGGACCCTGTTGGGCTTTCCTGCCGAGTGGACGCCACCGAGTTTCTCCACCTTTCGCCGTCTGTTGATGCAAGTGCCTGCGGAGTCCTTAGGTGTGGTATTTGACCAGTGGTGTCAAGCGTTTCTGCGTCCGCTCCCCGGCAGTTGGCTCAGTGGCGATGGCAAAAGTATTCGGTGTACCCGTACCGCTGACGGGGGCAACTATATCAGTACGGCGACGCTCTTCACTCATACCTCCGGCTATGTGGTGGCATTTGCGTTGTTTGAAAATGCCAAGACAACGGAGATTTCTGTGATGCGGCAGTGCATTGAATCCTATCAAGACGTCGCTGACTTGACTTACACCTTAGATGCCCTCCACTGCCAAAAGGAAACGGTGGCGCAGATTGTGCGGCAACGCCAACACTATCTCATTGCGGTCAAAGGCAATCAGAAACACCTCTTTGCCACTTTGCACCCCTGGCTTGAAACGACACCGCCGCTTTCGGTGGACGTTTCCACCGAAAGCCGACACGGGCGCACCGTCACGCGAACGCTCTCGGTCTATCCCATGCCGCCGGAACTGCACCAGACCTGGCACAACAGCCAGCAAGTCATCACCGTCCAACGCCAAGACAGCCGAGGGGCTCCCACGGGGCAGCGTCTGGCACTCTACATCACAGACCGAGACCTCTTGGCCAGCACTTGGCAGACACATCTGCGAGCGCATTGGCAGATTGAAAATCGACTTCACTGGGTCCGCGATGTCACCTTCCAGGAAGATACACCGCCCAGACGCGGGGGACACGCTCCTGCCAACTGGGCCGTGCTCAACTCTTGGCTGGTCTCCCTGATTCGGCGCTGCCAATTTGATACCATTCCTGCGGGCATCCGGGCATTCGCCAATCAGGTTGACACGATCTTTCTCACCTTGCTCAATGGCTTTTCCTCTGGCTAACATGAAACAGCCCTGCGGCATTTTTAGAAATGCCGGGGATCTAATCTCTAGAAGTCGCTTAAAATCTGGACAATCCGATCGCCACTTTCTACCCGTGCCAATCCGCCCCTCGATCCTCCCCAACCTCAGCGCCGCACTGCTGGCCATCGCCGCTACTCCTGCTGGACTGGCAGGAGCCGGACTGACAGGGACCGGACTGGCACAATCGTCCCCATCGCCCACCCTCAGCACGCCCGCACCCCGCACCACCGCCTCTCCAACCCCAGAGCCAAAACCATCCCCCGCATCACCGGATCAGCCAAAGCCCCTGCTGGAGAAGCTTCAAGCAGAGGCGACAAAGCACGTCGTGCCCTTGGGCCTCCTCCTGCTCGGCAGCTACCTAGGCATTTGGCTGATCCGGCCCCGGTGGCTGCTCAAACTGCCCACTAGCGATCTGACGGTGCCCATCATTAAATGGAAAATGCCGTTGAGCGTGGTGCGGTTCTTGAAATATCGCGATCGCGCCCTAGACTCCTGGGTTGAGCAGCACTGGAAAATTGCCCGAGACCAGTTTCTCCAATTGCCTACGGTGCAGGCTCGCCAGATTCACATTGCATTGCCCGTGTGCCGGGGACAAAAACCCAATCTGACGTTGATCAACGAACTCCGTGGCACAGATTTGCAACCCACCTTCCAGAAGAAGTCGGCGGTGCTGCTGATTGTGGGCGAAGGCGGCGCGGGCAAGACCAGTCTGGCCTGTCAAATTGCCCAGTGGGGGCTAAAGAAAGAACTGGCCCGCCATCGGCTGCTGCCGGTGCTGATCGAAACCGAATTGGAGGGCGAAAAAGCACGCTGAAGGCCGTGGTTGGGAAATTGCAACATCTCACCAATCAAGACGCACCCATCGCCGCTGAACTGGTGGAGTTTTTACTGCACCGCCAGCGGATTCTGGTGATTGTCGATCACCTGTCGGAAATGGGCGACGCGACGCGCAAAGCGATCGACCCCGATGACGGCGATTTTCTGGCCAAGGCGCTGGTGATTACAACGCGCCTGGAAGAAGGCTTTGGCAGCTTTGGCAGAACCCCGCTGAAACCGCAGCGGATTGAGGGTAGTCGCCTGTCCCGGTTTATGGATACTTACCTGGAACAGCAGCACAAGCGCCACCTGTTTGAAGATGAAGAGTACTTTGATGCCTGTCGGCGGCTGTCGGGCATGGTGGGGCAGCGGAATATCACGGTGCTGCTGGCACGGCTCTATGCCGATCAAATGATCGAGCAAAGTCAGGGGCCGGAGGCATTCTGCCCGCGTCCATTCCCGAATTGATGCTGAGCTATCTGAACAATTGAACCGCCCATTGAACCGGACAACCGCCGCGATCGCTTCAGGTGAAAGAGATGCCCAAGCGATCGCCTGGGCCTGCCTGAAGTCAACCTATCGACCGGGGAAACCAAACAAACCGCCGCGATCGCCGCCCTCGAAACCCTAAGCCCCAAAGACGACGCCAAAGAAAACACCAAAGAGGCCAAAGAGTGCCTACGCTATCTGGAAAAGCGGCTGCGGCTGGTGACATCTGGAGCCGGGAGACAAACTGCGGATTGTCCTCGATCCTCTGACAGAATATTTGGCGGCGCTGTGGTTTGTGGACGACCAGATCAGCCGGACC
>CAVYAN010000113.1:0-96844 GCA_963766075.1 uncultured cyanobacterium | reverse complement strand
ATCAGATGAAAAGCAATTCTATCCTTGTTCGATATGAATAAACCATATGTTAGCACCTTTAATTCAACTACAGGTCAATTTTACAAATCAGTCAACTTCGATTGTATGAAAACTGGTCATGGATCTGCACACCTTTTTAGGACGGTAAAAAAGGTTCGGCTGTTGCAATTGTTTCTTTTGTGAAAACATTGTAACTATATTTGAATGTAATTCTTGTAAAGAAAAATATTGTCTTAATTATATACTGTAGAAACTATATTTTATAATAGGTTTATTAACTATCATTATAGGTTACACCTATTAATGAAGTTTTGTTCCAATTAAATGAATAAATTCTTCCCGGGTTTTTGTTTCGGATAAAAAAATACCTGTAAATGCTGAGGTTGTTGTAACTGAATTTTGTTTTTGTACTCCACGCATCATCATACATAAGATGATGAGCTTCAATAACTACTGCAACGCCCATTGGATTCAAGGCTTTCCTGTATACAATCACGAATTTGCATGGTTAAGCGTTCCTGTACTTGTAAACGACGAGAAAAAGCATCGGCAACTCTTGCAATTTTGCTCAATCCTGTAATTTTTCCATTTGGAATATAAGCAATATGTGCTTTACCGTAAAAATGGAATTATATGATGTTCACAAAGTGAATATATTTCAATATCCTTAACTAATACCATTTGTTTATAATCTTCATTAAATGTTGCCGATTCAAGCATTTTTTTTGGATCAATATTATATCCCTGTGTAAAATATTGAATAGATTTTGCAACGCGCAATGGAGTATCTTTCAATCCTTCGCGTTCAGATTCGGTTCAATTGAGTCCTAATATCTCTTTATATAATTTTACAAGTTTCTCTGTTTTTTGTTTGTTAAACTGTTCAGTCCTCATAATCATCATCATCAATAATACCAGCATCTTTAAAATAAATTGGTTCCATATTATTTTTCTCCAAAATATTCTACATAATTATTTTCAGTTTCTTCAATTTTAATGCAATGTAAATCTATACCAAGTTTTTCAATTTGGGGTTCAATTGTTGCCATATTGAAATTGCAAGATTTTCGGCCGATACAATTTTATTTTTCATAAAATCAACTTCAAGATTAATATTTTTATGATCGAGTTTTTCAATATATTTTCCTTTAATATTTTGCTAATAATGATAAATCAACAACACAACCTGTTTCAGGTTTAACTGACCTTTAACAGTAACAAATAAAACATAATTATGCCCATGCCAAAGTGGATTTGAACATTTGCCAAATACTTCAAGATTTTTTTCATCAGTCCATTCAGGTCGGAACATTCGGTGAGCTGCATTAAATCTTTCGCGTCTTGTTAAATAAACTGTTTCCAAATATTTAATTTTTCAGTAAAGATAAAACGATAATTTTAATCTCTAATTTTGAATACGCCAATGTTATGGAACAAAAACTGATTTACAAATTAATACAAAATATTTTCAGGCCTAGTAATAAAATAAGCTTTCAGGCTTTGAAAATTAATTATAATTATAATGAAAAATCATCTTATTTTGTAATGAATTAATGTTATCCAATAGTTAATAATTTAATCTCATTTTATACTCTGTATTGGTTCGGAAGTAATTTTAAAAATTAAAAGGATGAAAATTTTAATTGTATCTGCTACCGAAAGGGATATTAACCTTGTTTACAAGGTGCTCGTAATATTAAGAAAAAGGAATTGTGGTTAAATTCATTTTCTTTTGAATCAAATGATATTGATTTCTTGGTTTTGGGAATTGGAATTCCTTCTGTCATTTATCGACTGACAATCGCACTTCAAAATGAAAAGTACGACTTGGTTATCAATATTGGAACTGCCGGAAGCTATAATGGAAACATTAAAATTGGCGACATTGTAAATGTTGTTTCAGAACAATTTGGTGATATTGGAATTGATGATAATGGACAACTCCGAACAATTTTTGAAATGGGTTTGGCAGACAATAGTTTAAACCCATTTTCAAATGGAAGGTTGTTGAATAATTCAGACATTTTAAAATATAAAACCATTAGTAATTTAAATAAGGTAAACGGATTAACTGTAAACAGAGTTTCGGGTTTAAACGAAACAACAACTGAACGTATGGTAAAATTCAATCCTGATATTGAAACTTGGAAGGTGCTGCTGTTTTTTACAATAGTCTTTTGCAGGATACTCAATTTATTGAATTACCGGGCAATTTCAAATAAAATAGAACCACGTAATACTAAAAACTGGAATATTCCACTAGCTTTGACCAACCTTAATAAAACATTGCTCGAAGTTTTGACTGAAATATTAAAATGGTAATTCTCATATAAATGCAAACTCCACAAGACTTTTATCTTCTTAGATTGACCAAGATAAGGCTCTTTAATCGAGTTGCCATTGACAAAAACTTGCCCCTCTTTCACCTCAATCTTGTCGCCGGGAAGCCCAATCACCCGTTTGATAAAGGCATCATGGAATTTCTGTTCTTCCAGTTCCTTGGTCGGATTAAAAACCACAATCTCACCCCGTTGAGGCTCCCGAAAGCGGTAGCCCAGCTTGTCCACAATCAGGCGATTGTTGATTTGGAGCGTGGGTAGCATTGAGCCCGAAGGAATGTAGCGGGCTTCAGCGACGAAGGTCCGAATCCCAATGGCAAGGACAACGCTGAGGCCGACGGTTTTTAATCCCTCTAACCAGGGATTTTCAGGTTGGCGTGGGGTGCTTTCCTTGACGGGGATCGAGGGAAATTCTTTGCTGGGTTCGTCAGACATAAGTAGTTAACTCTAGAAATCGTTGCGAACGGATATTGGTCGGGCGGTCAATTCGGGCGGTCAGTGCAGTGAACTGGTGTCAGCTTAGCCCACGAAAAAGACAGAGAAGAGCAATCTCACGCAGACCTCAGATACAGGCAGCCAGATACATACTGTAAACGTCTGCGGATGAAGTGCGCCGAATATCACTCTACAGAAATTTGTCGCTACCCTCACGCTCCTTCTAATCTACTTCAGCTTGCTGCCCTTCGGGGCTTGAAGGTGGGACTTGAATGTAAAGACGCGATCGCCCCTTCGCACGTTCCCTATACGGCTCCCTGCGTTCTCCCCTGAACAGAGTCTACCCTTGGAGACATTCCCAAAATTTAGAGAACTTCAAAAAGCCTATCCGCACCCATCGGCACTCAACCTATCGGTCTAGCCTAGAGGCTCTCTAGATAACTCAGCAGGTCCGCCATTTCCTGCGCTTGGGGTTGAAATTTAGGCATGGGGGGAGTTTTGCCACTGATGACTTGCTCAATCAATTGGACCTGAGATTTGCGATCGCCCACATGCCGCAGACTCGGCCCCACCCGCCCATCGGCCTCTGGTCCATGACAACCCGCACAATTAACCTGGAAAATGGCATGCCCCTGCACCACATTGCCCACCCGCGCCAAAACATCTTGGGCGTAGGGGTCAACGCGCTGGGCCTGGGCAATGCTGATCACACCCAAAACCAAAACAAGACATAGGACCACAATCGCAAGGGCAAATCGGGGCACAGGTTTATCAGGCATTAAAATCGGGTTATTCAAGCGGGTTTTATTTATATTTATTTAATAATGTGAAGATGCAGCCCGGAAAATCCGCTTGCTTCAACATTGGCTTGTTCTAATTTAATGCCTGTTTAAATATCTTTGCAATTCCTTGCTCTTAACAGGAAGTAAGCGTCCCATCGTTACTCAGAAACGAATCTGCCGATACGATCGCTTTCGGAGTGGACCCTGTACTATGCTTAGAACAGTAATCAAACTATTAATTTATTCCTCAACAGGAGATTTACCTTGATTGAACCGCTTCTTTCTGGCATCGTTCTGGGCTTGATTCCGATCACCTTGGCTGGGTTGTTTGTGGCAGCCTACTTGCAGTATCGGCGTGGCAATCAGCTTGGGTTGTAACCCAGAGGATTGACGGCTCCGAGTTTTTAGGCATTGGACATTCTCGGATTCGAGATGATCCTGCCTGAAACCTGCTAGAACTTCCCATAAATTTTTGTTGCGCTAAACGGGAACGAAAGGGTTGAACCTCGCGGATCCCGTTTGCTAGATATAGATTCGAGAAGGGGTCTTCGTCTGATCAATTAAATCCTTTCTAGATAAAACTCACTCCACAGTCTTGCAATTGGTTCATTCGATCCAAATTCCAGTAGCTTAAACTTTATGGAATAACCAGATATGTCACCAAGGCTTGCAGTTGGTTCATTCGATCCAAATTCCAGTAGACTTTACGAAAAGTTCATGAAAAGTTAGAGTGGCAGCAATGCGGTCTCTTGCTTCTTGCCGCTGCTAAATCTCATGACATCTCAAATTTACACTTTGTCTGCAAAATAAAAATCGAACGCGTATAAGTAGACCGCAATAATCTCAACTTTGCCTTAAATTTGCCTTTTTGCCATCAATAAAGAGGTTGAAATATGGTGTCTGAGGTGCATACAACCCTATTCAACGCACGATACCCAGGATCCGACGCGGGTACGCTGGATTGCACCGTCGTTAGAGATCCCGTGTTTCGGTCGATTCCGCCAGAGCGCGTGGGACTCAATGGTGAATATGACCACAGTGGTCTGACCAAGCGGGTCAAAACTGCATGGCAAACCCTATGTTCTGTTGATGAGTTAGCTGCCGTGACTGTCATGCAACGCGGGGGGGTAGTAATTCTACAGGGGCAGGTGCTGAGTCATTCCCGTTTAAATCAGATGGTTCAGATGGCGCTGGACATTCAAGGTGCCACCCACGTGGAAACCCATGGGGTGTCTGTGATTTCCGAGGAGGGAGGTGCCTAGGTAAGGTGTGTCTAGGGACAGCGGCCAGAGAAGAGCGGGTTGTCCTGCCAACCCCTTCAGCCTGTTCGGTAAACCCTTTACAATAGAGATAGCGTTCACTCTTCTCCCCCTTGATTCAGACAGAAACCCTCGAACTTTTGGAATGGTCGCGGCTTTGCCAACACCTCGCAACCTTTGCCGCAACTAAGCTGGGGGCGATCGCTGCCCGTCACCTGCGTATTCCCACGGCGCTCTCAGAAACCCAATCCCTGCTGGATCAAACCCAAGAAGTCTATACGCTTGAAACCCGCCTGCCCAGCGGGCTAAAGTTTGATGGGATCCAAGATATTGGCGCATCCCTGGAACGGGCGGCACTCCAAGCGATCCTTTCCGGAGAAGAACTGCTCAGCATTGCCACCACTCTAGCCGGATGCCGCGCTCTGCGTCGGACGATTGAGCAGCAAGACGAAACAGCCTACCCGGTCCTGCACAGTTTAGTGGCCGACCTGCGCACCTATCCTGACCTAGAGCAGGAAATTCACCACTGCATCGACGATCGCGCCCAAGTCACCGATCGCGCCACCCCAAAGCTGACCGGGCTACGAGAGCAACTGCGCAGTCTGCGCGATCACATCCACACGATGCTGCATCGCATCCTGCAAGGTAAATCCAACGCCATCCAGGAGTCCCTGATTACCCAGCGCTCTGGGCGCTACGTCCTACCAGTCAAGGCCAGCCACAAAGACCTGATTCCCGGCATCGTTCACGATACCTCGATGAGCGGTGCCACTCTCTACATTGAACCCCAGTCCGTGGTAACCGCTAACAACCAATTGCGCACCCTCCAGCGCCAAGAGCAAGTTGAAGAAGAAACCGTTCGGCGAATGCTGACGGAAAAAATTGCCGCCGTGCAACCCGACTTGGAGAGACTACTGGCGATCGCCACCACCCTTGACCTGGCCACTGCTCGCGCCCGCTACAGCCTTTGGCTAGAAGCCAATCCTCCCCGGTTTATCGATTTTGGATTACCGATGGCCGATTTTGGATTGCCTGCGGATGCGCCCCTCGCCGCTGTTCCTGCAGATCGTGCCCAAAGCCCAAAGCCCCCAACTTCTGACGCAGCGGCGCGGCGCACCAGCCCAAATCCGATCGTTTTGCGGCGTCTGCGTCATCCCTTGCTGGTTTGGCAACAGCAGCACGAATCCGGAAGTGCCGTTGTCCCAGTAGATTTGGTGATTCAGCCCCATATTCGGGTAGTAGCAATTACGGGACCCAATACGGGGGGCAAAACCGTCACCCTCAAGACCCTGGGGCTTGCAGTCCTGATGGCCAAGGTGGGGCTGTTTGTGCCTGCTCGGGAACCCGTGGAACTGCCCTGGTTTGATCAGGTGTTAGCCGATATTGGCGATGAGCAATCCCTGCAACAAAGTTTGTCTACCTTTTCGGGCCATATTCGCCGCATTGTCCGCATTTTGGATGCCCTGAAGGCTCCCAGTGCACCCGCAAGCTCGGCCTCTTCGCCAAGTTCGGAGATCGCTCCGCCCCTGTCTTTAGTCTTGCTGGATGAAGTGGGGGCTGGCACCGATCCCACGGAGGGTACTGCCTTGGCGATCGCGTTGCTGAAGTACTTGGCCACCCGTGCCGGACTGACCGTGGCGACGACACACTTTGGAGAACTGAAGGCCCTCAAGTACGGGGACGATCGGTTTGAAAATGCCTCCGTGGAATTTGATGATGTCTCCCTATCGCCCACCTACCGCCTGCTCTGGGGAATTCCAGGCCGATCCAATGCCTTGGCGATCGCCCAACGACTTGGCCTCGGTGTGGAGGTGATTCAACAGGCGCAAACCTATGTAGGCGGGGAGTCTGCGGATGTGAACGAAGTGATTGCAGGCTTAGAAGCCCAGCGCCGTCGGCAAGAACAAAAATCCAATGAGGCCGCCCAACTATTAGCCCAGGCAGAGATTCTCAATCGCCAAATTTCTGACAAAGCAACCGCCCTGAAGGAGCGCGAGCGGGTGCTGCAACTGGCCCAAGAACAAACCGTACAAGCGGCGATCGCCCAGGCAAAACAAGAGATCGCTAAAGTGATTCGCCAGTTGCAACAAGGCCCCCTGACTGCTCAGGCCGCCCAGCAGGCGACAGACGCCATTAATCAAATTGGCGAGCAGGCGTTGCCCTCTCGCCAGCAACGTCAGCCGCCACCTAAACCTGGGTTCATGCCCAAGGTGGGCAATCGCATCCGGATTCCCCGGCTTAGCCAAACCGCCGAAGTCCTGACTGCCCCCAATGATGACCGCGAACTCACCGTCCGCTTTGGGCTAATGAAAATGACTGTTGGTCTGGATGATATTGAATCCTTGGCCGGTGAAAAAGTCCCCCCGCCCGTCGAGTCCAAGCCCCGCAACGACGCTAAGATTGAACCGCCAAAGCCTACAACCCCTCCACCTCTGGTTCGCACCAGCCGCAACACGCTGGATATTCGCGGCAATCGGGTGGCCGATTCCGAACCGGCAATGGAGCGGGCGATCGCTGAAAATGTCGGCAGTGCCCTCTGGATTATTCATGGGCATGGCACTGGCAAACTGCGCCAAGGCGTCCATGCCTTTCTGCAAGCCCATCCCCAAGTGACTCGGTTCGAGCTAGCTCCCCGCGAAGACGGTGGTGCGGGCGTCACCATTGCCTACCTAGACTAGCCTTCAGGAACAGCCCTCCCTTAGGCGCTGTCAAACAATAGGTTCACAGTTTTCAGTTCGTTTCGACTCGCTCAACGAACTGAAAACTGCTCCCTGAGCGGAGTCGAAGGGAGCTATATCTTGATGTTATTACCTGACAATGACTTACCCCGTCGCTGCTAAGCTGGACTCTATCGATTTTAAATCGGAGCCATTTTTGACCATGGCGGGATTCCAGACAGGCTCCTGATTGATGGACTGACAAATCTCACTGGCAAATCTCACTGACAGATTCTTGGAGTGCCCCAGGCCATCTGAGCTTGGGTAAGATCCTAGTCATCTCCCTGCAACGTCATCTCGGCAGCTTGTCACGAGATTCTCCAACACCTCAGAATCAGATAGGAACCCATGGCCTCCATTGATGTCGATCGCCTCAGCAAAACCTATGCCGTTGCCGTGAAGTCTCCTGGCCTATCCGGCACCCTTCAGCATTTCTTCCAGCGCAACTATCGCCAAGTGAAAGCAGTGCAGGCGGTCTCCTTTCGGATCGAGCCGGGGGAAATCGTTGGTTTTTTGGGCGCAAATGGCGCGGGCAAAACCACCACCCTGAAAATGCTAACGGGACTGATTCATCCCTCCACGGGGAAGGTCAGCGTCGCGGGCTATGTGCCTTTTCAGCGGCAGGCAGGATTTTTGAAGAAAATTACCCTAGTCATGGGGCAAAAGCAACAACTCATTTGGGATTTACCTGCCATCGATTCCCTGCGGATTAATGCCGCCGTGTATGGTCTGAGCGATCGCCAATTCCACCAGCGCGTTGAGGAACTGGGGACTATGCTCTCCCTGGGAGACAAGCTGCATCAGCCCGTGCGCAAGCTCTCCCTCGGCGAACGGATGAAAGCAGAATTCCTCGCTGCCCTCCTACATCAACCCCAAATCTTGTTCCTGGATGAACCCACCCTGGGTTTGGATGTGAACGCCCAAGTCAGCGTGCGCGACTTTTTGCGGGACTATAATCAACGGTTTAAAGCGACAATTTTGCTCACCAGCCACTATATGGCAAATATCACTGCCCTGTGCGATCGCGTTCTCGTCATCCACGAAGGTCATCTAATCTACGATGGTAGCCTCGACGGCCTCGTCAGTCGTTTTGCCCCCTGTCGCTCGGTCCGCGTTGAACTGAGCCATCCCTACCCCCGGGAGACCTTGGCCCAACTGGCTACTGCGCAATCCGCCGTGATCCAAGAAATTGAGGGTCAGTCCGTGCAATTCTTGGTTCCCCAGGAATTCCTTACCCAAACCGTTGCCAAGTTGCTCTCAGAACTCGCCGTTACCGATCTCGCCGTCACCGATCCCCCCATTGAAGAAATCATTGGCCAAGTGCTGAAAGCGGGGATTGTGAATGAATTAAAAGTGCAAAGCTAGCTGCCCAAAACTCCCCGCGCCCCTCAGCCACTATCCCCTAACCGTTGATGTAACTTTTGCAGGGTATCGACCACTTGCTGATAGCTCTGAGTGTCACCTTGGTCAGCAAACATTTTGGCGGCTTGGCGCAGGTCGCGGATGGCTTCTAGGCGCTGGCCCATTTTGAGGCAGGTCAGTCCGCGATAGAAGTAAGCGGCGGCATTCTCGGGATGGAGGCGCAGCACTTGGCTGTAGTCTTGGATCGCCGCCACCTTATTGTCGGTTTTGGACTGGGCCTGTCCTCGGTAAAGATAGGCGGTGGCGTAGTCGGGGTTGATGTGCAGCGCGGTGGTGTAGTCTTCGATCGCCCCCACGCGATCGCCCAGTTCCGCCCGCAGCACGCCGCGATTGCAGTAGGCCACAAAGTTGCCTGGATTGCCCTGAATCGCCAGTTCAAAATCCGTGATGGCCCCGCGCTTGTCGCCTAGGTCATAGCGCACTAGGCCTCGGTTATTGTAGGCTACATCGTCACTGGGGTTGATTCGCAGTACTTCGTCATAGTCAGCGATCGCGCCTTGGCGATCGCCCAAATCGTAACGCGTTGTGGCCCGGTTGAAGTAGGACAGGGCATCCTGGTCGGCAATCACCGGATGGTCGAACCGTTCGATCAAGCCTTGGATGACATCGCTGTTGCGGGTCCGCAGGCCCAAGGCTGCCTCTGGGAAAACGGTGCTGGCCGTGGGCATGCCCTGGAGCCCAAGAACGGCGTAGGTGCGATCGCACACCAAAAAATTCTCATCCGTGCCTAAGACCTTGAACCGGAAGCGATCGGGAAACTGCTTCTTCAAGTCCGTGAGCTGGCTGAGTACCTCGTAAAGATAGCTGCTGCCAACGGCATCAATCGCACGGCGGCTGTGAATGGAGCGGGGCCGTTGCCCCTCATTGAGTTCGCCCAAATGCCCCCAACCCATATCCAAACAGCCACCCCGCGCCAGAAATTGTTGGAACTGGGCAACCATGGCGCTATTTAAACTTTCGGGACTGGGATAGGGATAGACCACAATCAGACGGGCTTGGGCTGTTTGCAGGGCCTGTTCCAGCATGGTGCGATGGCCACAGCCTAGTGCAGGGGCCAGCGCAGGAGCCAGTGCAGGGGCCAGTGCAGGGAGATCGATGCGCCGTCCTGGGTCGGGACATCCTGCATCTGTATCTGCTGAGGCTTGAGATCAAACAGCAACTCATAATCTGTCGCCGCTGAGATTTCGGGCAATTGGGGAAGCACCCGCTGCAATTGCTCTTGAATGGCTGCTGTCAGATGAGTGTGCAGTTCGGTTTGGCTGGCTTCGGTCCATTCCACCCGTGCCGATAAGGCCTGGACTTCATGATGCAGCGCCGCTGTATCCAGTTGCAGGGCAATGGTGTCCCGGTTCGGGGGAACGCCATTGGCGACATCCGCGACCACGGCCCGCAAATGGCGCTGCTGCTGTTCGAGGGTTTGGGTTAGGTGCTGCAGGGTGGCCAGTTGTTGCTGCAACGCTCCGACCTGGTTGGTCACCAGGGTTTGCACCTCGGCGTGCAGGTGGGGGGTTGCGGCCAGAGAAAGCTGGCTCAGTCTGGCCTCTAGGGCTATTGTGGTCATCTTCAGGTCGGCGGTGGATTCGGCCAGGGGGTGGGCGATTTCCAGGTCCGATGTGGCGATCGACAGGCGACTGGCTAGGGTGTCCAATTGCTTTTTCAGGATGGCGGTGGCTAGTTTTAGGGGGGTGACGGATTGCTCGATCGCACTGTTGTCTTGACTGATCTGCTCGATCTGCATGGTTAGCCGTGCCAATTCCCGCCGCGAGGGGACATCGCCCATCATTTTTACGAGGGCATCAACCTCTTGTTGCAGGGCGGTGGCATCCACGGGGGTGGGCAGTTTATTGATGCGGCGGTTGAGGTGATTGATTTGATCTTGAAAGCCCCGGCTGCTGAGTTGGCTTTGTTCATCGCTGACGGTTTGTAGGGCGCTGTTGATATGGCTGACGTCTGATTTGAGCTGGGCGATCGCCTGTTCCAATACCTCGGTCTGGGGGCCGGACTGCAACCGATGAAGCTGGCTGGTGATGCTGCCAACGGATTCTGTCAAACTGCCGTAGTTTTCCCGCAGCCGCCGCACGTCGTGTTGGATAACGTGCCATTCGGCTTGGTCCCGGCTTTGCCGCAGTTGCGTTATCTCTGTGGCGATGCCCTGGATTTGCTCTTGCTGGGTGGTCAAAATCGCTTTGCGGAGGCTGGTCAGATCCAGGAAATTGGGCAAGACTTGCACTTGCTTTTGTAAATGTGCCAGTTCATCGGTGACATGCTGGTCCAACTGCACCACGAAAGCCTGAGCTTTTTCCTCGGTTAAGGCGGCTAGCCGTTGCCGATTCACTAAATTCAGCACAAACAGCCCGGACATGGGGGCGATCGCATATAAAATCTGCTGGGAGGCTACCGTTGCCAATGAGCCTACCCCTGCTCCGGCCAGTAACCCATATTCCGCCACGTTAAGCCAATTCCGATTTTTCACAGCATCCTTTTTCACAGCATCCTCAAACTTGATAGTAATTAGAGATTAATCAATGGGTGGCACCGCATGAATTGGGCATGAATTCATGGGACCAGAGATGGCTGCTGTGGCTTGTAGATTGCACCCCAGCAGATTAGAGTCTTGGAATTTTAGAGTCTTGGAATTAATGAACTTGGGAACTCGATGTTTAGGAACTTGATGTTTGGAAACGGTTTCTTAGAAACAGGTTTCTCAAGATAGAGACTCTCTAGGGGCTTGTTTCCCTTTTCACCCTGGATGGGACCGGATCAGGAAATCTTGACGGCTTTGCCAGGGGTTACGTTCCAGGGTCGGCCACGATCTGGCTCGGTCTTAGGTCGATCGCGAACCAATTGGCCCAAGGCCACGCGCTATAATCATCGACGACTCATCCCTCTAGTCCAGGATCTTTGCAGCATGGCCCGCCAGATCGCCGTCCCTTCTCAACTGACTCTCCCCCATCGGCTCCTGCGGGGGGTTGTAGGGGTGACGGCCATTCTCCTTTCGGGCATGGTGGGGCTAACGGTGGCGCTGACGCTGCCCCTGCCGCGGACATTAAATGACCAAGGGCCGCGATCGCTGGCAGACCTGTGGGAATCAGGATTGGGCTACCATGTTTCGCGTCCTGTGAATGTTTTGGTCATGGGCATTGATCGCGTTCCCGGCGCTCGTCCCGGCACGCCAGAGATGTTTACCGGACGCAGCGACTCGATGCTGCTCATTCGAGTTGATCCGGAGAAAAATGCCGTTAGCCTGCTGTCCATTCCCCGCGATACCCAGGTGGATATGGCCGGTACCATTACTAAGATTAATGATGCCAACGTCCAAGGTGGGGCCAAGCTGGCCGCTCAAACCGTCAGTGCGAATCTGGGGGGCGTGCCGATTGATCGCTATGTGCGGTTCAGCACCGATGCTTTTCGGGAGTTTATTGATCTGATTGGGGGCGTCGAGGTTTATGTGCCGGAACGGATGCAGTACGAAGACAAAACCCAAAAGCTCAAAATTGATCTCCAGGTGGGCTGGCAGCAGCTCAACGGTTCCCAGGCGGAACAGTTTGCCCGTTTCCGAGCCGATGGTTTTGGGGACATTGGACGGGTGCAGCGGCAGCAAGCGCTGTTGCAGGCGGTGCGTCAGAAGTTGCTGAATCCGCTGGTGATTCCTCGCCTGCCTGCTTTGCTGAGTGATATGCAAAAGTACATCGACACCAACCTGACACCGGAAGAGATGCTGGCTTTGGTAGGCACGGGTCGCCGCCTGAGCCAGCACCTCAAGATGGTGATGTTGCCAGGGCGGTTCAGCGGGGTGAATGAGTTTAGGGCGAGCTATTGGCTGATGGACTTGGCGGGCCGCGATCGCGTCATGCAGCAATACTTTGGGGTGAATTCTGATCGTGCCACCGCTGCGGACTCCGAGCGCCCCGCGACCAGCTTGCGCATTGCGATTCAAAGTGCCGCAAGCCAGCCCGATGCGGCCCAAAAAGTCCGGCAGCATCTCGTAGACCTCGGGTTTGCCAACACGGTAGTGATTGATGACTGGGCGGATAAGCAGCGCCAAACACAAATCATTGTCCAACAGGGGGATCTCAAAGCGGCCAATGATTTCCGCGATCGCCTGGGATTTGGCACGATTGAGGCCGCTTCCACCGGGGATCTGGACTCTGACCTGACCCTCCGCCTCGGCGATGATTGGAGCCAGTATGTGAAGTAGAGAAATGTGAAGTAGAGAAATGTAACGTAGGGGACTGTGAATGAGGGGACGGCAGGTCGGAGTTGGGCGGTACAACTCGCAATCCGCAAAACCTGCGCTAAGATCCGGGGATCCCTCGATCACAGGCCCATGTCTCCCCTAGAATTTTCTTCCCCGCTAGTGTCTGCCAATGCCTCCTCTCATCGGTCTGTTCAGGCCGTCTGTTGGCGTTTTCTATTGGTTGTGTGTGCGATCGCCCTGGCTTGGCTCTGGATTTTGTTGGGGGCCACTCCGGCCTTGGCCCTCACCGGGGGACTGAACTACAACCATGCCGAACTGAACGATCAAAACTTTGCCCAGGCCGACCTCTCCGGGGTGGAATTTGTGGCGGCGGAAATGCGGGGCGTCAATTTGAGCGGGGCCAACCTGCGCAATGCAATGCTAACCAAAGCGAATCTCTTGGGGGCGAATTTGGCAAATGCGGATTTGCAAGATGCTTTGGTCGATCGCACTACGCTTTACAAAGCCGACTTGACCAATGCCAATTTTACTGGGGCTACGTTGTCCAACAGCATTCTGGAGGACGCGAACATTACTGGAGCCGACTTTACCGACGCGATTATTGATCGCTACACCCTGTCGAAGCTGTGCGATCGGGCCAGCGGTGTGAATGCCGTCACCGGGATCGGGACGCGAGAAAGTCTAGGCTGTCGGGACTAAGAGCCATTGAATTCACTATGACATTAATTACAGGGCTATCGGGGAACGAGATTTTTTGTTTGCAACGCCAAGGTTTGACGCCGGGAAATCTGGTCATGGGTAACAGCGTCATTTCCCTGGGATTGCTGAACAGCATTGGCTCTGGACTGAAAACCCTAGTGGGGGGAGAAGTGCAGCAAGTCACTAAAATTATCCATGAGGGCCGACAGCGCGCCTATGCACGCATGCTGAAGGAAGCCCAGCACCACGGCGGCGTGGGGATTACGGGCGTGTCCAACGAGCTGATTTTTCATGGTACAAATATTGAATTTCTGGCGATCGGTGCCTGCGTGCATCGTGCGGGAGCCAAAACTGAACGCCTAGAATTCTCGACCTCAGCGGATGGCCAAGCCCTTTACTGCCAACTTGATAGTGCCTTCACCCCCAAACAATTCGTTTTTGGCAATGTTGCCTATGCCATTGGCTTGGGCGGTGGCATAGTCGGCAGCTTTCGGAGCCTAGCCCGGGGGGAAATCAAAGAGTTCTCACGCATTTTTAACGAAACGCGACATCTAGCGCTGAAGCGCATCAAGGCGGAGGCGCGCGCGGTAGGGGCAAATTCGGTTGTAGGGATTAAAACGACGATTCTCCCCTTTGGCGGTATGCAGGAAATGGTAATGATCGGGACGGCATCCACCCATCCATTATTGCCTGACGGGTATCGCCACAGTCCAATTACCAGTGACCTGACGAATGAGGAAATGTGGAATCTGATCAACCAAGGCTACATGCCGGTGCAGTTAGTTTTGGGTGTTTCGGTTTACTCGTTGGGGTTGGTCGGGGGGATTACCTCGTTTTTTAAGTCCTTTGTTCGGGGTGAGATTAAAGAACTGACGAGCCTGATTTACGAGGCCCGCGCCGAGGCGTTGAAGCATATCGAAGAGGACGCCCGTCGCTGTGGGGCGGATCAAGTGGTAGGGATTAAAACCTATGTATACAACTTAGGGGGCGGAATTATCGAGTTTTTAGCCATTGGCACCGCCGTGAAGAAAATGCCAGGGATAAAAACGGACTCTGAGCAGCTCTTGCCCCAGGCGATTATCCGTGATCAGGATACGTTTATTAATACAGCGGCAACGACCGCCGCTGTTTCTTTGAACCAGCCCACGAATTCATCGAGCATCCTGGCAGTCTTGGCTGGGTTAGGCTTTTTTGTCTTCTGGGTTCTGTATTGGCTTTTCCTCCTCTGGCATCGCTGACGCCCATGGGGATATTACGATGGGCATCGTCCAGCTCCATTGCCGATCCTCGTGCATTAAGTGAAATGAACCTAGTTGTCCATAAAGCAGACGATGCCTTGTACCTGCGGCTAGATGATTCTGTCATTGTCGAATCTGATGAAGTCTCTGGGGAAGTCAGTAATGAGATCATCTTGGATGACAACGCTGAGGGTAAGGTTGTAGGAATTGAGGTGCCTGGACAAAATCCCGCTTTAAGTCCGTCGCGGTGACGCAAAACAATTCACCGGACGGGCTGATTCTCAAATGCGCAACCCGAAAAAGCTCGACTTTACATTTTAATGCCAGTCTTTTGGCCCTCAATCTGGCCAAATATGAGGTCCAGCAGCACCCATCCAAATCGCCAGCACCCAGTCAGCCAACGCCCTTTTCCATGGCCAGTTATAAACGCCTAGCCCGCAATGACCATCTCCTTTCCCGGTTTATTTCAATGTTGGACTTGGACCCAACGTTGATTAAATCCCATCCCAACTATCCCAACCTCCGGGACTACGGCAGGATAACCCCTTAATTCTGTCCGGAGTATTGCCTTAGAATAGGGCATAGAAAACTCACTCTACTCAGTAGCTCCTCCGGGAGTTAATGCTTTAAATAGCAGGTCATAGAATCCGTCAGCATCAATCTGGGTAATAACATTGACATTGCTTGGATTCCCGGTAGAGTTCCAGCGATCAACAATAGTTCTTCCCAGTCCTGCTGTGGAATTCGTTTCAATTTCCACAGAGTGGGATTCTCCCTTAAATAATTCCGGACGCAACAGATAAGCAATTACGCAGGGATCATGGAGCGGCGGGCCGGGGAAGCCATAGCGGTACATGTCATAGCGCCCATAGTGGGCCAGCAAGTCAGCCGTGGCCTGACTGACCGGAGAGCCGATCGCCTGTAATTTTGCCATCCGATCCGGCAGGGCCAATGCCTGATGGGTCACATCCAGGCTAATCATCGTCAGCGGAATCCCCGCTGTAAATACCACATGGGCCGCATGGGGATCGACATACAGATTAAATTCAGCAGAGGGCGTGATATTGCCCTGGGTAATCGCTCCGCCCATGCAGACGATTTCCTGAATGCGATCGCGAATCTGGGGCTGCTTCACCAAGGCCATGGCCACATTGGTCAATGGCCCCAGCGTCGCCAGGGTAATGCCACCCGCTGAATCCATCAAGGTCTCAATTAAAAAATCTACGGCATGGAGAGTTTGCAGCGGCAGCACCGGATCGGGCAGGCTGAGGCCATCCAGTCCCGTTTTCCCGTGGACTTCTTCGGCAGTAATGAGCGATCGCACCAAGGGCCGTGGACAGCCCGCATACACGCGCATGGAGTGCTGGCCTGCCAGGTCGCAGATGCGGCGGGCATTGGCCTGGGTTAGGGCCAGGGGGACGTTGCCTGCGACGGTCGTAATGCCCAAAATCTCTAGGTCGGCAGGATGGGCAAAGGCCAGAAAGAGGGCGATCGCGTCATCGGCACCGGGATCGCAGTCAATGATAATGGGGTGGGGCATGGGCGGATGGATTGTGGGGTAGAAGGATATTCGGCGTAAACGGCTATGATGAGATTACCTTTACGCTGTTTTGCTGTGGCCCTATGAACCAAGTTTGTGCGATCGATACGGTAGCTTTAGATGATAAACTTTCCCAGCGATTTATTGCCCTGGATCCGGGGGGATATTTCATCATCTATGTGGATCGGGAGCAGGAACGCATTTGCGCCGAACATTACACCAACACCATCGACGATCGCGGATTGGCCTGTGATCCAGAGACAGGAGCCCCCCTGGCCTGTAATGGCACCTTGAAACGCAGCGCCAGTCACCTCTATAGCGGTAGAACTGCTAAGGAACTCTGCATTGCCCTGTTTGAACAATCGGATGCTTGCCCGGTGACCTGTCTGGATCATGCGGCCTACCTGGGGCGTGAATTTCAGAAAGCTGAAACGGCGCTAATGACAGGGGAACCCTACATCCAGGACTAATGGGAAAACCAGGGGAATAGGGCAGAAGGCTTGCGCTTTCTGCCTAGTTGCCATCACCGCCCAAACGTAGCGTCGTCAACTGACGTGTGTGTCGGAAGAGATTCCCTCTAAACTCTAAAATTCAAACCTCAGTTTTCCCCAGTCCCAGCTACTTCACGAACCAGCTATTTCACGGACCAGCTATTTCACATACAAGTAGTAGGTGGCCATGGGAATAACCGTAGCCGCAATCAGGAGGGCAATCACCCAGACAGTCGCGTTGCTTTCTTGGGTTTTTTCCTTTGAGGCAAAAGTTCCCTCGGTGGAGACATTATCCTGGAGTTCCGGGGGGCCGGGGTCGGGATTGCCCGCCAGAATGGTGGTGATGCGATCGCCTGCACTGACCATGGCTTGATTGTACTTGTAGCCTTCCTTTAAGGGAAATAGAATTGTTTCTTGGGTAATACTCCGGACAATGTCGGCAGTGAGTAAGGCCCGAATCGCCTCCCCGGAGCGAATAGTCGATTCGTTCGTGACATCGTCAATCACGAGTACAGCTTGGTTGATCTGGGATTCTGGCGTCGGGAACCATGCTTGAAACAGTTGATCGGCAAAGGTTTCCACGGTTTCGCCATAGTCTAGGCGGTGAATTGTCACAAATCGGACTTCTTTGCCCGTTTTTTGGGCCAGGTCACTGAGGGCTGTGCTGATTTTGCCCTCGTTGGAGCGACTGATGATGTCAGCTTCGTCCAGAACCCAAGTTGTTGCAGGGATCGTCGTGGGCATCTCGTAGATGCCCGTTGCCTGGGCAGGGGCGGCCCAGAGTTGCAGGAGGAGGGCGATCGCGCCAACAACAACCCAGAGTTGCAGGTGACGCTCCCACGCCCGGAAATGATTAAGGAGCCAGTTCATAAGTGATATACCAGAAAATAATACCTCTCAAATCTTAACTGAAACTATGAGGTCATCTCGGGGTCTGCTCCATGCCATCCATAATTGAGTTCACGGGCCAACCCGTCTTGTTTTAAACCATCCTCTTAGGCTTAAAAAAGAATGGTGACATTGAAAATAGTGACGTTGAAAATGACTTTGTTAACAATGACGATAGTCGCCTTTGCAGGATCCGTTCTTGCTCAAGCTTCCCCTGTGCCACAGCCGGATCACAAGGGGAATTACTTTAGAAACGATGCTCCCATCCTAGGCACTGTTCCCCGAATTCTCATGCCGGGTGGGTTATGGCAAGTGGTTTCCACGGGGTTAAATTGTCGTGCACAGGTGGGTATGGACTATCCCATCACCCGACAGTTCAAACGGGGAGAGCTATTGCAAGCCGATGTTGGACGGGGGGGATCTGATGAAGTTCTTTTCAACGCCAAAGATCAAACCGGAAACCCGTGGATGCGAGTCAGAAGTGCCTCCGGAATAGACTATGGCTGTTATGTCAGAGCCAATCGCCGCTACATTCAACCCTATCGAAGAAGGTGACGGCGATCGGTGTGATCAGTGCTGCGTCGGCTGCACAGGGGCTTAGGGCGGAGTGCCTGTAACCGGGCTTCGGCTTCGCTCAGCCCTCGTCTACTGCGATCGGCTTTCATCAACTACGCTCAGCTCTCATCTACTGCGCTCAGCTCTCATCTGAGAGCCTGTGGATTGAGCGGAGTCGAAATCCACCTCTGGCAGTAGAGGGCAGAGGGACTTTATTTTTTGCAATCCCCTGAAGCGCAATTCCTGAGTTCGGCTGGTTGAAATGGCCTGTCAGAAATGGTTGACCTTGCCTGTCAAAATTTTAATCTATCAGAATTTTAAATAATGCATCAACTCAGCAATAACTGTAGGGGGAATTGCAAGCCGCCGCTGTAAGTGCGTGATGTTTCGGTATTGACCAAGGCGGCGATGCTCAACGATTGCCTTGGCCAAATACAAATCCACCCCAGGAATTTTTACGAGCATTTCCACCGTGGCCCGGTTCACGTCCACTGGCTGAATTGTCGCCGGACTCTCTGGATCGTAATAAAAAAATCGCAGTATGGGGGCTAAGGGCTGTAGTCGCTGCACCGGCATCCCGATCGCCGCCGCTACATCCTCTAAACAATGCAGCGGCACGCCTGCCTGGACTAAATCTGCGAGTAACTTCGCTTGGTGAATCGACACCCCTGGTAGTCGCAACCAATCATCGACCCCTGCCTGATTCACATCAATGTGAACCCCAAGACTCGCAGCGATCGCAATTTCTTCCATCGATTGGAATCGATAAAACGGATCCTGTAGAATGCGATTGCGTAGGGCAGATGTGCCTGGAATTCCCACGTGTTTAACCGGAGACAGCCAACTAAAAAAAGCCATAGACGCAAAATACACGGGAACAATCAGCGGCAATTCACCTATTCTAGGCGCGTTCTAGACAAACGGTGTGGTGTTTGATATTCCGTTAACGGCGCTAGCGCCCATGACCAGGAGCAGGACCTATCGAGTTCTCCAGGGATAGAGTGGAACAGGTTTACCAGTATGTCCTATCCCTGTGATACTCCAATTTGTAACAGCATTTGTAACAGCAAGTGATCGGCCTTGGGCTGTATCTAAAAGGACTCGCGATCGCCGCCGACAACCAGGCCATTACCCGCCAAGGCTGAGAACCATCCTTATGCCCAGAGCGATCGCATCTCCTTCCAGCAGTTCCCGTCGTGGATCACGCCTACAAAATTCCCCAGCGGAGTCTATCCACTGGGGAATTCAAAGCGTTGAAAAGAGTCTGTAAGGTAAGCTGCCGCAAGGATTAGCAAGGCGATCGCTGGTCGGCATCTAGATCGATTAGCTGGCTACGAACGCGACCAAAATTGCCGAAACCACGATCAAAGCAGAGATAGCTGCCTGCTTGACATACTCGCGTTGCTGCTCGGGCGAGGGGTAGTTGGAATAGTAAATTTGGGGCTCAATGGCGTAGTTATTCAGCAAACCATCTTCAGTAGTAGTAGTAAACATTAGGGTCTGACCTCTTAGGCGAGTTGTTTGTGTAACCTTATGTAAACTAATATAACAATAATGTTACAAAACTTGCACAAAAATACCTGTGGTGATATATGAATATTTCTTATCATTTGATCCAGATCTCGCAGGCTCCCATCCCACCCCGCCCCATAATGCACGCCCTATAATGCACGGGAGGGCACTGGCCTAAATGCACTGGCCTAAATGCACTGGCCTGAACACACTGGGCTTGAAAGCACTGGCGACAAAGAATCTCGAGGAGCAACGTCCCATGGCAGTCGAAATTGAACGCAAGTTTTTGGTGCAGGGAGAGGCGTGGCGATCGCTGGCTACTGGCACACTCTACCGCCAAGGCTATCTAGTGCTCAATGCCGGGAAAACAGTGCGTGTCCGGGTAGCCGGTCACCAAGGGTATTTGACCATCAAAGGTCCAACCCTCGATCTGGCACGGGCGGAGTTTGAATATGCCATTCCTCTAGAAGATGCCATGGCCATGCTCGATACACTGTGCGAAAAACCATTGATCGAAAAAACCCGCTACCGGATTCCCTACGCCGACCTGCTGTGGGAAGTCGATGAATTCGCCGGGGAAAACCAGGGTTTAATTGTGGCGGAAGTCGAACTCACCTCAGCCGATCAAGCGATCGCCCTGCCGCCCTGGGTTGGCGCAGAAGTCTCCCAAGATGTCCGCTATTTCAATTCCTATTTAGTGCAACATCCCTTTAGTCAGTGGGGCGCTGTGCCGTAGACCGCCGATACCAGGTCGCCCCACCCACTAACACCCCCATCAGGGCCAAGGCCATCAGCAGCGGTAAAATCTCACCCTTTTGCACCGCCTTTACCCCAGAACTGCCCATCAACACAAACGGCAAAATGCCGGGTACCGTTCCCAAACAGGTGCCCACAGCGTAATCCTGAAAGCGGACACCGGTGAGGCCCACCGCCAAATTCACAATCCCATAGGGCATAATCGGCAACAAGCGCAGGGCAAAAATATAAAACGCCCCCCCCCGTTGCACCTCAGCATCCATGGCTTGCCAGCGTCCCGCAAGGCGCTGGGCAACCGCCTGACGCCCAACCGTGCGACTGAAGACAAAGGTCACGATCGCAGCCACGACGGCAGCCAGCGTAGTCCAAAGCAGCCCCCACCCAAACCCAAAAATTGCCCCACCCATTAAATTCAAGGCCGTGGACGGCAGAAGTAAAATCGTCGCCACAACGTACAAGCCCATGTAGGCGAGGGGAGCCCAAACCCCGGCAGCATGCAGCCCTGCCTGCAACTGGTTGGGATCAATCGCACTCACCCAGTGAAACACAACCACGGTGACCGCAATACACAGGACCGTCACCCCGAATGCACTGACCTTGACTCTCATACCATTTTAGATTTTAGATTTTAGAGATTTTGGCGGGCGGATTCGATCTTCGTATGTTGCAGCTGTTGCAGCGCGCCTGCAGCACCTCATTGACGTGTAGGGGGCTATGGGGAGATGCAGATGTCGATATTGAGCTATCCAATACGAACTATCCAATACGAACTATCCAATACGACGAACTATCCAATACGAACTTCTGGAGAGTAGTCAGCGCGGCTCCGTCAACTGTGTCCCCATCTTGCGGCATAAGTGGCACAATCTGCAAGGTGAAGGATGCCGCTTTGGAACAACTGGATGCCATCCCGCATTAAATGCCGCTCAGCAATACCGGGAGGAAGCATGGCGGGAACGGCCCCGGCCCCGTCATCACGCCAACACAAGTTTCACCTCTTAATTTCACCTTTTAAAGGAAAATCCAATGCCTGCCCCTGGGTACCAATGCTCATGCGGTTTTTCTTGGAAAAAGACAAAATGTCGGTTTGTTTTCAAGGAAAATTCAAGGAGCTTGTCTGTACCATCCGAATTATCCCCCAAGATAATGGCATGGTCAGACAGCTTGTTTTCAATAATTCGATACTCTTCTGCTTCATAGTCTGCAGAATGATCACTGTCATTGATAAATAGATCAATCGTCACATCTAGCTGGCTGAGCGAGGCAATGGAATCCCCATACAAAATACGGCCATAGTGCGCGTATTCGTCCGAGAGCAAATATCCGGCTATTGGATTGATATTGGTCCCATAATATTGCCCCTCATAGCCTTCTGCTTTGTTTTTCTTCAGGGCAGCGGTTAAAACACAGGAGCCTAATCCCTTGTCTACTCCAGTTTCGATGATGATCTTGGGTTTTATGGCTCTGGCCATCGCATACCAACCAATGCGCCTTCCCAATCGGGCGTTTGGGTCTGCCATAAAGGCCCAGTCACTTTTTGCGGTGGTTGTTGCTATGTGCGATCGCAGCTCTTGATTTTCTTCTATTTCTTGGATATAAGCCATCACCGTATCAAATTCTACATTCGTTATATCAGTGATTAATGCGGCTAAGTAGCGTTTATTGGATTCCTCTAAATCATAGGTAAAGTTGGTGAGTTCGTTAGAGTTGAATAACCATTTAACTAAGTTAAACAATGGCCGCCGGAAATACCCCATGGCAGTCTGAAATCTAAGAACGGCGAGCAACCCATGGCCCAGCACGGGTGTCCGAACAAGGGCCCCTTTCAACTGTCGCATTTCTATACCGGATAGCGTTGTCTGCACCACCCTATTATGCCCAACTCTTGGAAGAGAGATTAAGCCCAAACTATTCTGTCGCAATCAGAATTGGCTGAACATTGCTGAGTATTTAACAGACGGAGCCCATCTCAGCATCACTATCGGGAGGATAGATCAGCAGCTCGGCGTATCCATCCTGTCTTGGCTATCTTGAATTCCATCCTCCCCATAATGGGTAATCTCCAAATTCTTAGCCATCTTTAAGATGTCTTTCATCAACTATTCAGATTTTTCCTGCATAGTCAGAATCAAATCATCGGGATTGAATTCAACCGGATTCATCTGGATTGAATCGACACCAAAATTATCAATTTATTGCATGGAAGTCTTGATTACTAAATTGATTATCAATTTAATAATCAAACTGATAGCTAAGTTGATAGATTTTCCGATTACGGAACGACTTACTGGGCCTCAACATGAAGAAACGATATTTCCTATGGGCCGGTACCACAATGGTTGGTACAGCTTGGTTATCCCATTATTTGCCAGGGAGGGCAAAAGAAGAAATGGCGACAGCAAACACAGGCTTTGAAATTGCCAAAACAGAACAGGAATGGCGCAGGATTTTGACCCCCGCACAATTCCAAGTATTACGCCAACACGGCACAGAGCGGGCGGGTAGCAGTCCGCTGGACAAAGAGCACGGCCAGGGAACCTTTGCATGTGCTGGATGTGATCTACCCCTGTTCACATCGACAACCAAATTTAACAGTGGCACGGGTTGGCCCAGCTTTTATGCGCCGATCGCCGGAGCCGTGGGCACCACCACTGACAACTCCTTTTTCATGACTCGGGTGGAAGTGCATTGTCATCGCTGTGGCGGCCATCTCGGACATGTGTTTAACGATGGCCCCCAACCCACAGGCCAGCGCTACTGCATGAACGGGGTAGCGCTGAAGTTTATTCCTGGTTAGTGGCACGGTGAATCTGCTACGTAAGGCCCTAATCCACCCAGACCTAATCCCGCCGCATCAAAAAATACTGAATCAACTGCAACAGCGCCGCCAGCGCCGTCGCCACGTAGGTAAACGCCGCCGCGTTCAACACCTGCCGTGCCCCGCGATGTTCTTCACCTTGCAAAATACCAAACTCATCCATTAGCTTCAGCGCGCGACGCGACGCATCAAATTCAACCGGCAGCGTCACCACATGGAACAAAATCACCAATGAGAACAACACAATGCCAATATTGACAAAGATGCCCCCCGCCGCTCCCAGAAAAAAGCCAACCATCACTAACATCGGCCCAAAGTTAGACCCCAAATTGACGAGCGGCACCAGTGCCGCTCGCACATTCATCGCCTTGTAGTCGTGCACATCTTGCAGCACATGGCCACACTCATGGGCGGCCACTGCCGCCGCCGCCACGGAACTCGATCCATAAACAACTTCGGATAGGCGCACCGCCTTCGCCATCGGGTCATAGTGATCGGTCAATTCACCCGCCACAGGTTCCACCGCCACACCCTGCACACCCATGCGGCGCAGAATGGTCTCAGCAACCTGGGCCCCGGTCATCCCCAGGCTCGAAGGAATACGGGCATACTTGTCATAGGTCCCCTTGACACGGCTCTGGGCCCACAGAGTCAGCACCAAGCCCGGAATCAGGATTAACGCAGAGGGATGAAAAAACATAGCGCCATGCTATCTCCAATAGAACAATTAGGGAGGCCGTCCCCTGCTTCAAATCTAGCATTTGCAAGGGCGAACAACATCCCATGTGGGGCGAGGGAATACTCAGGTTCAACGAGACACTACTGCGCCGCTTCTGTTTTCGGTGGAATGGGTCCCGTCGGGGGGATTTTTTCCAGGGTAATCAATCCCTCAATCACAGCCTTGACAATCGGCGCAGCCACAGTTCCGCCAAAGGCATCATCCCCCTGCGGCTCATCCACGACAGCTAGAATCACATAGCGCGGCGCATCAGCCGGAAAGATCGACACAAAACTAGTAATTTTCGCGCCTTCCAGGTAGCCACCTGTGGGCGCGGCTTTTTGGGCGGTACCTGTTTTCCCCGCCACCCGATAGCCGGGGACTTGGGCATGTTTCCCGGTGCCGTCAGCGACAACGGCCTCCATCATACTAACCACCGTTTGGGTCGTGGCTTTGGAAAAAACCTGACGATCCGGCGGAAAGGCAGGTTGCCAGTAGGGGTTGCCTTTGCTGTCAAACAATCCCCGCACCACGTGGGGGGTAACCAGTTTACCGCCATTGGCGAGGGAGCCTTGCAGTTGGACCAGTTGAATTGGCGTCAGGGAAAAGCCCTGGCCAAAGGCGGTTGTGGCAGGCTCAATCGGTGAGCCAGTAAAGGTTTTGCGATCTTTGAACTGGCCACTGGCCTCCGAGGGCAGATCAATCCCCGCGCTTTCACCAAGGCCCAGCCGCCGCAGCCAGTTGTAATAGAGGTCCGATTTCATTTGCTGAATAATGTGGACCATGCCCACATTACTGGAGTATTTCAGAATATCCCCAACAGAGAGGGCACCCCGACCTCCGGCACTACTGTAGTCAGAGTTTTCAATACTCCATTCGTCGATGGAAATTTGCCCTTCATCGTTGAAGACGCTATCTGGTTTGACGGATCCCGTTTCGAGGGCGATCGCCACATTCACCGATTTAAACGTCGATCCCGGCTCATACAAGTCCGATATCGCCCAATTCCGATAGCGTTCCACCGGGTACTTGTAGTAAAGATTGGGATCATAGCTGGGGTCGCTGGCCAAGGCCAATAGAGAGCCATCATTGGCATCCATCACAATCACCGCCCCTTGCTTGGCGTTATATTCCTTAATTTTTTGGCGCAGGGCTGCTAAGGCCACCCGCTGTAACCGACTGTCCAACGTCAACTGAAGTTGCCAGTCATCCTGGCTCAAAAAGCCACCGGGAATCTGATCCGGCATTAAGGACCCATTGCCCATGCGGGTCAACCGCACCGACTTGACCTGGCGCTCCAGCAAATTTTGCTGACTGAATTCGAGTCCTGCTTGTCCTTTGTGATCGTCATTGACATAGCCCAGGATGGGAGCCAGCAGATCTTTTTGGGGGTACAGCCGCTGTTGGTAGCGGATAGTTTCTAATCCATCGAGTTCGAGGGCCTTAATCCGTTGAACGGTTTCTTCAGGCAAGGCATATTCCACTCGAATGCCGCTGTCGGCACGGTTCAAGATTTTGAGCAGTTTATCCACAGGCTGGTTCAGGATCGGGGCAAGCTGGGTAGCGATGTCCTGCCGCGATTTCTTGAACAATATGGGGTGGGCAAACAATGTGAAAACAGGACGATCCAGGGCGACGACTGTACCCGCGCGATCGACAATCTGTCGTCGAGGCACAAAGGGCCGCAACAAGATCTGCTGCTGCTCGCGCGCTTTTTGCTGCAACTCTGGGCCTTGGGTCACTTGCAGGCGAAAGAGGTTGATCCCCAGGAGCGCCGTGGCCACCATTAGCACTCCCCACACCATCAGCAATCTGGCAACCGAAGCTTCTGAGGGCAAAAATCGGGAAGCCAAAAACCGGGAAATCAAAGATCGGGAAGATTTCCGGGATGGGCTACGACCGGGAACGCGCTGCACACGCCGATAATTCACAGAGCGGGGAGGACTGCCCATAGGTTAGAGGTGCGATCGCATAAGGGCTTCAAATCACCAGCAAGGCAATAAGGGTACAGGGTTGCGGAAGGATTGACAAGGGATTTGGATGATTCAGCGATCGCCAATCTAAGGGCACAACAATAGCAGGCTAGTACCCGACCGCACTACTGGGTGCCGTAGCAGGAGCACCGAACGTTTGATTCGGCTTTTCAGCACTGGCAGGTGCCAGGGGCACAATAATTTGGGTCTCTGGAGATTTGGGCACAAGACCGGACTTAGGATGTTCCGCTTGCTTGGCCAGTTGGTCCTTCATTGCTTCAGCGGCGGTTTGCATCTGTCGCTCTTGGCGCTGGGCTTCCTGCAACTGGCGATAGCCCTGGCTCCAGCGCTGCTGGGTATACACCGTGGTGCCATAAACCAACAAAACGCTGCCCGCCAGCAGGAAAGTGACTAATAGAGAACCACGCTGCAAGCGCATGAGAAAACGCAACCAAAGGGGTAAAGGCCGCCGTTTTGGAAAGGGCCGCACGACGCTAGAATGCGAAGTGGCAGAAGCGTGCGAAGTAGCGGATTGAAGTCGGGTGGCAGACTGGAGTTGCGTGGCGGATTGGAGGCGGGTGGCAGACTGGAGTTGCGTGCTGGATTGGAGTTGCGTGCTGGATTGTAACCGGGTCTGCGCCGTGGAAGATTTTGCCACCCTTCGACGCGTGGGGTTCGATGGCGGAGCGACAGCAGGACGCGATCGCAGCGCGGGTCTAGGAGAGGCTTTCAGGGGAGGTTTAACAAGGCTAAACATAACCATCACATCGGTTAGAACTTTCTATGGGGCGGCGCGCAATGTCCAACGGTTGAGTGACGAATAGTTCCCCTCAGCATAACCGGATCTGCACCCGGCCCGACTCGAAAAATGAGGCTTTTCTGGGGAAACTTCAATCTCGGGGCGGTCACCAAAATCAAACCGAGAACCTTGGTTCTGATGATGCTGAGAGATTAGTACTTTTGTACTTTTCGGGTTTTCGTCTTCGATAGTGTAATGTATGACTGGAAATTAGGCACAAAGAAATTTTGCCCACTCAAAAACAGCGACAAACGCCCGCAGCAGAAACAGGTACTGTTATACTATTCCCTTTAGTTTGTCACCATTCCCATCACGCTCGATTCACTGAAGTCCTTAAACCCTTGAAATCCTATGGCCCTGGAAGGAAAAGACCAACAGCACCCCCTGTGGAGCCGAGATCGCCAGATTGTCGATGGCCTGCTCAACGGTGAGCCCACGGAGCTTAATCTGGCAGAGTTAGCCCGCTTGAAGATGCGATATCAGGGATTTCCGGGAGCCCGGGATGTCCAAGCGGATTTGAATCAAGCCATGGCGCGGTGGAATTTGACAGAACCCGAACTGTTTGCCAAGACGCGGCAGATTCACGCAACGATGCAGGTGTACAAAGGACGGGCCAATAAGCAGGAAGATTGGAGTTAGGAGCCGCAGCGTCCAGGAAGTAAAAATCGCGCGGCGAGGAAAATGATGCGGTCATGGCGAAAGGCGGAGCAGTCAGGACGATCGCGATTGCAACAGGACGGGGTTTCTAGCACGACATCGCCCCAGGCTCTCCTGAGATCGACGGGGTTAATGGCCTGCGCTTTTGTCATCTGTGCGGCGATCGGCATGGGGATCAATCCCGCAGCTTTTAGCAAGTTCTTTTTTACTCCGGAGACCTTACCCGCCCTCACAGGGCGTAGCCACAGCTATTACTGGGACATTGCCCTGTATGGGCAATTAGCGCTGAAGCCTGCTTGTTCGGCATTTTATCCCCTGTGGGCAGGAATAATTCGCTGGGTCTTTCACCCCCAGACTCTCATCGAGGCCGGACGTGGTTTTTTAGTCATGGCCACGGGGCTATTTCTGGGTTCCTTGCCCGTGGGCGTATGGCTATTCCAAAGCGCGTTGGGCCGGGGCGTGGGATTTGGCATTGCCTTGGCCTATGTCCTCAGTCCGATGGCCATTTTTCGGGTGAACGGTTACTCGGAGGGTTTATTTGGGGTCCTGAGCCTACTTCTGCTGGGGGTGCTATTGCCCCTAGAGAGGCTAGCGGTTGCCCAACCGTCCGGCCAGCTCCGCATGGGTTGGGCCAGAGGACTCGCCCTGTTCGGGGTGACGGGGTTAATGGCCTTAGCTCGCCCCGTGATGGTGCAGATCGTAGCCGCGGCGATCGCCACCTTGGCCACCCTGCTGCTGTTCGCCTGGTGGAGAGCAGCGCCCACCCCTGGCAAAGCCTTTGTTCAGCATTGCCTAACGGCCTACCGCCAACCGCTCCAAGCCACAGGGTTACTTAGCTTTTCTGCCGTTTTGGGCTATACCCTCTATGGTGAATTCTGTTGGCGGACCCGGGGCAGTTTCTTTGCGCCCTTTCAGGATCAAGCCCTTTGGAAAAAAGCCCTGGGGATCCACCCGGAGCTACTGTTGTTTCCCAAATCCCCATTCATTGATTTATTGGCGCTGTATTTGCCCGGACTGATTGTGGTTGTGGGATTTGTGTGGACCTATTTGATTATTACGGGCAAAAATCTGGCGGGATTTGTGCCGCGATCGCCCCGCTGGCTGCTACTGGCTGCCTATCCACCCGCGTTAATTCTGAGCTATGGGATTCAATCCCTACGGCTGAAGTTTTTTCCCAGCCCACAGACCCACCTCCACAAGCAAGAGCCTACCCATTCCTCCACCGCCCTGATACAGCGCCCAGCCACCGGGGCCGTACCGCCGCCATCACTAGAGGCCAACACCCCAGAGGCCAACGCCCCGAAGACAAGCACGTTAGCAGCCCGTCTAGAGATGTTTTCACTAGAGAACAAACTATTTATTTTGGTTTTCGGCGTACTTTGCCTTGGGCCATTCAGCGATCGCCTTCTTTACCCAAGATCGCTTGGTCAGCCTAGGGCGCTATGTTTTCGCCCTGCCCTTTATCTTTCTGGCCCTCGGCTATCTAATGCGCCCTCTGCCTAGGAAAGTTGCCTATGCCGTTTTATCCGGCCTCTCGGGCATTTCTGGAATTTACCTGATCCATCAATGGGTGGATTATGGTTCCCATAAGTGGCTGGGATAACTCAGAAGCCGGGATCCCCAGATTCAAATACCCAGATTCAGGCCGACACTTACCACCACAGCTTCCAGCTTTGATTTTCTACCAAAATATAAATTCCCAAGCCAATCAGGATCCAGGGGACCAAACGATGGCTATAGCGGCTGAGCAACGGGGCGATCGCCCGATGACGGCCTAACCAGTAGGCCAGCCAACACCATAGACCCACCATCAGAAAAAATACTCCCAGCGTCAGCCCCAGCCTCGCCCAACTGCTGCCAGCAAACAGGGGAACATAAATGCCGATATTGTCCCCACCATTGGCAAAGGTCACTGCCGCAACGTTAAACGTTTGGGGGTTCAAGATACTAGCGATCGCGGGTCTCTGAGCATTGATAGGCTCTATTGACACCGCTGCCACCTCATCCCCATCGAGATCACGCAGTTTTAGCAGCCCCACAGCGATCGGTAACCCGCCCAACAGCCCAATCAACGGCTTTGAAACCAACATTCCGCCAAAAAAACCCGGCAAACTAGCCAGCACTAGCGCCCCAAACCCCAAATATTGCCCAATCACAATATGCTGGGCCTGAAACCGTGCATTCACCTGGACAAAAAACAGCATCAAAATCACCAAATCATCGAGATTAGTGGCAACAAATGCAAAAAGGCTAGAAAAGAGCGCAGCAAGCATCTCGAAGAGGAGGATATTCTGGATGGAATAATTAAGGCGATTTCCAGAAAAATTATATCCGCCGAGATTGTTTCCTGCGACTGCGTTCCCTGCGACTGCGCTCAGGGAGCAATCTCTCGCTGGCGGAACGGAGTCGGGGCTTGCTTCCCATAGGATAGTCAGCAGTCCATTATTTATCAGAAATCGTCTAAAAACTAAAAACCAAAAAGGGCCCACCGAGCCTTAGGGAACGATCCCATCCTGAAACACTGGAACCAGCATTTCAGGCATGATCTTCGACAGCGCTGGAATTTTCACTTTTAATTTTTAATTGGCTAATTCTTAATTGGCCCCGCGTTACTTGGCCCCGCAGGGGCAGATGGGGAAACCGAGGGACTGGCCGGCGTGAGGATCTGCGCCAGTTGAGCCTGCTTCTGGAGTTGCTCGGTAGAGGAAACCAGGCCACTCAGCCCATTGACTAAGTTACGAAGATTGGTCCGGAACTGGGGATCACCCGTCAATTCGTCTAGATCAGCGGTAATTTTTTGGGCATTTTGAAAGGTGGCTCGAGCCGAATCCAGTGTTTGTTGCAGAACCGCTAAATTAGCGGGACTGTTGAGCGCCTGGGAGACGTCTCGTAGATTGCTAGAGGCTTGGGCAGCGTTAGCAGACAGAGTTTCTAGATTGCGGATTAGTTCCCCTTGGGTCAGCTTACCGACAGCGGGGTTGAGGGTCGCGACGGTGGTACGGAGTTCCCCCGTCAGGGCATTGATGTTGTTGAGCGTGCTGACCAGGGTGGACCGATTGGCAGCCAACAGATCGTTCACCTGAGCCGCCGTAAGGCCAATTTGGGTTGCCGCGCCTTGGGCTGATTGGGCGGCAGTCGAAAAGGTTGCGACTTGTCCTTGGGCAAGGCGTGCCAAAGCCCCAAATTCGCGCGTTAACTTCGTGATTTCGGCGGCGGCTTCGGCGCTGTTTTTAGCAACGGCGTTGACATTAGCCAAAAATTTTGGATCGCTGTAGGCAGCGGTAAATTGCACAGAACTGCGAATCAGTTGATCAACGCTGACGCCGATCGCGGCAGGCACTTGAGATTTGTCGCACAGGATCAGCGTGCGATCGCAGCCTTGGTCCAAGGGTTTAGCACTCACGGTACCGGACAGATTTTTCAGCGGAGTAATGTCGATCGCCGCCGCGCCCAACAGTCCCGATTGATTCGCTTCCACCACCACATTTTTGGGGATGATTAAATCCGGCGGAGAAATTTCCACATCGACATCCACGCCATTGGGGCCCGGACGCGTAGCCACAATCCGCCCCACCTGCACCCCCCGATAGCGCACGGGGGTCCCTACATCCATGCCAATGACGCTGTCAAACATCAGCACCAACTTATAGCTGCGCGCACCCAATTGAATACCCCGCACCCACAGCACCACGCCGGTAAATAGCCCCAGTCCCAGCAGGATCAGTAACCCGACCGAGCCTTCTCGAATCATTCGCGATCGCATCGTCGTCTCTCCTCACGGCACCTAACCTGGACCTAACCTACAACTTGAATCGGACCCTCAATACTGCCACTAAAAAATTGGCGCACCAGAGGATTATCGGTAACATCAATTTCGTGAACCCGACCTTCCCATTTCACCTTGCCCTGATAGAGCATAATGATCCGGTCTGCCGTGCGGCGAATCGTGCTGTCTTGGTGGGTCACCATGACGTAGCTAGCACAGCCGCCCCCTGCTCCCTGCAACTGCCGGACCAAGTCCTCAATCACCGTCGAGGCAATCGGATCTAAACCCGCTGTGGGTTCATCGTACAGCAGCACGGCAGGCGCATCCTGAGGTCGATCAGGATTGGCCATAATTGCCCGAGCAAAACTGACACGCTTGCGCATGCCCCCAGAAAGCTGGGCCGGATAGCGATCGCCAATATCCCCCAATCCCACCATTTCTAAGCGATCGGCCACCAATTGCCGAATCCGACGACGGGACAGATTAGAGTGCTGGTATAGCAAAAACCCGACATTTTCCGCCACCGTCAACGAATCAAATAGCGCCGCTTGCTGAAACACCATGCCAATTCCAATGGGATCCTCGGCATCCTCAATCAGTCCCTGACGTCGCTGCCCCATCACATAAACCTCACCCGCATCCGGGGCCAGCAGTCCTGCCACAATGCGCAGAATCGTCGATTTGCCCGTCCCTGAAGGACCAACAATGGCCAACGCTTCGCCGCGGTAAATGGTCAGGTCCACATGATCCAAGACTACATTGCCACCAAACTGCTTGCAGACGCCCTTTAGCTCGATCAATGGTTCTGCCATTCGTCTCTATACCGAAATCCCATTCAACAGACTCAACTCGATCAATCTGACTTAAATGTGCTTAATCTGGATGTGCTCAATCTAGATGTGCTCAATCTGGGTAGCGTTAATTTTATTTGTTCGGGGAAGGGAACTTTGATCACCCCCGTTGGGGCAATCCCGGTCTTTAGATGTTGATCCCAGCCTTCATTTTGGTTGAGAAAACTGAATCTTTATCAAAGTGCATTGTAGAGGTAATTCTGGTGTTTCCGCACCCCTCTTGCCGACCAGGACCAGCAATCAAGATCCCAGAACATGAGTTATTCTGCTGCTAGGTTAGCAAGAGAATTCCCGCCCTTCTGCCCGCCCATTCCCTGCCCATCCCCCCAGTAATATCCCCCCGCTATGACGAACGCTTTCCTGAAACAGGCGCTTGACGCTCTGCGACAAGAGTCTCGCTCCTTCACTCCGGCGCGGGTAAATCGTTGGTTTAAGTGGTTGCTACCCGGACTCCTGGTCAAGCGATGGCTGTTGCTCAGTGCCACTGGCGTGGTCATGGCCGCCGTGGGCTTGGGCATTTGGATGAAACGCACCCCTGTATTTCGCCTTACCCAACTGGCCCGAGAGTTACTGCAAACCATTACGGACTGGTTTCCGAACTACATTAGTGGTCCCGTGGTGATTGCCCTGGGGTTACTGCTGGTATGGCTCGGCCAAACGCGCACGCTGGGATCCATTACCGAAGTGCTGATGCCAGAAGGGGATGAGGAGTTAGTGGATGTGTTATTGCATCATCGCCGACTCAATCGAGGGCCTCGAATTGTGGTGCTGGGTGGAGGGACGGGCCTTTCAACCCTACTGAGAGGCTTGAAGCGTTACAGTTCCAACGTAACGGCGATTGTGACGGTGGCCGATGATGGAGGATCTTCGGGACGATTGCGGCGGGAAATCGGCGTATTGCCTCCCGGTGATATTCGCAATTGCTTGGCAGCGTTAGCCGATGAAGAAAAATTATTAACGGAACTGTTTCAGTATCGGTTTAAGGCGGGAGATGGCCTCACAGGGCATAGCTTTGGCAATTTGTTCCTGACAGCCATGAGTGAGGTGACGGGCGATTTGGAGCAGGCGATCGCCGCCAGTTCTAAGGTCTTGGCAATTCGAGGGCAGGTCCTCCCCGCCACCCTTAGCGATGTTAGCCTGTGGGCAGAACTGGCCGATGGTCGCCGGATTGAAGGCGAGTCCAACATTACCGAGGCTCGGGGCAAAATTGTCCGGATTGGCTGTACCCCCGCGAATCCCCCTGCCCTCCCCAAAGCCCTGACGGCGATCGAGGAAGCCGACTACATCGTGATTGGTCCCGGCAGTCTCTATACCAGCATAATTCCGAATCTGTTAGTGCCAGACATTTGCACGGCGATCGCCCAGCGCAACGTGCCCTGCATCTACGTCTGCAACATCATGACCCAACCGGGCGAAACCGAGGGCTACAGCGTCGGCGACCATATGCGGGCGATCGACCGTGCCTGCGGCACAAAACTATTCAATGCCGTTTTGGTCCAGAAAAAGGTCCCCTCTGCCCGAGCTTTAATCCGCTACGCCGACGAGCATTCCAATCCCGTCCCCCTAGACCGCGATGTCGTCACCCAGTCAGGACGGCGGATTGTGCTAGCCAATGTGATGTACGAAGACGAAAACACCAGCCTCGTGCGACACAATCCCGAAGCCCTGGCCAAAGTGCTCCTGAAATGGTACGGACGCGTCCAAGGCATTATCGCCGAAACCCGCAGTTGATAGGGCAGCGAGCAGCCTCTAAACTCCTGGCCGAATTTAATTTTGCACTTCTGGATTTTAATTTTTACCTGGGTAATTTAGCCCTGACCTCTAGGTAATCGGCTGCCTGCCGGGATACACCGCGTGGACATATTCACTGCCCGAATCCGGAAATCCTCGCCGATAGGTGGATTCCTCCGGCTTGCCCCAGCCCAGTTGCAGAATCAACTCCAAGGTTACGCCTTGGCCTTGGGCGCAGAGCGTCATCCAGGCAGTCCGGTGGGCAATCCGCTCCACATCACTGGCGCTAATCGGTTGATGAACCTTTCCCCCCGTCAAGCTGAGATAAAAGTCCAACCCAGTCGTCGTAGTGCGCCAAAACGTAAAAATTTCAGGCTTTGCCGCACCGATAACCGCCAAGTCATTGGGAAGCGCAATTAAATCCTCGTGGACCTTGGGATAGGTCAACGTCTGGCCGTTCACCTGCAATGTTTGCCAGACCAACCCAGACACCCGGTGATCCCGCTGGTACTGATGAATCGTGGCCCGAAAATCATTGTAGGCCGTAAATTTTTGAATGCCGTCAGTGCAAAGAAACTGGTCCAGTACAGGACTAAATCCCGTAGGACTGGCCGCAAGACTGAGGCGTTGCCCATTCATACAGGCTTTGCGCTCGTTTGCCAAAATGACCAGTAGTTCCGCTGTGCTGTAGACCTGTGACATCAGGCAAGTCCTATACACGACTGAAGCGGGGCTGAGCCGGTGTACCCTGCTGTCTGTATAGTGATTGTCTGGCCCGGAGTAGTCAAGGGGCTGGGGAGAAAATTTCCCCGGCACCGCTATGCCTCCACGGGCTAATTCCGCAGTTCCGTCGTTAATTCATTCAACTGACGGCGTTGGAGGGCCACGGATTCAGTCCGGGGCAACAGGTCGAACAACTGACGCAGCTTATCGTCAATTTTTTCATAGGGAATCGACCCGGCCTCGTTCAATACGACCTGGCCTTGGGCGTCAAACAGCACCGTTTGGGGCACAACCCCCGTAAAGTAGTAACCCGGTTCGTTAGGAGCATAGCGGGACAGGGACGGAATCCCATCGGCCCGCACCGGCAGAATTTCGATCGCCCGCCCGTAGAATGCCTGCACTTGGGAAACCACGGAGGAAAATTGCTTACAGTCGCTGCTGTCGTCGGCATACAGCACCATCAAGGCGGGGCGATCGCGCGTGAGGGCCTGGGCCAGGGAAACCTTAGGCGGCACCAGAGAACCATTGCCCGCATAGAGGGCAAAAATATCTCCGTCAAAGCGGTCGTCGTTCAGTCCAGCCCAGGCCATCGGCGTGCCCAGCAAACTCAGACAACCCAGCAACAAAATCAAGAATAAGGATAAGCGGCGGACCCCAAAAGCTGGTAGCCGTAGTCCCGGCAGCCCTCGTTTCATCAGGCCAGGGATCACCGCAAAGGCGATCGCACTAGAGAGTAATGATGAGAGGCGTACCGTCAAAAGCGAGAGCTGGGGCATAACAATTCAAAATTCGGCTGAACGGTGCTTTTCTATTCTGGAACAAAGTGGTCACCAGGGCTAGAAACCTCGGCAAGAAGCACTGCGATCTCGCCCTTGGATTACCAGCCCATGCATCCTTAGAAATCCGGCGGCGGCTTTGGGACTTCATCCTGCTGTCGGGTCCAGCCTCGGAAGAGTCCGGCAATCCAGCGGCGGGCAATCCAGCTTATTTGTCAAGACAATTTGTAAAGACTAATCCAAACTTGTAGCGACTTTGTCTTAGCCTGTGATAGAACTGTACTCTAGATCATTAGCCTACAAATAACCTTTTCATAATCTAAATCTCTTTACTCCTATGGTCACCGGTCCTGAAGCGCCTGCAAAACCCATTCGATCGCTAGATGATGCGCTGGAGCGGTGTCAGGATTTGGGCATGCGCCTCAGTCGGCAGCGGCGGTTTATCCTGGAGTTGCTGTGGCAAGAGCGCGAACACCTCTCGGCGCGGGACATTTACGATCGCCTGAATCAACAGGGGAAAGAGATTGGGCACACCTCTGTCTATCAAAATTTGGAAGCTCTCTCCGATCAGGGAATTATCGAGTGTTTGGAGCGATCGGACGGACGACTCTACGGCAATATCAGCGATTCCCATAGCCATGTGAATTGCTTAGATACCCAACAAATTTTGGACGTGAATGTCGAGCTGCCAGAATCCGTAATTCAGCTAATCGAGGCCCAAACCGGCGTCAAAATCACAGACTATCGCATTGATTTCTACGGCTATCGGCATCCCCAGTCCACCCCAACGTCTCTAGAATGATTGCTAGTTCATCCTCCAGCCCGCTGCCTGTGCCAACCGAATGCAGCAGGCATACTACAATCTTCTAGAGAATATCTATTCCGGGGCAACGGGGAGACAGGATGGTAAAAATCGCTGTAATTGACTATGACGCGGGCAACTTGCACTCGGCCTGTAAGGCCCTGGAAAAAGCCGGTGCAATTCCTCATGTGACTGACTCAGCTCGTGAACTGGCGCAGGCCGATGGCGTGGTTTTGCCAGGAGTGGGAGCGTGGGATCCCACACTTCAGGGCATTCGCGCCCGCCACCTGGAAACCCCCATTAAACAAGTCATTGCCAGTGGTAAACCCTTTTTAGGCATTTGCATGGGGCTGCAAGCTCTGTTTGAATCCGGGGAGGAAGGACGGGATCCGGGCCTGGGAATTGTGCCAGGGGTAGTGCGCCGGTTTCGCCCAGAACCGGGAATTACAATTCCGAATATGGGCTGGCACCAATTGCAAATCGTTCAGCCGGACTGTGGCCTTTGGCAACAGTTGCCTGCCCATCCATGGTTATATTTTGTCCATTCCTATTACGTCGATCCGACAGAGGACCGGTTGCGGGCCGGCATGATTACCCACGGGAGTCAGACAGTGACGGTGGCGATCGCCCAGGATAACCTCATGGGCGTCCAGTTCCATCCCGAAAAGTCCGCAGATTCTGGGCTACGCATCTTGGCCAATTTTGTCCAGCTTGTGACGCAGGCCCAATCCAGTCTGGCTGGTCCAGGGTTTAGGGCCGCGCGATGAGCCTGCGAATTTATGGCAATCGCTTGCTGAAAACCCTGCCTGGAGAAGACACCCGCCCAACTTTGGCGCGGGTGCGGCAGGCACTTTTTAACATTTGGCAGGGAGAAATTTCCGGCTGTCGCTGGCTCGATTTGTGTGCGGGTAGTGGATCCATGGGAGCAGAGGCCCTCTGTCGGGGAGCCCGTCATGTGGTAGCCATTGAGCAATCGCCCAAAGCCTGTGCGGTGATTCGGGACAATTGGCAGCAGGTGAGCCGTCCGGAGCAGCAGACCCAAATTCTCAAGGGGGAGATTTTACAAAAGGCTCAAAACCTTGACAGGACAGCAGTTTGACCGCATTTATCTGGATCCGCCCTACGGCAGTGGCTTGTATCAACCAGTGCTGGAAGCCATCGCCCAATTACACCTGTTAGCACCAGCGGGCGAACTCGCCGCTGAACATCGGTTTAATCAGCGATCGCTGCCCGCGCCCCCGCCGCTGGAAATCTGTCGGCAGAAGGTCTACGGCAACACGGCCTTAACCTTTTACCGCACCACCGTGGATGATCTAGACGCCCCTTCGACAACCGCCGGACTATAAGTCCGGCGCAGAAATCAGAAAAAATCAGAAAACTTTGTAACTTGGGATGAAATTGTCCGGATCGCCGCGATCTCAAGATGTAAAGCCAGGAAAATTCTGATCACAACGGGATGGTTTCGGCATGCATGCCTCAAAGAAGCTGGCGGTTTGCACGTTTTCTCTCTGGGCCGTGGGCGAATGTCACCACGCCGCCACAGCAACAGCACTCAATCCAGACTCCACAATGGCATCCCTGAGCCAAAACGTCGCTACCCTCGAAGATCAGGCGATCGCTGCTGTCACTGCCGTACTGCCACCGCCCCTGATCGCCATTGCCCAACCAGAGCGGCAGCCCCAGCCCGATACCTCCCGCATCACCCGCCCCAATCCCCCCCGTATCGCCAGCACCGATGCCTCCGGCCCTGGATCTCCCGCTGTGACAACGGAGCCTGCCCTAGAACTCCAAGCAACGGACTTTCCGACACCCGACTGGTCGGCACAATCAGAAAGGTCCGTCAGTCGGACAGCACCCACCCCAGCAGCATCCCGTCAACGCTTAATCCCCGTGGTGCGTGTTCCCGACCTTCCGCCCCGGCCCGCCGATCAGCCCGCTACAACTCCCCCAATCCCAGCACCCGAAATAGCCTCGACCCTAGGCACCTCAACTATAGCGGCTCCCAGCCTAACGACTCCCAGCCTAGCCACGCCGACTCCCAGCATAACCACGCCGACTGGGGCCGCTTCAGTTGTTACGATCACCGGGATGTCTTCCCCAGGTCCGCGATCGCTGCCCATCCTCTCTTCCCAGCAACAGCAGGCCCGCGCCGCCTATTCCCAGGCGCTTCAGGCTTGGGCTGCCGGCATTCGCAGTTGCTTACAGGGCAATATCCCACCCGCCAACGGTGCAGCCAACCGCAGCCAACCCCTTTGCCCGGTGGCAAAATTTACCGCAGTTCGTCCGTACTGAAGGGCGTTTGTACTGCTAAGCTGGAATGGAAGCACGGGTTTCGCGCGCTTTCTATGCCTGCATGATTCCTCAACACCTAACCCTAAGGAATTTCCTGAGCTATCGGGAGGCCACCCTAAATTTTCAGGGGCTACACACAGCCTGCATTTGCGGGGCCAACGGGGCCGGTAAATCGTCCCTGCTGGAAGCGATCGCCTGGGCACTCTGGGGCCAAAGCCGAGCTGCCACGGAGGATGATGTCATCCACATGGGCACGGGCGAAGCCTTGGTCGATTTTGTCTTTGTCAGCCATCAGCAAGTCTATCGGATTATCCGCAGTCGCACGCGGGGACAAGGCATGCTTCTGGAATTGCAGGTCGCCGTAGGTCTGCCAGACGGAAAGGTCCACGACAGGAGTCCCGAGGCGTGGACCTTTCGTTCGATTACCGGCAAGGGCGTGCGTGCCACCCAGCAGTTAATTGTCGAGCATATCAAGCTAGACTATGAGACTTTTGTCAACTCGGCCTATTTACGGCAGGGACGAGCGGACGAATTCATGGTGAAGCGACCGGGCGATCGCAAACAAGTATTAGCAGATTTGCTGAAACTGTCACAGTACGATCTGCTGGCGGAGCGGGCAAAGGAACAGGCTCGCCAGATCAAAGGGCACATCGACAGTACGGAACAGCACCTAGCCAGCATTCAGGCTCAGTTGCAACCGCGCGTACAAACCCTACAGGAACACGCTGAGCTGGAAGCTACGATCGCTGAAATTCAAGCCCAGATGGAACGCGATCATCTGCATCTGCAGCAGATGCAAATGCAGCATCAACAACGCCAGATTTGGGAAAAACAACTGGCTTGGCAACAGCAGCAACACCAAAATCTTCATCATGACTGTCAGCGATTGCGTCAAGATCTAGCCACTCTACAGCAGCAGTTGAGCACTCTGGAAACACTGCTCAATCAAGCCGACGCGATCGCCACAGGCTACGCCCATTTACAAGATCTGCACCGCGAAGAAGAGCGTTTATCCACCCGCCAGCAGGCCAGTCAAACCCTCCAGGCCCAGCGCCAGCAATACCAACACCAGCAATCCGAGCACATTTCCGCCCTGCAAATTCAGCGGCAGCAGTTACAAACAGAACTGACCGGACTCCGCCAGCAGGAAGCCGAAATTCAAGCAATCCTCCAAAAATCTCCCGAAGTGGCTGCTGCCCTCCAAGAACTGCACCAAGCCCGCCTCACCCTCAGCCATCTCGATCAATTGCAAACCCAGGTGGCTCCCCTCCTGCAACGCCAACAGCAGATCCATACCCAACTGGACCGCGCCACCGCTCGTCTATCGGCGCGCTTGGAGGAACTACAGGCCACAGCCCAGGGTCTAGAAGCACAGCAAGCCCGCCAACCCCAGCTAACCGAGGCCGCCCAAGACATTTGCGATCGCCTTGAGGCCCTGGAAAAGCAGCGCATTTATCAGCAGCGGGTGCGGGAAAAAGGGTTGGAACGCCGCAGCTTTATGGAGCGTTTGCAGGCGCACCAGCGCGAGTACGAAACACAGTTAGGTGAACTTGAACAGAAATTGCAATTGCTGCGGCAGGGCTTGGAACATCAGGATGCGGGCCACAGTGATGAGATGGCGTCGGCGATCGCCGACGCCGAGGAATGGGTCTTCAACACTGCGGACTTTTCCGAAGCAAGCTTACCAGACGCCGCTGATCCAGAAGCTGATTCAGAAGCGGGCTTGCTAGAGCCAACAGCGACTACCCATCCTCTGGCTGTTCTGAATTCTCCACTAGCGGAGCCGATCGCCTATCCCGCCTGTCCCCTGTGCGATCGCCCGCTGGACAAACACCACTGGCATTTGGTGCTGGACAAGCACCGCCTAGAACAGCAGGAAATTCTCGATCAACTTTGGGTTGTGCGGGAGCAGTTGGCCGTCTCCGAACGGGAAATTCAAATTTTGCGGCAGGAATATTGGGAACTGGAACAAGATTTGGCCCAGTACGGCACAATTCTGGAACACCGAGGACAACTACAGGAACAGTTACAGGTCACAACGGGCGTGCAAACAACCCTGCAACACACCCGAGCCGAGATTGCCAAACTAGAACACACGTTGCAAGCGCAGGAGTTTGAATCGGAACTAAGGGAGGAATTGCGCCTGCTGGAACACAGTTTGCAGCAGTTAAACTATGACGATCGCAATCACGCCTTAGCCCGAGGACTGGTGGATCGCTGGCGTTGGGCCGAAATTAAACAGGCCGAGATTAAACAGGCCCAGCGACGGCAGGCGGCCCTAGAGCAGCGTCTGCCCCACCTCCAAGCCCAAATTACCCATCTCGATCAACAGTCACAGCAACTTCATGCCGAAACCGAGGCCCAATTCAAGGAATTTGATCGGCAGCACGCGCGCATTGGTTATGATGCCGATCGACATCACGCTTTGCGGATCACAGTGCGCCAAGCCCAGACGTGGCAACTGCGTTATCAAGAACTGGAGCAGGCCCAGCATCAATACCCCCAGGTGCAACAGCGGCTACAGCACATTATGCAGACACTCCAGGAACGCCATCATCAATTCCAGCAGAGCGAGACGCAGTTGGCGGAGTTGCTAAAGCAGTTGCAAACCGTGCCAGACTGTCAGGCTACCTTGCCCGCGTTGGAACAATCCCTCCAGCAGCGGCGATCGCACCTAGACAGTCAACTGGCCAACCTGGGCCGCCTGCAACAGCAGCAGCAGCAATTTCAAAGCCTGAGCATTCAGCAGATCACCCTGGAAAAGCAACTCGCCAGTGCGCATCGTCAATACCGCATTTACCAAGAACTCGCGATCGCCTTTGGAAAAAATGGCATTCAAACTTTGATGATTGAAAACGTTCTGCCGGAATTAGAATCTGAAACGAATCATATCCTCAGTCGTTTAAGCAATAACCAACTGCACATTCAATTTATTACACAAAGAACTCACACACGCACCAACACACGCACCCAAAAATCAAAATCCAATTCATCATCTATCTCACCCCATTCATCCACATCACCAAAGCCAATTGAAACCCTCGATATCTTAATTGCCGATGCCAACGGTACGCGCCCCTACGAGACCTATTCCGGCGGAGAAGCCTTTCGCGTCAATTTTGCGATTCGGTTAGCCCTCTCCAAATTACTGGCCCGCCAATCCGGCACCGCCCTGCAACTGCTCATTATCGATGAGGGCTTTGGCACCCAGGATGCCGAAGGCTGCGATCGCCTTATCGCTGCCATTAATGCGATCGCCGCTGACTTTGCCTGCATCCTCACGGTCACCCATGTGCCCCACTTTCGAGAAGCCTTCCAGTCTCGCATTGAAGTGTTCAAAACTGATGCGGGTTCCCAGTTGAGCCTATCGATCTAGTGCCACCGTGCCAGTTGCTATGCCAAGCCCAACTGAACCGCCGAGGCCCCGCACCCACCCACGCCAAAATCTAAAATCTAAAGCATCCCCTAAAGTTTCAGCGGCTGAGGCAAAATTGCCTTGGGCAGAAGGCCATGGACACCTTTCTGGGGACTATTGACAACTTGAGTGATGTGGAAATGAACCGCAAGACTACAGAGAACATAGGCATCCTCAGCGGTGAGGCCGAGGAATCGCTCAAGGAAATGGATCATTTGGGTCAGGGCTTGTTCTAGGGCAATGTCTAACGTCGGCCCAAACCCAAGGGTAATAATGTCGGTCGCGGTTTCGACAAGGGGCATGGTGAGGGATAAGTCCCGACGAACAATCAGGCGAATCGTACCGTTCATGGAGGTTTCAATTGCTGTGACATCGACTTCACCATCACCCTGGACCGCGTGACCATCGCCAATGGAAAACAGGGCTCCCGGCAGGGAAATGGGCAAGAATAATCGCGATCCGGCCTGCAAGTGGCGGTTGTCAATATTGCCGCCGTAGTAACCAGGGGGAATGGAGGAGCGATCCGTTTCGGCAGTGGCCACGCCCAAAATCCCAAAAAATGGGCGCAATGGAATCTTAATCCCACTGTTTGCAGGAAATTCAGCCACCTGCTGCTCCAGGTCGAGGGGAATAAATCGTAGGGCGGCCTGGGTAAAGGTGGCGGGCAAGGCCCCCCAGCCAGGACGGATAGCATTAAAGCCGATAGGCAAACTGGGGGCGATCGCCTCCAATTGCACTTCCAACACATCCCCCGGTGCTGCCCCCGTGACAAAGATCGGTCCCGTGAGCAGATGAGGACCTGGGCCAACCCGGCGATCGCGGTTTAATTCCGTACAAATTGCCCGAAACTCCGGCGGTACAAAGGCGGCAGGGGCCTGTTCCCAGACATGGAACCCCGAAAAGGTTTGAACATCAATGCGATCGCCGGACTCCACCACCAAAGCCGGCGGTAATTGGGACGAAAAGCCCCCCAGATGTACGGTGTCACAGGTTGCCTTTAAGGTGTGTTGGGTCATGGGTATGGATGCGTGATGGGACAGTTTTCGGCGATTGCGGTGCGATGATCCTTCAGCAAGATTAGACCTAAGGCGATTTCCATGAAAATAACCTGCCCGTGAACCAGGTTTCGACTGCGCTCAACCTTCAGCCATAGCGGGTTGAGCGTAGTCATCGCTGGCTTCCCGCAGGGTAAACCAACCTCCTGGGATGATTTTTTGTTTGGAAGTCCCTAAGGCATCAAACCTCGACGATCAAACCTTGTAAGATGAGAAACCGCGAGATGAGTATGGCCATGCAAAATACTGCTGAATATATTTGTGCCTATTGCGGTGAATCCAATCTCACCTTCATTGACTGGAGTGGTGGCACCCAACAATCCTACGTTGAAGACTGTCAAGTCTGCTGCCGCCCCAATATTCTCTACATTCGTGTAGACGAAGAGACTCTAGAAATTGAAATCGATAGTGAGTACGAAGAATAAGGAGGACCCACAGTCCAGAAGCCCCTATATTTCCCATATATTTTGAGTGTAGCAGCGGCAGTGGGCGATCGCAGTATCTACGGCCACCCCGCTAGACAGAGCATCGGGAAGGCATCTGACAGAAAACAGGAGGAGGGCAATTAGGATGTACGTGCTAATCGGGGGAGCGGGATTGGTTGGGCTGGGATTAGCCAAGTTGCTCGTGGATTTGGGACATACCGTAGCTCTGGTGGATGTGGATCCAGCGGCGTGTCGCTATGCACGGGAACAGGTGGGCGTCATGGCCTTTGAGGGCAGTGCGGTGCGGACGGAATCCCTCCTGGAAGCGGGAATTCGCAAGGCGGATGCATTGGCGGCGGTCCTGCGGGATGATGCCCTGAATTTGGCCATGGTGACCCTGGGCAAGTATTATGGGGTGCCAACGATTTTGGTGCGGATGCGGCACCGCGATTTTGCGGAACCCTATCGCATTGCGGGCGCAACCCATGTGATTAATGCGATCGATTTGGCGGTCTCGACCATGGCCAATGCGATCGAATTTCCCCAGGTGGAGTCAATGATGCACTTTGAGCAAGGACAAATCGAAGTGCTGAAGTTATCGATCCCCGATCGCTGCAATGCCGCTGGCCGTAGTCTCGCAGCGATCGCCCAGGATTCTCGATTTCCCACAGGCTCCCTGATCATCGGCTACCAACCTCACCCCCAAGCGGATCTGGAAATTCCCAATGGCAATACGGTGATGGAACCGGGTTCAACGGTCCTGATTGTCACCAAACCCGGTACCCTGCACGAAATGATTGATTTCATCCAAGGGGGGGAATCGGCGGCGTAGCAGTTGGCACTGACGGCTTTCGCGGTTCCCACTATAGGAATATCGGAAAATCAGAGCCTATTTCCCTGATTAATGGTGACTACTCAGCTTGTGCCATCCGTTGCACCCACCCCTAACCCTTCCCAGGAGGGGAATGCTCGAAAATATCCCCTCCCGGGAGAGTTGCCCGCAGGGCGGGGTGGGTCAACCTCGGCAACCACACAGAGGCGATCGCGATCCCTGAGTCGTTACGATTAATGTAATTTAACCACCGAAGCCGGAGCGATCGCTTCATGCTAAAACCAGTGAGCACGTGAGAATAGCGCCTTATGGTCAGTCTTCTTCAGCAGGCCCAGGTGGCTGCCCAACAGCAAAACTGGTCTGCCTTAGGGCAAATATTAGAGCAATGGATGAACCAAGGGTCTGCGCCGCCCGCGACCGCGGCTGATCACGCGGCTGATCACAATCACTTCCCGGAACCGAGAACGGCTGAAATGCGCCCAATGGCCCTGGATTTGGCGCTGCAAGTGTTGCGCTTTGGCGATTTTCAAGCCCGGTGGGATATAGCCAAACTGCTACCCGGATTTGGCGAGGGGGCGATCGCCCCGCTCATTGCGCTGCTACGGGATGACACCGCCGATTTAGAAGCCCGCTGGTACACTGCCCGCATTCTGGGCAGCTTTGCCCACCCCCAAGCCATCCAAGCCTTGATTACCGCCGTCCAGGCTGATGATGATGACCTCAGCCCTATAGCCGCCGCCGCCCTCGCCAACTTGGGACCGACAGCGATCGCGGCCCTAATTCCCCTGCTGGCCTTGCCTACCCTGCGCCCCTTAGTCGTGCCCGCGCTGGCCCAAATCCGCAATTCCGCCACCATTGCCCCATTACTCTCCGTTGTCGAGGATCCAGATGCCAGCATCCGTGCCCTGGCGCTGGAAGCCCTGGGCAGTTTCCATGATCCCCGAGTCCCCCGTCCTGAGGCACGCCCTGACCGATCCCGTCGCCGCCGTCCGCCGGATTGCGATCGCTGGACTGGGATTCCGCCCGGACCTCGGAGACACAGAGGATTGGGTACAGCACTTGGGCGATCGCCTGTGGGATGTCGATCAAACCGTTTGCCAGCAGGCAGCGATCGCCCTGGGACGCTGGAGCACCCCCACTGCCACCACCCTACTCCTTAGGGCTTTACAATCTCCCCACACAAGCCTCGACCTGCAACTGGATTTGGTCCGCGCCCTTGCCTGGACTGGGCAAGCCACCGCCCTAGACTATTTCCAGACCTGTCTCTGCCCCAGCACCCCTCAGGGTAACCATTCCCAGGTAGCTTCCCATCCCGACCGCGATCGCGAAATTGTGCGACTGCTGGGGGACTGGCCCACCCCCACCCTCAAACCCCGGGCCGCAGACATCCTACTGCAAACCTTGCAAAGCCCATCCAGTTCCACCCCCGCACAGCAACAGGCCCTCGCCCTTGCCCTAGGACAGCTCGGCCAACTCCAAGCCCTGGATCCCCTAATCCAAATGCTGGCCACCGACGACCTTCGACTCCGGTTGCATGTGATTGCCGCCCTTAAACGCCTGGATGGCCCCCAAGCCCACGCCCGCCTCACCGCATTAGCCACCGCGATCGCCGCCGCCACTATCGCTGACGCCACTGATCCCAAGACCCCTCTCGAGCGCGGAGTGGCGATCGCCCTCCAGGAATGGTGACATCGCTTCCCAAGCCAGCCGAAATCTTCGGCCTTCATCCTTTCTTCTCGCTTCCCCCCTTGCACCGAGGATCCACTATGGGGCACACTGACCTACGGTTAGCTTATTCACTTGGCTTCTGCACGTCTCCGTTTCTTTCGCCGCCCATTCCCCTGGATGATCATCCATGCAACCGTCCTATTCCCAGCGCCGTACTAAAATTGTTGCCACCATTGGTCCTGCGACCAGCACTCCAGAAGTCATCCGCGCGCTGATCGAAGCCGGTGCCAGCACCTTTCGGCTGAACTTCTCCCACGGCACCCATGACGATCACCAACGAAGCATTCGACTGATTCGCCAGATTTCCTTTGAACTGAACCAGCCCGTGGGCATTCTCCAAGATTTGCAAGGGCCTAAAATTCGCCTCGGCAAATTTGCCGAAGGACCAATTACCCTCAAGAAAGGGGATCCCTATATCCTCACCAGTCGTGCCTGCCCCGGCACCCAGGAGATCAGTTGCGTCACCTACGAACCCCTCGCCGATGAAGTCCCGGCTGGGGCCGTCATCATGCTGGACGATGGCCGGGTCGAAATGGTGGTGGAGCGCGTCGATCGCGAAACCCGCGAACTCCATTGCCGTACCGTTGTCGGTGGCCCGCTCTCTAATAACAAAGGCGTCAACTTTCCCGGCGTTTACCTCTCGATCAAGGCCCTCACCGACAAAGATAAAGAAGACCTGACCTTCGGCCTCGATCAAGGCGTGGATTGGGTCGCCCTCAGCTTTGTCCGCAACCCCAACGATGTTCTAGAAATCAAAGAATTGATTGCTAATGCGGGCAAAAATGTGCCCGTCATTGTCAAGATTGAAAAACACGAGGCCATCCAGGAAATGGAAGCCATTCTCTCCATTAGCGATGGAGTCATGGTCGCCCGGGGCGACTTGGGCGTAGAACTCCCCGCCGAAGATGTGCCCATCCTGCAAAAGCGCTTGATTGCGACGTCTAATCGCATGGGCATTCCGGTGATTACGGCCACCCAAATGCTGGACAGCATGGTCAGCAGTCCCCGCCCTACCCGGGCCGAAATTTCCGATGTGGCCAATGCGATCTTGGATGGCACTGATGCCGTCATGCTATCGAATGAAACCGCCGTCGGCAAATACCCGGTGGAAGCGGTGGCTACCATGGCCCGGATTGCCGTTCGGATTGAGCAAGAAAAGCTCACCCGCAATGCTCAGGAGAGCAACCGCTCTATTCCCAATGCCATTAGCTGTGCCGTCGGCCAAATTGCCGGCCAGTTGGATGCAGCGGCAATCATGACTCTGACCAAAACGGGCTCGACGGCCCGCAATGTCTCCAAATTCCGCCCCCAAAAGCCAATTTTGGCCATCACGCCCCATGTGGATGTGGCGCGGCAACTGCAACTGGTTTGGGGCGTTAAACCGCTATTGGTCTTAGATTTGCCCTCGACCGGACAAACCTTCCAAGCCGCCCTGAATGTCGCCCTCGAAAAGTCGCTGCTCCAGGAAGGCGATCTGGTGGTGATGACGGCGGGGACCCTCCAGGGGGTAGCGGGTTCCACCGATTTGATTAAGGTGGAAGTGGTGACGGCGGTACGCGGGAAGGGTATTGGCATTGGCCAAGGGTCGATTAGTGGCCGAGCGCGGGTGGTCAGCACCTTGGCGGAAACCGCGCACTTTGGGGCGGGGGAGATTTTGGTCGCGCAGAGTACCAGTGCCGACTTTGTGGAAGCCATTCGCAAGGCGGCAGGCATTGTTACAGAGGAGGCAAGTCTCACTAGTCATGCAGCGGTGATTGGCTTGCGCCTGGGTGTGCCGGTGATTGTGGGGGTGAAAAACGCCACGTCGGTGATTCGCGATGGCGAAATTGTCACGCTGGATATGCAGCGAGGACTGGTGTTTTCAGGAGCCTCCAGCAATCCAGCCCAGACCGATGCTGCCTTGATGGTTTAGAAGGCGGACATGTTTAACATTCGACGACGCTCAATCCGTCGTAGGGGTATCTTAATCAACCGCAAATCCCTAATATGCCCCTAGGGAAACCATACCCCTAGGGCAGCGGGCCGTCCGTAATTTTGCCAGCGTCTAGTGAAGATTACCTCAGCCAGCCAAAATGGCTGTACCAATCTTTACACTGACGCACGAAACCTATGTTCAGTCCCGCATTCTGCTCAGGTGTCTTAACCTTAGTTTTGGTGAGTGTTGCGTCGGATTGTTTTGCTATCCCGATAGAATCCGTGCCGAATCCCCGCCGGACCGATGGTGGCTGGGTTACGGATAGGGCAGACATGCTGGCTCCTGAAACGGAGGCGGAACTGAATCGCCAGATTACGGCGCTAGAAGCCCAAAATAGCAGCGAAATCGCGGTGGTCACAGTTCCAGATATTTTTCCTTCTTTAAATTCAAAGGCTTTTGCGACGTCATTGTTCAATACCTGGGGGATCGGTAAAAAAGGGAAAGATAATGGGGTGTTGTTCTTGGTGTCTCAGGGCGATCGCCGGGTTGAAATCATTACGGGAAAAGGGATTGATCCCCTGCTGCCTGAAGCCCGTGTGAGTCAAATTCTACGCCAGGAAGTTACACCCAGATTCAAACAACACCAGTTTGATGCTGGGGTTTTGGCCGGGACCCAAACTCTGATCGCTCAAGTCAGCCGGTATTCCACCTCTGATTTTTCTAAAACTGCCATACTGGCCCCAAATATAACGCCGCCCAAACCCAGCAGCAGTGCCAGCCCCCCAACCCAGGCTGAAACGCTCCAACCAGCAGTTGCCAGCAACGTGGACAATCTGCTCAGGTCAATTTCTAGCGGATTAGGGGCCGGAATGCTCATTTGGGGAGGAATTTTGCTATACCGCCGCCGCAATCGGATAGTGTTGGCCCCAGAAGGGGAATCGCAGGTGCAAAGATCGGAAATTACCGGGCGGGAACGATGCCACTGTGCCATCTGTCAGCAACCGATGGAGCGAGTACCGGCGGGAGACCTATCGCACGTTCTCAGTCAACCGCAACAAACCGCCCAAAAACTCGGCAGCATGGCTTACAACGGTTGGCGGTGCAAATCTTGCCAGCCCTCTGCGAAGGGTATCCATGTGCGGAAAGCTATCATGGATGCGGAAAAATTCTGCCATTGTCCAACCTGTGACGAGCGGACAGCCAGCGCTCGTTTAAACACCGTGCAAAAGCCCACCTGGAACCAAGCAGGTAGCCGTCTAACCACGTATACCTGTCACTGTTGTGACGATACATGGCAAGCAGAGGAAACCATTCCCTGTTTAACATTGCCTAAGCATGCGGTGACCATTGACCCCATGGGACGCTCTCGGGTCAACAACTTTCCCCTTTGTCAACCGCCTGAATCAGTACGCCCGACCCACTGCTCTCAATGTCATTCCCCCATGGAGCGGATCAACTCGCATCGCCTAGAGGACCTGCTGCAAGAGCCAGAGCGCGTGGCCCAATCTTTGGGAAACATATCCTTCATTGGCTGGAAATGTCCAACCTGTAAACCCGAATCAAACCTTGTTGATCTGCATCTACGCGGCTATATTTTATCGAATCAACAGCACCACTGCGCCCATTGCCAAGAATTAACTATCGAGGAAATCTCTAGAATTACGCAGCCTGCCACGTCTGATCAGGAGGGTAAGCGCCAAATTACTCGGCGGTGCCATTGTTGTTCCTTTGTGGATGAGCAATCGGAAATTATCCCTAGATGTGCCCCCGTGAGTCATCGGTCGTCTGCCCGCAGCCATGGGAGTTCCAGTGATAGTTCAAACTATGCAGGAAGCTCTGGGAATAGCTGGAGTTCCAGTGATAGTTTCAGCAGTAGCAGTGACTTTGGCGGAGGGAGTAGCAGCGGTAGTGGTTCAGGGGATAGTTGGTAAAGGCATTCAAGGCATTGGGAGCAATTCAAAGATAATCATGCTGCGATGAGCGATCGCCCATCGCACTACTCAAATCGAGAAACGATTACACATTGCTAGAACGCCCAGAAGGCTGGGGCCTCAGACAGCCCGTCAGCCCAAAAATCGGACTGGGATCTAAACCCGTGATTTGCTGAAACTGCTCCGGGGCAATGGTGCTCGCCACGGGCTGGTGGCGCGAAAAGGCTTGCAGGCGGTCGTCCCAGTCCTGAAGATAGTCATGGGCGATCGCCAAAAACTCACAGCCCCGAATCACAGGCAGGCGTACCCAACAATCCACCAGAGTTTCTACCAGGGCTAATTCAATCAGGGGAGCCGGATAAGCATGCAACAAACCAGCCAAATAGTGTTCAAAGGACTCGGCATCCGTACCGGCCAACTGATAACTACTGACAATATGCTTAACCCGTTGCTGCTTTAACTGCTCCCTAAAATCCATTTGCACCTCAGTTCGGAGTGGCTGTGGCTATTCTTCACCATACACCATTGACTTAGAAAGTGTAGGCGGCTTGCGTTAATGTGCCATTAATTTCTCCGCCAAATTCGCCATAGATTAGGACATTAGATCAAACCGGAGAATCACCATAAGTCAACTGGATCGATCCCCATCGGATCTGACGGACGGGCACCCCGATGCATGGCGATCCCCGACCCGCTGGAATTTTATTTTTTTTAACATTCTGGACAAACGCCAAAAATGTGGTACTTTTGTCCTAAAGACATTTGTACTTCTCCCATCCCTATGGAACCTCTTACCCCCGCTCAGCAGGAACTCTACGACTGGCTTGTGGACTATATTCGGCAGCACCAGCATTCCCCCTCCATTCGCCAAATGATGAAGGCAATGGGCTTGAAATCTCCCGCCCCGGTGCAAAGTCGCCTAGAGCATCTGCGGACCAAGGGGTTTATTGACTGGACCGAAGGCCGCGCCCGCACCATCCGGCTGACCCAGGCATCCCAGCCCGGTGTCCGCATTTTAGGGGCGATCGCCGCTGGTAGCTTAGTCGAAACCTTTCCCGAAACGGATGTCGAACAGTTCGACCTGACTGGCCTGCTGCTCAATCCCCAGTACTTCGCCCTGCGAGTGACGGGAGACAGCATGATCGGAGCCTTGATCGATCGCGGCGATATTGTGATTATGCAGCCCGTAGCGGATCAGAAAGCCGTCAAAAATGGCACCATTGTTGCAGCGCGGGTGGGGGGTGAAACCACATTAAAATACCTCCAACGCAAAGGCACCAAAGTCACCCTACAACCCGCTAATCCCAACTACGAGCCAATTGAAGTCCCTGCCAGTCAATTGGATATTCAAGGGATTTTAGTGGGCGTATGGCGCGGCTATGGCCGACTGGCCTGACGAGCTTCGATCCCGCCACACTGACCTGATTACACTGATCCGGTTACACTGAGCCAGTCACACTGGCAAAGGGGACGATCGCGCAGCACGCTAGCCAACGACACAGCAACCGCCAACGACACCGTAATGAGGCATGCCATACAGTGTCTTATGTGCTCTTATACAGTGTCCTTGGTGCTGTGGCATGATGACGGTGCTCCTTAATTTTGCCCCACCGTGAACGCGATTCAACCCCTACTCCAGGTTTTCCGCAGCCGGAAAATTTCCGCCCTGTTATTCCTGGGCTTCTCTTCCGGTTTGCCGTTGCTGCTGACCAGCCGCACCCTGCAAGCCTGGATGAAAGATGCCCACGTCGATTTGGGCGTTATCGGGTGGTTTAGCCTCGTGGGACTGCCCTACACCCTCAAGTTTTTGTGGTCGCCGTTTCTCGATCGCTTTGTGCCGCCCTTCATGGGACGGCGGCGAGGTTGGTTAGTGATGACCCAGGTGGGTTTGATGGTGGCGATCGCTGCCATGGCCTTGCAGCAGCCCGCACAAACCCTGCACCTGCTGGCCCTCAACGCCCTAATCATTACCCTCCTCAGCGCCACCCAAGACATTGCCGGCGACGCCTACCGCACCGATGTCTTGGCCCCAAGCGAATGGGGCATGGGTGCCTCCACCTGGGTATTGGGATATCGCCTTGCCGTCCTGATCTCCGGTTCTGTATCCCTGATACTGGCAGATTCTTTACCTTGGTCTAGGGTTTACCTGTTGTTAGGACTCATGATGGGTGTGGGCCTACTCGCCAGTTTTTGGGCACCGGAACCTCAAAAGCAGGTGCGGCCTCCGGACTCCCTAGCGGATGCAGTTTATCTGCCATTTCGCGAGTTTTTCGGCCGATTAGGGATTCCTGCTGCGGTGGCGGTGCTGCTATTCGTTCTTTTGTACAAATTGGGCGATGCCCTGGTGGGGAATATGGCCACCCCCTTTCTGTTGGACATTGGCTACAGCAAAACGGAAATTGGGGCGATTCAGGGCACCTTTGGCTTCATGGCAACGACCCTAGGCGTGGTCGGTGGTGGCCTCGTGATTACAAAAATTGGGATTCATCGCGCCCTGTGGGTGTTTGGCGGCTTGCAAGCCCTCAGCAATCTGGGGTACTTGCTCTTGACTTGGGTCCCTAAACAAAGTTCTACCCTCCTGGCAGAAATCAATCTGAAAAATTTTCTGTCCCTATTTTGGACAGCCCTCGTCACGAACCCGTACTTGATGCTGGCCATTAATGTTGAAAATTTCTGCGCAGGGCTGGTAACCGCAGTATTTGTGGCGTACCTGATGAGCCTCTGTCACCATGCGTTTACGGCCACCCAATTTGCACTGCTGTCGAGCCTGATGGCCACCAGCAGCATCATTTTGGCGGCTCCCGCTGGGAATTTGGCCAAGGTCACGGGCTGGTCTACGTTCTTTCTGCTGACGATGGTGGCGGCAGTACCGGGGTTGTTATTGTTACCGATAGTGGCTCCGTGGAATCGCCCGCCAAATTCTTCTGAAAATTCCCCTCCGATCGCCGATGAGACGTAAGAAATTCGCGATACGATGGTAAATGAGAGCGCTTAATAAATCTTGAGCGGTGTCTCAGAAAAATTTCGCTAACTGAATAAACTATTTACCGTCCTATGGCGATTTTTCGGCAATATATTGCTCCTCTATTAATTGTCCTAACCTTTCTGTTTGCCCTAGTGGCGGTCAGTTCCCGGATTTTTCTGCCCTCGGATATGGCGGCCCCTGCCCCGATTGAAGAGGTCGGTGCAGTGCCGGGGGGAACACGGTCCGAGTCCTTGGCGGGATTGCCGCCCTCCTTATCGACCTTGGTCAAGGGCTTGCCGAATGAGTCATCCCTGTCCGAGCGGCTTTAACCAACGACGGTGCGCTCCATGGTGTCTTTGCCCCTGGGTCTCTGCCCATGATGGTGTCTCTGCCCGTGAGCTACAGGCTACGCGCTGGCTCGATCCTGGATCGATCGCTGCTGGTTAAGTTCATGCAGCGCACCTACGCTGAAATGGATGCGGCCCAACCTGGCACCCATTTAGCCCAAACAGTTGATCAATACTTTTCAACGACGACACCACTGTGGTGGGTTGATTGGCTTTCTATGGCAGACGGTGGTTTGCCGTTGGTACGTCATCGCCCAACTGCGGCACCCATTGCGGGCCTCTGGATGGGCAATGCCGTGGATCAAATCGTCGGCGATCGCCATGCCCACATTTTTATGCTTTACGTTGCGCCGGATCATCGCCGTTTGGGGATTGGTCGTGCGCTGATGCAGCAAGCAGAAGCTTGGGCCATAGCTCGGGGCGATCGCCAAATCGGGTTGCAGGTCTTTCAATCCAATCAGACTGGCGATCGGGCTTTACCAAAGTCTGGGATTTTTGACCCAGGCCCTCTGCATGATCAAGCCCTTAAGCCCAGAGTAATTTGGGCTGACAGACGGCTCAGCGCATCCAGCGTCGGCAAGTACCTATGCCGACGCTATACGCCCCTGGCTCAGGGGCAGAGTCAGGGGTTTCAATGGGAGGCGATCGCATTGACCGAATAGTGCTGATAGTTATTGCGTCCGGATTTTTTGGCTTGGTAGAGGGCGGCATCGGCATTTTGCAGCAAGGCGCTATCGTCTAGGCCGTGATGCGGATACACGGCAATACCAACACTGGTCGTTACATGCAGACAATAGCCGTCCAGGAAAAATGGCGGTTGCAGCACTTCAATGAGCCTGCGAGCAATCTCACTGGCATCATCTTGATGGCTAATGTGAGGCAGGAGAAGCAGCAAACTCATCCCCGCCCCACCGCGCCAGAACGTCGGTCTGCCTGAGACAACTCACAAAACGCTGGACAACGCTCTGTAATAAAAGATCGCCGACCGCATGACCTAACGTATCGTTGACCTCCTTAAACCGATCCAGATCCAAAAACATCACGGCGCTGAGCTTTACCTCCTGTTCCGCCTCACTCAGCGCCGTAGCCAGTTTTTGATTAAATAAGTTCCGGTTCGGGAGATTGGTGAGGGTGTCATGCCATGCTTGATGCTTGATAGCTCTTTCGGTTTGTTTTTTTCTGCGTGACATCTCGAAAACTCCAAACTCGACCGACAATTTTACCGGTAAGCTGTTGAGGTTGGAGATAATACTCAATAATGTTGCCGCTTTTTAACCTTAGAAAACCGTGCTTCTCCGTGTTGATCTGGGTGAATAATTCTTGAAAGTTAGCGGCATCTGACTCAATTAAGCGCTCTACGATCACAGAAAATAGGTCATCTTCATAGAACGTTGACTCGGCGTGGAGCAGATTCCAAATCCCGGCAAACTTTTGATTAAACGTGACGACTTTGCCAAAATTGTCCAGGACAAGAATGCCATCCGCCGTGGCTTCCAAGGTTGCTAATAACAACGACAAAGAACTTTTCAGCTTCGCATTGGTTTTCCGGAGCAACTCGTTTTGCTCCGCCAGTTGCCGATCTTGCTGAAAGCGCCGCAACGCCTCCGACACCGTTAAAATCAAGTCGGTTTCATCCCAGGGTTTGGGAATATATCGATACAGCGCTGCCGCATTTGCCACATTGCCGACCGACTTGGCATCGGCTTGCCCGGTTAACATAATCTTTAGGGTTTTGGGATACAGGGCATGGAGTTGAATCAACAAGGCATCCCCAGCCATGCCTCGCAGCTTTTGATCAGAAATAATGAGCGGTATATCTTTCCCCTCGTTTGTCAGCTCTACACACAGCAAAAGCGCATCTTCACCACTACTCACCAATTCGATGTCATACTCTTTGCCAAAGTGATGCTTGAGTTGGGTGCCCAACCCTCTCAGAATGTCCCATTCATCATCAACACAAATAATTGCCGATCGCATGATTTAACGATTCAACGCCTTGTAAATAATGGTTTGCAGCTCTTGTTCGGTCCAGGGTTTGTAGATGCATGCATAGAGATTGGCGTGTTCTTTGGCGCGGTTGATCGCGGCTTCATCTGCTTGTCCAGTCAGCATGACATTGACCACTTCGGGAAAACGCTGATGGACCTGTGCGAGAAACTCATCACCCCTGACATTGGGCATGAGCCAATCCGAGACGATGATCAGAATTTGAACCTCTTCCTGCTCTAGCTCGTCAATCACAGTCCAGGCTTCCTCAGCACTTTGAGCCACCTCATAGGCGTATTGATTGCCGAATAAGCGTTTCAGTTGTTCCTTAAGCACCTTTAAAATCGGCGCTTCATCATCAACACAGAGAATGGCAGCATGAGACATGGTTGTAGTTCCCAGATTATATTTCCCTAAAATCGCTCCTAAAAATCGCCTCCAAAAGTTGCCTGCAAAAATTGCCTGCAAAAATTGCCCATGCCATGCTCCGCTGGGTTGTAGCCATCATGCATCGCCGTCTCTGCAAACTCCCTATGTTTCTTTTCACCCGGTTCTTTTTGCCATCGATGGCGGCGATTGCGACTCCAGTAGACCCCAAACTTCCCCAGCCTAAAACGGCGTGTAGTTCACCGAGAAGTAGATGCCGTTATCTTGCAGCGATCGCTTCTCACCCTCCAGCTTGACCAGGGGAATCCCCCAGTCTACTCGCACCGAGAAATTGCTCTGCTTCCATAGCAGCCCCAGCCCCGTACCAACCAGCGTATTGGTCGTGGGATTGTTGCCATCCACATTCCACGCCGTGCCAATGTCCAAAAAGGGTGTCAATTGCAGCACCCCGCCGAGCTTTTTCGCCCGCAGAATCGGTAAGCGAAACTCCGCCGACAGTAAGGCTCCTGAATCACTCAATAGGGCATCTTGCCGATAGCCCCGCACCGACAATTGGCCACCCAAGCCAAACTGCTCCAGCGGTACCAGAGAGTCCCCGGAAATTTGCACATCCCCCTTGATCAAAAATAGGGAATCGGGGGCCAACTGCCGCAACCACTGGCCCTGTCCGCGCCAGGAAAAGAATTTGCTATCAGGGGCATCGTTATTCACGCTGGAATTTAGGAAGTCCAAGCCCAGACTGAACTGCAATCGCAGGGCAAACACATGCTTTTCACTGCGCTGCGTATATTCCTGGAAAAATCGCAATGCCGATACCTTAGTGCGGCCTTGCTCATCCGCACCGGGGGACAGTGGAAACGGCCCAATGTTATCAATGCCTAATTCCGTCTGACTTTCTTGTCGAGAAAACACCAAACCCACCGCCAGCTCCTGCGTGGGTTTGTGGAGCAAGGGCTGCCGAAAACCCAACTCGTAGGAATGCGACTTGGCTTGGATATCCAGCGCTGTAAAGGGTTTCTCAATCACATTGCTTGAGTTGCCGCTATAGCTAAACCACACCGCGCCATCCTTGGCATTCACCGGCAGCGTGTAGCTGATATCGATGCCGTTGCTGCCTTCGGTATTGGCGTAGCCGATGCTCAGCGTGTCGCCTCGACCCAGCAGATTGGCTTCGGTGAGTTGGGCACGGCGACGGAAACTGCCCACACTGGGCGATCGCCCGTTATCTAACGTAAAGCTGGAACTGAAGGTATCCGCTTCGACAATATTCACTTGCAGTAGATTGGTGCCGGGGCGCACGCCCGCTTGCAAATCCGCTGCAACATTGTTGATACGGGGGTCCAACCGCAAAAGCTGGAGATTTTCCAACAGGCGGGGGACGTTGAGTGGTGTGCCTGCTCCCTGTTTGATGCGATCGCGAATGTAATTCGCACTCAGCCGGCGGTTGCCTGTAATTTGGATATCTTCCAAACTGCCTTCCAGAATCTGAATGGCCATAATGCCATTTTCCACAGGTTGGGGAGCGATGACAGCGCCCGTGGTGATGTAGCCTTTATCGGCGTAAAGCTTCGTAATGGCGGCACGGGCTTGTAATACTTCTGCAAAGGTCAAGTCTCGTCCCGTAAAGGCCGCTGTGGCCGCCGCAAACTCTGCGGGGGTAAATACGGTGCTGCCCGTGACATTAAAGCGATCGACGCGATACTTGGCGTTCACATCCTGGGGTATCGCTGTGGAGTCATCCAGAACCAGTGGCGGGGGTAACAGCTCGCCCGTGGACTGCGGGATGGCCGCAGTGGTGTCTCCGGCCTTGTCTCCGGCCTTGTCGCGGGTGCTGACACCCTGTGGACTCACACCCTGCGGACTCAGGGGCGCGGGCTTCGGCAAGACAGGGGTTGGCAGCGTCGATGAGACTGTGGGAGACAGTTCTGTGGGGGGAACAGGTTGGGCGAGGGTTATGGTCTGTGCCAATAGGCCCGTTGTGAGAACGATACTATAGGTGAAAAATGGGGCCGCCCAAGGAAGATGTGAAGCCATATGAGGTCTACCTGCATTTTTGCCGATGCCGCTTTGAAGGCACTAGGGACTATGCCAGTGTTCCCTGTGCGGTTTGCAAATGCACACGCCATAACAAAATCAGGGAGGGTTCTATTTTTAGGTGTTGGGTGGGCATGGCACGCGGCATCCTGCCAGGAATAGAAGGCTCCGTGGGTTTCGACTACGCTCAACCCACGAAATTATCCCAGGAGATGGGGTTACCCTACGGGAAGCCAGCTAAGGGACTTCCAAGAAATAAATAGTGCCGATGCAGAGTTTGACCCACCCCTAGCCCCTCCAAGGAGGGGATTTGGTCCGAAATTCCCCTCCTTGGAGGGGTGCCCGTAGGGCGGGGTGGGTCAGACTTTGCCATTTCAGCCCACCTAGCGCGATTGCTGAGTCGTGACGTGGGATGTTTATTTCCTTGGAAGTCCCTAAGCGGAGTCGATGAGGGTTGAGCGGAGTCGAAACCCGGTGCATAACCAACCATTGCCGGGTTAATAGAGACTGGCAAACAAAGGCACAGGTACATCCAAGCACAAATCTTTAAAGTCTATTTAAGAGCCTGATTCAGTGGGATGCCACTATGCTGGGGTAGGAAACTTGCGACCCGGGAGTGCTGGCAATGGACCCTGAACAACGGCAACCAATCTCAGTCCCTGGGGAAAATGAACTGCCGGCAATACAGGAAATAACCGTTCAGGCGCTGCAACAAACCCTGGAAGAGTTGCAGACTACCGAGGAAGAACTGCGGGTTGCAGAAGAAGAATTGCGGCGGCAGAACCGCCAACTGGAAAGCGAACGGTTCAAGTACGAGGATTTATTCAACTGCGCTCCAGATGGCTATCTGGTGACTACATTGACTGGCATTGTGCAGTCTGCCAATTTGGCGATCGCGGCGCAACTGGCCGTGACCCCCGATTTTTTGATCGACAAACCCTTTGCTCTCTTCGTAGCTCAACCCGATCGGACATCGTTTTATACGCAACTGCATCAACAAACCCTGCCCAGTCAGCAGCCCGCCCAGCAGCCCGCCCAGCAGCCCCCTTGGCAAATGACGCTGCAACCCCGGCGGGGCAATCCATTGCCCGTTGAAGTCACCGTAGCCCCGATCCGCAGCGGTGCGGATACGATCACAGGGTTACGCTGGCTGGTGCGTGATATTCGCGAACGGGCCCGCCTAGAAGCCGAACGCAAACAAACGGAACAGGCTCTCCAATCTAGCCTCGCCCATCAGCGGGCCTTAATTGCGGCTCTCCCAGACTTGATTGCCCGCATCAATCGGGCGGGCATTTACCTGGAATTTGTGGCTACGCCCAACTTTCGCGTCGTGGGCAATAGGGTTGATTTGGTGGGAACCCATGTGTCTGAAAGTTTGCCCCCGGAGCTAGCCCAACGGCGCTTGACCTATCTCCAGCGGGCACTGCAAACCCACACGATCCAAATTTACGAACAAAACCTCTCCCTTGAGGGCAGCCTCCAGATTGAAGAAGTGCGGGTGGTTCCCTACAACGAAGACGAAGTGCTCGTCGTGGTGCGGGATATTAGCGAACGGGCGCGGCTGGAAGCGGAACGCAAACAAGCGGAATTGCACCTCGACATCCAAGCGGCCATCCTAGAACGCATTGCCAAGGCCGAGCCGCTGCCAGAAATTCTGGAGCATTTGCTGCACGCTATGGAAGGACAACTGCCGGGGGCTGCTGTGTGCCGTCATGCTGCGCGAGGGCGATCGCCTGTACAGCGTGGTGGCACCCCAATTGCCCGATGGGTATCTACAGGCGATGAATGGGATGGCGATCGCAGAAGGCGTGGGTTCCTGCGGTACGGCAGCCTTTCGCCGAGAAACCGTGATTGTTTCCGATATTGCCACCGATCCCTTCTGGCAGAACTTTAAGGACCTGGCCCTAGAGCATGGGCTGCGGGCCTGTTGGTCAATGCCGAGTTTTGGCCAGTGATGGGCGCGTGTTGGGGACCTTTGCCCTGTATCACCGCGATCGACATACCCCCGATGCCCCAGAACAGGCCGTGGCCACCCGAGCGGCACATATTGCCGGGATTGCCATTGAGCGGGAACAGGCCACTCAAACCCTGCGGCAATTAAACCAAGACCTGGAACGGCGGGTGGCGGAACGAACTGAGGCGCTGCAAACCAGCGAAGAGCGCTGGCAACTCGTTTTACGAGGCACCAACGACGGCATTTGGGATTGGGATCTGCAAACGAATAAGGTCTTTTTCTCCAGTCGGTGGAAGCAAATGCGGGGTTTCGTGGATGCCGAAATTAGCGATTCGCCGGAGGAGTGCTTAAAGCGGATCCACCCCGAGGATTACGATCGCCTCATGGCGGCTGTTGATGACCACTTGGCGGGCCGAACGGAGTTCTTGGAAATCGAATATCGCACCCAGCGCCGGGATGGCAGTTATATGTGGGTTTTGGATCGCGCCCAGGCCGTGCGGAATGCAGCGGGGCAGGCGATTCGCATCAGCGGGTCTGAAAAGGATATTAGCGATCGCAAACGCATGGAGGCTGCATTAGCCGAAAGCGAGGCGAAGTTCCGCCGGTTGGTGGAAGGATGCAGTGATTTGGTTTGGGCAAAGGATACTGAGGGCCGATTCACCTACTTGTCGCCACAATTCCAGACCCTGTTTGGTTGGGAGCCTCAGGACTGGATCGGTAAATCCTTTCACGAAGTTGTGCATCCAGACGATCTGCCGTGGATGACGGTGGGCTTCAGACAGGATATAAAGTCGGGTAAGAAGAGCCATCCGGAGTTCCGGCATCGGCACCGCGATGGCCACTATATTTGGGTTAGAGGCGGCGCTACACCCATTCTTGATGCCGCAGGAGTCGTGATTGGCAAACAGGGCATTTTGACGGATATTAGCGATCGCAAACGTATGGAGGCTGCATTAGCCGAGAGCGAGGCGAAATTCCGTCGATTGGTGGAAGAGATGAGCGATTTTATTTGGGCACAGGATGCCGAGGGCCGATTCACCTACTTGTCGCCACAATTCCAGACCCTGTTTGGTTGGGAGCCTCAGGACTGGATCGGTAAATCGTTTCTGGAGCTTGTGCATCCTGACGATCTGCCCTGGGTAACGCTTGATTATCAAAAAGATCTGGAATTACGTCAAAAGAGTTATCCGGAGTTCCGCCATTTGCGCCGCGATGGCCACTATATTTGGGTGAGAGTGAGCGCCACCCCGCTTCTGGATGATGAAGGCGTTGTGATTGGCAAACAGGGCATTTTGACGGATATCAGCGATCTGAAACAGGTCGAAGAAGAGCTGATCCGCAGCCGGGATTTGCGCGAGGCAATTTTTAATGAATCGACCGATGCATTATTTTTGGTGGATCCGCACACCCTGCTGACCGTGGATTGTAATCAGCGCGCGCTCCAACTCTTTGAAGCCCAGGACAAAGCCAATCTCCTGGGGATTGAAGGCCATACCTTGCAACGCCATCGCTTTTCGGAGCAGGAGCTGGCCGAAATTAAGGCAGACATGCGTACCCAGGGGTTTTGGTCTCGCGAAGTTGAATACGTCACCCTTCAAGGACAGGTTTTTTGGGGCAATCTGGCGGCTAAATCCATTGTCGTAGCGGGTCGCACGGTCAACTTAGTGCGGGTGACGGATATCAGCGATCGCAAGCGGGCCGACATCCGCCTCCAGCAACAGGCCAATTGCGATCGGCTGATTAGCGTGATTTCCCAACACATCCGCGCTTCGCTCAACCTGCAAGATATCCTCAACACCACCGTTGTTGAAGTGCACCAAGTGTTGCAGGCCGACCGAGTCTTGATTTACCGAATCTTGGCAGACGGCACGGGCAAACCCATTGCCGAATCGGTTGCGCCCGGTTGGCCGGTGATTCTTGATCAAATTTATCCAGAAGAAATATTTCCTCTGGAAATCCACGATCGCTATGTGCAGGGACACATTGCCGCCTTAGACGATTGCGAAACCGGGGATGTTTTACCCTGCTTGGTCGATTTTCTCCGAGGGTTGCAGGTGAGGGCCAAACTGGTCGTACCCATTGTCCAGAATGAAACGCTGTGGGGGCTGTTGATTGCCCATCAATGTTCGGGTCCGCGCTCTCTGGCAAGCCTGGGAAATTGAATTATTGCAGCAGCTTTCTGGGCAACTGGCGATCGCGATTCAACAATCAGCACTCTATACCCAGTTGCAAGACAGGCAGTATTTCATTCAACAAATTGCCGATGCCTCCCCCAATATTCTCTACCTCTATGACGTGTCAGAAAATCGCAATGTCTACGTCAATCGGGAAATTGGGAGCATTCTCGGCTACACGCCCGCCGAGATTCAAGCCATGGGGTCCACTATGTTCCCCACGCTGCTCCATCCGGATGATTTAAGCCAATTTCCGGGATACTACGCTCAGATCAATGCGGCGCAGGATGGCGAAATTTTGGAATTTGAATATCGCATGCGCCACGCTAACGGCGAATGGCGTTGGCTCCACAGTCGAGATGCCGTATTTGCGCGGGATGCTCAGGGGCGCGTCACGCAAACTGTCGGCGCGGCGCAGGATATTACAGCGCGCAAACGCTTGGAACAAGAACAAAAGCGATTACTGGCGGTCCTGGAAGCCTCGACGGACTACATCAGCATGTCAGACCCTACCGGCAATATCATTTGGAACAATGCGGCCCTCAAACGGATCTGTGGTTTAGAACGTGATGCTGTCCTGCAACACCGCAGCATTACCGATTACCATCCGCAGTGGGCCGCCGAACTGATTCTGCAACAGGGATTACCCGCGGCGATCGCCCTGGGCAGTTGGATGGGTGAAACCGCTTTGCTGGATGCAGCCGGTCAAGAAATTCCCCTGTCGCAACTCATCCTGGCCCATAAATCACCCCAAGGCGAGGTGGAATTTTTCTCCACCATTGCCCGGGATATCCGCGATCGCAAAGAATACGAACAGCGACTGGAACGCACCAACGCCGAACTCATCCGGGCCACCCGCCTGAAGGATGAATTTTTGGCTAACATGAGCCATGAACTGCGCACGCCGCTCAACAGCATCTTGGGCATGTCAGAAGCCTTGCAGGAAAACGTCTATGGCCCTGTTAACGAACGCCAGAAGCATGCGATCGCCACAGTTGAGCACAGTGGTCAACATCTGCTGGCTTTGATTAATGACATTCTCGAAGTCTCGAAAATTGAGGCGGGCAAACTGGAACTCGACATCAAGCCTGTGTCGGTCAAGCAGTTGTGTCACTCCAGCTTGGCCTTTGTGAAACAGCAGGCACTCCAGAAAAACATTCAGCTCACAACGCACTTAACCTTAGATCAGGACACGATTGCCGTGGACGAACGCCGCCTGCGGCAGGTGCTGATTAATTTATTGAGCAATGCGGTTAAGTTTACGCCAGCGGGGGGAAGCGTGACCTTGGCGGTGAGGCAGCAGGAGGACGGAGACAGGAGAGAGGAAAGGCTGGATGCTAGCGCCTGGATTCTGTTTTCCGTCACCGATACCGGCATTGGCATTGCGGCTGCGGATCAGCCCAAGCTGTTTCAGCCCTTTATCCAGCTCGACAGCAGCCTGAGCCGCCAGTACGAAGGGACAGGGTTAGGACTGGCGTTGGTCAAGAAAATTGTGGAACTCCATGGGGGTTCTGTCAGTCTTCAAAGTGCGCTGGGGCAGGGCAGTTGCTTTACCGTGCATCTCCCCTGCCGGAACGCCGATTCGTGGGGGCGATTGGCCGGTTCCAGTCCAGAGGCGTTAGCGCCGACCGTGGCTGTGGGGGCTGTAGGCGCGATCGCGATGGCACCCCTGATTCTTCTGGCCGAGGATAATGAAGCCAATATTCTGACGCTTTCCAGCTATCTGATCGCCAAGAACTATCGCGTGATCCTGGCGTACAACGGTCAGGAGGCGATTGATTTGACCCTAGCACATCATCCGGACTTGATTTTGATGGATATCCAAATGCCTGGAATGGATGGTTTGGCCGCCATTCAAATCCTTCGCCAAAGGCCAAACCTATCTCAACTGCCGATCATTGCCCTGACGGCCCTGGCCATGGCGGGAGATCGGCAAAGATGTCTGGACGCCGGAGCCACAGAATATCTTGCCAAGCCAGTTCGGCTGCACGCCCTGACCCAGATGATCCAAATCCTCCTAGCCTCCCCCCCGAGGGATCCATGAACCCCACAGCCACCCCGCTGACCCCAACTGATCTCCAGTCCGCAATTGTCCGCAATCCCCTTACTGTGCCTCCAGAGACGACAGTGGGTGCGGCGATCGCCCAAATGGCCGCACTTCGAGCCGCCCAAACCGCATCCAGTTCGCGCGATCGCCGCCGGAATGATCTGCGGGATACTCTGCACGATGAAGCCCGCGCAGGCTGTGTCTTGGTCGTTGCGGGGGAACAATTCCTGGGGATGGTGACCGAACGGGATATTGTGCGGCTGAGTGTGTCACTGAGTGGCGATCCATCGCTCAATTCGGCATTCGCCTTAGAAGGTTCAACCGTAGGTGCCGTGATGACTTCCCCCAGCGTGACCGTGCGAGAGTCGGCTCTGCCCGATTGGAGTGCGGCAGTGACACTCTTGCAACAGCAGGGGCAATCCGTGCCTGTACTGGATGATGATGGCCGGATCGTCGGCGTGCTCACCTTGACAACACTCTTGGCCCAGACTGCGGTGGCCCAGACTGCGGTGGCCCAGACTGCGGTGGCCCAGACTGTGCTCCAGCGCGCGGCAGAGCAGGGCCAGCCCCTAGAAACCCGACACGGTGCAATTAGAGCAGCCGTTAGAGCAGCCGTTAGAAGAGCAGTTAGAGCAGCAGGTGGAACAGCGCACCGCCGCCATCCAAATTCAGGCGAATCGGGAGGCATTAGTCCACCGGATTGCCCTGTGTATTCGCCAGTCGCTCCAGCTTGAGGAGATTTTGGCAACTACGGTGACCGAGGTGCAGCAGTTTCTGAGCGCAGACCGCGTGCTGATCTACCAATTTCAGCCCGACATGAGTGGCACGATCCTTTCGGAGGCGGTGCTACCCGGTTGGACAGCAGCCCTGGGCATCCAGATTCAGGATACCTGTTTTCAGGGAAATGCCGGGGGCGACTATCGCACCGGGAAGCATCGCGCGATCGCCAATATCTATCAGGCGGGTCTCACTCCGTGCCATGTGCGCTTGCTGGAACGGTTTCAGGTCAAGGCCAATCTGGTCGCCCCGATCTTGGTGCGGGATCAACTCTGGGGCCTGTTGATTGCCCACCAATGTGCCGATTTCCGCGAGTGGCAAGTGACGGATCTAGAGTTGCTGGATCAACTGGTGGTGCAAATTGCGATCGCCCTCCAGCAGGCCGCCGCCTACCAGCAGGCCCGGGACGAACTGGCTGAACGTCAGCGCATTGAGGTCAAGCTGCGTGCCAGCGAACAGCGCTACGCCACTCTGACCAAAATGGCTCCAGTGGGGATTTTTAAAACCGATGCGGCGGGGCACTGCCTCTATGTGAATGAGCGCTGGTGCCAGATTTCGGGATTGACCCCAGAACAGGCCCTGGGCCTTGGCTGGATCAAGGGCATTCATCCGGAGGATCGAGAACTTGTTTCCACTGCCTGGTACACGGCGGTCCAGGAAAACCGCCCCTATCGCCTAGAGCATCGGTTTCAAAATGCAGACGGGCAGATCACTTGGGTGTTTGGACAAGCGGTGGCCGAGTGGACGGCGGCGGGGGAACTCGTTGGTTATGTGGGCACCGTAACGGATATCAGCGATCGCAAACAAGCGGAAGCCGATCGCTGGCAAGCGGAACACGTTCGTCAGGAGCTAAAACTGCTAGAGAATATTCTGGATATTATCCTAGCGGGCTATTGGGATTGGGATTTGCAAACCCACTCCGAGTACTTCAGTCCCGGCTTCAAGCGCATGTTTGGCTATGAGGAGGAGGAATTGCCTAACCGACCCGAAACCTGGCAGCGCCTGATCTTTCCCGAAGATTTACCTAGCGTGCTGCGCTGTTTCGATCGCCACGTTCAGAGTCACGGCCAAGTTCCCTACTACAACGAAGTGCGGTATCGCCATCGGGATGGATCCACGGTCTGGATAATCTGTTCTGGGCAAGTGATTCAATGGGATGCGGCGGGCCGACCGTTGCGGATGATTGGCTGCCATATCGACATCAGCGATCGCAAACAAGCCGAAGAACAACTCCGCAAGAGTGATGCCCATCTCAAAACAGCGCAGCGCATTGGCAAATTGGGAAGCTGGGAATTTGCCGCCCTCACCCAGGAAATTATTTGGTCGGAGGAAGTTTTTAGCATCTTTGGGCGCAATCCAGAGGATGGGCCACCGAGCTTTGAGGAACTTCAGCAGCAGTTGCTCCCCAGCGATCGCGACTATCACCAGTCCGTGGTCCAAGCGGCCCTGGAAACGGCCCAGCCCTACGAGATCGAGTACCAGTTTTACCGGCCCAGTGGCGCGCTGCGGCATATTCAAGCGCGGGGAGAGCCGATTGTCGATGCGGCGGGCCAAGTCACCCATCTGGTGGGTACGGTCCTCGATATTACCGATCTCAAACGAATCGAAGCCGAACTGCGTAATCTGTCCGATCGCCTCACCCTGGCCGTCAAGTCGGGCGCGATCGGCATCTGGGATTGGAACGTCACGGAAAATATCCTCACCTGGGATGACCGGATGTATGAACTGTATGGCCTCACCCCCGATCAGTTCACGAATATCTACGATGCCTGGGCCAACTGTCTCCACCCGGACGATCGCGCCGCCACCGAAGCGGCTATCCAGAAAGCCCTGTCAGGAGAAAAAGAGTACGATCCAGAATTTCGGATTGTGCAGGCCGATGGCACCCTCCGCTTCATCAAAGCCTACGCATTGGTGCAGCGCAATGCCCAGGGTGCCCCTCAGCGGATGATTGGCATTAATTACGACATGAGCGCGCAAAAAGAGGCGGAGGTGAAACTCCAGCAAACCACGGCCCAACTCGCCACCTCCAATCAGGAGTTGGAAGCCTTTGCCTACTCCGTTTCCCACGATCTGCGATCGCCGTTGCGGGCGATCGACGGCTTTAGCCGCGCACTATTGGAAGACTATGGCGATCAAGTTGGCGAGGACGGCAAAGACTACTTCGATCGCATCCGCAAAAACGTGACCCGCATGGGCATGCTGATTGATGACCTGCTGCGCCTCTCCCGCGTTTCCCGGTCGGACATGCAATACAGCCGCGTGGACCTCAGTGCGTTGGTCCAGGAACAGGTCCAAGAATTGCAATCATTAGAGCCAGAGAGACAGGTTACAGTGATAGTGAAATCGGGCGTGATGGTTTTTGCCGATGTCAACCTCATGCGCGTTGTGATCAACAACCTGCTGCAAAATGCCTGGAAATTTACCAGCCACCACCCCACTGCCCAGATTGAATTTGGAGTCATTCAGGACGAGGAACAACGCACCTACTTTATCCGCGACGATGGGGCAGGCTTTAATATGGCCTATACCAACATGCTGTTTGGCGTCTTTCAACGCCTTCACAATACCCACGAGTTTCCGGGCACGGGCATTGGTCTAGCAACGGTGCAGCGGGTGATCCATCGCCACGGCGGGCGCGTCTGGGCAGAAGGAGCCGTTGAGCAAGGGGCAACCCTGTATTTCACGATTCCCAATCCATCGACGAGGACAGGAGCTTAGATTATGACTGATCTGCGGGCCATCCTATTGATTGAAGATAACCCCGATGATGAACGCTTGACCATCCGGGCGCTCCGGCAGGGCAATATTGCGAATCCAATTCTCGTCGCCCGCAATGGCGAAGAAGCCCTGACGATGTTGTTTAGCGCCAATCCGCTCCCCAGCGTTGTGCTGCTGGACCTCAAGCTGCCCAAAATTGACGGGTTGGAGGTGTTGCGCCGGATTCGCGCCCATGAACCGACCCACCTGCTGCCGGTGGTGGTGCTCACCTCCTCCAGCGAAGAACGCGATATTGTCGAAAGCTACAGCTTGGGGGCCAACAGCTATGTACGGAAACCCGTGGGGTTTGAGCAATTCACCGAGGCTGTCCGCCAGCTCGGGCTGTACTGGGCCGTGATCAATCAGCCTATCCCAGAAGGATTGTGACCCATGGATGACACCCTACATGCGTTGATTGTGGAAGACTCCGTGGACGATGCCCTGTTGGTGCTGCGAGAACTGCGCCGCCATGGGTTTACGGTGGTGTGGGAGCGGGTAGAAACGGCAGAGGCATTGCATCAGGCGTTGACGAGTGATTCCTGGGATGTGTTGATTTCTGACTACCGATTGCCGGGATTCGATGCCCCAGCCGCTCTGGACATTGTGAAACAACGCCAGCTTGATATTCCCTTTATTGTGGTGTCGGGCACGATTGGCGAAGTCTTGGCAGTGAAGCTAATGAAGGCCGGGGCCCATGATTATTTGATGAAGGATAATCTGGCCCGACTGCCAGAGGCGGTGCGGCGAGAGGTGCGGGAGGCGCATCTGCGGGCCAAGCATCACCGCGATGCGATCGCCCTGGATGAAGCCAAGGAGCGGCTGCAACTGGCCCTGGAGGGATCGGGAATTGGTCTGTGGGATTGGTCTGTGCCGACCGGCGCGGTAACTTTCAATGAGCGCTGGGCGGAGATCTCCGGCTATACCCTAGAGGAACTGACACCCACCAGCGTTGACACCTGGCGACAACTCACCCATCCCGAGGATTTGCAGAAGGCCGACATCGCCCTAGGCCGCCACTTTCGGCAGGAAACCCCGATCTACGAATGCGAGCTGCGGATGCACCATAAATTGGGCCTGTGGGTGTGGGTGTTGGCCCGAGGCAAGGTGGTGGAATGGGATGCGGGGGGCAATCCGCTGCGGATGACCGGGACCCATCTGGATATTAGCGATCGCAAACAGGCCGAACTGCGACTGGAACTGCAAAATTCGATTTTGCAGCGGATTGCCAAGGCCGAACCCCTCGCCGATATTCTAGCTGCGCTGGTGCGGGCCACCGAAGAACAACTGGAGGAACAACTCGACGGGGGCATCTGTTCCATCTTGCTGTGCGATCGCCAAGGCAAGCTGCATTCCCTGGCGTCTCCCCAATTGCCCAAGGCATACAGTCAGAGCATCGAAGGATTAGCCATGGGTGAGGGCATGGGTTCCTGTGGCACTGCCGCCTTTCGCCGGGAAGCGGTGATTGTTACCGATATTGCTACGGATCCGCTTTGGCAGAACTATCGGCAAATTGCCTTGCACCACGGGCTGCGATCGTGCTGGTCTATGCCCGTTATTGCCAGCGATGGGTCTGTCCTGGCGACCTTTGCGGTGTATCACCGGACACCCCACAGGCCACGGGCGCGCGAAATTGAAATCGTCACTCTGGTGACCAACATTGCCAAAATTGCGATCGAGCGAGAGCAGGCCACACAGTCCCTAGAGCAGTTGAACCGGGATCTGGAAAACCGAGTGGCCCAGCGCACGGCAGCGTTGCAACGGAGTGAGGCGCGCCTGCGCGAGGCGCAGCAAGTGGCCCATCTGGGCAGTTGGGAACTCGATGTGCAGACCCAAAAAATTACCTGGTCTGCGGAAATCTTCAGCATCTTTGGCCTTAGCCCCGAGGCCGCCGAACCCACCTATGAGCAACTGTTTGAGAACCACTTCCCAGAGGATGAGCGGGCACGCTATGCCCAAATCGTCGCGCGGGCGCTGGACCAGGGAGAATCCTATGAAACAGACCTGCAAATTATGCGGGCGGATGGTTCCCTGGGTGATGTGTTTGTCAAAGCCGCCCCCGTTTTTAATGCGGCGGGGGAAGTCACGCGACTGTTTGGCATTGCGATGGATATTAGCGATCGCAAAGCGATTCAAGCCGCCCTGCAACGCAGCGAGGAGCGAGCCAGAGCCACCCTGTTGGCGCTACCAGACTTGGTTTTTCGGGTCAACGCTCAGGGCCAATACCAGGATTTTCTGGCGGCTCCGGGTTGGGGCAATGTGACCGAGCCGCATCAAGCCATTGGCAAGCGTATGGAAGAAATCATGCCGCCGCAGCCGCAGCTCGTGGAAGCCCAGTACCTGGCCCTGCGGGCCGCGATCGCCACGCAAACGGTGCAAATTTACGAACAGCAGCTTTGGGTAGACGGCCACCTGCGGGATGAAGAAGTGCGGGTGGCCCCCTGTGGCAATGATGAAGTGGTCTTTTTTGTCCGCAACATTAGCGATCGCAAACAGGCCGAGCGTATCATTCGCCAACAGGCCGAACGGGAATTCCTGCTGCGAGAAATTACCCAGCGGATTCGGCAATCCCTGGACCTTCAGACCATTTTCGATACGGCTGTGCAAGAAGTCCGGCAGTTTCTCAATACCGATCGCGTGGGCATTTTCAAGTTTGATCCGCTCTCCAACTTTGACGATGGCGAGTTTGTTGCCGAATCCATTGGGCCGGATTTTGACACTCTGATGGCAGTCAAAATCCATGATCACTGTTTTGGCGAACGCTATGCCGTTGCGTATCAAGAGGGCAAAATCCATGCCGTGGATGATATTCACCAGGCTGAATTGGCAGATTGCCATATCCGGATTTTGTCCCAGTTTCAGGTGCGGGCAAACCTGGTAGTTCCTTTGCTTACGCCAGATGGATTGTGGGGGCTACTGTGTATCCATCAATGCGCCAAAACCCGCCACTGGCAGCCGTCGGAAATTGCCTTTACCCAACAACTGGCCAACCAATTGGCGATCGCGATTCAACAGGCCAATCTATTCGAGCAACTCCAGCAAGAACTGGCAGAACGGCAACAGGCCGAGGCCCAGCTCACCGAGAGCAATCATCAACTGGCCATCTCCAACCAAGAACTCGCCCGCGCCACCCGCCTCAAGGACGAATTTCTAGCCAACATGAGCCACGAACTGCGCACCCCCCTCAATGCCATTCTGGGCATGACCGAGGCACTCCAAGAAGGTGTCTTTGGCCCCGTCAATCTGCCACAGATCAAGGCCCTAAAAACCGTGGAACGCAGCGGCTCCCATTTACTGGAGCTGATCAACGACATTCTCGACGTGGCCAAAATTGAAGCCGGACGGATCGAACTGGACTACGTTTCCATTTCTGCTGCCTATCTCTGCCGCTCCAGTTTGACATTTATCAAACAGCAAGCCCTCCAAAAACGCATCCAGCTCGAGTTCAAGCTTCAGCCCCATTTGCCTGACCTCCGGGTGGATGAACGACGCATTCGCCAAGTGTTAATTAATCTGCTCAATAATGCGGTCAAATTCACCCCCGAGGGTGGACGGATCACCCTTGAAGTCACCCCGGCCCCTGCCCCCCTCCCGGCCTCCGCCAGATCCTGCCTCCCGTCACCGTGTCTCCTCCCAGCCTCCGCATTGCGGTCATCGATACCGGCATTGGCATTGCCCCCGAGAACATCCCCAAACTATTTCAGCCCTTCATCCAAATCGACAGTGCCCTCAACCGTCAATACACGGGGACGGGCTTAGGACTGGTCTTAGTCAAGCGCATCGTCGAACTCCACGGTGGGCAGGTGGAGTTAACCAGTGCGCCGGGGGTCGGCAGTTGCTTTGCCATTGATCTGCCGTGCGCCGATCTGCCCTATGCACCCAGCGCCCTAGCGCGGTCTGGGCGGGCAGCGGGCCAGGTGCCAGTCGCCACGTCGGTAGATGCCTTGCCAATTCCTACCCTGGGTGCCATGCCCCTAGTCCTACTGGCCGAGGATAACGAAGCCAATATCAGTACGATTTCTAGCTACCTGAAAACCAAGGGCTATCGCATGGTATTGGCGCGCAATGGTCAAGAAGCGCATTGACCTGGCCAAAATCCACCAGCCAGACGTGATTTTGATGGATATTCAAATGCCGGGGATGGATGGCTTAGAAGCCATGCGCCAGATTCGCCGTGAACCAGCCCTGACGGAGAGTCCCATTGTGGCCCTAACGGCGTTAGCCATGACGGGAGATCGGGAAAAATGTCTAGATGCAGGAGCCGATGATTACCTGACGAAACCGGTCAAGCTCAAGCAACTGGTCACCACCATTCAGCAGCTTTTGGGCGATTTCTGTTAAGCCAACTACCCACTGGCTACCCGGCGAAAAGCAGGCTACGACTTCATTGAGCCAGCTTGCACCCTGAGTGGAGTGATAGAATCCTTGCCGGAAATCACTGGAGTAGATAACTTAATAGATCATTATATTTAACAAAAAAAGGATAATAGCAGCCCGTGAACAAGCCCTCTGTTTTAGTCATTGATGATGAACCGGATAACTTTGATGTCGATTGAAGCCCTGCTGCCCGATCGCGGCTACAAGTTGCACTATGCCTCCAACGGCACCGATGCGATCGCCTCCCTGGAGTTCCTCCAGCCCGATGTGATTTTGCTGGATGTCATGATGCCAGGAATGGATGGCATGGAGGTCTGTAAACGCATCAAAACCCTGCCGCAATGGCAGCCCGTGCCGATCATTATGGTGACGGCCCTCACCGCCAAAGAAGATCTAGCCCGCTGTCTCAAATCCGGGGCCGATGACTTCATTAGCAAACCCGTCAATGGTCTAGAACTCCGCTCCCGCGTTCATTCCATGATCCGCATCAAGCAGCAATACGACAACTTGCAAGCCCTGCTCAAATTGCGAGAAGATATGCTGCACATCGTCGTACATGATTTACGCAATCCGCTGACGACTATCCTGTTTGGCTTAGACACCCTCGAAATTCAACACTTCTCGCCCGAGGAGCAACACGCCAAGATTTCTCAACTGAAGCTTTCTGGGCAGCAGCTCCAGCTAGTCATTGACAATCTGCTGCTGATTACAAAAATAGAGTCTGGCAAACTGCAATTAAACCCAACGAAAATCGATCTCTGTGACCTAATCCCCGCCGTGTTTTCCGGGTTTGAAGGCATTGCCGAGCAAAAAAAGATTGCGTTGGTGAGTCACCTGCCGGAGGGTGGAGCCAGCATTTGTGCGGATGCCGCCATGTTTCACCGCGTGTTGGATAACTTGCTCTCCAACGCCATTAAGTTTGCGCCTCGGCACAGTCAAGTTGCGATCACGATAGACGTACTGCCAACGGGGCATACCCGAATTCAGGTGGTGGATTCGGGTCCGGGTGTGCCGGAGGCGCTCCAGCAGCAAATTTTTGAGAAATATGAAATTGGCGACTTTAATGCAGAATGTTCCGCAAATTGGTCTGGGATTGGCCTTTTGCAAAATGGTGATTGAGGCCCACAAGGGCCAAATTAGCGTTCAAAATAACCATCCTAAAGGCTCAATTTTTGAGATTATTTTGCCGCATCAGCCATCGAACGGATGATGCTCTTCTGATCGCTACTAACTTTTTTATATGAAAATCTCTTCATCCCAGCACTATTATTGGCCTTGAAATATTAGTCTGGAAAGGTTGGCCCGGAAATAGCACCCCTACATCATTCGTCCTGAGCGATATGACTACAACGTTTAGAAAACTTAGCTGGTTCTAGCTATGCGTCACGCCTCGATTCTCGTTGTTGATGATGAACCTGATAATTTTGATGTCATTGAAGCCCTCTTGAGCGATCAGGATTATCAGTTGCATTATGCCGCGAATGGTCAAGCGGCGATCGCTGCCCTAGACTGGCTGCGGCCCGATGCCATTTTGCTGGATTTGATGATGCCGGGAATGGATGGCATTGAGGTCTGTAAACGCATTAAAGCCATACCGCAATGGGCCACGGTGCCGATCATTATGGTGACGGCCCTTTCGACGAAAATCGATCTGGCGCGCTGTTTAGCCGCCGGGGCCGATGATTTTATTGGCAAGCCCGTGCATCGCCTGGAGTTGGCCGCTCGGGTGCGATCGATGCTCCGTATTCATCAGCAATATCAGCAATTAACCCGCTTTAATGCCCAGCTTGAAGAAACAGTGCAACAGCGAACGGCCCAGTTGCAAACCATGATTTTTCAGGATGCCCTCACCCATCTCCCCAGTCGCGCCTTCTTATTGCAGAAGGTCGCGGAGGCTTTGCAGGCGGAGGATTTTTCCTTTGCCGTGATTTACCTGGACTGTGATCAGTTCAAGCTGGTGAATGGGTCTTTTGGTCATGCCGTTGGTGATCAATTGCTGCTGGCCATTACGGAACGGTTGCGGTGTCACCTGCGCCCTGGCGATGTGCTGGCACGGATGGGGGAGGATGAGTTTTGCTTTTTGCTGTCTCAGGTTGATGACGCGATCGCCCTGGAGCCCTTCATCGAAGCTGTGCTTCAGAGCTTTAATCCGCCCTTTATTGTGGGGGATTGTGAAATGTTTATCACCGTCAGCATGGGCATTGCCCTGGGCAGTAGCGCATACCAACAGCCGGAAGAACCCTTGCAAAACGCGGATACGGCGATGTATAAAGCGAAGCTTCAGGGTAAGGGCTGCCATCAATTTTTTGACCACCAGATGTCATTGGCGATGTTGAATCGCCTCACCCTCGAAAATGATTTGCAGCGGGCCCTGACGCATCAAGAGTTCATTACCTATTACCAGCCGATTGTGGATCTCAAAACCGAGAAAATTTGCGGGTTTGAGGCCCTGGTGCGTTGGCAACATCCCGATCGGGGCATGATCTCTCCGGGCGAGTTTATTCCTTGCATGGAAGAAACTGGGCTGATTGTGCCGGTGGGCATGGTGGTATTGCAGCAGGCCTGTCGGCAGTTGCGGGCATGGCATCAACGGGGCTGGACAGAGCTAACCATGAGTGTGAACTTGTCTGTGCGGCAATTTGCTTGTCCCACCCTCCTAGCGGATATTGATCGGGTGTTGGCAGAAGAGTCCGTCAACCCCGCTTACCTGAAACTCGAAATTACCGAAAGCGCCATCATGGACAATCCCCACATGGCGATCGCCCTGACGGAACAATTGCAATCGCGAAAAATTCAGATCAGCATTGATGACTTTGGCACGGGATATTCTTCCTTGGACTATTTACACCGCTTTCCCGTGGATGCTCTCAAGATTGATCGCTCATTTGTCAATCAAATCCAATCCGGCAATCGCAACTATCAAGTGGTCAACACGATTATTGCCCTCAGTCATCAACTCGAGATGGCCGTCATTGCCGAAGGGATCGAAACGACCCAGCAACTCCAGTGGCTCCAACAACTGGGCTGTGCCTTTGGTCAGGGATATCTGATTTTCCAAGCCCCTGGCCGCAGAGGAAATTGACAGTCTCGATCTTGCCTAGCCCCTGCACCCGCACTCATCCTCCCTGCATCCCGCCAGCGATTCCAGATCGCCAGCGATCGCTAGTGTCGATCAGCGCACTCTGAATCCCCGGTTCCGTCATGGAATGGCCAGCATCGGGAACAACAATAAATTCTGCTTCCGGCCACGCGTGATGCAGTTCCCACGCGGTGATCATGGGGCAAACCACGTCGTATCGCCCCTGGATAATGACGGCGGGCAGATGGCGGATACGATCCACATTTTTCAGGAGCTGATCCTCTGTGTCCAGAAAGCCTCGATTGACAAAGTAGTGGCATTCAATCCGGGCAAAGGCTGCCGCAAATTGATCTTCGCCAAATTTTTCTACCAGGCCCGGATCCGGTAAGAGCTTGCTCGTGCTGGCTTCCCAGATTGACCATGCGCGGGCGGCAGCACGGCGGACCTGTGGATCGGGACTCGTCAGCCGCCTGTAGTAGGCGGTTAATAAATCATGGCGTTCTGCTACGGGAATGGGGTGGAGATAGGCTTCCCAGGCATCGGGAAACAAATAGCTCGCCCCCGACTGGTAGAACCAGGAAATTTCGGTGGACCGCAGCATGAAGATACCGCGCAGCATTAAACCCAGGCAGCGATCGGGATGTGTTTGGCTATAGGCCAGGGAGAGGGTACTGCCCCAACTCCCGCCAAACACCACCCATTGGGCAATCTGTAGGTGCGATCGCAGTCGTTCAATATCCGCGACCAAATCCCAGGTTGTATTTTCTCGCAGTTCGGCATGGGGCAGGCTGTGGCCACACCCCCGTTGGTCAAACTGGACAATCCGCCAGTGGGCGGGATCAAAATACTGCCGATAGGCCGGCTGACTGCCGCCCCCCGGCCCCCCGTGCAACACCACGACGGGTTGGCCCTGGGGATTCCCGGACTCTTCAAAATACAGGTGATGCAGGCTGGAAACGGGCAACATGCCTGTCCGATATGGGGCCAGTGGGGGATAAAGCGATCGCATACAGCACGGGGAAGGGATAGAGGGATTTTAGCGGATGATGAGAGGCGGTCAGCAGCACTTGCCGAAAACTTGGTGAAAAAAGAACCGCGAAAAAAGAACCGCGAAAAAAGAATATGGCGGGCGTTCTCTGCGGGCAGTAGGGCGTAGAACGTGCTGAAACCCGGTTATACTATGCATTAAAGAAAGGTGCATTCAAGTAAAGTCAGTTGTGGTTCCCTGTGATGGATACGGGCATGGATAAGGTACTGGATGAAGCATTGTCCCGGCAAATCGCCCAACAGATCGGCAGCAAGGCCAAGACGCCCTTTGACAATGCCTATAAAGCGGCGTTAGCGACCCGTGAGGCTGTCTATGTGCAGGGATTTGTGGTATTGACGGGCAAAGCGAGTCAGCCCCTGGAACATGCTTGGATTGAGCTGAGCGATCGCCGCATTGACCCGCACTTGCCACACTTGAAACATCCCGCAGATAAACTGGTGTATTACCCAGCCCAGCAGCTTACCGTAAAACAGTTGAAGGAAGCGGTGGATATCGCACGTGAGGACTATCCGGACGATGATCCCCTGCCGATCTACGGCAAGGAACCCTATGACTATTACGGGGATGTCATGCTGGGGGGACAGGAATACAGCCAAGCCTATGCAGCAGCGATTGCCAAATACAAAGAATTGGCCGATCGCACCGCTGAGACAAACTGATGCTGCCCCCGGGACAACTATGGCGACAGGTGCTGGAACGCACTGAGTCAGCACTGCAAAAGGGTGCCCTGCGACCAATTCCCACGGAGTGCACTTGGGTGGAGGAGGCCGGAACGCAGTTTATGGTGCGAGTGCTGGCGAATTTAGAACGGAAGGATCAAGCGCGGCGGGAGAGAACACCGCGATCGCCGAATTCTGCGACGCAGGACCCCGAGTTTAACCCGTTTCTGCCCTACGAACAGGACTTGTACGTTGCGAATGTTTCGCCAACCCATGGGGCATTGTTGAATAAGTACAATGTCGTCGATCATCATCTGCTCCTGATTACGCGCGCCTTTGAATCCCAGGACAGTTGGCTGACAGTGGCAGATTTTGAGGCGTTGGCCGTGGGGCTTGCTGACATTGACGGCCTCGGGTTTTACAACGGGGGCAAGGTGGCAGGAGCCAGCCAGCGGCACAAGCATTTGCAATTAATTCCACTGCCCTTAGCACCGTCGGGATCGCGGTTGCCCATAGAGCCGCTGTTGGCAGAGGCAACTTTTGTGGATGGCGTGGGTCGCAGTCCTCGATTGCCCTTTCTCCATGCGATCGCCTGCCTCCCCGCCCACCGATTCCAATGTCCAGAACAGGCGGCCCAGGATCTTTTAGAACGCTACTCTATCCTGCTCCCAGCGATTGGCTTAGACCCCAAAGCATCTGAAGCCGTTGGCTATAACCTTTTGGTCACGCGGGAATGGCTGCTGCTGGTGCGGCGTTCCCAAGAAAGTTTTGACCAGATTGCCATCAATGCCTTGGGGTTTGCGGGCAGTTTTTTTGTCCGGAATGCCGGGGAATTACAGCGATTAAAGCAGCATGGTCCTCTGCATGTCCTTGAGCAAGTCGGCGTAGCGGCGTCGGGATAGCGATCGTCCTCACAACTTCCTCAAGTCATTGCCTTAGGCTCAGAATATTACCCGAAGCCGATTCCCGCTCTCATCGGAGCGCTTCAGGGTTACCTAGGCCGTAATGATAATGTTGACTATCGGAAAACGTGTTGAAACTGGCAAAAAACCTGCACCCAGCTTCTACAGAAGGATTAGCAGGTGGGGTTTGGTGAACAACGTGTGGGCGATCGCTGGGCATAGGCAGGGATAAAAGACGATTTGCTAGACTTTGAGGAAAGGGCATGATTAGAGCAATTACCCATGAGCTAGCCATTGCCGGACAGGTGAGTCCTGAGGATGTCCAGGCGTTGGCACAGGCCGGATATCGGTCGGTATTGAATGTGCGATCGCCGACTGAGACAGGCTTTCTGGCGACAGAACAATATAGTGTGGAATGCTTAGGTTTACGCTACTGCAATACGCCAACAAATAGCGACGACATTGATCCGGCTCAATTCTTAGCCGTAATGACACAAATTACCGCTTTGCCAAAGCCTCTCCTATTACACTGCGGCAATGGCGTTCGCGCGGCAGCGCTGGCTTTAACCTACGTTGCCACGAAACAAGGCATGAAGCTCGACCAAGCCTTACAAAAAACGGCAAATCTGGGACTCTTGCCCATCGTGGGCAATCCCACCGTGAGTAATAATGCAGAGACAACGACAGCGGTTGGCTGAACTCTTTGGGCTGCGATCGCGATCGGGACAAGATATAAAATTAGAGTGGAGCCTGTCTGAGATGCTGCACCTCTTCCGGAGATAATCCTGTCACTTGACAGATTGCCTGATCATCCATGGATGACAGCATCCGTTGCGCGATGTCGAGTTGCGTCTGCCGGCTTCCTTGCTGGATTCCTTGCTGGATTCCTTGCTGAAGTCCTTGCTGAAGTCCTTGCTGAAGTCCTTGCTGAAGTCCTTGCCGCAGGCCATGTTTTGTTGCTCTGATGATGGCATTGCGCTGGTCGTGGATAAAGATCTCCTGATGCTCCAGTTCCTCAAGCTCGTCCCGATTCAAGTTTGCCTGATTGGCGATCTGAAACGCGTGTTCAATCTCTGGCACCAATGCCATTTCCGCTGGCACCTGGTCTAATTTCCGTGCATTCTGGAGAAAATATAACCAGCGATCGCTCAAGCTTTCGAGTTCCGTCAACTGTCGTTGAAACTTGGGTAATTCTACAAACACTAGCTCTAGATCATGAATCGGATAGTCCATTAAAAAGTATTTCTCTTTCAACACAAACTCCGTCATAACCGCATCTAGATCCGGAAACATCTCAAAGTCAGTGATAGTCAAGGCAATGACGGGATTGAGTAAGCTATAGTCTTCTCCGACCGCCAATTGTATGGAATAAGCCTTAGCCGCGTTGTAAAGAATGCGTTGCTCGAAGCCCTCTACATTCAATACCTGCATCTCAATAATCACGGTTTCACCTGTATTCAATTGGGCTTTCACGTCCAAATAGGTGTCTTTGACGCCGCGAATTTTGGGAACTTGGTAAGGGTTGAGAATATCCAACGCTTGAATCGTCGGCTCTCCTTTGTAGAGCAGCCCATTCAAAAAACTGATCAGAATCCTGTGACTTTGATCAGAGCCAAAAATCTTTTTGAAGGCAAAATCGGTTTTGGGGTTAATGAAGGTGGGCATAGAACAAGTGAGATCACGAGGGTGATAATGCGGGCCGTGCGATCGCTAGATAGCCTGTAGCAGTTCTACTACTGCATTGTAGCGCACCCTATGAGTCGTGCTGAGAGGCTTCTCAGAGGCCGCTGAACCGGATTTCTAACGGATATCCAAGTTCTGACAACCGAGGTTTGACAGGCTGTCATTTGACAGGTGGCCGCCTTCGCTGCAAGGTGGGGTGTGGAACCTTTGGCTAGTGAGTCTCACACGATGAATTTTTTTCCTGGCTACTCTCGGCGTCTGTGCGGCGGATTTCTGATCAGCGGGCTGCTAGTGCCCTTGGCGATCGCGCTCCCAGGGCGCTCCCACGAAATCGAAACCTCGGGCAACGTTGCCGCCACCTTCCACTTAGAACCCAGCCATCATCCCAAGGCGGGCCAACCGGCGCGGGCCTGGTTTGCTCTGACCCGTCGCGGGGGGCAGTTAATTCCGCTGTCCCAGTGTGATTGTAAATTGGCGGTGTATCCGGTGCCTCATCAAGAGGGTAAAACGCCCCCACTGTCGCGTCCGGCTTTAACGGCTTATAGTGTGGAGCGGTACCAAGGGATTCCCAGTGCGATGATTACGTTTGCGAAACCCGGAATTTATGAGTTGGAATTTTCTGGGAAACCCAAGTCAGGAGCAAACTTTGATGCCTTTGAGTTGTCCTATCGGGTCACGGTGAGTCGGTAGTGTACTGATGTCGCGTTTTGATCGCAAACAACAGCACGGCAAAAGTGAGCACACCTGCCAAGTAGAGGGGGTAGCTGTAGGTATTGGGATTGGCTTGATTGACCAACAGTCCCGCAATCACGGGGCCAAAGGCATTGGAAACATTGAGATACGAGGAGTTAAGCCCCATCACCATTCCTTGGACTTGGGGTTTTGCATTCAGCGAGATCAATGTTGTAATCATTGGCTGCACTAAAGCATTGAATAGGGAAAAGAGAATACTCACAGCTACGAAATAGAAAATATTGTGGCAGATCGGCATCAACACAAAGGAGAGGCTGCGAACAAACAGGGCTAGGAATAAGATTTTCACGAGGCTCAGTTTGCCCATTAGGAAACTAATTCCCTTGGTTTGGACAAAGATGGCCACGGTGCCAAACCCAATAAATAGCAGCGTTAAACCCTGATTGTCTTGGCCCAGAATGTGAATAAAGTAGGGCTGGAAGGCAAATGTGAAAACGGTAAAGGTGGTGCCAATCATGAAATTGATCACCAGCAAAATACCAATGCTGGGTAGGGTCAAGCCGGTGAGTAAATTACCAAGGCCGAGGTCAAAGATGTTTTCGGCTTTTTCAGCTTTGACCTGTAATGTTTCCGGCAAAAAGAAGATTGTCATGAAGAGGGCGATCGCCGCGATGCCACTGGATGCCAGAAAGCCTGCGCCCAGGGAGACTTTTTGCGCACCTAAGCTGATCGCGGGCCCGATCACAAACCCCAAGCCAAAGGTTAAGGCCCCGAAAATGCCAAACGCCTTGGCCCGCTTGTCCGGAGCCACGACATCCGAGACCACCGCCTGGGCCACGGATACATTGCCCCCTGTAATGCCATCCAAAAACCGGGCCAAAAACAGCACGGCAGCAGTGCTGGCGGTTCCAGCCAGGAAGTTAGCGATGACAGTGCCCAAGAGACTGATGATCAGCAGAGGCTTACGGCCATAGCGATCGGAAAGCTTGCCAATTACCGGGGTCGAAAAAAACTGGGCCACGGCGTAGGTGGAAAAAAGCAGACTGGTTTGGAAATCTGTGAGACCAAACTGCCGCCCGTACAAATACAGAATCGGAATCAGGATCGTAAAACTCAGAGAATTGGCAAAGGCAACCAGAGCTGTGATCCAAAACGTGCGGTTCATGGGCGATCGCAACCAAAGATTTAGAGGGGTAGAGGCAAAGTATACTTTAAGCCATCCTACGACGTGCTGCCATGATGCAACCCACTGCTCCCGTGCAACCGAATCGACTCTGGCAATGGCTGACGCTCACGCGCTGTGCTGGGTGCGATCGCCGTAAATTTTCTTTCCACGCGCTTTCCCAGTCCAACGCAATCGGTCGGGGCGTTGTCCAACACGCTCTTTGCCCCTGTTCATATTATTCCTGCAAACTATGCCTTTGCCATTTGGGGCCTAATTTATATTGGACTGATTGCCTTTTGCATTTATCAATTGCAACCCAGCCAGCAGCAAAACCAACGGCTACAGCGCCATAGCTGGTTGTTGATTGTCGCCAGTGTGGCGCAATGTGTCTGGATTTACACGTTTCAGGCGCTCCTCTTTCCGCTATCGACACTGCCCATGCTGGTGATCTTGGGTGCCCTGATGGCGCTCTATCTAGGATTAGGGATTGGCCAACAGCGGGTGTCTCGGCAGGAGCGCTGGTTGATTCATTACCCAATTAGCGTCTATTTTGGCTGGATTACGGTGGCAACGGTGGTGAATGTGGCGATCGCTCTGTTCAGCCTCAACTGGGATGGCGGTGGCATTTCCCCCACAAGCTGGACCGTGATCATGATGATCATTAGCGGTGCGATCGCCGCCCGGATCACGGTTCATCGCCATGATCGGGTCTATACCCTGGTCATCATGTGGGCGATCGTGGCGATCATGAACAAGCAAATTGCCTCACTGCCCATTGTGGTGACCGGGGTGATTTTAGTGGTGGCCCTGGGCCTGCTGAGCCTGGGGACATGGGTTAAGGGGGACTAATCCTCCGCCAGCCTCACGTCTTGCTGCACCTGCAACCCATCCAAAAAGGTGCGATCTTCGCTGATATGGGGAAATTTAAGCTGTGAATCCGGCATGCCTTTTTGCAATTGGCGCTGCCGAATTGTGGCAAAACTACCCGGAGCCAAAATCCGCAATCGCGGCGGCGGAATTGGGTCGCGGCGGCTGATGGCATAGTGGGTGTTGGCGGATTGCAATTGGCGATCGAACCGATCCAAAAACTGCTGGGCATCTCCTAGGGTTTTACCCGGGGCCAACTCGACATTCACCAAATAGCGGGCCGGAAACTCCTGGGCCGACAGCGTGATGCAAAAGTCTTCTAGGGGCACCTGAAACTCCTGTTGCAGGGATTGCATCACCTGCGTGACATGAAACTCCGTCGTCTTTTCAGTGGTTGAAGAAATGAATCCCCCCCGCCGATAGCGAAACACCAGCAGCGGAGCCTGGTGGTAAAACCCCACAACTTCCACCACATCGCCAATGTCATAGCGATAAAACCCGCCATAGTTAGTAATCAAAATCCGATAGTGTTCCCCAACTTTCACTTCCGTCGGGAGGATGGTTTGGGGCTGTTCCACATCCCACTGATCCATCGGAATAAATTCATAAAAGCCGCTCTCGATCGCCAAAATGCTGCTGTCGTCATTGAGGCTGTGATAGACACTGAACATGCCTTCTGCTGAGGCATAGGCCGCGCCCCAACCGGGCGTATCGCCAAAGTAATCCGGGAACCGTTCAAAGTAAAAGTCCGATGTACCGCCTCGGGCGGTGGCAATGTAGGACAAGTTGGACCAAGCCAATTGGGGGGTTAAACGGCCCTCCGATCGCCAAATTTCCCGCAATTGCGTTGCCCGCGCCGGTACGGCTGACCACTGCTGTTCCAGGCTCTGTCGCAGGCCCGGTTCCAGTTCCAACCAGGGGGCGATCGTCCCTTTCGCTAAATCTTCAATCAGGGCTTCCGCGTACTGCTCCAGATAGCCACAGGTGCGCAGAATCAGCATGGGGAAATTGGCAACCATGCCACGCAAAGACTGATCCCGCAGGGCAAACAGCAAGCAAAGGTAGTGTCGGGCTAAACTGTCCGCCACCTGTAAGGATTCGTAGGGATGGGCAAAACAATGCTTGTACAGCCGTTTTTCCATGCGCAGAACCCCCGCGCTGGAGGGACCGTATTCGATCCCGGCCTGGGTGCGACCCCAAATTTGGGTGGAGTTGGTCACCAAAAGTTTGCCAAAGTCCCGCCGCTGTGACTGGAGCGCTTCACTCAAAAACCCCATGCTGGTGAGGCTGGCGGTCCGAAAGCTATTTTGCGATCGCCGCGTGGTGGGAATCAATTTCTTTTTACCTGTGGAGCCGCTGGTCAGGGTCAAGTAGACCACCGGTTCCGCTGTGAGAATATCCGTCTCCCCTTGGGCAATGCGATCGGTGTACGGCTCATAGCTGCTGTAGGGCAGGATGGGGATTCGGGCTCGAAATTGATCAATCGATTTAATGTCATCTAAGCCATAGGTTCGCCCCAGTTCAGTCCGGCGGTGGTCAACCAATAAGTTCTGCAAAAAGCGCTCCTGCACCGCCTCAACCTGGCGGGTTTTAGACACAAATTTTGCTTTGTGATAGCGAGCAAAGGTGGTCAACGCAGACAAGAAAACAGAAGTCATAGATTGGGAACAGTTAAAGATTGGAAAAATTCAAAGGACCGACTCATCAAGGGCTAGATCCAATACCGGATATCCTAACCGTTCATTTCCTAGTGCCACCGCCTATCGGACATTGACTGTAGGCGATTCCGTTAGGGGTATTCACAACCTACCAGGCCAGCGATCGCCCCCTCTAAAACCACAGGATTCTTTCCAGATTTGCCCCTAATTCGCTCAAGGGCTGCGACTGCCAACCCTGGGCCGACTCTCTGTCCCTGCCCGCCCACTTTTTTGACTAGCCATGGGAGATCCCCGACTCAGCGGGGTACTCTGTGACGGTAAGAGATGCCCATCCGGCGTGGGGCAACGCCTGTTGGCGGAGCAACGCCTGTGCTAGCCAAACGAGTGCTCTATCCCATTGTGTACATTAGTTCCGTGAAAATTTATGGCTAATTCTCCGGTGTTATTGGTGGAAGTTGACGCGTTGCAACGGCAAGTGGCTCGTTTAGAGCGCGAAAACCGGGAACTGCGGCAGCGGCAGGCGCTCTTAGAAGGCATTTTAGATAACACCAACATCAGCATTTTCGCCAAAGAATATGCGATGACTGGCGGTGCCTACATCTTTATGAATCGTCAGTTTGAAACCCGCTTCAACCTAAACCGTGAGACAGATTGCCATAAAAATGACCTCGATATTTTTCCTGCGGAGATTGCCACGGCCTTTCGCCAAGCCGACCACGCTGTTTTGGCTGCGGGCAAACTGATCGAGATCGAAGAAGTCGAACCCCATGCGGATGGCCTCCACACGAGCCTAGTGATGAAATTTCCCCTGTTTGCGGCGGACGGGACCCCAGAGATTGTGTGTGGCATTGCTACAGACATTACGGCACGCAAGCAGGCAGAGATTGCCCTCCAGCGCAACAACCTGGAGTTGGAACACCGCATTATCGAACGTACTGCCGAACTGGAGCATACAGTCACCCAGTTGGAAACTGAAATCCAACACACCCAACGGCTCTTATACGAACGCACAGGTATTGAAGCGGAACTGCACCAAACCCAGGCTTTTTTGAACTCTGTGATTCGGACCATGCCCATAGCCGTGGGAGTCAAAGATGCGGTGACGCTCCAGTATGTGCTGTGGAATGCGGCGGCAGAAAAATTGCTGGGGGTGAGTGCTGGGGAGATTTTGGGCAAGACCGATGCCGACTTGTTTCCGCCGGAACAAGCAGCCTTTTTTGCCCAGCGCGATCGCCAAGTTATTGCCACTGGCCAGCCCCTAGAAATTCCCGAAGAAGTGATCACCACGCCTTGGGGTGAACCGCGAATTTTACGTCTGCAAAAAATGCCTATCTTTGGGTCCAAAAGTAACAAACCTAAATATTTGCTCGTGATGCGGGAAGATATTACCGAAGCCAAACGGGCTGAAGAGTATCTGCAACATCAACTCCAACTCTCAGCCTTTCGAGCAGAGATTGACTCCGCCCTGGCTCGCAGCGGCTATAGCCTACAAACCATGCTGCAACAGTGCAGCGAGGCGATCGTCCGGCATTTGGGCGCAGCCTTCGCGCGCATTTGGACCCTGAACAGTTCGGAACAAGTCCTAGAACTGCAAGCCAGCGCGGGCTTGTATACCCACATCAACGGTCCCCACGCCCGTGTGCCGGTGGGCCAATTCAAAATCGGCCTGATTGCGGCTGAACGAAAACCCCATCTCACCAATTCTGTCCTCACCGACCCCCGCGTGGGCAACCCAGAATGGGCCCGCCAAGAGGGCATGGTAGCTTTTGCGGGCTATCCCCTCATGGTAGATGAGCAGCTATTGGGGGTCATTGCCCTATTTGCCCGCTATTCCCTCAACGAGTCTACTCTGGAGGCTCTCGCCTTTGTTTCCCACGAAATTGCCTTGGGCATCCAGCGCAAACGGGCAGACTTGGCCCTGCAAACCTCCGAAGCCCAATTGCGGCAAAAAACCCAGGATTTGGAACAGACCCTAGCGGATTTGCAACGCACCCAATCCCACCTAATTCAAGGGGAAAAAATGTCCAGTTTGGGTCAGCTTGTGGCCGGAGTGGCACATGAAATCAACAATCCCGTCAACTTTATTTATGGCAATCTGAAACATGCCAGAGCCTATAGTCAAGATTTGCTGCGACTGGTTCAGCTCTATCAAGCCCATTACCCCGAGCCTTCGGCGGCCATTCAAGCCCAAGTCGATGAGATGGATTTGGACTTCTTGGCAACAGACCTACCGCAGCTCCTGACCTCAATGCAAGTGGGAGCCGATCGCATCCGCGAAATTGTGCTTTCTCTGCGGACGTTTTCCCGCCTGGATGAAGCCGAATATAAGGCAGCTAATATTCACGATGGCATCGACAGCACCCTGATGATTTTGCAACATCGGCTGAAGGCCAAAACCGATAAGCCCGCCATTGAAGTGATTAAAGACTATGGAGTGTTACCTCCCGTGGAATGCTATGCGGGGCAATTAAATCAAGTCTTTATGAACATTTTGGCCAATGGAATTGATGCCTTGGAATCGCGCGAAGACCTCAGTACCGCCTCACTGAAGATTCATATCCGCACTGAATTAATTCAGCCAGACACAATTCAGATTCAGATTACGGACAATGGGCCTGGGATGTCGGCAGCGCTACAGCAGCGGTTGTTTGATCCCTTCTTTACCACCAAGCCCGTGGGTACAGGCACGGGCTTGGGCCTATCCATTAGCCATCAAATTGTCACTGAGCGTCACAAGGGCGTACTTCGATGCCTTTCGGCTCCCGGCCAGGGCACCACGTTTATCATTGAAATCCCCCGATCGCAATAATTTGTTGTGTCACCCCAAACGGTGGTGGTATTAGCGACTGGCGTTACACCAGGGTCAGATTATCCCGGTGCACCACGGTTTCTGCGTCCATATAGCCCAAAATTGTTGAAATTTCATCCGACTGATGGCCGCGAATTTGTGCCAGTTCACTACTGCCGTAGTTGACTAACCCCCGGGCAATTTCCTGACCCGCGCGATCGCACAGGCGCACCGCCTCCTGACTCTCAAACTCGCCCTCAATTTGGACAATACCCGCTGGCAGCAGCGACTTACCCGCCTCGCAAATGGCGCGTACAGCCCCCTCATCCAGATACAAACTGCCCGCAGGAACTAAGCCGTGGGCGATCCAATGTTTGCGAGAGCTGACCGGGCGGGGCTGCGGCTCAAACCGGGTACCAATTTCAGCCCCAGCCAGAATTTTTTCTAAATCCCGAGGATTGCGGCCTTGGGTAATCACAGTACGGACCCCGGCCCCCGTGGCGATTTCCGCAGCCGTAATTTTGGTGACCATGCCACCTGTACCCCACTGAGAGCCGCGATCGCCCACCTGGACAGACTTCAAGTCGGCTATGTGCTCCACCCGAAGGATCGGTTGCGCGTCGGGATGACTGCGTGGATCGGCGGAATAGAGGCGATCGACATCTGTCAGCAGAAATAGCCAATCGGCATGAACGAGGCTGGCCACAAGAGCGGACAACGTATCGTTGTCCCCAAACTTCAGCTCATCTACAGCCACCGTATCGTTTTCATTGACGATGGGAATCACGCCCAGATCCAACAATTCCTGGAATGTGCGCTCCACGTTAAGGTAGCTGCGGCGATGCATCAGATCCCCCCGGGTTAGCAGCACTTGGGCGATGGGCTGTTGCAGCAGGGTAAATAGGTCATCGTAGACGCGGATCAGGCGTCCCTGCCCGACGGCGGCCACGGCCTGTTTGCGGGCGATCGCCTTGGGACGTTCCGTTAACCCCAACCGGGCACAGCCGACCCCCACCGCTCCCGAGGAGACCAAAACGACGCGATGTCCCTGCCGCTGCAAATCTGCTAGGGTTTCCACTAAACTGGCCAGAGTAGACAAAGCCAACAGCCCAGTTTCAGGTTGAGTTAGGCTTGAGGTCCCAATTTTGACAACTAGCGTTTGGCAGAGCATCTCGATCATTCCCATAAATCCCGTCCTTCAGGATAAGGGTAGGGGAAATCCGAAGCAAGCAACTGGGCAGCCTCTGGAGGCATCTGATCTAAGTGGCCTTCTGGGCTACCTTCTTGGCGGCCTCTAGAAGAAATTTGAGAAAAAATTTTTTCCTAGACGTTGGCAGGTGCGGATTAAGACATTTTTCCGGGGACCTGTCGTCGATACAGCAATTCTAGTTGGCCGCCATATTCTTGAATCAAAGCCATTTGACGACGATAGAGGCCGCGAAACGTGTTAGCAAACAGCAGGGTCACAATGGCTACCACTAGCCCCGAGGCCGTAGACACCAACGCCTCGCTGATGCCAGCCTTGACACCGCCTGCATTGGTAGCCCCCAGATCCCCCACTTGCAGCGATGCAAAGGAGCCAATTAATCCCAAAATTGTGCCCAGTAGACCCAGTAAGGGCGAGACGCTAATGATCGTGTCAAACACCGTATTAAATCGGCGAATCAGGGGCAGTTCGGCCTGGGCCGCACTTTCTAAGGCAAGGCGAAACTCATCGGGCGTCGGGCGGTCAAGGACCAGGGCTGCCAGAAAAATTCGGGCAATGGGCAGATCTTGATTCTGCTCCAGCTTGCCAAACGCCGCACTTGGGCTTTTGCGATACAGAAGCATGATCTCTTTCACCAGTTGGTCTTGGCGTTGGCTGATGGAGAACCAAAATCGGGTGCGCTCCAGAATCAACGTCACAGCGAGGATAGAAAACCCCAATAGGGGAAACATGACCACGCCGCCCGCTGTAAATAAGTCTTGCAATGGCATGGCGATCGCGCGTAGGAACCGTGCAATGAGGTATCAGCTAGGTTGTACCACAGATTTGTCGGCTCGCAACGGAGATCCAGGGGAGTTGGCGGGCCGGATCTGTGGGGAAATCTAAATCTGAAGGGGGCGATCGCCAGCAATACGGGAAAAACCCCTGATAATCAGGACATTCATGCCAAAGGGCGAAGGACATTTTGAGATGGGAACTTGGGTGGAACAGGTCCAGCAGGCTTATGCTGATTTATTCAAAGGCTATTGGCAGAACCAATATCGTCACTATTGTCAGGGCGACGCAGGCAATCCGGAGTCCTTTGACCTCTATCGCCACGCGCTGATGTCCGTGCGAGAGATGGCACACCCCCCAGGCATCCCCCAACCCGTGATCGAATCCTATGGGTTCTATCATCAGCAGGTCGAAGACCGAGATTGTGGCGTAGTCACAGTCGCCCAGGTGCCCGTGGAGGGGCAGGACACCTTTGCCGTGTTTGTCACCACTGACGGGGATGATGGCTGGCTTGAGCTCTTTGATGCCAATGGCCAGGATTTGGGGACCGCCCGCGTGTACCTGGAGCTGTTATTGTGGGGGCCAAAGGTGACCATTCGGGCCATGGTCCACACTGGCGACTATCCCGTGGCCCTCGATGCCCTCCAAGCCCAAACTCTATGGGGCAAGCCCCTCGGCTAACCTGACAGTCCCGTCCGGCTCTCCCATGATTCCGTCCTCTCCAAGGGTATTCAGCCTGACACCGCAGTTCCTCCTGAAACCACAGGACTAGGTCTCCCATTGCCGCCACAGCCCCACTCGCTCCATTGCCTGCTGCCACGCCTGGTTAATCGGCAAATAAGTCGTGCCCAAGCTGGGTTCAATCTCGGCAATTTGCTGGGCAAATTCAGTAAACCTGGGCGCGGCCAATCCCGTTTGCAGAGCCCGTTGAATCTGGGTAACGGTATCGAGTTGGGTGGCTTTGTGTTCCGCACAGGCCGCCAGTTCCGGCTGGGCCTGCTTCGTGCGAACAGTGGCAAACCCAAACAAGCGACACAGCGCGGGTCGCCATGCATAAACACCACAGCGCCCATTACCGGGAAGGGTGGGGTCAGCCTGATAAAAAATACAATAGTGCACATCCGGATCTGCCAACTGTGCCAAGATGGCATCGGCTTGGCCGCCCTGCCACGCCTCGATCGCATAGGGCAGGCAATCCAGCACAGTCACCTCTACCGTGGGACTTTGACAGCATTTGCCGCAGCCCGGAGGACAGTGCAACCCTGTGGTGGCCTGAAAGTTGGCGGTTTGGCGATCAATCTCCTGAAACACCACCATCACTTGTTCCGACACTTGACTGTGCATCCGATTTATTTATCCAATTTACTGTGTGGCCTGTTAATGGCTGCCTGCGGGCGCGAACCTTCCCGAATCCTAGCGCGCCACCAGCGGCAGAACCGAATCCGTGAAGAAATTGCCCATATAAAAATTGCCTACTAAAAACTGCCCACATAGAAATTGCCTATGTAAAAGATGCCTATGCGAAAAAGCGGCCTAGGTGATCGCTAAAGGCCCGAGGATTTTCTACATGGACATTATGGCCTGCCTGCGGGACGACCACCAACTGGGCCGTGGGACAGAGCGCCGCCATCTGCTGATTAATGGCCAAAAATTTGCGATCGCGCCTCCCTACGATTAACAACAACGGCTGACGGTGCACGGCTAGAGCATCCCATAAGCTGGGCTGTTTGCCGGTGCTCATCCCGCGTAAGGCCCGCGCTAGATCGCCAGGGTGCTGCTGCGATCGCCGGTGCACCAGTGCGGCAAAGTGCGGATCCTGCCTCAGGGACTGAAACAACGGTTGTGCGTACCACTCCCTGAGGAATTTGGAAAAGTCCGATTCGATTTGCTGCGCTAGCTGCTCATCATGATGAATGCGGTGATCGCGTTCGATCTGGGTGCGTAATCCCGGCGAGGCTGACTCGATCACAGCTTTTGGGAAACGTTTCGGATAATTCAGGGCCAGATACAGGGCCAAACGTCCACCCATGGAATACCCCGTGAGATAGAGCTGGGAACTGGGCAGAGATTCTACCCACTGGGCCAGCGTTTCAGCGATTTTGGGGATTGTATAGCGGGTTTCATCGTGCTGGGGCAAGTCATGATGCCTCTCATCATCATGCCTGCGGCTGTTGCCATGACCGGGCAAGTCCACCGTTAAGCAGTAAAACTGTTCGGAGAGTCGTGCGATCGCCCGCTGAAAGTCAGAGCGATCGCCCAAAAAGCCATGGAGAAACAGCAGGGCTGGGCGATCGCTCTGACCATAAGCCTGAATGGGGAAGGGAGCGCGCATGGATGATTAGGTGGGAGCAGTAAATAAAGCAGAAGCCCCGCCAGCAGAGGGATTTCTGCAGCAAGGAGATTACTAATGCGCTGGGATGACTAAGGCACTGGGATTTAATGCGCTGGAAAGTATAGCAACGGTCGCCCGCTCCGACGCAGCAGTTCTCGGGTAACGCTGGGAATTGACCATTCACGAAACGTGCCGATGCTACCGGAGGAGACAGCAATAGCGCTCACATCTTCCTCGCGGGCAGCGGCCACTACCTCCGCGACAGGGTTGCCCCGCCGCACGGCTGTCGTTACCGTTAAGTTTAAGCGTTCTAACCGGGCTTTGGCGATGGGCAGCGCCGCTTGGGCCGCTGCTACCTGAGCATCCTGGGGCAGCCTACCCCCCTCCTCAATCGCCCAGCACAAATGGCAGAATTCTAAGGAGTGTTTGGGACGGTCCTGGGCCAATTCCTGCACCTGATCCAGTAAAAATTGCGCGGACTGACTGCCATCATAGGGAATCAAAAGGCGCTGCACCAAATGCTGGCAGCGTAGATCGAGTTCTTCTGTGGTGTAGCTGTCAAGCATCTGGGGCCGCAAAATCAGCAGCGGCACGGGTGTTTTCTGGCAGAGCCCCATGGTGGTACTGCCAAATAGGGTTTCGGCCAGCACATTGCGTATTGGCATACCCAGCACAATCAAGTCGGATTGCTCAGCCTGGGCCACCCGCAAAATCAAGTCCAAGGGCTGACCTGCCTCGACCAAGACCTCTACCTGTACTGGATCCGGGATATTTTGGAGGGCAATGGACAGGCGATCGCGCGCGGCAGCCATCTGCTCCTGATTTGCCTGGGGGACACCCACATCATCCCGCAGTGGCACCCCATGCAGAAAAGTAATCTGTTTGATTCCTGCTGCGGCCAAACTCGGCACAAACTGCGCTAGTCGATACACCCCATCCGATAAATCCGTGCAGACAAGCAACCTCTGAAACATAGGGCATCCTTCACGTTCGCTGAATTCCTGCCCTTCAACCCTAACACCTCACCCCTCCCCTAAGAACAACCCCTAAGAACAACCCCATTGCAGATGATCCGGCTGTGCCCCTACCCCAGGAACTGAGTGTCGCTAGCAGGCAGAAACTCGTCTGCACATCCACCGTGGGAATCCACGCGCTAAAAAACCGCAGTTCCTGTGATAGAAACTGCGGTATGGGTAATCGATGGACTCTGTGTTGAGCCGTTGCCCCTGCATGACTAGGAGCACCGTCACTCCCTATAATCAACAGGCTCCAACCCCACTATTCCGGATCTGCAATCGCCCCCGAGCGGGTACTATCGGTCCATTGAGCCTTTGATCGGGGGGCAGCTAATGAATAGACCTCAGCACATACACCAGAGCACATACATCTCAGCGCATAGACCTCAATGCACGGAGCTTCACTACATCGACGCGACACACCGCAGCGACTTAATCTCGATCGCATCGGAAACATAGCACGTCCCGCCAAACTTATTCAAAATGGGCCGAATCAGTTCACCCACCTTTTTGACTTGTTCCGGCAGACAAAATGCGATTACGTAATCATTCTCAATACTCATCATATCCAAATCGCTACTGTCACGATTACCGCGTCCACCGGTGCCAGAAACATTGCGAATCACAGTGTAATTCACAACGCCTGCCTCCTTTAAGCCCGCGAGGATTTTGCTCAATTCAATCGAGTCGGAAATAATTTCGATACGTTTAACAGGATGCATGGGAAAGATCAAAAGTGAAGAATGAGTGACGAGCCTGTCCTAAATACTAGGGCCTAAAGTTGCTAGCTCTTGTTTACCATAGCAATTCGATGCCGTATTCATACAGGGGAATGCCAATACTGATATTGAAGGGAAAGGTAACGGCGAGGGCCGTGGAGATATAAAGGCTGGGATTGGCTTCGGGGACGGTCATGCGCATGGCCGCCGGCACTGCAATGTAGGAGGCACTGGCACACAGAACAGCAAACAGCAAAGCATCCCCCTGGGGCATGTGGATCGCTTTGGCGATGAGGATGCCGATCGCGGCATTTAAAATGGGCACAAGGATGGCAAAGCCAACCAGGAAACTTCCCGTCCGTTGGAGGTCTTTGATACGGCGAGCCGCGACCAAGCCCATATCCAATAGAAAGAATGTCAGCACGCCGTAGAACATATCCTGGGTGAAGGGACTCAGGACTTTCCATCCATGCTCGCCCGTCAGCACACCGATCAGCAGGCTTCCAATCAGTAGGAAGACAGAGCCGTTTAGGAAAGCCTCCTGGAGCACTTCGGACCAGTTAATGCCTTGCTTCTCATCTTTCTTGGTGGTGAACAGGTTGACCAAAATTAGGCCCACGATGATGGCGGGGGATTCCATGAGCGCCAGGGCGGCCACCATGTAGCCATCAGACGCAATGTGCAATTGATTCAAAAAGGAATTGGCGGTGATAAAAGTGACGGCACTAATAGAGCCATAGGTGGCGGCGATCGCCGCTGCATTGTAGGGATCCAGCCGGGTCCGCAAAATGAAAAACGTGTAGAACGGCACCACACAGGCCATCACCATAGCGGCCACAATGGTCAGCACCACCGTTTGATTAATCCCACTTTTAGCCAGTTCGACGCCTCCCTTAAACCCGATCGCCAACAGCAAGTACAAGGAAAACAGCTTAGGAATCGGGGCAGGAATCTCCAAATCCGATTTGACAAAAATTGCCACCATGCCCAGGAAAAAGAACAATATCGGCGGATTTAGAAAATTAGAGATAATTAGGCTTAGGTCCATAGGATACCGGGAATAAGAACGGCAAGATGAATAGGCTACGTTCCAAATTACTTGGAAACCCTAGATTTTGCTAGCACCCCACCGCAGACTCAGTCGGGAGGCATCCATAAATGACATACAACAGGTTTCACCTTAGTGGCTCACTCACGACTATCAAACCGGGTGTGAAAACTGCCGTACTTCAGCCAATATTGTTTCAAGTCATGGCATGGCGTATGCAGGCTGGCCTTAGCCCGATAAAGCATAACCTGACGATGATCACCCATCCAAATTTTGTCGATGGGTTCTACACAGATAAAGGTGCCACCCAAGGCTTCGATACAGTCGGTAAAGCGTTCCACAGCGGTGTAGTCAACACTTTCAAAGACGTAAAAATTCCCTGAACAAATTAGGTGGCGACTGCGGATCCAGCTCTGCAACTTTTTTTGCGCTTCCGGGGGCAAAATTGCTGGAGAACGTTCTAACTCGGTGGACTTGGGCTTGTCTAAGCCATTTTTTAGACCTTTCATAAACGCTGTGCCGAGTTCCTAAACGTCAGAATGTAAAAAGCAGCGGTATGTAAAACGAGCAAGCTGGCAAAAGCAGCGGGATGTCAGTAAAGCGGGATGTCAATAAAATCGGTTTTTTTAGGGGGCAGTCTATCTATCCCACGGGGCAACCATGTAGGGACTTGAGCAAGAAGCTGAAATCAGATAGAGGCAGTGAGGGTGGGCGGCGAGGACTGCCCTAGGGGGTATCAGCGGGGGGCGGATTGGGGGGCGGTGGTGCATCGAGCAGTGGATTTGGGGCGCAATCGGTCAATTGGGAAAGGGCTAATTTCGCCAAAAGCCGAACGGACTCTACCTCATCCTGGAGCACTGCTTGCAGCGGGGCGATCGCCAAAGGATTGCCCAATCGCCCCAGAGAGATGGCCGCCGCTTGGCGTACAGCCCCAGCACTATCCCGCAGGGCCAGGATCAAATGGGGCACCGCCGCCAGATTTTTCAACTTGCCAAACACCGCCGCCGCTGTCGCACGCACCAAGCTAGAGGGATCAGTCAAGGCAGCAATCAGCAGCTTAAAGGCTTTGGGATCGCCTTGATCCTGGACCAAATGGGCGATCGCCCCCACCGCCGCACAGCGCACATCTACCGAATTCGAGGCGATCGCCGCCGCCAAATACTCCGCCGCCTCCGGCCCAATAAACGCCAGCGCCCACGCCGCGTATCCTTTGGTACTTTCATCACAATCCGGCGACTCAATCACCGCCAGCAATGCCTCGACTGCCCCCGCCCCAATCCGAGCCAATGCCCCTGCTGCAAGGCTTTTAGCCTCCGTATCCGGATCGTAGAGCAGTACCTGCCGCAACAGGGGCACGGCCTCGGGGTCACCAATTCTGGCCAGGGCCTTGCTACAGGCCCGCCGCACCACCGGGTTGGGATGATTAGCAACAGCTCGCAATAAGGCTCCGGTCGCAGGCTCGCCAATTTCTCCCAGGGTGTCGATCAACCGCCGCCGCACCGACTCTCGGGTATCCGCCAAACTTTCCACGAGCTGTTGGATCAGGGCGTGGTCCTCATCATCAAAGGTCAGTAAGGTAATTTGTTCAGTGACCTGTTCCAAAAGAGCATCAGTGATCGCGGAGTCTAGCACAGGAGTAGGGGCACTCGGCAGAGAAACGTTGGGTATAACAGCAGTCGAGGCAGTCGGCATAGCGGCAATTGGCAGGAGAAAGGATCAGGGGAAGCGGGATTGAGACTCATGCAACAGGCAGAGCGCGGGATAGGCAGAGCAAGGCATAGAGAGCAGCAAGGCGGCAACGGACTGATGCCGCTGGGATCACTTTCCAGGGATTCCCAGGGGTCACTTTAATATCTTCCCAAATCCCGGCACCAATCGATGCGGATTTTTGATTACAGTAGGTAAACATTGCACGCAAAACGGGTGGAAATAGGGGCTATGGACATTCATGACATTGAGGTTGCCTTGCAAAATCCCGACTTTCAGTATCGGCTGAAGGCGATCGCCGCCCTCAAGGACCATAGCCCTGACCGGGCTGTGCCCATTCTGCGGGGTTGCCTCAACGATCCGGAATTTCTGGTGCGAACCTTCGTGGCCCGTGGTCTCGGCAGTCACCATACCTCGGACTCCTTTGCCGCCCTGCTGCAAATGATCAAGCTCGACAATACGCCCAACGTGCGGGCTGAGGCGGCCAATTCTCTGTCCCTATTTGGCAAAGTGGCCGCGTCCTACTTGGTAGCGGCCTTTTTTCAGGATGATCATTGGCTGGTGCAGCGCAGTATTTTGGGCGCACTGGTAGAAATGGCCTGTCCCGAAGAAGTATTGGAGATCTGCGTGAAGGGTGTCGGCGGCGAAGATTTGACGGTGCAGGAGTCTTCGGTGGATGCCCTCGGCAGTTTGGCAAACACCAGTCAGCATCCGATCGCCCTCAGCCACCTGCTAGACCTCGCTACCGCCCCCGCCGATCGCATTCGCTGGCGGGTTGCCTACGCCCTTAAACACTTTGACGATCCCACCGCCAAAGCCGCGCTCACCCGTCTGCGTCAAGACGAAAGCCACCGCGTGGTTGGCGCAGCCCTAGAAGATTTACTACCAGAATAGAGTGCATGCGCCTTCGCGTTCACGGGAATCATTAGTGGTATTTGGCTCTAGACGCTACTCATGCCACCCCATAAAAACTACCTGTAGCAGCCTAATAGCCCGCCTCGTCGAAATTTCGGCTTCCTGTTCCCCGCTTCCTGCACTGTGCTTTTGTGCCTAGGTCGGCACAAACAGCCGCTTGGGCACTGCCGCATGGCAACCCTGGCGGATATCCACAACTTGGGTTACCCCAAAATCCACCCCCACTGAAATCAGAGAATACGCCTCATCCGCGCTCATCTGGCGTTTGGTTGTCAAGAAATCCAGCATTTGGTCAGCCGACTGCCGCATTGCCTTGTTCAAGTCTTCATTGAACCCGTGGGTAATCCAATGGGAATCGGTTTCTAGAATGGGATTGGTAATGGGAAAATCCTTCAGCACAAAGATTTGCAGGTAGGAATTCATGGATGCCTCGATCGCCGTCCCTGACAGTTCTGCATCTCCCTGTCCCATGTGCGGGTCACCGACAAAGAAATTAGCTCCCTTATTGAACACCGGATAATACATCGTCGCCCCTGCCCAATCCGCCAGTTATCAATGTTGCCGCCGAATGCGCCGGGAGGAATGCTGTTGATCCGTCCACTTTCGCCCGGTGCCACCCCCATTACCCCAAAGTGAGGCCGCATGGGAATGGCGACCTTGGTTTTGATCTTCTCGCGACTTGGGATCGGGCGGGGTGATAAATCCCACTTTGTCGTAAATTGGGCGACCCTTGAAGTCATA
>CAVYAN010000112.1:0-12049 GCA_963766075.1 uncultured cyanobacterium | reverse complement strand
ATCAGCGCCAACAGCAGCAGCGAACGGCCCAGCATCGTCTGCGTCGTGCCCAAATCACGGCGGTTGTCATTGGCGGACTCGGTACGGTGGCCTGCGGCTTTGCGGGATTTGCCTATGTCCAACAGCGCAGTGCTGAATTGAAGGCCGTGGAAGCTCTAGCGGCTTCTTCGGAAGCGCTATTGCTCTCCCATCAGCCCTTAGAAAGTGCACTGGCCGGCCTGGATGCGGCCCAAAAATTACAGCAGCTTCAGTCGGGTCCATTTGGGGGCGTGCCGATCGCCACGGAAATGAAAGCCATTGGTTCTCTGCAACAGGCATTGGATCGCGCCCCGATTGTGAATCGCCTCGATGGCCATCGCAATCGGGTGAATGCCGTGGCGTTTAGTCCCAAGGGCGATCGCATCGCCACCGCCAGCGATGACAAAACGGTGAGACTGTGGCAACGCAATGGCACGCTGATTCGCGAACTGTCTGGGCATACGGATCGGGTGACCCAAGTTGTTTTCAGTGCCGATGGTCAGTACCTGGCAACAACCAGTGGCGATCGCACCGTGAAGCTTTGGAATGCCGACGGCACAGTGCTGCATACAATTCGCGGCCATCAGGATTGGACCACTAGCGCCCACTTTAATCCCCAGGGTTCATTGCTGGCCACCGCCAGTCGCGATAAAACCGTCAAACTGTGGCGACTGGATCCCACGGGAAATGCCTTAGCGGTTCAAGGCTGGCGGACGTTGACCGGAGCCAAAGGCTGGGTGAATAGCGTGACGTTTAGCCCCAATGGTCAATGGATTGTGGGTGCGGATGAAACCGGGGCCATCTATTTCTGGCGGCTGAACGGCAAAACGGTCACCCCTTTTCGGGCGATCAATACGGGCAAAGACCGAGTCACCTCCCTGGCCTTTAGTCCTGATGGTAAGCTGCTGATTGCCGCCAGCGGAGACAGTACGCTGAAGCTCTATGGCCTGAATGGCAGACTGATTCGCCGCTTTAGCGGGCATCGCGATCAGGTGAATGCGGTGGCGTTTAGTCCCGATGGTCAGCAAGTGGTTTCTGTCAGCAGCGATCGCACCCTGCGCCGCTGGAATTTGAGCGGGGAAACCCTCCAGGTTTTCCAAGCCCACACCGCTGAAATTAATGGCGTTGGCATGAGTCCCGATGGCACCACCCTGGCTACGGCCAGCACTGATAAAACCGCTAGCCTATGGGCGATGCCTAACCGATTTCAACCCTACGGCCCGGGGGCTAACGTGGCCAGTTTTAGCCCCGACAATCAGGTTTTTGCGGCGGCAGGTTGGGATGCGAAGGTGTATATTTGGCTGCGAACCGCCACGAATGCCAGCCCGCCGATCCGGATTCTGAGCGGCCATACTGCCCCGATTACAGCCCTAGGTTTTAATCCTGTGGGTAACATCTTGGTCACAGCGAGTGCTGATAAAACCATCAAGATCTGGTCATTGCCGGATGGAACGCTGAAAAAGACATTCGTCACGGTTTCGGGACAGACGACCGCCCTGGACGTTAGCCCCGATGGTAACACCTTAGTCACAGGCAGTGCGGATCGTTCGGTAAAGCTGTGGAATATTGCCAGTGGCAGCCTGATCAAAACCCTGGATGGTCATACAGACACGGTTTCGGCGGTACAGTTTAGCCCGGATGGGCGGCAGATTGCCTCTGGCAGTTTCGACAAGACCCTACGGCTGTGGCAGGCGGATGGGACCCCAATTAAGGTGTTAGGCCAGCATGGATTGGCGATCGCCGCGCTCAGCTACAGCCCCGATGGCCAACACATTGCCTCGGCCAGTTGGGACAATACGATTAAACTCTGGGATAGCCAGGGCAGGCTCCGCAAAACCCTTTCTGGGCATACTGACAGCGTCACTAGCGTGGCTTTTAGCCCCAATGGTAGAGTCCTGGCGTCTGGCAGTTTGGATCAGACGGTGCGCCTGTGGGATGCAGATCGGGGCGAGCTGCTCAAGACCTTGGGAAGTGAGGTGGGTCCGATTCAAAGTGTCCGGTTTGATCGGCAGGGGAATACGCTGATCAGCGCCAGTGAGCAGGGTGGTGTACTGCTGTGGGATTTGGATCTTGTAGACTTGCTCAAGCAAGGGCGCGATCGCCTACATGATTATCTCACCACCCACCCACCCGATTAGTTGACGGCGCATCTGGAAAGCCTGGGACTGGAAAGCCTGGTACATCGCGAATTTTGAACGTTCCTCTGGATCCCTAAACCGCGTGGCCACCCGTGCACTATCGCCGCCACAGCTTTTCGCGAAGCCGATCGCCCATGATCGCTACTTCCGGAATATTAAGGGGCAGAGAGGCGATCGCAAACACCAGCAGTCCGACCCCTCCCGCCACCGTCAACTGCACCAAATAGATCAAAAATCCTGATCCCCCAACCCAGTGTTGCAGCGCTCCCAACACGCCCCAGCACGCCACCCCAGCCAGAAAACTCGTCAGCGTTAACCCCGCCGTGGGCACCGTCAATGCCCGCAGCGGCAACCCGCCCAATCGCCGATGCAAAATCGCCAGTAGCATCACCAACGAAATCACATTGACCCCCACCGTTGCCAAGACCAACCCCGGTGCCCCGAACGGACCCACTAAGAAATAATCAAATAGCCCATTCAGGAAAATATTCAAAATACTAATCCGAAACGGCGTATCCCCATCCCCCAAGGCGTAGAATACGCGCACCACGACATCTCGGCCCAGGTAGACAAACATGCCAAAGGCGTAGGCCATCAACACCGCCGCTGTCACCTGTGACGCCTCCGCATCAAAGGCATAGCGCTGATAAACCACCTGCACCATGGGCATCGCGAGCGTAATCATCAGTGCACTTAAAGGCAGCATCGTTACCGCTGTCAGCAGTAGCCCTTGACGAATGCGCTGCTTCAGTTCCGGCCAATTTTCCGGTTCAGCCAGTTTAGAAAACACCGGCAGGAGCGGCACCAAAATCACATTCGACAAAATGCCCAAGGGCGTCTGCACCAGCAATCCGGCATAGCCCATCGCCGACACCGCTGCCGCCGCATTGGGAATAAAGGAGGCAAAAAACAAATCCGTCCAGACATTAATCTGCAACATGCCTGACGAAAACGTGGCCGGTCCCATCACCCGCAGCACCGTTTGCACATCCGGATCCCGAAAATTGAATCGCAGCCGCAGCCCACCTAGTCCAGATTTCCATTGGGCCGGGAGCTGGGCCAACCACTGTAGCACCGCCCCCGCTAAGGTGGTCCAAGCCAGCACTACCCCGCCCATCATGGCATATTCGGGAGCTTTCAGATGGTCACCCACCTGCAGCGCCAGGAGGCCAATCCCCACCAGCACAGTGACACTTGACAGGAGAGGACTAATCGACGGCAGCCAGTACTGATCCGCTGCATTCAGCGTGCCGAAGCCAATGCCAATCAAACCGGCCAGCACCGCCATTGGAGCCATAATCTGAAACTGCCGCACGGCAATTTCCTTCGTTTGTATTAAAATTTGCAACTTTTCGCCCGAAATATGGCGGGCAGCGGCTTCCGCCGGAGAAATATAGAGTCCAGGAGCCACCAGATGCATGAGGGGATCCGCAAACACCACCAAGGCCACCGTGACCACCAGCAAAATGCCGACGACTAAGGTGGTAATCGTTTCGATAATTGGGGCGACTTCTTCTTGCTTCCGCCGTGCGAGGGTGCTGACGATCGCACTATGAAAAGGACCATTAATCCCCCCCAGCAAAATCAGCAAGAATCCTGGAATCACATAGGCAAAGTTATACGCGCCGACAGCGGGACCTACCCCAAAGGCAGCGGCGATCGCCATCTGGCGCACCAGCCCAAACACCTTACTAATCAAGGTGGCGATCGCCACAATTCCGGCAATTCCAGCCAGCGATCGGGTAGACTTTTTGGATTCAGTCACGGGGAGTTAGCCAACGGCAGGGTACAGGCTATAGGGTACAGGGTATTGGGATCAGACGAAAGAGGCAGGATAGAATGCCGCAGAGCGGTTCGCCCACGCCGCAATTAGCATGGCGGGCCACCTAGGACATAGTGATACAGCCTTACCGCAAGGGCGTTGACCGATGGTGTTAACATCGATGGCGCTAACACTGATGGCGCTAACACCGATGGCGCTAACGACGCTACTCCTTATGGCGCACATACTCATAAACCGCCACATACTTTTCCCCAGGCAAATGCCAGGACAAATCGCCCGCCATCCCCTGCAGGGCCAGTTTCTGGAACAAATCGGGATTGTGAGTCCAGAGATCCAGGGCGCGGTTCATGGCCGATTCCAGCGCATTCGTATCCGTCTGGTAGAACACAAAGCCATTGCGTTCTTCAATCGGATGGTCGGGGTCATAGTCATAGTCAAACACGGTACTGACCAACCCCCCCACCCCGCGCACAATCGGCACCGTACCATAGCGCAAGCCAATCATTTGGGTGAGACCACAGGGCTCGTAATTGCTGGGCACCACGATCATGTCTGCCCCGGCATAGATCAGGTGCGCCAATTCTTCATTGAAGCCCAGTTCCAGATGGCAATCGGGATTGCTGTTTAACACCCCTTTCTCATGCCAGAACCAAGAGCTAATCCCCGCTTCCGTGGGAGAACCGAGCAGCACAAACTGCGCCCCCCGACTCAACGCGTAGTACATCGCATGGTGGACAAGATGTACGCCTTTTTGATCATCCAGACGACCCACAAAGCAAATAATCGGCTTGTCATTATCAGCGAGGAGGAGGCGATCGCGGAGCGCCTTTTTGTTTTTGGCCTTTTCGCTGAAGGTATCGATGCTGTAGGGAGCCGCCGTGTGGGGATCGGCATCTGGATTCCACAGGGTGTAATCAATCCCATTGAGGATGCCACCAAACTTATGTTGATGCAGGTCTAACGTGTGACCCAACCCACAGCCCACCTCCGAAAACCGAGCTTCCCAGGCATGGTGCGGCGATACCGTATTGACATAGTTGGCATAGACAATCCCACCCTTCATCATATTCAACGCAAAGGGATTAAAGTTGTCCTGTAGCCGCGAATAGTCAAAATAATATTCCGGATTATTCAGTCCGGTGGCCTCTAAAACATCCGCACCCGCGATGCCCTGGTGCTTGAAATTGTGAATGGTGTAGACAATCCGCTGGTTGGCCATGCCGTGCCACTTGTAAATCTCGTAGAGCAGTACTGGGATTAAGCCGGTCTGCCAGTCGTGGCAATGGATGACATCGGGCCGTTTATTGCTGCGGTGTAAAAACTCGATCGCCGCCTTACTGAAAAAGGCAAAGCGCATATTGTCATCGCTGCCGCCGTAGTAGTAGCCACGATGGAAAAAGCGATCGCGGGAATGGGGTTCGATAAAGAAGCAGAGCCGCCCATGGACCCAGCCACAGTGAACCGAGCAATGAATCGTACTGCCATACCAGGGCACCTCTAAATCCTTATAGGCATCATGCAGGCCCCAAATATGGTCGTACCGCATGCAATCGTACATGGGCAAAATTAGCTCAACGGTGTGCCCCCGCATCTCTAACTCGCGGCTCAATCCATAGACGACATCGCCTAAACCACCCGCTTTAATTACCGGGGCGCACTCCGAGGCAATTTGCACAATATACATAACCCGCGTTCTCCTCCCTAACAGCCAACCCGACCCGATCGCCACCTGATCGCATCAATCAAGCCTTAATAAATGTTCATTCTGCTATGTTTTGGCACAAAGGGGAAGTGGCGCAACGTTTGCCTTAGCTGACTGTGCCTTAGCTGACTGTGCCTTAGCTGACTGTGCCTTAGCTGACTGTGCCTTGACTAACGAGCGCCTTGACTAACGAGCGCCTGTGGGTTCAGCCTGCGCCTAAAGGTCTAACATTCGCTTCACATCCCCCAGCTTCATGGGGCGACGTTCGATGGATTGGAAATGGATGACTTGGCGGATCCGGTTCTGCGCAAGGCCCATGTCGGCAATTTGGAGCAGGACATAGCTGGCAAAATCCGCACTGGTGCAGGGTTGAAACCGCAAGATGCCCGTTTCCTCGGTGGGGTGTTGTTCCGAGATCAGGGTGAGTTGGGTGCAAAAGGCTTCCCGGCCCCAGGGCACCACCGAAACGAGATGCCACTTGCCCTCTGAGAGCCAGGATTCATCGGGAGTGGGCGTTGCGGTCGAAGCGGCGGGGGTCGTCATGGAAAAATGTCCTCTCGGTTCAGATCTGGGCTATAGTGCTGTCATGGTACTTTTGTACTGCATGCGTGGGTACTGCGTGTGTCGTGTATGCGCAAGATTTATCGGGCTGGGTTAAGACACAGGCGTGGGGGGTTAGTCTTGGGGCAGTAGCGCCATAATTTGATTGATAAAGGCTTGGTGGTCAACGACGGGCTTAGAAATATAGCCATCCGCGCCGCTCTGGTCCAAAAAGCTTTCGCGATCGCCCTGCATCGCGTGGGCCGTCACCAAAATAATCGGCAAATTTGCCGTATTGGGATCTTCCTTCAACATTTGGGTGATCTTAATGCCATCTACTGCCTTACCCTGGTAAACGCTGTGCGACAGGGAGACATCCATGAGGATAATATCCGCGCCCCTAGCCTGGGCAATTTGGATCACCTCGTCTACATTTTCAGTATGCTTAACGGCGAGCCCCCCCGCTTGGTCAGTATTTTAGAAAATACCCGTGCATTAATCAGGTCATCCTCCACAATTAAAACGGTTTTCATGCTGGGGGTTCCTTGTGCTAACGGCATCCTAAATCTCCCTAACAATAACTCTCCTGCGCCATTTTCGCGCACTTGCCATGATTCGTGCACTGGCTATTCTCGCGCACTCGCTATTTTTGCCCACGTTGAGCGTCAAATTGCCCCTATGCTAAATGCCTCCGGATCCGATTGTCGTCCAGGTTTCATCAAGTCAGTAAGGAACCCCGCCCATGGCTAAGCAACTCAATATGCTCCCCGCTGGACAAATTATCGCCACCGCCTTGCATACCGAGATGCAGCAGTCCTACCTGGAATACGCCATGAGCGTGATTGTCGGGCGGGCGCTGCCCGATGTGCGCGATGGCCTCAAGCCGGTGCATCGGCGCATTCTGTACGCGATGCACGAGTTGGGGTTAACCCCCGATCGCCCCTACCGGAAATGTGCGCGGGTCGTGGGGGATGTGCTGGGTAAGTATCATCCCCACGGTGACCAGTCGGTGTACGATGCCTTGGTCCGCTTGGTCCAGGACTTTTCCAGTCGCTACCCACTGCTGGCAGGCCATGGCAACTTTGGCTCGGTGGACGACGATCCCCCAGCGGCCATGCGATACACCGAAACTCGGTTGGCGGCGGTGGGCAACCAAGCCTTACTGGCAGAAATTGGCGATGGCACCGTGGAGTTTACGGGGAACTTTGACAATTCCCAGCAGGAACCGACGGTCCTGCCCGCACAGTTGCCCATTCTGCTCCTGAACGGGAGTTCCGGTATTGCGGTGGGCATGGCCACGAATATTCCGCCCCACAATCTGAACGAAGTGGTGGATGGCCTGATCGCGCTGATCGATAACCCGGCCTTGCCGGATGAAAAGCTGCTGGAGTTAATTCCCGGTCCTGATTTTCCAACGGGAGCGGAAATTGTTGGCACCGAGGGGATTCGCGAGGCGTATTTGACGGGGCGCGGCAGCATTTCCATGCGGGGTGTGGCTTCGGTGGAAGAAGTCAACGTGGGGCGGGGAAAACATCGGCGGCAGGCGATCATCGTCACTGAGTTGCCCTACCAGTTGAACAAGTCGGCGTGGATTGAAAAGGTGGCGGAACTGGTCACCCTGGGGCGGATCGAAGGGATTGCGGATATTCGGGACGAGAGCGATCGCGACGGCATCCGGGTGGTGATTGAGCTGAAGCGGGATATTAATCCCCAGAAGATTCTGGGCTTTTTATTCAAGCAAACAGCCCTCCAGAGCAACTTTGGCACGATCATGCTGGCGCTGGATGAAAGTCGTCCGCGCCAAATGACTCTGCGGCAACTGCTGACGGAATTCCTAGAGTTCCGGGAAACGACCCTCACCCGCCGCTACCAAAACGAGCTGACCAAAGCCGAAAGCCGCACCCATGTTTTAGAGGCGTTGATTGCGGCTCTGGAGAATCTGGATGCGATTATCGCGATTTTGCGCGGTGCACCGGATGGCACCACGGCCAAGATCCAGTTTCAAGAACGGTTTGGATTTAGCGATCGCCAGTCCGATGCGATCCTATCGATGCCGCTGCGGCGCTTGACGGGCATGGAACGGCAAAATCTCCAGCAGGAATATGACGAAATCCTGGCGCAGATTGCTGAATTGCAAAGACTTCTGGGCGATCGCCGAGAGCTGCTGAAGGCCCTCAAAAAAGATCTGCGTGGACTCAAGAAGCAATTTGGCGACGCCCGCCGCACGCGAATTGTGACGGTGGAGTCGGGGACCGCAGGGGCGGGGAGTGGGCGAGGAGCCAAATCGGGACCGGACTCGGCGGAGGCTGCGGCCTCGGATAAAGCCGCCGCTGGGCAAGCTTCTACCTTGTTCGACTTTGAAGAAGAGGCGCAAGACGTGGTGGTGGAACTGACCCAGCGGGGCTATGTGCGGCGACTTCTGCCCAAAACCCATGCCCGCCAGCAAACCAAGAAACAGGGAGAGGCACTCCCTAAAACCCTAGAAGACCGAGAAGATCTGACGACGCAAACCGAGTTCACTACCACCCGCCAAACCCTGGTCGTGTTTACCCGCAGTGGCAAAGCCTACCCGGTCAACGTGGCGGATATTCCCCAACCCACGGGGCGCAATACCCGAGGCACGCCGTTGGTCACATTATTGCCACCCTCAGCCCAAGCGGAACCCGGAGCCGTGGTCGGGAGTTTTATCCTGTCGGATGATGTGGATTTTGACACGACGTTTTTGCTGGTGGTAACCCAGCAAGGACGGATCAAACGGTTGCCGCTGTCGGATTTGAAGGAGCTGACGACGCGGGGCTTGATGCTGCAAAAGCTTAAGGAAGGGGATCAGTTGGCCTTTGTCCGGTTGGTTGAAGGGGGTGACCAAGTGGTGTTGGCTACGGCATCCGGACGACTGCTGCGGGTGGAAGTGAATGAGACGGTGCTGCCAGTGTTGAGTCGCACGGCCCAGGGGCCGATCGCCATGCGTCTGCGCAAGCAGGACAAGCTGGTAGGCTGCACCGTTCTGGGCACGGCAGATGGCTTTTTGCTGGTGTCTGAGGCCGGGTATGTGAAGCGCATGTTGATCAAGAGCCTGCGTCTGTCAGCTCTGGGAGAACTGGGCACCCAGATGGCGCTCTCGGCGAAGAAAACCGATGCCGTCGCCTGCATGGTGCCTGCTTTTCCCGAGACGGAAGTGGCTGTGGTCACCAGTGCCCATCGAATGGCCCAGGTGGTGATTGACGACGTGGCGATCGCGACCAAGGACGATAAAGGGCAGCCCCGGTTTACCCTCAATGCGGGGGAAACGATTATCACCGTCACGGAACCGCTCTTGACCTGGACAGAGGACAATAGTCCCGAATAGCCTTCCCCGCCTGACTGACCCGTCTGCGATGTCTTCTGAGGTGTTTAATGTCTGAAGCGGATTGACCTAATCTTCCCCCGCCCCTGCCCCTGCCAATTTCATGCTGTTCACAACGACTGAGTTTTTTGTATTCGCGGGGATCACGTTTTTTGTCTATTATTTATATCCCAAGAAACAATATCAAGTCCCCGTCCTCCTCTTGGCCAGCTTCATATTCTATGCCTGGTCAATCCCGCTGCTGCTGCTGTTATTGATTTTTTCAATATCCATCAATGCCGTCACCAGTTTTTTGATTGCCCGCGCCCATTCCCTCCGGCTGGCCAGGATTTGGGCCATCTCCGGGGTCGGCGTTAACCTTGCCCTACTGTGTGGCTTTAAATATGCATCTCTACTCGGTTCCTTAGGCATCGGGGCTTCTGAGTCCTGGGCCGGGTGGCTATATCACCTGCCACTCCCGATCGGGATCTCGTTTTTCACCTTTGAGGGCATCAGTTTGGTGGTGGATACCTTCCGCGAGACGGCCCGTCACCCAGAGCGGTCCCAGCGGAGTTCGGACGCGATCGCGCCCAAAACTCTGAAAGAATACGCCCTGCGCATTGCGTTGTTTATTGCTTTTTTTCCGCATCTGATTGCAGGCCCCATTCTCAAGGCCCGAGAATTTTTGCCCCAAATTACGGCGAAAACCTACTCTGAGATTGACCTGAATTATTGCTTCCGCCATTTGGTCATAGGGTACTTTTTGAAATCCGTCGTGGCAGATAATCTGAAAGAAATCACGAATTGGATTGCGTTTCCGCAGTTTCAAACCTTGGGTTCCGTGACGCTGATCGCCCTACTGTTCGGATTCTCCATCCAGATTTTTGCAGACTTTGCGGGGTATTCATTAATTGCCTTGGGCTTAGCTGGACTGTTTGGCTATAGGCTGCAAGCCAACTTCAACTTTCCCTATATTTCAACCAGTTTTTCGGAATTCTGGCGGCGGTGGCATATCTCTCTGTCGAGCTTTCTCAAGGAATACCTCTACATTCCCCTGGGGGGAAATCGGCAGGGCACGGCTCGGACTTATGTTAATCTCCTCACAACAATGGTGCTGGGGGGCCTATGGCACGGGGCTTCCTGGAGCTTTGCTGTTTGGGGCCTTGCCCATGGTATGGCGTTGGTGGTGGAGCGGGCGATCGTGGATCTATCCGGAAAGGTGAATATTTCTTTTCACGTTCCCAATCCGTTGAAGGCTCTGTGGGTGTTTACCTATGTCACTGCCGCTTGGCTTTTGTTCAAATTGCCTAATTTTGGGGATGCCATCCAGTATTTCCAGGCCATTGCCCAGGGTTGGCATGGGGAAGAGAACTATACGTTTATTGCGGGCGTCCTATTATTTTCGGCACCTGTAATTGGTTATCATGCCTTGCAGCTTTTGCCCGATCGCCTGCGTGAGGCAACACGGAAATGTGACTCTGTGGTCTTTGGCCTCCTGTTATTTCTGATCACAATGAGCAGTGGCAATAGCCAAGAATTTATTTATTTCCAATTTTGAGCAGGTGCAAATCCTCGGTTGAGACCCCCATGATAATGCGATCGCTGACGGTATTTTTGACGGCTTCACTGCTCTACTCGGCATTGATTCACGTCAGGCCGGTGGAAACCTGGGGCAAGGATTTCTGGCAGCATAGCCGCATCGCCGCCGAGAAATATTTGTACACCAATTCCCCCCAAGATCGGGTGTTAGTGGGGAGTTCTTTAAGTGCTAATCTGGTGCTGCCAGAACAGTTTTCTAACTTGGCATTCCCTGGTCAAGGCCCCATAGTCGGGCTCAATTTGGTGAAGGCGAAGGCGACTTTTCCCCGTGCAGTCTTTATCGAGATCAACAAAGTCGAAGTGGGCGAACATGCTGCCTTCACCGCTGGCTTTGCCAACCCTGCCAAAGGACTGCTAAAACGGTATGTCCCGGCCTTTCGTGAGCAGCATGACCCCCTGGCGATTGTAATGACCAATGTGTTCAGCCCCGGGATTAAACAGGTCATGGATTCGGCTCTCTTCTCAACCCTGGGGTCGGGCTTCTCAACACCGCGATCGGGTGCAGTCCTGCCCGTACCGCTGAGGACTAACCCGCCTGAAAAACCTCTGAGTGATGCCGAAAAGCTCCAGTCGTCATCGCTCTTTCGGTTGAGCTATGAGCAGCAGCGGGAGCATGACAGTCGTTTGCTGCCGGATGACCAATTACAGCGGCACATGCATGAGTTAAGCCAATGCGTTCAGTTACTAACGCAGGCGGGGGTGCGGGTGGTTTTTTATGAGATGCCCACCAGTCCGTTGCTGGAGTCTACGCCGCGCAAAAACCAGGTGCGGCAGGCTTTTGCGAGATACTTCCCTCCGGAAAAATGGAAATATCTGCCGCGCTATCCTCATAATCATTTCCGCACCAAGGATGCCATCCATATCGATAACGAGAGTATTGGGATTTACTCACAGTGGTTTTTGGAACAGGTTAAAGATGACTGAGACTGAGAGGGTCCTATCAGGAT
>CAVYAN010000111.1:0-24536 GCA_963766075.1 uncultured cyanobacterium | reverse complement strand
CCGTTAGAGAGTTGCAAACGCCCCACATCAATGGTGATGTTTCCCGCTGCCCTTCTGTTCGTCCAATGCCCGTACTTACACCAGACAACAGTCTTACCGGGTGTGTATCCCGATATTTCTAGGCTCTCGGTGGCGTGAATTGAGATGTCTCCAGCCTTGCCCGTGGACGCAGAGGTTGGATCTAAGGTCGACCAGAGCCGAACTGATAATTCCACCATCTAACACCCGGATGCGATTGGCCTCGACAGTAATCTTGCCACTCTGATTGTTCTTGCCACTAAAGAGCGTGGTGGTAATGGAGGTCGGCGCATCAAAAAATGGATTTGCACCTACTACCTCCACCTCTGTTGCCCGAACGGTCACATCGCCTGAGCGCGAATTGTCTCCGTTAGAAGAGGATTCTAGCCAAGCGCCAGCTGCCAGCCGTAAACGACCAGTTTCAACGGTCACATCCCCAGCTCGCCCGCTGCCTGGCGGGCCAAATAGGATACCCACGTTAGTGTTAATACCAGGACCAATTTGTCCTGGCAGAGAAGCTCCCAGGAGATCTACAAATTCTGTTGTTTGAACCGTGATCCCTTTACCTTGCCCCGCAAAAGTAATAGAGCTAATGTTCGATCCTTCCTTCACTGTCAGTCCACAGCCCCGAATGTTAATGGCTCCACCGTTGGGGCCACTCACATCAACGAGCGAAGCCTGCTGGAGGGTAATGGTTCCCCAGTTTGCCGTTGCCGCCGAACTCGTCAGTTGCCAGGGCGTTTGGTCATTGATCGCCACTTGCCCATTTTGTAATGCCCAAAGCTCAATCCGCCCATCGGGGGCAGATACATTAGCACTATTAATATCGATCTGACCCCCAACTAATGCTAGCGTTTGCGTGGGTGCAACAGATAGGGTAGGAGGACGGAAAAAGGCATTTGGTGCCGTGGGACCCTGCACTTGAATTGGGCCAGCATTGGCACCCATTTGCAAGCCGATCGGCACGCTCATTGTCAACAACGGCGATCCCATTGGCATTGACCGCACTAAACTCGACGCCATCGGCAAACTTGATGCTATTAGCGGTTGTACCGATAAACGAACCGCCAATATTCAACGAGGCATTGGGTCCAAACAAAATGCCATTGGGATTGAGGAGAAATAAATTGGCGGTGCCGATTGGCTTGAATTAATCCATCAATATTGGAAACACTGCCACCCGTAACGCGACTGAAGATGTTTTGGATATCGGCGGCGTTGTTGAAGACCGCAGAGCCACCCGTGGGCACAGAAAATTGACTGAAACTATGAAACAGATTGTTGCCGCTACGACTGCCGCCGCCGATCTCAAAATTCAAATTATTCGGACTGGTCACAGTCGTGGGTAAAGTCCCATCGGGGATGACTTGGGCAAAAGCGATGCCTCCAAAGGTCGCGACTCCTGTGCCAAGGCCCAAGCCAATGATCAGTCCCAGTTGCCGTGCGATCGCGTTCATCCGAAGTTCCCCATCGACTGTTGCCGCTCTATCATGCCCAGTTATAGTCTGATCCTCCCACAGGGAATGCGTTGCAGTCAGGGATCTCCCGTCGGGTGGATGCGTCATTCAACGGTGCATCTAGATCCCCGGCATTTCTAGAAATGCCGGGGATCTGATTCCCTGGGGGGTGACACCCCTTTGCGTAGCCAAAGTATCCTTAATTACATTAACAATTGTTTAGATACTTATTCTTCTTGAGGTCTTGTTTATGACGCCCATCAGTGCCCAACTTTCTCCAGACGATCGCGAAACCATTCACAATGCCATCACCACCATCAAGCAGCGCTTGCCCTTCCTAGTCGATCTGGTGCGGGAAGAACGCGCCGCCCTGCCCAAAATGGGCGACAAAAGTCGGGCCTTTGTTTCCAAAGCTCTGGAAATTGCCAACCAAAATTCGACCTTCTTGCCGCGATCGTTTGAGGTTGAAGAAATGCGCAAGGATCTGGAACTGTATGACGATCTCTATGGGTTCTTGCTGAGCCTGACCCAACTGCAAGATATGCTCGATGACACCTGCATGGTGGTGGGTAGCGAAGCCTATACCGCTGCCCTGACGGTCTACAATTACGCCAAAACCAGTGGCCAGACCGGCAATGGCCTGGAGCCGTTGGTGGAAGCCATGAGCCAACGCTTTCGCAAGGGCCGGAAAGCCAAAGCCGCAGCCGTGGCCGTTGCCACTCCGGGCTAGGGACTGTGGCTAAAAGGGGCCGGGGATGGTCGCCCTAGAACCCGAGGTGAAATTGAATCGAACCGTAAAGGAGCATAGCTGGGCTATGCTCCTTTTTGCTGTGGGCTTGGGGTGGGCCGTGGGCTGTGGGGTGGGGAAATTGACTCCGTCCAAAGCGTGTGAGACGGGTAAGACGGTTCTGGGTGGTGGTCAACCCCCAGGAAGGCAAAGTGAGACTGTGTCGGAGAAATAAGACGGTTGGGCCGAGAGAGGGTTTTGGGTGCAGGCGCGATTGTTTCTACTGGCAATGAGACCGGTTCTAGTCGCCGTGAGACCGTTTTGGGTAGCCGTGAGACCGGTTCTAGTGGCCGTGAGACAGGCGAGGGGGAAAGGGGCGATCGCTGCCAGTGGCCGTGAGACCATTTCTAGTGGCCGTGAGACAGATGAGGGGGGAAGGGCGATCGCTGCCAGTGGCCGTGAGACTATTTCTAGTGGCCGTGAGACAGATGAAGGGGGAATGGGCGGATGCCGACGTGGACAGGGTGAAGCCCCGGCCCGATGAGAACTGGGTACAATGAGATCAGCTGCGATCGCTGCGCACCCAGAGTCCGCCCCCACTCCCCATGATTTTCATCAACCCCAAGACCGACTTTGCCTTCAAGAAAATCTTTGGCTCTGAGCAGAGCCATGGGATATTGATCAGCTTTTTGAACGGCATTCTCTATGATGGACAACCGGCGATCGCCGATCTAGATATTCTCAATCCCTATCAGGCACCCAAAATCCTGGGGGTCAAGGATACCTATCTGGATATCAAGGCCAAGTTGGTGACGGGCGAAACGGTGATTATTGAAATGCAAGTATTGCATGTCGAAGGCTTTGAAAAACGCATTCTCTATAACGCGGCTAAGGCGTATTCAATTCAGTTAAAAGCAGGAGAGGATTATCCCCTCCTCAATCCGGTGATTGCGCTGACGATTACGGATTTCATCATGTTCCCCGAGATCGAGCCGGTGATTAGCCGATTTATTCTCAAGGAGAAACAGCATTTAATTGACTATCCGGTGGACGACTTAGAGCTGGTGTTTGTGGAATTGCCCAAGTTTCAGCAACCACTAGAACAGTTGAGTACGTTAACCGAGAAATGGATTTACTTTCTGCAACATGCGCGGGATTTGAGTGTCGTGCCGACGACGATGGGCGATGTAGCGGAGATTCAGCAAGCCTTTGCCATGGCCAATCAAGCGAACTTGAGCCCGGAGGAATTGGACGAGTTGGAGCATCAGATGATATTTATTCAAGACCAGCGGGGTGCAATTACTCGAGCCACACGCCAAGGACTCCAACAAGGACTCCAACAAGGACTTCAACAAGGACTTCAACAAGGACTCCAACAGGGACTTCAACAAGGACTCCAACAAGGGCGACAGGAGGGGTGGCAAGAGGCCCAGGTGGCGATCGCCCAACGCTTGCTCCCAGTTTTGGATAATGCCGCAATCGCCACTATCACAGGTCTCCCGGTCGCTGATATTGAAGCCTTGCGGCAACCGGAGAATTAGAGTCTCACGCTTGGCTTTGCCGTCTCAAAGCGCATCGGTTTTGTCATCTCAAAGCACATCGTCACGGATGTCTGCTTAGGAGAAATAAGACCGTTTGGCCGAGAGTCCGTTTTGGGGTGCAGGAGCGAGCCAGGGGGCATGCACGCCCCTAAGCTATCCCCGTGCAAAGCCATCCCCTGGATGGCCCCTAACCCGCTGCCTGCCTAAAATCGCTGCCAGCGGCGTTCTAGCCACCCAATGCCATAGTCCGCTGCGAGGGCAATCGCCGCCGCAGGCACCGCCCCTGCCAGCAGCAATTGATTATTCACCACGGCAATGCCCCGAAAAATAAAGACCCCCAAGCCTCCCGCCCCAATGGCCGCTGCAATCGTCGCAATGCCAATAGCAATCACCGTCGCCACCCGCACGCCCGACAAAATCACCGGAATCGCCAACGGAATTTCCACTTGAGTTAACAACTGCCAGTCCGTCATGCCCATGCCCCGACCCACCTCCCGAGATCGCCGGATCAATGCCCGTAATTCCCGTGTAGGTATTGCGAATAATCGGCAGAAACGAATAGAGCGTCAGGGCCACGATCGCCGGCACCGGACCAATTCCGCCAATCACCGGCACCGGAATCAGTAAGCCAAATAGGGCCAGACTGGGAATCGTTTGCAAAATATTGGCGATCGCCAGCACCGGTTGCCGCCAGAACGTTTGGCGGGTAATCAAAATCCCCACTGGGATGCCGATCAGCGTCGCCAAGGCGATCGCCACCCCCACCAGCAGCAAATGCTCCCCCGTATGCTGCCAAATTTCCGGCCCATAGCGCACCAAAAAGAAATCCTTCATCTTCCCACCTGCAACCTGCCCATACCCGTGGCCTCCTACTCCCTGTCTTTTGCCCCCTGTCTTCTGCCCAAGCTATCCCGACAACGTCCGTAAAAAAGCCTGCGCCTCCGGCAGGGGCAATCGCCGAAATTCCGCCGCCGTGCCCAAAAACACCAGCTCGCCCGCCTGCATCAGCCCAATCCGCGACGCCAGTCCAAAGGCTTCCTGAATATCGTGGGTAACAAACACCACCGTTTTGCCCAACTCCTGCTGCAAGCGGTGGAATTCTTGCTGCAACTCCAGCCGCGTAATTGGATCCAACGCCCCAAACGGCTCATCCATCAACAGAATCGGTGGATCCACCGCCAACGCCCGTGCCACCCCTACCCGCTGCCGTTGCCCCCCCGACAGTTGATGCGGGTAGCGATCGCCAAAATAGGCCGGATCCAAGCCCACCAACTGCAAGAGCTCCTGGGCCCGCGCCTTCACGCGCTTGGCAGGCCAACCCTGCAACGTCGGCACCACCCCCACATTGCGCTCAACCGTGAAATGAGGAAACAGCCCCGTTTCCTGAATCACATAGCCAATTTGTCGCCGCAGTTGAATGGCATCCCACGCCGTTGTGGCTTGGCCCTGCACCCGCACCTGTCCCTGGGTGGGGAGCAGCAACCGATTCACCAGCTTCATCGTCGTGGTTTTGCCCGAACCACTCCGCCCCAGCAGCACCAACGCCTCACCCGAGGTGATACTAAAGCTCAGGTTTTGCAGCAGCGATCGCCCCGCCACCGCAAACCCCACTCCCTCAAATTCCACAACAACAGACGCCATAGACCTATCAAAAACTGGATTTTTCCGCACCGTGGCCTTCACTGTAACATTGCCCAAGGGGGCAGAGTAGATTGTCCAATCCTTCAGGGCATCGGGCAGAATACCTGCACCGTGGTGCGTTTCCCGGGCGCGCTATGAATGTTCAGTGTGCCCCCGTGGAGTTCCACGAGATGCTGGACGATGATCAGCCCCAAGCCCGTCCCCTGCTGTTCATAGAGGCGGCGATTGAATTGCATATAGGCCCCCTTCTGCGCAATCTGCTCCGGAGTCATGCCCCGCCCATAGTCAGTGATTTGGAGCAGGAACCCTTTGGCGGTTAGGTGGCTGCGGATTTGGATCGGCGTGCCAGCGGCAGAAAATTTGCAGGCGTTATCCAGCAGCCGATCGAGGATTTTGAGGAGGACGGTTTCGGGCAGGGCGATCGCCGCGTTGTGCAGGTCCAACTGCAAGTCTGCTAATCGGTCCTGACGTTGAACGATTTGGGTCGCGGCGATCGCAATCAGGGCCGCCGGATCGTCCAGCGGGTATTGCGGGAGGGGTTGGACCCGGTTGGGATCATGGGCCGCCACTTCCAAATCGGCGTAGAGCAAAAAATTCTTGACCAATGCGTGTAGTCGCTCGGTCGCCGACTGAATCGTATCGGCGATCTCGAGCACCTGGGGCGGCTCATTGGCCGTATAGCGCAGCAGTTCCGCCGCCGTCAAAATGCTGGTAATCGGAGTGCGCAATTCGTGGGGCAGCGACAACGCAATGCTGTGGCGCAAACTATCCATCTGCTGCTGTTGCAGGGCCTGTGCCATGGCGTGCTTTTCCAAGCGAGAATTCACCGCCCGCAGTAAATCCTCAGGACTAAAGGGCTTGGTTAAATAATCATCGGCTCCCAGTTCCATCCCTCAACAGGCGATCGGCATTGGATACCTTCCCCGTCAGAAAAATAAACGGTATCGTCGCGGTGGCTGAGGTTTGTCGTAGCGTCTGCGACGCCTCATAGCCGCTAATACCGGGCAATTGCACAGTCACACAGAACCAAATCGGGCAAAGCCTCTTGGCTCATCTGCACGCCAGATTCCCCACTGTGAGCCACCTGACTGTGGAACCCCTTTGCCTCCAGGTAATTCTGAATCAATGCCCCCATGACGACATCATCTTCAACAATCAAAACGGTCTTCATGGATCAACCTGCCTGCCAACCAGCGTTCCAGAAATTTACTGACTATCCTGCTTTCTAGAAACTAGCGGTCAAGCCTGTTTCATCTTCATTGTCCCAGAAAAGTAATTTATGGTATGGCCCTGTGGGCGATCGCCGAAATTTCTTTACCGTTTGCTATCATGGCCACTGCAAGAAGCCGCGCATTGCGGTAACGATGGCAAAGTAGTGACTGCAAAGTAATGACTGCAAAAGATTACAGTCATTGCCGCCCATTTCTGTCTTAATGTGTACCCAATACTCCATGGTGATCTTCAAGTATGGTGCTCTTCAAGAATTGGCTCACTCAATGGTCTAGAGCATCCCAAACAACCTACCACGTAAATTTGACAGTGGACCGGAGTGACCTCTGGTTTAATGTCGTCTCTTTTATACTGTGGAAACGGACCACCCCGCCCGCCTCCGAGCCACCGACACCGGGAGCATCCGGCCCCGAATCCCCTGCTTTATTCTCTCACCCCCAAGCCGCTCACCCCCAAATAGCAGCTCTCCAAGCCCGGAATGCCGAACTGGAGGAAAAGCTGCGGATCGCCGAACTGGCCCTGCACCATCAGGTGAAAAATAACCTGTACATCATTACTAGCCTATTGCGGATGCACACTCGCCAGAGCCAAGATGCCCCCCCGCTAGAGCGTCCCTTCGACTCCACCCAGATTGCTCCCTGAGCGGAGTCGAAGGGAGCAATTTTTGGGGTAGCTGAGCGAAGTGGTATTGAGCAATCTGCCGCTGGCTGAGCGGAGTCGTAGTTCACTTCCCGCAGGGTAGCCAGCGGATCGATTACCCAGTGGGTATATTATTTCTTGGAAATCGCCTTATTTTCATGGAAGTCCCTAATTCAACGTCTCGCCCTGAGGCAATTGCTGCACCGAACCACTACCGCCAACCATTTGCTGCTTCAGGGCCGCCAGTTCTGCTTCCACATCATCCGCTTCCCCCAGGGAAGCAATCCGCCGCTCTAAATCATCCATGCCCAAATCGGCCACAGCTTCGGATTGGGCCTCCAATTGCAGCACCTTTTCTTCCATCCGTTCAAAGGCTTGCATGGCTCCGCCGGTGGTTGTCCGCCCGAGCATTTCATTAATTTGCTGAGAAGCCTGGGCCGATCGCGCCTTGGCAATCAAGAGATCCTTCTTGGTGCGGGCTTCGGAAATCTTGCCTTCTAGCTTCATCATATTTTGCTTCAGTTGGGTCACCACCACGGTTTGCTGGGCCAACTGCGCCTTCATCGCATCCGCCGTATCCTGGTAGGACTTGCGCCGGGTCAGGGCTTCCCGCGCTAACGTGTCATCTCCCTTCTGCAACGCCAACTGCGCCCGCCGATACCACTCATCTGCGGTGGATCCCGCCTGGGAACATTGCCGCTCTGTGCGCTTTTCGGTGGCGATCGCCTGGGCCACAGCTTGCCGCATCTGGATCAGATCCTCTTGCATATCCAGAACCGTCTGCTCCAGAATCTTTTCTGGATCTTCTGCTTTACTCACCAGATCATTCAGATTCGCCCGAATGAGCCGCCAGATCCGGTCAAACAATCCCATAGCTCGCTCCGCAAATGCATAGGAAGGCGTCCCCTCAATACTACCTGAATCCCCTTATCCTCGCATCCCTCTTCCGCCTTGCTGCGTGACTACCGCGTCTCACGCACCTCCGCATTGACCCCTTGCCGCTGGAGTTCCTCAACCCGGGCCTTGGCCGCAGCTTCGCTCCCATAGGTCCCGGCATTAATGCGGGTAATGCCATCGCTAAAGCTACTGTCCATATGGGCATTGGGATCAACCCGCTGTGCTGCATCCAGATCGCGATCATTGGTATAGGGCACCACGACGGTACGGCCAGCCGATCCACCGGCTGACGTTGGGCTGACGCTAGGGCTGGCGACGGGGGCGATTTCCGCGATCGGCTTAGGCACGGCTCTGGGCGCAACCGGAAGGGAACGAGGGGCCGATTTAGGCGCAGTCGATGACGGACGTCGGGCCGGTTGCGGCGGACTGTAAAGCGACACAGTTGGGGGAGCATAGGCGGCGCGGGGTTGGGGCACTACTACCGCTGCGCCGAAAGGCCCTGGGGACACCCGGGCTGAAGCCCCCCCCGGTCCGGGCGCGGCAACTTTGCCCGGGACCCCACCCTGCCCCACCGCTCCGAGGGGCTGCCCTGTGGGCACGATCAGAGGACTGGGCAGTACAGGCGATCGCAGGGCGTTCCCATGCAGCTTGAGGCTCCCCAGGGTATTAATATTGAGATCTTTAAATTCCTGGGCTGCCAAATTTGGTTCCAAGGGCGATAAAACTGACTGACTCGATGCGGGTGGCTGGGAATTGCTAGTCGTGGGCTGGGGCAACTGATCGTGCCGAAAACCCAACAGTTCCGTCAAGTTTCCGGGATTCATCAGCACATAGCCAAATAACGAGCTAGACAGCAACAGCAACAGCATTGAGCCGATGCCCAGAGGCGTGACCAGACTCTTCATAAAGCCTTTCTCTGCCCGGACTTGGGCCTCTTCTGTCGCCAGACTTTGCAACAGCGCTTCAGAGGATTCGAGGTAATCATCTAGATGTGTGGGTTCAGACGGAATACCGCTCACCTGAATCGAGGTAGACTGCTCAATCTGATCAGGTGCAATCTGATCGGGCCCAATCCGATCGGGTGTCCCGACCTGAGTAGCGGTTCCGGACAGGGCAGAAGCCCCCGTCAGGGATGCAGGTGCGGCTAGACTTAACAGTTCCCCACTGTCCCAGATCTCTCCGCCATCGGATGCGATCGCGACTCTGAGGCGATCGCGGACTCCTGGGGCAATGGATTGGTCCGTCCCCCTAGGGCTGGAATCGCAATCAAGTCCAAGGTCTTGGGGGTTGATGATGGCAAGGATGCAGCCCCCCGTGAATGGGCTGGCGACGTGCCCATGGACTGGCGGCGCTGGCGGCGATACCGGGCCAATTCTTCCTCGATCTGGATGTCCAAGTGCGCCAATGCCTGTTGCAGGCCCAGGGGCAATGCCTGAGCAGTGCAGGACAGGGGTTCGACGGTAGAGGCTTGACGCATGGAGCAACTCCTAAACAAACGCAATTATTATATTAATGAGGTCTCAGGCAATAGACTGAGACGTGCAATAAACCGATGCACCCTATCCAACGCAGCAGGTTCTGGCCTAACAAGTCCTGGCCCAACGCTGGCCGGTCTAGTATCACCGATCTGCAACGACTTGAACAAAGAATTGAGCAAAGTTATACACTCTTTTGAGTGAAGTGACGCAATTTTTAATCCTCCTTCTTCTCCTTTCCCATGCCTTTCCAGTCCCTTGGCGGTGTCCTTGGCCATCTTGAGCAGCAATACACGACGCCAGAGCGCCAGCAACATCAGCAGTTGTTGCGGCACTGGGGGGAGATTGTGGGAGAACATGTAGCGTTGCAAACCCGGCCCATTGCCATTCAGCGGGGTGTGTTGAGTGTCGCGACGGCCAGTGCTGCCTGGGCCCAAAACTTAGTCTTTGAACGGCAACGCATTCTCGCCAAGCTCAATACCGTCCTAGCGCTTTCTTTAACAGATATTCGGTTTTCCACGGCGCAGTGGCATCGTTCAGCCGCCGCGATCTCCGGGTCGCAGTCTGATCCTCGAATGCAACTGTGGCACCAGCACCCTAGCCGGATCGAGGGGGCATTAAACCTGACGCGGTCTGCTCCAACTCCCGATCCTCTGGATGCCAATCAGGCGTTTTCGCGCTGGCAAACCCTGATGCGATCGCGCACGCAACACTTGGTCCAATGTTCTCAATGCCAGTGTCCCACGCCCCCCGGTGAGCTAGAGCGCTGGGGCATCTGCTCGCTCTGCGCTGCCAAAGCCATGGGCGATCGCCAGCCCTAGATTTTAGATCATAGTCAGCCCTCGATCGAGATCACACCGATGCATCCTGGGCTGTGCCAGAGTGACACAGCCATCGGTAGAGTGCGGGCCTAGTGCCTGCCTGATACTTTGGTGCGGTCTCGGTGGGAATAATAATTTCCCAGCCACCAACGCTTGAATGGCCTGCTCTCCTGAAACGTTTGACCTTCTGTCTTCTACCTTCTGTGAATTTGAGTGTCACAGGGGGGCAATTTGAAGCAGCGCGTTCTTTAAGCCCTTTCTTAAGACTTAAATATCGAGATATTAAGTTGGGGCCTGGTTTGAACTCGCAATATTAAGTCTAGTGAATTCTTCAGATCGGACTCACCAAAACTAGAGCCTGATCGATTCAATAGAATTTGGATGATTTTTCATAAAGCTTTTCATAAAGTTTTGATGTAGCTCCGTTTAATGTTCCAGTTGATCCCTTATCCCTTTCAGCCGGATTAATGACCGTTTTCACGTATAAATACGTAGATTCATCTGAGATTCTTCTGCAATTTTTATCAAATCCGAAAACAATCTAAACCTCTTTTTTCTTGGGGATCGCTCCAATCAAGCCACTCATCCCCTTTACAGACCGCGATCGCGCCTCAACCGAAAAAATTCATCGTTCAGAATAAGTAAATAACAAGCTATCGAATTTTTAGACCCTTATGAACCCCTGTGCTGCCCCCGTTCCCTCCTGCCGTCATTGTCGCCATTACGTTCCAGAAGGGCGACGCGGCGGATCTTGCCAGATGCTCAATGTGGATGTGCAAAGTAGCTGGAAAGCCTGCGCACTAGCGATCCCCCCGTTTGCAACGGATTGGCAGTTTGATGGCATGGTGATGTGGCAGACGGCATCCCCGGCGTTGCATCCAGTCCCCGATGCTGAAGTCGTCACAGAAATCGCGGCGGTCACGGCGCGACGGCGGATGGCGATCCCCAAGGGGGCGACGGCCATGCCAGAAATGGCGACTAAACGGCTCTAGACGGGTTTGAATGAGGAAGAATTGGATTAGGGTAACCAAGGATATTGGCTGAAGTCCGGCGATCGCTTCTCTAGAAACGCCTGTTTGCCTTCTGCCCCTTCCGCTGTCATGTAGTACAACAGGGTCGCGTTGCCCGCCAGTTCCTGTAATCCGGCTTGCCCATCGCAGTCGGCGTTCAATGCGGCCTTGAGACAGCGAATGGCGATCGGGCTTTTTTCCAAGATTTCCCGCGCCCACTGGATCCCTTCGGCTTCCAGTTGGTCTACGGGCACCACCGTATTGACCAAACCCATATCCAGTGCCGCTTGGGCGTCATACTGGCGACAGAGAAACCAAATTTCCCGCGCCTTCTTCTGCCCCACAATCCGGGCCATATAGCTCGCCCCAAAGCCACCGTCAAAACTGCCCACCTTGGGTCCCGTTTGGCCAAAGATGGCGTTGTCCGCTGCGATCGTCAGGTCACACAGCATATGCAATACATGCCCACCCCCGATCGCATAGCCCGCTACTAGCGCAATCACCACCTTGGGCATAGACCGAATGAGCCGCTGCAAATCCAGCACGTTTAGTCGGGGAATGCCCTGCTCATCCACATAGCCGCCCTCGCCCCGGACACTTTGGTCGCCCCCCGAGCAAAAGGCGTATTTTCCGTCCGTGTGGGGTCCCGCACCCGTCAGCAAAACTACCCCGATCGCCGGATCTTCTCGGGCGTCGGCAAAGGCGGCATAAAGCTCCACAACCGTTTTCGGACGAAAAGCATTGCGCTTATGGGGACGGTTAATCGTGATTTTGGCGATGCCCTCGGCTTTGTGATAGCAGATGTCTTCGTAGGACTGAACGGAGTGCCAGGATAACGTCATAAAAAAGCCGTGCTGAACCGCTGATAGAAAGAATTATCCACAAGGGCAAACCGTCCCCTAGCTAAACTGTTTTTTGGACGCAGTGGTTTCTAGATTAAATAAGGTACAGAGGGTTTCCATGGCCTGCTTGCGCGCTTCGATATCCTGCTGAGCCCGCAGTTGCACCATAGGGTCGTGGAGGATTTTGTTGACAATGCCGCGCGTCAGGGCCTCAATAATATCCTGGTGCTTGTCGCCAAACTCGCTGCCCAACCGGGAAAGCGCCTTCTCCAATTCCTGGACGCGAATGGTTTCCACTTTGTCCCGGAGACTGCTGATGGTGGAGACGGTTTCCAGCGATCGCCACCAGGCGTCAAAAGCATCCACCTCTTCTTCCAGCAGCGCCTCTGCCTCCATGGCCATTTGCCGCCGCGCCTGTTGATTCTGAGCCACCACGGCCTTCAGATCATCCACATTAAACGCGCGCACATGGGCCAAGTCATTCACATCGGCATCCACGTTGCGGGGAACAGCAATATCAATTAGCATCAGCGATTGATTGGGATCGAGCACCGTTTCCAGATTGCTCCGGTCTAGCAAAGGTTGCGTCGCCGAAGTGCCTGTGAATACGATATTGGCGTGCGCTACGGCAGGCAGCATTTCCGTCATCAACTGCAATTTCAAATGGGCCTCGGGAAACTGATTGGAGAGTTCCTGGGCCCGGTCTAACGTCCTATTCAGCACGGTGATATCATTGGCTCCCTTGGAAACCAAATGCTGCACCAGCAGCCGCGACATCTTGCCCGCTCCCAAGATCACAATCCGCTGGTTGGCTAGGGTGGGCACCTTCATCTGGGCCAACTCCACCGCCGCCGAACTAATAGATACCGCCCCCGTGCCAATGCTGGTTTCAGTCCGCACGCGCTTGCCAGCGGCAAGACTTTGCTTCAAAAGCTGATTCAAAATTCGGCCCACGCCATTATGCTGTTGCCCCAGCTTGTGGCAATGCTTCACCTGGGCCAGAATTTGGCCTTCTCCTAGCACCAAACTGTCTAGCCCAGAGGCCACCCGCATCAAATGCATGACTGCATCCTGGTGCAGCAGCGTAAACAGATAGGGCCGTAGGGACTGTACGGGAAATTTGCTGTGGTCCGAGAGAAACTGACCCACTTCGCGCATCCCGTGTTCGGTTTCACTGGTGACCACGTAGATTTCTAGGCGATTGCAGGTGCTTAAAATAGAAACTTCTTCAATGTGGGGAAAGCTACAGAGCTTGGCAATCGCCTGTTCAACCTGGGGCTCCGGAATGCTCAGTTTTTCCCGCACTTCCACCGGAGCCGTTTTATGACTGAGCCCAACGACTGCAATATTCATACTGAACCTAATTTTTTATTTTCTTAAAGGAGGAGATAAAAAAGAAAAGTTAGGGGGTGAAGTCAGACAGTGCGGGGCCAAAAAAGACACCCGCACTTAGTCTCCTTCAGTCCAGTTGGATGTGGCTTCAAACCACCGTTTCGTCGGGCCGACAGTCAACTGTAAATTGATAAACTGCCGACCCGATGATACGCCAATGGCTGCCGAAATGGCCTAGTGCAACTGCACAACCTTCGGCTGACCCGGCATGTGAATCGTATCCACAAACCGCGCCGTTTGAGATTGACTGGAGATGACCAGGGTGTGGGTGCGAGCCCCCCCCTTGAAGAAGCGCACGCCATTCATCAGGTTTCCGGGAGTGATGCCAGTCCCCGCAAACAGGACGTTTTCGCCACAGGCCAGTTCTTCCCCGGTGTAGACCTTATCCGGATCGGTGATACCCATGCTGAGCAGGCGCTCGATGTTGGCTTCCTTGCTTTCGCCAATCAAACCAGTCTTGACCACCGCCGGATCATAGATCAACTGCCCCTGGAAGTGGGCCCCCAAACAGCGCAGTGCCGCTGCCGAAATCACCCCTTCTGGAGCGGCCCCAATGCCCATCAGCGCATGGATGTTGGTGCCCGCAAAACCACAGTTGATGGCAGCGCCCACGTCACCGTCGCTAATCAGTTGGACCCGAGCCCCCGCGTCGCGAATTTCCTTGATCAAGTCGTTGTGGCGATCGCGCTTCATCACGACCACAACCAATTCATCAATTCCCCGGTCCAAGCATTCCGACAGAATCTTCAAGTTTTCCGTCGCCGACTTGTTAATGTCCACCTTACCCTTGGCCGCCGGAGGTGCCGCCAGCTTCTTCATGTAGAAGTCAGGAGCGGCAAACAAGCCACCTTTTTCGGAAATGGCAAGCACGGCCATCGATCCGGGCTGTCCGTAGGCGCACAGATTGGTGCCTTCGCAGGGATCCACAGCAATGTCAATTTCGACCAGCTCATCGGGGTTACAAAAATCCTTGGCATTCGGCTGGGAGCAAATCCCGACTTCTTCGCCGATGTACAGCATTGGAGCATCATCCCGCTCCCCTTCCCCAATCACAATGCGGCCCCGCATGTAGATCTTGTTCATGCGTTCCCGCATGGCTTCCACGGCAACCCGGTCGGCTTCGTTCTTATCGCCTTTCCCCATGAGGCGGGCAGAGGCGATCGCTGCCTGTTCGACAACTTCAATAATTTCTAGACCGAGCGTATTCTCCACGTAATTCCTCCCAACTGCTGATTTTGCTTCGTTCCAAAGGTTTGGTCTAGTGAATAAGTCTATCAAAAGGGGGCGACGCCCTTGAAATTAGTTCCGAATAAAGCGCATGTAAAGTTTTACTGCATAATTCGCCCCAAAGCCCGGATCCCTCTGTACCCAGGGCCAGGTACTCCCCCGGCAACCCAGATCTTTTAGGGATGGAATAGAGATGTAAACTTTTGCAGCGCTGTCGCTCTGCCTGCAGCCTACGCATTTCAGCAGCCTACGCATTTCAGCAGCCTATGCTACCTTGCCAGTAGGCTGATGCGATTCTGGCTACCCCGATCGGCTCAAATTTTCCTTCAATTTATGGAAATGGAGTGACAGAACCATGCTCAAAACCTTCAACGCTCTGTTTGGCCGAAATCCCGCCCTGGTTAAGGCCCATGTAGAAATCTACACCTGGCAGACCTGTCCCTATTGCATTCGGGCCAAGTTATTGCTGTGGTGGAAAGGGGTGAAGTTTATTGAACACAAAATTGACGGCAACGAGGCTGCCCGCAGCCAAATGGCCGCCCGAGCCGGGGGCCGGCGTTCTGTCCCCCAAATTTTTATCAATCAGCACCCGATTGGTGGCTGCGATGATCTCTATCAGCTCGATCTAGTGGGGCAGCTCGATGCGCTGTTAGAGGCTGCTGAACCCGTCAGCAGTTGAGGATGCAGGGGCTGGGAAATTATCGGAACTTCCCCCCCCAGGCCACCGTCAGATGGGGAATCAGGGAGTAATGCCCGTTTGCTCCGCAGGCAGACCTTCTTTCTCGGATTACGTTCTTTCTCGGATTACGGTAGGTTTGTTTTAGGTTAAATCGCCTTCCACTGGGCCATGCAATAGGCTACCAGGCAGGCCATCAGGTCAGGTTCTGAGGATGGGTATTTTTTGTGGGTTGGTCAGTTGCTGTGTGCTCTAGAAAAGACTTCGCGTCAGAAACCTCTGCGTTAGAAACCTCTGCACGCCGGGACTCCGCCTTGAATGGGGGACTGGCCAGTGCCGAGTATGCGCAACATTGCCACTGGATGGCCCAGGCGATCGCCCTGGCCCAATCCGCAGGCAATGCTGGAGAAGTTCCCGTGGGGGCGGTGGTGGTCGGACCGGACAATCAGTTGCTGGCCACGGCTGAAAACCGCCGCGAACGGGACTCTGATCCGACGGCCCATGCGGAAGTCTTGGCCCTACGAGCAGCAGGCCAGCATCGCCACAATTGGCACTTAAACGACTGCACACTCTATGTCACCTTGGAGCCCTGCCCCATGTGTGCGGGAGCCTTGGGCCTAGCGCGCCTCGGCCAGTTAGTCTATGGTGCTGATGACCCCAAGGCGGGGGCTGTCCGCTCCGTTGTGAATATTCCAGACGGTCCGGCCTCTAACCACTCGGTCACTGTACTGGGAGGAATCTTAGAGGAACGCTGTCGCACCCAATTGCAGGCGTGGTTTGGCCAACGCCGCCATCGTCATGCCCGCCCCTTTTCCGGCCCTACATGACAGCCGCAAAAGTGTCCTTATGCCGAATATTGAATTGGTTGGGCGACCTAGGGTAATAGGGGTAACTTTTTTGCCCTCGCTCCCTTTTTCGTCTATCACTCCTTTTTCGTCTACTCGTTTTGTCATCTACCGCCTCTCTAGCCATGACTACGTTCGATTCGTTTTCGTCAAAGGGTGATATAGTTCCGCCCCCCGGTAATCCAGACTGTTCGGAACATTCCGTAATCAGACACGGCCAACCGGATTCTGTGACGCACTTGGCTAATGGCTTCGTCCCTCCAGTGCCCCCAGTCGAGGGGATGCCAGCAAGACCTGACCTTTCGTCAGCTCTGTTGGCGATCGCCTATCCCCTCGGTCTACGATGCGTTGTGCCTCTGTATTTTGGCCGCATTCAAGTATTTGGGCGAGAGCATCTCCCCCAGTCTGGTCCCGTGATTTTGGCCCCTACCCATCGATCACGCTGGGATGCGGTTTTGGTTCCCTATGCAGCGGGTCACCATGTGACCGGGCGGCATTTGCGGTTTATGGTAACTTCGGATGAAATGTGTGGGCTGCAAGGGTGGCTGATTCGGCGTTTGGGTGGGTTTTCCGTCGATGTCAAGCATCCGGCGATCGCGACCCTGCGCCATGGCGTGAAGCTGCTACAGGAGCGGGAAACCCTGGTCATTTTCCCAGAGGGGGATATTTTCCGGGGTCAGCATGTGCACCCCCTAAAGCCGGGACTGGCGCGGCTAGCGTTGCAAGCCGAGGCTTCACAGCCCATGCTGGATGTCAAGATTTTACCCATTCATCTCGAGTACAGTCATGCGATGGTACCTTGGCGCAGCCGTGTGCAAATCCGCATTGGTGCGCCCCTCCGCGCCGCCCACTACCTCACGGTTTCACCGAAGCAAGGGGCGCGACAGCTCACGGCGGACTTGCAGTATGCCCTGCAAACCATGACCGATAAATTCTCTGTGCCTTGCCTGCCGCCTTTAAAGCCCTAGGGTCAACTGCCAAGTTTTCAGAATACCTGTGTCGCCTTGGGCATAGTCTGTGACCGTGAGCTGCCAGCGGCCCAGGGCCGGTTGTCCGAGCAGGCGACGCAGAACGGGAGTGCTGCGGAGGGTGTAGGTGGATTGTAGGGTGGTCCGCTGTCCCAGCGATCGCCCTTGCAGGAGTACAGTCTGCCCGCTGGGGGCCGTCAAACTGACTTCCACATCCCCCAGATAGCTGTGGTCGATCGCCACAGTCACCTGAATGTCCCGAATGGCGGCATTGTCAGACACCTGCACCCCACTGGTAACCCCCTGGAGGTTGTAGTCGGGGATAGCTAGATTGGCGGTCGTGGGATACTGGCGTTGGCGACTGGGGGCGATCGCCGCCATTTGCCGCTGATTCGCCATTTGCACGGCCTTGAACGCATTCACCTTCCCGTAGCCAAACCAGTCAGAGTGGCCATTGGCTTCATAGGTGCCCTTGCGAAAGCCAAACTGTGGATCGGGATCGGCATCCACGATCTTGTCAGCGGTTTGCTGCAAAATCTGCCGCACCTCTGTCGCCGTTAAATCGGGATTGGCCGACAGCACCAGAGCCGCCACGCCCGCCACCAGGGGAGTGGCACTGGACGTTCCCCCAAAGTCTGCGGTGAAATCGCTGGCATCGTAGCCGTCCTGGCCCCGGCGATCGGTGGTCACAATTCCCAGTCCCGGCGTGGGTACCCGCACCTCGGGTGGGGTGGCGACATAGCCCGTTTCCGGCAGGCCAATGCCGGGGGGAGCATTGTTACTGGGAGCGCACACGGACACATCTGGTCCCCAGTTGCTGTACGCCGACTTCTTGTTCAAACTCGTGCACGCGGAAACCGTGATTACATCCGGATGCACGACAAAGCCGCCCAACCACTGGACTGAACCCCGGAGAGCATCGTTGGGCCAGCCCCGTTCGTTAATCGTGCCACTGGTGGGACGATTGGCGTTCCCCGCCGCAAACACAATCACACAGCCTTTGCCATTGCGCCCCTGGGTGGCGGCGCGGGTCAGGGCCGCCCGCTGCCGTAGAGACAGGGGGAAGTACACCGCACTCGGTCCCCAGCTACAGGAAATGACTGCTGCGCCCTTTTGCACGGCCCAGTCAAATAATTGTTCGATCGATTCATCATCCAAAAACCCAGTGGTGCGAATCGGCATCAAAGCACAGCCGGGAGCCACACCGACCACGCCGAAGCCATTTTCTTCGGCAACGGCAACGCCGGCACAGGAGGTGCCATGATTGTCCTCCGGCTCTCCCGGCAGCGGCAGGAAGTCATTGTCCTTAAGGTCACGGGGAGCCACAATTTTGCCGATTCCCTGAAAGTCTGGATGGCTGACATCAACCGAATCGTCCATTATCGCCACTACGATAGAACGGTTGCCCCGCGTAATATCCCAGGCTTTTTCCGCAAACACATGGGAACCCGAAACCAACTGGGCTCCCCCAGTATGGTTCAGGTGCCACTGTTTGGCGTATAGCGGGTCCTTGGGGCGGTAGTGGGTTTGGGTTTGGATCACGACATTGGGTTCTGCGGTGAGGACTTCTGAGCGCTCCATCAACCGGTTGGCAATTTTGATCGGATTTTCCTGGGTGGCAGTCGTGGTTGCCACCACAAAGGCGTTGGGAATGGTGGTGATCGGTTTCACCTGTTGCAGGCCATAGACCTGAAGAATTTGGGCCAGGGTGGCCGCCGTCACCTGGGGGGCAAACTGCACGGTGAGTTGATTAGTCACGTACACCAGAGAGCCGGGATTATTTTTCAGATGATAAATGTGGCTGACATAGTTCACCCCAGCGGTGTTTCGTGCCTGCTGCATCAGGGCATCCCGTTGGGCGGCGGGCACCCTCACCTCCATCAGGCGGGCTGGACTCCGCACGGGAGTGACTGCCGCTCCAGGCATTTGCTGCATTACTTGGGCAAAGCTTTGGCGGTTAGCCGTACTCACGGCAAAGGCATCGGCTACCTTCTCTAGCAAAAATTCTTCCCCGCCCCGCTGTAATACCTGCCCCACACTGGACTCGGGCATGGCCGCATTTCCCGGTGAAACATTTTGGGCAGAAGGGGTTGAAAATGGGTTAGTCATAGCAACTCGCCATAGAACAACTGAGAGCGGAACGAGAAAACTGAAGGTGGAACGAGATTAAGGTGGGAACATTGTGCGCCGAAGTTCGTCAGCAGGGTCAGCCATCGCTCTGGAAAGTCATCGCTCTGGGAAGTCAATTTGGACCGGGAAGTTACGGAAGCGCCGCGATCGCGCTGCCAGCCCTGACCATTGAGCTACAGTTCCCCGATGGCTGCAGTCGTCACTGACCAGTGTATCGATCCCAGCCCAAACCGGATCAGGCTCAATCCATTTGATTCGGCCTGATCCGATGGTAAGATACGCGAGTTACAGTCCCTTATTCCTTTTGCTGAAAATTACGGTCGTCCCATGGAACCCCTCGCTATGAATCGTTTTCTCCGCCCTATAGGTTTGGTTGCTGCATCCTTCGCGGTGGCGATCGCCGTCCACCCTGCAACAACCTACGCCCAGGCGTTACCGGGAGGGACTGATCCCAGCGATCTGCGGACGCTTTCCCAGGAAAGCGGGCTGCTCAGCTACCAGGGTGGTCAGAAGTTAATGACTGAGGCCGATAAAGCCTTCTCCGCCGGAAATTATCCTGCCGCAGTCAAAAAGTTGCAGGAAGCACGGCAAGTTTTCAACCAGCTTTCCAACTTTTATCAAGATTTGGCCGGTAGTTTTTCGGGAATCGACAATCGCATTTCCGATAGCCAGCGGCGCAAGGCTCTAGATGCGGCCCAGCTCCGGGATGAAGCGACCTACCGCTTAGCGGTAGCCCACCGCGCCCAAAATCAACCCGAGCTGGCCGTGCCCCTGCTCGTCCAAATTATTCGCAGCCAACAGCCGACCCGCGAACTGGGCCAGAAGTCCTATCAGCAATTGTTAGAAATGGGCTTTGTCGATGCTCCCTATCCCCGTCCGCGCGCCGATCAACCCAAATAGAGGTGAGGAGCAAATTCGGACTACACTGAGCTTTAGGACAAAGTTTCGGAGGGCAAAGTTTTAGGACCTTCTGCTTGATGGTGCTTTTCGGTAGAATTGAAGCGCCGATGTTATGTAAACCCGTAGGATGCGCAGGGCTTCATGCCTGTTTCCCCTCTACGCGGTTTGCTCCAGTCTGTCCATGTCCCATGATGTCTATATTCATGATGTCTGCGTCATTGTGTAGGAGAATCCATGATCAGTCCCCAAGAAGTTGAGTCCATGATTAGGGCAGAGATGCCGGACGCTCAGGTGCAAGTGCAAAGTCCAGATGGTGAGCACTTTGATGTGACCGTGGTGTCTCCGCAATTTCAAGGCAAACCCAAGGTGCGCCAGCACCAAATGGTCTATGCAGCGGTTAATCAAGCCATGGCGACGGAAGCGATTCATGCCTTTGCGCTGAAAACTTACACGCCAGAGAGCTGGGCCACAGCGACGCAAACCGCTTGAGCTCACAGCGCTGAGAAGTTTTTTGGGGCTGATTATTCACCTGATGCGAATCCCTACCGCGCCTAGGGTCTGCTCCTAAGGAGTCTCAAGTTCTGAAGTCTAGCCTTCACAATTGATGAGTTTTCGTTTCCTGATTCTATGCTTCTTGATTCTTACACCCTTGAATTTCATACCTTAACCCTATGACTCCTGAAACCAAAGCGCGTCTTGATGAACTTGTTAACAGCAGCAAGATTTTTGTGTTTATGAAGGGCAACAAGTTGATGCCTCAATGTGGTTTTTCCAACAATGTGGTGCAGATTCTCAATGTTTTAGGGGTGCCCTTTGAAACATGCGATGTGTTGGCCGATCCAGAAGTCCGTAGTGGCATTAAGGAATATTCCAGTTGGCCAACAATTCCCCAGGTGTACATTAATGGCGAATTTGTGGGGGGCTCAGATATTTTGATTGAACTGTACCAAAGTGGCGAGCTGCAACAAATGGTGGAAGTCGCGATGGCTTCCTAGCTAGTGGCGATCATTCCTAGCTAGCGGCGATCGCTCGATCTCAGAAGCCCTCGGAAGACACATCTTCCGAGGGTTCTTTGTAGCTTGCAATTTTTGTGGCAGAGCTGCGATCGCGCGTATCGAGCCTACGATCGCACTAACCCATGGTTAGACATCTGCACGATAACCACACCTAGAAATTATCGAACGATCGCACAGAGCGATAGACTCCCTGTAAAATGCCGACCCCGGCCACCAGTTTGAGGCCATCGAGCAGCCAGTAGCTCACATGAAGCACACCCATGCCAGCCGGTGGCTCCAGACTCGGGGAAAAGGGATCCAGAACTGCTCCCAAGGCACTCATTTGGGGCGATAGTCCGAAGGTTTCAATTAGGACCACGCTAACAAGCAGTGCTGCTAGAATCACCACCCGAGGGCTGATGCGCGTCCGCCAAGATTCCAGCGATCGCACCGCCACGACTCCCACCAACACTCCCCCGGCACAGATCAACTCAACCCGATTCAAGACCCAAAACAGGGTGTATCCCACGGGCGCAAAGCTGGGACTTTGCAGCATGCCAGAAGCGTACAGCACTGGCATCATCACGGTATCCATTAACAGCGTACTGCTCAGCCAGAACGCCAGCGTACCCAAAATCAACGTTTTTTGCCAAAGCGCGGATGGTAGAGGCGCATTTAGACGGAAATTTTCCACAGTAGTCATAAAATTACCTCGAACCCTCAATGTCAGTTAAGCTCAGTGTAGCGAATTCACCATTTGCAGTCCTAAAAACGACACAAATTTCTAAGTATCGGGAACAGAATTGCCAATTTTCGAGATGCCTTATTTTGATGCCTTCCTACGGTTTAAAAATCAGAAAGCCTGGTAGGATTACCAGGCTTTCTGAACAGGAGAAAATCAATAAATTAATCCGCTAGGTTTACACAATACATCTGCACCGATCAGTCCTGTAAACTCAACTTAATGGTTTCCCTCCTTAACAATTTTGGAGAATAACACATGAAGACAAACTAGTAACGACTAGTGGCGTAGTGCACCTTAGTGCAATAAACTAGAGTACAGAGAAGCTGACAGAACCAACTGAAGAAACGGACTGAAAAGACCGACTGATAAGTGCAGGTTGCGTTGGGAAGGAGAACACAGTCCCAAGCAAGGTTTAAGGTTTGAAGAGGCGTTCTGGCTCTTGCGTGTTCTTGAATACAAGATAGCACTAACGCCCGGGGGAAAAAGGGGCTTCCACAGAAGTTTACGCCGGATCAAATCTCGTAATATTTCATTCATAAATTGCAATGCTTGTTCAGCTCCTTTGGCTGATTGGTTGGCTGATTGACTAACGCCACTCTTGAGAACCCGATCGCTTCGTTGTGCTCCCACCCGGAACTTAAGTGTCTAGCTCATCGTGCAATTCAGGTGCGGGGCCTACCTGCCGCTGTGCAAGGCTTACCGCCAGGGAAATAAGCCTGAGTTGTATCTGGCTACTCGTGCTGACTGCTCGGACTGCTTGGGATTTTGCCAGGGGGGAAGGCCGGGAGGGCAGGCACCTGAGGGCAGCGTGACCGATTTTAAGCAGTGTGGCCGATTTTCCTGGTCTTGATCGTTGCTACACTACTAGTGTTTTTAAGGCTTTGGACTCAACCCTTTTGAATCTAAAGTCACTGGGCTTCGGACCATCCATGACCCATTGTCTGGAAAACTTACACCTCCTATTTGAACATGCCAGTGATCTGGTGCAAGTCACGTCACCAGAGGGGGTAATTCTTTATGTCAATCCGGCTTGGTGTCGAGTTTTGGGGTATGAGGCGGCTCGGGTGGTGGGGTTGCCCATGGGGCAGTTGTTAGATGCGGCAGAGGGCGATCGCTACTATCATCTCTGTGCTACCCTCACGGCCCAGGGCACGCCTCCCGTCTCCACTGCGCCACCCCTCCCCATTCAGCTAATCCTCCTCACCCAGTCGGGCAACCGGGTTGCCGTGGCAGGGCAAATGATTCATCGGGCGACTGGGGGGCGATTGCCCCAAATTTGGAGTCTGTGGCGAGTCCTACTATCCCCCTCGGAACCGGACATTCCCCCCCTTCAAGAACGCTACAGGTTAGTCGCCCGTAACGCCCGAGTTGGGGTATGGGCATGGCATGTCCCTACGGGCGAATTTTATCTGGACCCAAATGTCAAAGCACTCTTGGGCTATACCGATGGGGAGATTTCCAATGATTTGCAGACGTGGCTAACCTACGTTCATCCCGCCGATCTCCACGCCCTGGTGGCCACCACCCAGGCCCATCTGGATGGCGAAACACCGGAATGCGTGTTTGAGCACCGGATGTTGCACAAGGACGGGTCAATTCGTTGGATTCTGGTCCAGGGTAATGCCCTCCGCAATGCTCGGGGGGCAGCGGTCTGGATGGTGGGAACAGATACCGACATTACCGATCGCAAGTTGGCTGAACTGGAAGTTAAACAGCTCAAGACTCAATTTAGGGAGCAACTTCAGCAGCGCAACGCGGAATTGAGTCAGGCCTATCTCGCGCTAGAAGAGGGCCAGCAACAGATTGCCGCCATGGCTGCCAATATTCCTGGATCGGTGTTTCGGGCAATTATCCATGCTGACCAGTCGGTATCACTGCCCTTCATCAACTCAACATCCCAAGAATTGACCGGCATTGACCCCGTTACCGCCAAGGCCAACCCGAGACTGCTGATGGACCTTGTCCATCCCGATGATCGCACCGCTGTGCAGAATAGCTGGCATCGGGCAATCGCCACGGGCCAAGATCTTCTGCATGACTTTCGGATTATCTTGCCCAAAGGCACAGTGAAATGGGTCCGCCAGAGTGCTCGGTTGACTTTATTACCGAATGGCGATCGGGCACTGGATGGCATTCTTCTGGACAATACGCCAAACAAACAAATTGCCATGGCTCTGGCTGCCAGTGAAGCCAGTCTACGGGAGGCTCACCGCATTGCCCGTCTCGGCAACTGGGAACTAGACGTTCCGAACCAGAAAGTCACCTGGTCTGATGAATTATTGGCTATGTTTGGGTTTGCCCCCGGCGAACCAGCAATACGTGCCCTGCCTTTAAGCCTTTGACTAGTACGTATTGCTAGT
>CAVYAN010000110.1:0-6109 GCA_963766075.1 uncultured cyanobacterium | reverse complement strand
CGATCGCACCGCAGAGGTGAGGGGTTCGACTCCCCTACTCTCCATCCTTTACACAGTAATAATTTCAGAGATTTTAGGGCCATGATAAAAATCAACCGGTTACCAAAACGTCCTAGCTCCTCCCAGCTCAAGCCTTGAATAACGGACGGGGACGTAATTACGTATCGCACTCCCTGCGCTTCCAGGGCAGCAAATTGCCCTCGAATTGTTGCAGCTTTTGGTCTGAACAATTTAAATTATTCTGGACGATTAATATAGATGACTACTTTTGTCAAAAGCCCGTGACGAGGATTGAACTCGTGACCTCACCCTTACCAAGGGTGTGCTCTACCACTGAGCCACACGGGCAGGCGATTAAAAATCAAAAGTGCAAAGTTAAAAATAAAATCAATTTTACGCTTTTAACTTTGCATTTTTAATTGAACCATGGATGGGCCGGGCTGGATTTGAACCAGCGTAGGCGTAGCCAGCGGATTTACAGTCCGCCCCCATTAACCACTCGGGCACCGACCCGCCTATCCACGGATATGTAGATTATCACAAGCGGGCGATGAATCTGCAAAAGTTTTTTGCGATCGCGAAACTTCACTATAATCTCCCCAGTCCAATCGCGCCGCGGCGAGAGTTCGCCATCCTCCTCTGAGAACCTCACGGCGGCAATACACGATTTTTCCCGCTCTCGTCCCATACCCCTACTGCTTTTCCCCCTTCTCTGCCCTACCTGCTGCTATGACGTTTATTTCCCTGGCCTACGCCCTGTTCCTGATCCTGGTTTTGGCAATTTATTGGTCGGTACAACAGGCATGGCTGCGCCTGTGGGTGCTATTGGCGGCCAGCGTAGTATTTTATGCGTCGTGGCAGGTGCAGTATGTGCCGCTGATCATGGTGGCGACCTGGGTGACCTTTCGACTGGGGCAAGCGATCGCCCTGCCGCCGGATTGGCGCGCCGAGGATTGGGAGTATGCCCAACAGGACTGGAACAACCACCGCCTCAAACTGTTGACCTTGGGGATTGGCCTAAATGTTTTATTGCTGGCAGGGTTTAAATACATGCCCTTTTTGTTTGCCACGATGGGCTGGCAAGAACCGGCAAGTTGGTCGAAGGCGCATCTGATCGCGCCGCTGGGGATTAGCTTTTTTTGCTTTGAATCCATTGCCTACCTAGTGGATGTCTACCGAGGTGCACCTGCGGCCCAGCAGTTTTTGAAATTCTCTGCGTACAAGCTCTTTTTCCCCAAGCTGATTAGTGGCCCGATTACTCGGTATCAGTCCTTTGCGGCCCAGTTTCAAGCTCCCCTCGTGCCAACCATGGAACGCTGGGCCGAGGGCCTCTGGCTGATTGCCTGCGGTGCCCTGAAAAAAGGATTGCTGGCGGATAACCTTGGGGTGCTGGTGGATTTGAGTTTTCAAAACTTAGCGCGGGCCGGTAGCGGTGATTTGTGGCTGGCCACGATCGCCTATGGCTTTCAGCTTTATCTCGACTTTAGTGGTTATGTGGATATGGCTCGGGGCACCGCGATGCTCCTGGGATTACAGCTTCCTATCAATTTTGATGCTCCTTACTTCAGCACCAGCATTGCCGATTTTTGGCGGCGTTGGCATATGACTTTGGGTGACTGGCTGCGCAACTATCTTTATTTTCCCTTGGGTGGGTCGCGCCAGGGGCTACAGCGGACTTGCTTGAATTTACTGATTGTGATGGCGATCGCCGGCCTCTGGCATGGAGCCGCCTGGGGCTTCATCATCTGGGGACTGTTGCACGGACTAGCCCTTGTGGTACATCGCCTGATCGATCAGTATTCTCAGCAAGTAGCGCTGCTCAAGGCATTCTGGACTAGCATCCCCGGTACCGTGCTGGCCTGGTTTTGTACCCAGTGCATGGTGTTTAGCGCCTGGATTTTCTTCCGCCTACCGGACTTTAAGGATTCGGGCCTGGTGCTGCAACGGCTGTTTGGTCATATTGCCGATGCTCAGTTTACGCAAAAGGTCTACGTAGAGGCCCTTGGGCTAGAACCCCATCAGCTTTCCCTGATGCTGTGGGCCTTGGCAGCGGGCATGGGCGTCATTTACCTCTTCCGGCGGGGACTGCACCTGCAACTGAATTGGCACATCAAGATTCTCCTGATCCCGCTGTGCTTTTATGCGGTGTGGATGCTAGCCCCCCAAGGGGCGCTACCCTACATCTACTTTGATTTTTAGTCTTTTGATTTCCCGTACGGTTTTTGATCGCCTAGAGCAGGACTTCACAGGCCACATTGCCCACGCTGGCGCAACAGGTGATCACACAACACCAGCGCTACCATCGCCTCCACCATGGGCACCGCTCGAGGCAGCACACAGGGATCGTGACGCCCCTTGGCCGCTAGGGTCACCGCTTCGCCCGTGTTGGTGACGGTTTGCTGCTCTTTGCGAATGGTGGCCGTGGGCTTGAAGGCAATCCGCAGCAAAATATTTTCGCCATTGGAAATTCCCCCCTGGACCCCGCCAGAACGATTCGTCACGGTGCGAATATTGCCCTGCGTATCGGTATAGAACGCATCGTTGTGCTCGCTACCCGTCATCAACGTGCCCGCAAAGCCCGAACCGATTTCAAAACCCTTGGTTGCGGGCAGGGACATCATCGCCTTGGCCAAATCGGCTTCCAGCTTATCAAACACGGGCATCCCTAACCCTTTAGGAACATGGCGGGCCACGCATTCCACCACGCCGCCAATGGAGTCACCCAACTTGCGCATCTCTTCAATGAGATCAATCATCCGCTCGGCACACTCCCCGTCGGGACAGCGAACGATGTTGCTTTCCACCTGCTCCATCGTCACGGTTTCGGGATCGACAGTCCCTTCCAAATCCTTAATCCGTTTGACGTAGGCCACGATTTCGACCCCGGCTATTTGGTGCAGGATCTTTTTGGCGATCGCCCCTGCCGCCACCCGCCCGATCGTCTCCCGCGCGGAGGATCGCCCGCCTCCGGCCACGGACCGAATCCCATACTTGGCATCGTAGGTGGCATCCGCATGGGAAGGCCGATATTTCACGGCCATTTCGGAATAGTCCTGGGATCGCTGATCCTGATTCCGCACCAGGATCGAAATCGGTGTGCCGGTCGTTTTGCCTTCAAACACTCCAGAAAGAATTTCGCAAGCATCCGCTTCGTTGCGCGGGGTCGTGATTTTGCTCTGGCCGGGACGGCGACGGTTCAGTTCCCATTGAATTTCTTCCGAGGAAATTTCTACCTGAGGTGGACAGCCATCAATCACAACGCCAACCCCACCCCCATGGGATTCGCCGTAGGTCGTAACCCGAAACAAATGACCGAAAGTATTGCCCATGATAGTGATGAAGCGACTGTGCCATAAAGATTGGATTAGCGATCGTACCTGAAATAGCACCAGGGTTCATCAATCCAACATCCAACATTCACCCGAACCCCTCGCTAGAGCCTACTCAATTAATCCCAAGGGGGGCGTAATTTCAATCCGTTTGCGGGTGAGATCGACGATCGGGACGATCGCCTGGACAAAGGGAATCAAGACAGCGGTTTTTTTGCCAGCAGCGTCAATCCGCTCTACTTCCAGCAAATCATTACCCGCAGGAATCAGATTAATCACTGTGCCGACAAGATCCTGCGTTGCTTGGTCGAAGACTTCGAGGCCGATCAGGTCGCTGACGTGGAATTCACCGGCTTCTAGTTGGGGCCGATCGCTGGCCCGCACCATGAATTGGCAGTTTTTTAGCCCTTCGGCAGCGGTGCGATCGCAGATCCCCTCAAACTCCAGCACGTAAAGATTTTTGCCATCTAAATAGTAGCCGTTGACCAGTTCCACCTGTTGAGGCTCCGTTGCCCCCGGTCGCAGCAGCCAGCGCTGCCCCGGTTCTAGAAAGCGCTCGGGAAAATCTGACATGGGATAGACCCGCACGGCCCCTTTCAGCCCTTGGGCACTGACAATTTTGCCAACTTGCAGAAAATCATGACCCATAGAACAACCCATCAAAACTTGTAGTGAGAAAAATTAGTTAACGAAAGAATATAAGATAGCCCCATCATTCGCGTCCTGAGGACACGGGCAATTGAGGACCGGGGGACCGCTCAAATTATTACATTCATTACTTATGTCACAGTTAATCGCTTAAAAGACACAGGCAAGGTGATAATTTAGCGTTGAAGCCACTGCGATCGCCCTTTCAGCGACCACCGACGCATCCACTCGGCGATTCACTGGGCCTTCCACCGGCCATTTCACCGGCCATTTTACGAGCCATTTCACTGGGCACTTCGGGATCTCTTCCACCTTTGCAGGTTTAGCTGTATGTCTGACCTTCCTTTTACTTTGGACCAGTTACGAATTCTCAAGGCGATCGCGGCGGAGGGTAGCTTTAAGCGGGCGGCGGACAGTCTGTATGTTTCCCAGCCCGCGGTCAGTCTCCAGGTGCAAAATCTAGAGCGACAATTGGACGTACCGCTGTTTGACCGGGGTGGGCGGCGAGCACAATTGACGGAGGCGGGGCACTTGCTGTTGAGTTATGGCGAGAAAATTCTGACCCTATGCCAAGAAACCTGTCGGGCGATCGAGGACTTGCAAAACTTGCAGGGGGGCACATTAATCATTGGTGCTAGCCAAACCACCGGTACCTATCTGCTCCCCCGGATGATTGGTAGCTTTCGCCAAAAATATCCTGACGTGGCGGTGCAACTCCATGTCCACTCCACTCGCCGCACCTCGTGGAGTGTAGCCAATGGCCAAATTGACCTCGCCATTATTGGCGGCGAAATTTCCCCGGAACTCCAGGACTCCCTGGAAATTATTCCGTATGCAGAGGATGAATTAGCGCTGATTCTCCCCATTTCTCATCCCTTGGCGCGTGTGGAGACGATTCAGAAGGAAGATCTCTACAAGCTGCAATTTATTGTTTTGGATTCCCAGTCCACCATCCGCAAAGTGATTGACCAGGTCTTGGGGCAATCGGGCATTGAAACCCGGCGGCTCAAAGTCGAAATGGAACTGAATTCGATTGAGGCAATTAAAACAGCCGTGCAGTCAGGCTTGGGAGCTGCCTTTGTCTCCACTACGGCCATTGAAAAAGAACTCCAGATGGGGTTGGTCCATCGGGCCAAGATTCACGATGTGGTGGTGAAGCGCGTGCTCTCAGTGATTATGAATCCCAATCGCTATCGGTCGAAGGCGGCGGAGGCATTTTGCAAGGATATTTTGCCCCAGTTTGCCCCGGACTTTGGTACAGCCCTAACGGCCCCAAAAGTGAGCCTCGAAACCTATGATGTGGATTCGGATGAATCGCTGAAACGGGTTGCGGCAAACTATGATCGGGGCAATCACTTGGTGATGCCAGATTTTGACAGTTAGGCGTGCGAATTAAATCACTGTGACTTAACGTTGACACCCCCATGGATCTCTACTGCACTCGCCCAGGGTGTGCCCGCCCCGGAAATTCCTTTGCTGACTTGGATGCGGCGGCCACTCTAAGGACTGTGCCGCAAAAGTTCTGCATGAGTTGCGGCATGCCGCTGATTTTGGATGGCCGGTATGTGACGCTGAAGCTACTGGGGCAGGGGGGCTTTGGGGCGGCGTTTTTCTAGCCCCACGATGGCGCAAAGCCCCCCTGCCCCAGTAGCTTTAGCGTCACATACCGGCCATCCAAAATCAGCGGCATGCCGCAACTCATACAGACTTTTTGCGGCACAGTCCTTAGAGTGGCCGCCGCATCCAAGTCAGCAAAGGAATTTCCGGGGCGGGCACACCCTGGGCGAGTGCAGTAGAGATCCATGGGGGTGTCAAAGTGATTCACAGTGATTGAGTTGCCCGCCTAACTGTCAAAATCTGGCATCACCAAGTGATTGCCCCGATCAGAGTTTGCGCGAGACCCGTTTCAGCGATTTATCCGAATCCACGTCATAGGTTTCCAGGCTCACTTTTGGGGCTGTTAGGGCTGTACCAAAGTCCGGGGCAAACTGGCGAGAATATTTTGCAAAATGCCTCCGCCGCCTTCGACCGATAGCGATTGGGATTCATAATCACTGAGAGCACGCGCTTCGAATGGGTGGCGTGAATCTTGGCCCGATGGACCAACCCCATCTGGAGTTCTTTTTCAATGG
>CAVYAN010000109.1:0-13903 GCA_963766075.1 uncultured cyanobacterium | reverse complement strand
CACCGATCAGACCGAGGCGACTGAGAATCCGCCTCTTCCAGAAACAACCCCATAGCTAGGGCGACCCCACCGGAAAAGGGCCTCGCCATGGAACTGGACCATACATTAGGCTGGATTATCATAGGGGGCTAGATTTAGTGGGAACGGAATTATTCCTGGTGGCGCTGCTGGGCTTAGTTGGCAGCTTTGGCCACTGTGTTGGTATGTGTGGCCCACTCACGGTCGCCTTTTCCCTAGCGCAGCACGCTGATTCGGCCAAAGGGTGGCCACAGCAGTTGGGGTTTCATCTTTGGGTGAATGTAGGCCGAGTCACAAGCTATGCCGTGGTTGGCGGGGTGTTGGGTGCCGTCGGTGATATTGTCGCGGCGGGTGGACAGTTAGCTGGCATTGACAGTCTGCTGCGCCAAACAATGACCTTGATGACAGGGCTGCTGCTTATTTTTCTGGGGCTGAGTCACATTGCCCCCGGCCAGTTGCCCCACATTCCCTTAGTGCATCCATTGCTGCAAGGGAAATTGCACCAACAGTTGCAGCGTGCCATGGACCAGTTAGCTACCCGACAGCACGGGTGGACACCGCTCGTGCTGGGCATAGCCTGGGGGTTAATTCCCTGCGGCTTTTTATATGCGGCCCAGATTAACGCTGCGTCCACGGGCAGTTGGGGGCGAGGGGCCTTGACCATGTTGGCCTTTGGTCTGGGGACTGTGCCATCCATGGTTACAGTGGGCACGGCCAGTGCCTTGCTCAGTGCCGATCGCCGCAGCCAACTGTTCCGCATGGGCGGTTGGGTGACGCTAATCATTGGCGTTTTGACGGTGTGCCGCTCCAGTGAGATGGTGGATTACACGGGGCACGGAGCGCTGCTGGGCCTGATGCTGGCCTTGCTGGCGCGTCCGCTCAGTCCTCTGTGGCCGGGGCTATTACACTATCGTCGCGCCTTGGGGGTGGGGGCTTTCATTTTAGCGATCGCCCACACGCTTCATATGATGGACCACACCTTAGGGTGGCAAATTGATCGGATTGCCTTCATGCTGCCCCAGCACCAAGTTGCCATGGGCTGCGGCTTTCTGGCTATATTAGGTATGACGCCTGCGGCGCTCACGAGTTTTGATGGCATGGCGCGACGTCTGGGTCCCCATTGGCGACGGATTCATCTGTTAACGGTGCCCGCCCTGATTTTGGCGGCATTGCATACCCTTTTGCTGGGGTCCAGCTATCTGGGTAATTTGGAATGGACTCTGGCTAATCAGGTGAAGGCGGGAATTTTGGGAGTCTTGCTGCTGATCGTATTGGGGCTGCAATCGCGCCCCTTATGGCTGCTGTTTGCCCAGGGGAAGTCCTATCCTGTGCCTCTGGGAGGGGCGGAAAATCGGGTGGAAAAGTAGGGGGACATGCCCGAGCCAGGGTGAGGGTGTAGAGGGACAAGGATGGAGATAATTGAAATTTTTGAAGCCGATCTGAGCCTGCCCGCCCAGGCGGAGGCCATGGTTCAGTTACTAGAGGCCTATGCGCTGGATCCCATGGGGGGTGGCCAAGGACTGCCCGACTTCGTGAAAGCCAATCTCCCCACAGAATTGGCCAAGAGAACAGCCGCCCATGTCATTCTGGCGATGGTAGATGGGGAACCAGCGGGGATGGTGGTCTGTTTAGAAGGTTTCTCAACCTTTGCCTGCAAACCCCTACTGAATATTCACGATGTCATCGTCGCATCGCCTTATCGAGGGAAAGGCTTGTCCAAACGCCTGCTCCAGAAAGCCGAGGCGATCGCCCTGGATTTGGGCTGCTGCAAACTGACCCTGGAGGTTCTAGAGGGCAACCGGGTGGCCCAAGCCGCCTACGCAGCCTTCGGCTTCAGGGGCTTTGAGCTCGATCCTCAAATGGGGCGGGCCTTATTCTGGGAGAAGAAATTAGAATCAGGCTTTGAGGGTTCGGACTGTGCCAGTGGTTGAGCGCTGACCAGCATGCAGGCTTAATGGCGGGTTTGATCCGCCCAGGGAGTGAGCTTTTGCGACAGAAATTTCAGCCCGTAGTCGATGATTAAGCCAATCAGGCCAATTAAAATAATGCAGAAGAGCACTTTATCGGTTTGCAGAAAGCGCTGGGCCTGAATGATTTTGAATCCAATGCCATTTTGCGCCGCCACTAATTCCGCAATCACTAAAAAATTCCATGCTCCGGAAATATTGACCCGCAGCGTATCGAGCACGCTGGGAAACGCCGCAGGCACAATGACGCGGAACAGAACATCCCAGCGATTGCCACCCAGCGTATAGGCCACATTAATCATTTCACTGGGGATAAACTTCACAGCGTCGGCAATCATGATCGCGTTATACAACACAACACCCAGCATGATGATCAGCACCTTGGAGGCTTCACCCAGCCCCACCCAAATGATAATCAACGGCACAAAAGCGGTGACGGGCATATAGCGCACGGTGCCCACCAATGGGGCAAACAGACTGTCCATACTGTAAAACGTGCCCATCGCAATGCCGATGGGCACACCGATGAGAGCGGCCACCAGAAACCCCGCCAGTACCCGGCCACTGCTAACCAGGATATCCAGCAGCAGGTTATTTTCAGCGAACATTTTCAGTCCAGCCTGCAACACCGCCGTGGGGGTAGGCAGGAAGATCGGCGTCACCAGCCCGGAGTAACTGAAGATTGACCAAAACACCAGCGGTATGGCCAGCGCCAGACTCACGATCAAAAACGATAGCCGCTTCGGGAAGCCTTGGCGAATGCTCCAAAATACGGAGGGTTGCAAGTAGGTGTGCTGGCGACTGCTTGGGGGAATGGGCGTTGAGGGGGTGATCACGGTGGGCATCTCCAGTTAGAAAAACTTCAAGTAGCGTTGCCGTTCCCAATCCGAAATGTGATTGTGGTAGTCCTGCCATTCCTGGGTTTTATAGTCCACGTAGGAGTGGTACATCAAATCGCCCATGACTTTTTGACTGAAGGGATCCTGGGCAAATGCGGCGATCGCCTCCCCTAGGGTGCGCGGCAAACAGCCAATCCCCATCTCGGTCAACGCTTGCGGCGAGTGGGTATACATATTTTCCGTATGCGGCTCCCCCGGATCCAACTGCTCGCGAATGCCTTCTAAGCCCGCGGCCAACAGCATGGCTGCCCCCAGATAAACATTGCTGGAAATATCGGCGGCCCGACATTCGACTCGCCCGCCCGCCAGGGGAATCCGCAACATATTGGTGCGATTATTATTGCCATAGCACATATACACGGGAGCCCAGGTAAAGCCGGACATGCTGCCGCGTGCGACCAAGCGTTTATAGCTGTTCACCGTGGGGGCAATCACGGCACAGATCGCGGGCGCATGGCGAAGAATGCCCGCGATAAACTGATAGCCAAGTTGAGAAAGCTGGCATCCACGACTGTCGTCCGCGTTATAAAACAGGTTTTTTCCCGTGGTGATGTCGGCTAGGGACATGTTGTAGTGCGCCCCACTGCCGGAGCGATTGGCAAAGGGCTTGGGCATAAAGCTGGCAAAGTAGCCATGCTTGCGGGCAATTTCCTTGACCATGAGACGGAAGAAGGCAATGCGATCGCCCATTTTCAGGGCATCACAATACCCAAAATCGGTTTCAAACTGACCATTGGCATCTTCATGATCGAAGGAATAAACATCCCAGCCCAACTGGTTCATGGCCTCAACAATTTCGGTAACCCAGGGATAATTGTCGAGCAAGCCCTGGAGGTCGTAGCAGGGTTTCGCCAGAGTATCGCGATCGCTCACGGGCACCGCCTCGCCCGCCGATGTTTCCTTGAGAATGAAAAACTCCGTTTCAATGCCGAGGTTGAAGGTAAATCCCATCTGAGCGGCTTCGGCTAGAACGGTTTTCAGAATGTGTCGGCAACAGGCGGCAAAGGGTTGGCCTTTGAGATACAAATCACTGGCAAACCAGACTAATTCGGGCTGCCAGGGCAGAATGGTGGCAGAGCTAAGATCAGGGCGGGCAGAGACTTCCTCATCGCTAACATCCTGGGGTACCCCATCCAAGGCGGCCCCCGTGAACAGTTCCGATCCAGCCATCATCTGTCCCAGGTGGGCCAGGGGCACGGCTTTGGCTTTGCTCATGCCATGCAAATCGACAAAGCTGGCTAGGGCATATTTCACGCCTTGGGCTTCCAGAGACGTTTTTAGAGTTTGTAATTCCGGGGTCAGTGTTTCAGCCATGATTGCAGTCTGTTTATCTGAAAGGAGGGAATTTTGGGGGGCAAGTTCGCCCCCTGATTGATGCAGCTAAAGTTACAGCCCTTTGATAATCGAATCATCGTAGAGTTGATCAACGGACAGCGGTTTGGAAATTATTTTGAAATCGTAGGCTGCCTTGGCATTCAATTCCAAATTCCCCTTTAAATTACTGGGATTATCCTTGTTAAAGCCAACGGTTTTATTGCCATCGACATCAAAAAGCTTCACCAATTTTAATTGTTCCTTAACCTCATCCGCCGAAATGCCTAGCTTATCTCCCGTAATTTTCATGGCTTCTGGATCCGCCGCGATCGCCAATTTGACGGCTTTATCCACGGCCTTAAAGTAAGTTTGTAAATCGGCCTTGCGGGACTTCAACACATCCTCATGGACCATCACCACATCCGCGATCAGGTTGGTGTTGGCTGTAGAAAAGATCACCTCTCCGCCGCCCAACTTCGCGGCTTTGCGGAGATAGGGCTCATAGCTAACGGCAATATCTACTTGCTTGGCAGCAAAGGCGGTAGCGGCATCGGCAGCCGGCATGGACTTGATGGTGACATCCTTCTCGGTCAGGCCGCCCTTGTTCAAATAGGCCCGCAACAGCACCTTTTCAAACAGAATGTCCTCCCGCGCAATGGTCTTGCCTTTCGCATCTGCAGGAGACTTAATCCCCCGCCCAATGATGCCATCGCCCCCATTGGAATAGTCAATCAAATAGATAATTTTGGCGGTGGGGTCTTGGGCCGCGACCTGTACGGCAGTCCCAGAGGTGAACCAAGCCAGATCAAGTTTTTTAGCGAGAAAGGCCGTTTGTTCTTCACTCTCACTAGAGAAGAAGAAATCCTGTACAGGGACGTTCTGCTCTTTGAAGAAGCCTTTACCGACGGCAATGTGATGACCGGTGTAGCCCACCCAGTTATTGGTACCCGAGTTAAGGGGCGTGGACTGAGGGGCATTCTGAGTGGTGCAGGCAACCGTCAGAAATAGAGAGACTAGCGTCAGTCCTATCAGTGACCAAGCAGAGGTGAACCGGTTGCGAAGAAATCTAGGCATAAATGGGGATCCGGTAGATGATAAATCCGATGATAAGCTCGGTAACTGTTGTCAATATAGATAATAGAGGTGAATGCTCCCAATTCACTATTTGCTTGCTATGAAGACATTGCCTGAACGGAGGAAACTCGAGGGGGCAAGGTCGCCCCTCGATAGCCGCCGTTGAAGTTACAGCTCTTTGATAATCGAATCATCGTAGAGTTGATCAACCGATAACGGTTTGGAAATTATCTTGAAATCGTAGGCTGCCTTGGCAACCAATTCCAAATTCCCGATTAAGCTATTGGGATTGTCCTTTTTAAAAGCAACGGTTTTATTGCCTTCGACATCAAATAGTTTGACAAATTTCAATTGTTGTTTGACCTCTTCCGCCGAAGAACCCAAGGTATCTGCCGTGATTTTCATGGCTTCTGGATCGGCGGCGATCGCCAACTTGACGGCTTTATCGACAGCCTTGAAATAATTTTTTAAATCGGCCCTGCGAGATTGCAACACAGAGTCATGCACCATCACCACATCGGCAACTAGATTCGTATTGGCGGTGGAAAAGATCACTTCTCCGCCACCCAACTTCGCAGCTTGGCGTAAATAGGGCTCATAGCTGACGGCGATATCCACTTTTTTGGAGGCAAAGGCCGTGGCCGCATCGGCGGCTGGCATGTCTTGAATGGTGACATCCTTTTCGGTTAGGCCCCCTTTATTCAAATAGGCCCGCAGCAGTACTTTCTCAAACAGAATGTTCTCGCATGCGATGGTTTTGCCTTTCACGTCTTGGGGGGATTGAATCCCCCGGCCAAGGATGCCATCGCCCCCATTGGAATAGTCAATTAAATAGATAATTTTGGCGGTGGGGTCTTTGGCTGCAACCTGGATGGCCGACCCAGAGGTGAACCAAGCAATATCGACTTTTTTCGCGATAAAGGCCGCTTGTTGTTCACCCTCGACGGCGAAGAAGGAGTCCTTGACCAAGACGCCTTCCTTTCTAAAGAAGTCTTTGGCGTTGGCAATGTAATGACCGGTAAGACCCACCCAGTTATTGGTGCTAGAGTTAAGGGGAACGGGTGAAAGGGGATTCTTTGGGGTGGAACAGGCAACTGTCAGAAACAGGGCGGCTAGCGCCAATCCCATACGTGACCAGATGGGGGTAAGCCGATTTCGCAGGAACTTAAACATGGATGGGGCATCCGATAGGTAATAAATTAGGGAACAAATCTGATGGGTGATCAATCAAGGCGTAATCCAGAGAAAATCGGGGCAGCAGTATCAAGACTGATCCCACAGAGCCTCTAGGACTTGACGTTTGATCTGGACAAACTCATTCGCTAGTTTAATAGCTAAATTTCGGTGGGTGGGTAAGTTCACACTTACTTCTTGATGAATTCGTCCAGGCCGTGATTGCATTACATAGACCCGTTGGGATAGGTAAATTGCTTCTTCAACATCGTGGGTAATCATCAAAATCGTGACATGGGTTTTCTCCCACAATTCCAACAAAAACTGTTGCATTTGCTCTTTGGTCTGGGCGTCCAGGGCTCCAAAGGGCTCATCCATGAGCAGCAGGGCGGGTTCGTTGGCGAGGGCGCGGGCGATCGCCACCCGTTGCTTCATGCCACCGGATAGCTGTTTGGGATAGGCCCGCGCAAACTGCGTTAGCCCCACCACCTCTAGAAAGTACTCAACTTGCTGCCGTTGTTCTGCCTTGGGTACGTTGCGCAACTGGAGGCCAAACCCAACATTCTGCGCTACGGTAAGCCAAGGATAGAGGGTGTAGCCTTGGAAGACCATGCCGCGATCAGAGCCGGGGCGGCCCGTCACCTGTTGCCCATCGACGTAGACTTCTCCTGTGGATGGGGCGATTAAGCCCGCAATGATGTTGAGGAGAGTGGATTTACCACAGCCCGAGGAGCCTACTAAGCAGATCAGCTCACGGGCGTGAATGTGGAGCGTGACATTCTCTAATACTGTGACGGCGTTATCCCGCATTTTGTAGGACTTGCCGACGTTCTGGACGGATAGCTTGGCGATCGCGGTTTGCTGCTGAATGGTGTTGGCGGACTCTATCATTATCGGGAATACCAGGGAATACCAAAACGAGTTGTCATTAATGCGACGCTGCACCCACTAGATCTAAGCCTCCCCCGAATAGAAAGACTTATCCGTCATCAGCTTAACCTCCCAAAAGGACCTGTAGTGACGAACGTTAAAAGCCCGAGAAAGAGGCCATCTGCGATCGCAAACAACGTCTCTCCCGGGCTTTTATCCCGCCGTGTAACTGCCGGTCTGGCCAATCCTGCAAAAACCGTTACAGCTTGCCCCTCTCGGACCAGTCATTCGCCCAACAGCCGAACCGGAACCCTAGGGGCGATAAATTTTACGGCCTGAAATCGCATCCATCGGACGGCTTCAAACGTCCTAGTAGTCATATCAGAGATATCTCTATAGAAACAGTATTGCTTGATACAACTGACGCGTTGCCGCTCTCTCTGTCCCGGTTTCCGGCATGTCGCCCTTCCCTGTTGACTCTCAAGGTGAATCTCAACTAAGCAAGGCTTTGCGATAGCCCAATTTTTCGAGGACCACTAAGAGTCTGCCGCCCTTGATTTCAGTCTCTTGGCCAGTCCGTTGGTAAATCAACTGCTTGAGAAGGGGATACAGCCCCCTGGCCAAGGCAGGGCGGAGGGCGTTGCTATTTTTGTTGCCGCAGGTCAATTCATTGATTTCTTGGGGGGTGTAGCCCAGCAGTAAGCCTTGTAACCATTGAATTTCTCGATTAGAGAGGGATTTTCCTTTGAGTTCGGCAAGGTCTTGGCAGAGCTTGCCGAACCACCAACACTCATCGATCGCCTCGAATTCGTCTCTATCGTCGGCTGGCAGCATAAAGCATTAATAATCGGCTGGCAGCATAAAGCATTAATAAAAGGAGACCCAACATGAATATGACACCCCCGAGCCGCGACCCAGCGGCTCACAGTTCCGACTGGATCAACATCACCCTCAGCGGCCAAGCCCCCGCCGTCGAAGCCATGATCCACCTTGTTTCGCTTTACGCGGCTCCCCCTCTGCCCGTTGTTTCGAGAAGGCTGCTTCTACGCTACTATCGGAAGCTGATTAGCCCCAACCCTATGGATTTATTTGAGCAGCAGCATTTAGACCGCATCGCCTCCGAAGCCCCCCTCGCAGACCGGATGCGACCCCGCACCCTGGAGGAATTTATCGGCCAAAATGCGATCGTCGGGCCGGGACGGTTACTGCGCCGCGCCATCCAAGCCGATCAACTGTCATCGCTGATTTTCTATGGCCCACCCGGTACTGGTAAAACCACTCTGGCCCGGATTATTGCCAACACCACCCAGGCCCAATTCATCGCCATCAATGCCGTCCTGTCTGGGGTGAAGGAGATTCGGGAGGCGATCTCCACCGCCCAGAGCCGCCGTCCTCACCAGCGCACCATTCTATTTATTGACGAAGTGCATCGGTTTAACAAAGCCCAGCAAGACGCCCTGCTGCCCTGGGTGGAAAACGGCACCGTCATTTTGATCGGGGCCACCACAGAAAACCCCTACTTTGAAGTGAACAAAGCGCTCGTCAGCCGATCGCGCCTGTTCCAACTGCAATCCCTGGACGCCGAAGACCTCCGCCGGGTAGTGCAGCAAGCCTTAACCACGGGCGATCGCGGCTACGGCCACCTGGCCATCCACCTGGATGACGACGCCCGCGAGCACCTCGTCAACATTGCCAACGGCGATGCCCGCGCCCTGCTGAATGCCCTAGAACTCGCCGTTGAAACCACTGCCCCCAATCCCGCAGGCGTGCGCCACATCACCCTTGCCGTCGCCGAAGAATCAATCCAGCAGCGGGCCGTCCTCTACGACAAAGAAGGCGATGCCCACTTTGATACCATCAGCGCCTTTATCAAAAGTGTGCGCGGGTCCGATGCCGATGCCGCCCTTTATTGGTTGGCCCGCATGATCTACGCCGGAGAAGATCCCCGCTATATTTTTCGACGACTCCTGATCCTGGCCAGTGAAGATATTGGCCTTGCCGATCCTCAAGCCATTGTGGTTGTCAATGCCTGTGCCGCGGCCTTTGACCGAGTGGGACTGCCGGAGGGGCGCTATCCCCTGGCCCAGGCCACGCTTTACCTAGCCACCACCGCCAAATCTAATAGCGTCATGGGCTTTTTCGATGCCCTGACTGCTGTAGAGCAGGAAAAAACCGACGACACCCCCAATCATTTGAAGGATCCCAGTCGCGACAAAAAAGGGTTTGGCCATGGCGCAGGCTATCTCTATCCCCACTCCTATCGCGAGCACTGGGTAGAGCAGCAGTATTTGCCCGCCAGCTTGCAGGGGCAGGTGTTCTATCAACCGTCGGATCAGGGCCACGAGGCTGAGATTCAAACTCAAGTGACGCGGCAGCGAGAGGCCCAGTTAGCGGCGCTGGTGGATGGCATCAGCGGCACTGTTCCGGCCATGTTGTCCTTTGGGCCAGTGAATTCCGCCCAGGAGCGTTGGTTGCGGCGATCGCTCAGTCAGGCGGGGGAGCAGTTGGGACAGGTGCGCGATCAGGTGTTTGCCCGCACGGCGATCCAACGTCATCACGTCATTCTGGATCTGAATGCGGGCAGTGGCTTACTTACCTGGGAGGCGATTCGGCGTGTGCCGGAGGGCGGCGTTTATGCCTGTGTGTGGCAGGAGAGCGATGCGATCGCGTTGACAGAACAAGCGTCGGCCTTACCGGAATTAAATCGGCCCCAGGTTGTCCAGACGCCCCTGGCAGAATTGGGCGATCGCCTGTCCAGTCTCGACCTCCGGTTTGATTACATCCTAGGCCGTAATGCTTTGCTGCGACAAACCGATAAAGCCCAGTTCATCCAGCAGTGGCTCCAATGGCTTCAGCCCGGAGGCAGACTCATTCTGGCGGAGTCAATTCCTCGGCGCACGCAGCGCCTATACCAATGGCTAAATCCAGACGATCTTAGTGCAACGCTCTATAAAAAATTGGTTAAGGCAGAAGAAGCGATCTATGTTCAATCCGATGATCCATTGGTCAACTGGGATGTTCCCGATTTGACTGCACTGTTTGCCAATTTGCCACTCACCGTTGATATGGCTGTGGAGACGACCGTCACCGAGATCGCATTCACTCCCGAGTTGCTGGCGCGGTGGTTTGCCCCGCAACCCTCTCCGCAGCCCAGCTATGCCATGCGCTTGGGCCTATCCGATGCAGAGGTGCAACAGATCCGGGCGGGGTTTGTCCGGTTGCTCCACCAAACCCTGCCTTGGCAAGGGACGATCGCCTATATTCAACTCACGCCATTGTTATAGCCACTCCCCATCATCAATCCGACGTGGCCAACAGCACTACCGTCCGCTGGGCGATCGCGGTATAGCTCTACAATACAATCAACGCGTGTTTGATGATTATGATTCAATCTGCAACTAACCTTAAGCTTATTGATGCGTTGGCTCAGATCATCTTGGCGCTGAGTCCAGAGGAACGCCAATTGCTTGACCAAAAAATTTGTGCGCCTCAGCCGGATCTCAATGCGTTCTTTGCAGAACTGGTGGATTTGCCTCCCGATGCTGATCAGCGGTCGCTGGAGAAAATCAGTCAAGTGGTGCATGAGGTGCGTCAGGAACTTTAGGCGCAATCATGAAGGTTGTGGTTGATATTGTTGAAATTACAGCGATCGCAACGATATCAAGATTTTAGAAATTGGCCTACATTTTGTCGAAATTGGGTCAGACTGCTTGCACTTCTTTGACCGTCACCGAGAGTTTCAGCCCTAGCTCGCTGAGGAGGGTGGCGATCAAAACAAAATCAGGTGTCTTTCCTTGCGCGAGGGTTTGGTAGCAATAGTCCCAAGCCGAATCTGTTTCGTTGGCAGGGACCCGATGACTTCTCCGAGCTTCTGCAACATTTTTTAATGCCAGCAAAATATATTCGCGATCGCCATCTTCTAAAACGGCATCTAAGTAGGCAGCCGCTTCGGCTGGATCTTTGAGGGACTCGATTAGATAGGCATGGTAGCTCTTATGGGTTGGCATTTTACCTCTTTTGAAAATCAGTCCAGTACTGTTTTGCTCTAAGAATATCTTGATTCTGGGTGCTTTTGTCGCCGCCGCAGAATAAAAGGATAAGGTTTTTTGATTCTAGCTCTTGCTTGCCTGTCTCGCAGAGTTTCTAACCAATCTGCAAAGGGGCAGTCATTATCTGCTGTGACGTATAAGACTAATTCCCGTGGTTGTGCCTCCATAAGCCCCTACGCTGACCTTGTACCAGTAATATCCTTTAGTAGTTTAGGATGTCCTCTACTGATTAATCTGAGTTTTCCAACAGTGTTACCATTGGCTGGGCGATCGGATGTCCCGAAAAGAGCCTGAAAACATCTAGCGCGACAAGACTTTCACGTCTTGAATGAGGCGATCGGCGAGGGTGTCTTTTTGCACAGCTAGATCGTATTGAACTTGTAGGTTCATCCAAAAGCGCTCGGAGAGGCTGAAGTACCGCGAGAGCCGGAGGGCCGTGTCGGCGGTGATGGGCTGTTGGGCTTGGATGATGGCTTGCAGGTGTGCGGTGGAGAGGTGGATATCTTGGGTGAGGCGCTCGACATTAATGCCCAGGGAAATCAGGAATTCTTCGAGGAGGATTTCGCCGGGATGAACGGGAGGTAAGGGTTGCATTGGGGATTAGTGGCAGTCAACTATTTCGACGTCGTGAGCGTTGTGGTCTTGCCACTGAAAGCAGATGCGCTATTGATTGTTGATGCGAATACTGTGTTGATCGTCGCGATCGCCGATTAACTTTTCGAGTCGGTTGGCTGGAGGCACTCGGAGGTCATCTAGGGTTTCGGCGGCATCCAGGATGGCGAGTTTACGTTGGGCAATGCGTTGAATATTAGTCGGGAATCGGCGGACGGAACCTCTCTGGAAAAGGGCCTGAGTCTGTTTGCAGGCGAAGGAGGCAATCATGATGACTTAATTGTAACGCGATCGCAATTCCTCAACTGCGCGATCGCAGCGATGTCAAGATTTTAGCAACTGTGATCGCGGCTCCGGCTGACGTGTTAATCACGGGCGATCGCGATCTTTTGGTTCTCCATCCCTGGCCGTCGCTTCAAATCCTAACCCCTAGCGGTTTTCAGCAGAAGTACGCCAGTAATTTATTTGGCCTCTAGCTTGGAGGTTAGTGGTAGACATGGGCTTTGACTTCAGGGCTATGATTCAGTTCCAGTTTCCAAGAGTGTGACTATTTGCTGGGCGAATCCGTGACCAGGGAAAATCCTTAGAAAATCTTGCAAATTGCGTTGAGCCTCTTGAAGGAGATTGCTAGGGGCTTCAGCGATCGCACTGCGATCAAGACTGTTAGCTTTGTCGAAATCACTAGCGACGAATTGTCACTTCACCCATCCGTCAGATCTGTTGAGATTGCATTCCCAATCATCAATTCAATAGTTCCAATAGCGGTCCCATTTTTGGGGTAAAACCGTAGTGGGATATTACCCAACAGAAAGTTGGAGCGCTATGATCAAACAGCGATTCACTGGGTTCAGGGCTTCAATGCTCAAAGAGCCAAGTTTTCTGAGGATCATGGGTTGATTGAGGGTGAAAATTGACTCACACCGAATAACCGATTCCACTCGGATGCCAGCGATCGCGATTTCAGGTCCGGTGATGAGATATTGGGTTGAGGTCAGAGAACGGTTTGTGTTGGAGGTGCCGGGAGCGACCATCACGTCGTCTGAAACTTGATTGATGGAGTCGGCTGAAACAATTACAGCCGGACGCAATTTGAATTGCTAGAGTTGGGTGGAGGGCATGAGCACTCGGCAGAGGACAACGTCACCGCACTGCCAGTTCATCTGCAAAGAGTTGGTCATAAATATCGTTTTCGGGGCTGATCCAGGCTTGGTAAGACTGAGCGGTGGCGCTGGATAACGTTGCTGTTCAGCGGTTGCCAAAATCTTGTAATTCCACCAGCAACCCTCGAAAATCCGCTGCAACAGCGTTGTTATACGGCGTTATGTAGCTGACACTTGATATTCATATGCGATCGCTTTTAAGTCATCATCATTGAGCAACCAAGGCATGTATAACTTTATCTCTCCGCCAAATGCTTCTAGCTCCTCTTTAGAATTATTTAACTTTATTTGACTCACAACGAAAAGAGCTGTATTTGGGTAATTCTTTTTCGTGTGCAATACCTCTTGATATGTCATGAGAATTTTAGAGCCTGCTGATGTTGTACCTTTGACTTCTACGTAGACTTCCTCTTTAGAGCGAGTACAGCGCAAGTCATATGATTCATATCGAGATGTATCTTCAACAAACCATCCTTGCTCCTGAAAATATTCCGTTGCAAGGTTCATAGCTCTAAGTTCAATCACTCGCCTTACTTCAGGAGAACTTTGGAACCCCTGTCCAAAAGATTTTCTAGGCTTTCCAGAAATCTCTTGCAAAACTTCAACTGCCTCAGAAATTTCAGAGTGTTCATTACGAGGAAACTCTAAAAAATTACCGACCTCACTCTGGATGTATGCAATGAGAGCCTCGCTATGCTTTGAACCGTGTCTCAACTTCTCATACTTGGCAGCAGTTTTAGCGATCACCTCGAAATGCAGTTGGGAGC
>CAVYAN010000108.1:0-19033 GCA_963766075.1 uncultured cyanobacterium | reverse complement strand
AATGACTGAGAAGGCACATCACCAATGGGCCGCATCACTAGGATTGCATCACTTAGAATCGCATCACTAAAGCGCTGCCTCCCTCAAGAGCCGCAGCAGAGAAGCAATCGGCTAAGAATCAGTATCACTTCAAGGGATGATGGTCGGACAGCAGTTTTTCGACCCGAGCCCCATCTACTCTAGCCGTTAGCCGCTTACTTTCATCAATATCCCGCAGGGTTTTGGACAGGCTAATAGTAGACGCCACCGAAAAGGCAAATCCCACCCCCAAATACCCCTTCACCCAACCGTTTACCGGCAAATAAATCACCCCAATCGTGACGGCAGAAATCGACAGCAGAAAGGATGCCCACGTCTGAAAAATCCAAGCAGCACTATGTTCTTGCGGCAAAGCCAAATCGCGAGAGCGTGTCATATCAAGATCTCCAAGCAGGAATGTGAATCTACACCCTTTTTAGCTAATGCAATTAGTTTCGTCAATCCTTACTGCATTAGTTTATGCCAGTTTGGTGACTGACCTCAGCCCCCATCCAGCCCATTCGTTGCCAGTCCGCCATAAGCATTGACCAAAATAGGCTTTAATAGCAAGGTCAACCCGCGCAGCAGAGGATCAATCGTGCTGGAGCTTTGGGCGCAAACCAGCGGTACGTGGATCAACGCCGCAACCATTCTTTTGGGAACCAGTATTGGCCTGCTTCTGCGTGGCAATCTGCCCCAGCCTGTCCGGCAAGTAATGACCCAAGGGTTGGGCTTAATCACGTTGGTGATTGGGTTCACGATGGCCAGCAGTTTGAACCAGGTCCAAGGGGGAAAAATTGCCGGGATTATTCTGGCCCTGCTGGCGATCGTTCTGGGTGGTGTGGTGGGAGAATTTTGCCACATTGAACAGCGCTTAGAGCGGTTGGGGGACTGGCTAAAACGGCGCATGCGGGGCAGCGGCAGCTTTACCGAAGGCTTTGTGGCGGCCAGCCTGTTGTTTTGTGTGGGGCCGATGGCGCTGGTCGGCAGTCTGAATAATGGCATGAGCAAGGATGGGACGATTTTATGGATTAAATCCACGATGGACGGGATTGCGTCCATTGCGCTCAGTAACAGCTTTGGCATTGGGGTTGGGTTTTCTAGTTTTCCCGTGATTGTTTATCAGGGGGGACTTTCTATCCTGGCGGCGGCATTCGCACAGTCCATTCCCGATCCAACGCACAACCCCCAGGTTCTGCTGACCTCTGGCGTCGGCGGTGTGATGATTCTGGGCATCGCCTTGAATCTCCTCGAGGTGGCCAAAATTCGAGTGGCCTCGCTGCTGCCAGCGTTGCTGTTTGCACCGGGCTTGTATCTATTAAGCAGCCGCCTGTGAACTTTCCGCTTGCTTCTATAACGCTTGCTTCTATAATTAAAGTCCGCAGGGGCTGATAGTCCATTCCTGCACTGTTTTATCCCTGCATTGTCTGAAGTAGAATTCCTATGGCCCGCGATCGCAACGCTTCCCCTGACTCCCAACCCACTTCCACCCTGGAAGAACTTCGTACCGCCCGCCTTGCCAAGGTTGAGCAATTGCACCAGGCTGGACAGCTCGCCTATGCCTACCGTTGGGAAACCACGCACCACGCCGCGGCGTTACAGGCCCAGTATGCTGACTTGGCCAAGGGTGAAGAGGTGGATACCGTCGTGGCGATCGCCGGACGCATCATGGCGCGGCGGGTGTTTGGCAAGCTGGCCTTCTTTGGCCTTCAGGATGAAACTGGCAGCATCCAGCTTTATCTCGATAAGGGAAAAATCGAAGCGGGCATGCCGAATCAGCCCGATGCCTTTGCCCATCTGAAGCAACTGACCGATGCAGGCGACATCATTGGCGTGAAAGGCAGCCTCAAGCGCACGGACAAAGGCGAATTATCCGTCGTTGTGGCGGAATACGCCATGTTGACGAAATCCCTATTGCCCTTGCCGGATAAATGGCACGGCCTTACGGATATTGCCAAGCGCTATCGTCAGCGCTACGTTGATTTGATCGTGAATCCCGAAGTGCGGGAAACCTTCCGGCGACGGGCCTTGATTACGGCTTCCATGCGCCGTTATTTGGATCAGCAGGGCTTTATTGAAATTGAAACGCCGGTTCTCATGTCGGAAGCGGGCGGAGCCGAGGCCCGTCCATTTGGAACCTATCACAATACTCTGGAGATGGATCTCTTTTTGCGGATCGCCACCGAATTGCACCTGAAGCGGCTGATTGTCGGCGGCTTTGAAAAGGTGTTTGAACTGGGGCGAGTGTTCCGGAATGAGGGCATTTCCACGCGCCACAATCCTGAGTTCACCACCATTGAACTCTACCAAGCCTACGCCGACTACACCGATATGATGCTCCTGACGGAAGCCCTGATTACCACGGCGGCTCAGGATGTCTTAGGCACTCTCAAGATCACTTACCAGGGTAATGACATCGACCTCACACCGCCGTGGCGCAGGGTGACGATGCACGATGTGGTTAAGGATGCCACCGGCATTGACTTTGCCTCGATCGGGACATTGGCCGCAGCTAAAGCAGCAGCGGTGGCGGCAGGCATTCACGAAACTGTCGATTGCGAATCCATTGGTCAGGTGCTGAATGAAGCCTTTGAGCAAAAAGTGGAGGCCAGTTTAATTCAACCGACCTTTGTCTTGGACTATCCCGTGGAAATTTCACCGCTGGCTAAGCCCCACCGTGCCAAGCCGGGATTGGTGGAACGGTTTGAGCTATTTATGGTGGGTCGAGAAACCGCCAATAGCTTTTCTGAGTTGACTGATCCAATTGATCAGCGGCAACGACTGGAGGCACAGTCCGCCAAGAAGGCGGCAGGGAATTTAGAAGCCCACGGGGTGGATGAAGACTTCATTACCGCGCTGGAATATGGCATGCCGCCGACAGGAGGTTTGGGCATTGGCATCAATCGCCTCGTGATGGTCCTGACCGATAGCCCCAGTATCCGTGATGTGATTGCCTTTCCTTTGTTGAAGCCAGAGAAAGGTGAAGACGAGGCTTAATGAGAAATGCTGGGGAGCGCGGATGGTACTAGACCGGATGGCACTAGACCGTCCGCGCCTTAAAGAGTCTTAAACGACCTGCATCTCAAGCGATCCGCGCCTCAGACGACATAGATGGTTTTGCTGTGTAGTTTTGCTGGAATAGCCTCAGGAAGATCCGTCTGGGTGAAGCGATTGACCTCTGTAGAACTCATAAACTCCACAGCAGCCAAATCATCCTTCGGGACCACCAGCAGCGTATTCTTCTCTCGAGCCACCACGTTCACCACCGCTCCCGGCAACGCCACGACGGTCGTGCCCGGATCATAGAATTTTGCGAACCAATACGTCCCTTCAAATTTCACCCAACCGCGATGGCGCGTAGTAATCGTTTCTTCGACCAACGCAGGCATGGGGGCAGAAAACCGTTTAACGTCAACCGAGGATGTAGGAAACATTGCTTAACCTCCCGTAGGTGGGGCAGCCTGTAGTAGAGCAGCACATGTAGTAGAGCAGCACAAGGCCATCAGTGAATTCAATGGAGTCAGTAGGGATTCCCGAAACCGATGGCAACTTATATCCCGTCCCGATTATTCCGTCCCGATCGCGGATTTTCCTGCCAAGGACCGCGAAAGAATGCTTAGAATAATGAAATGGTTAATTACGTCATTTCATTATTGATTCACTGGAAATAAATGGTATGAACACTCAGTCTGGTGCAGCGTCTCCCCAGGAGACCCCAAGCGATCGCATTTTGATTTTCGATACCACCCTGCGGGATGGCGAACAGTCCCCTGGGGCGGCACTCAACCTTGAGGAAAAACTTGCGATCGCCCGCCAGCTAGCTCGACTGGGTGTAGACATTATCGAAGCGGGGTTCCCCTATTCCAGCCTGGGTGATTTTGAAGCCGTGCAGCGGATTGCCGACCAGGTGGGCACCGAGAATGGCCCCATCATTTGCGGCTTGGCACGGGCCAACCGTCCGGATATCGAAGCCGCCGCCCGCGCCTTAAAGCCAGCCGCCAAGCCCCGGATTCATACTTTCTTGGCCACTTCTGACATCCACATGGAGTACAAGCTCAAGAAGACGCGCCAAGAGGTACTGGCGATCGCTCCCGATATGGTGGCCTATGCCAAGTCATTCTTTGATGACATTGAATTTTCCCCGGAGGATGCAGGGCGCTCTGATCCGGAATTTCTCTACGCCATTTTGGAAGCGGTGATTGATGCTGGGGCAACGACGATCAACATTCCCGACACCGTGGGCTACACCACCCCCGCCGAGTTTGGCGCACTGATTGGTGGCATTAAGAAAAATGTGCGCAACATTGATCGGGCCGTGATTTCCGTCCACGGACACAATGACCTGGGTTTGGCTGTAGCTAATTTCCTGGAAGCGGTAAAGCACGGGGCTCGACAATTGGAATGCACAATTAATGGCATTGGCGAGCGGGCGGGTAACGCGGCCCTAGAGGAATTGGTGATGGCACTGCATGTGCGGCGGCAGTACTTTAATCCATTTTTGGGCCGTCCGGTGGACAGTGATGCCCCCCTGACCCAGATTAATACGCGGGAAATCTACAAAACCTCTCGCTTGGTGTCTAACTCCACCGGGATGCTGGTGCAACCGAATAAAGCGATCGTCGGGGCCAACGCCTTTGCCCATGAGTCGGGTATTCACCAGGATGGGGTGCTGAAAAATCGCCTCACCTACGAAATCATGGATGCCCAGTCCATTGGGCTGAACGACAACCAGATTACTTTGGGTAAGCTGTCCGGACGCAATGCTTTCCGAACCCGCCTGAAGGAATTGGGCTTTGAATTGTCGGAGCAGGACTTGAATCGGGCCTTTGTGCGGTTTAAAGAACTGGCTGATAAAAAACGGGAGATTACCGATTGGGATCTGGAGGCGATCGTCAATGACGAAATTCAGCAGCCCCCGGAATTATTCCGCTTGGAACTGGTGCAGGTGTCCTGTGGCAACCAAGCGCGCCCGACCGCAACGGTCACGATTCGCACCCCTGAGGGTAACGAACTCACCGATGCCTCGACGGGGACAGGCCCGGTGGATGCGATTTACAAAGCCATTAACCGGGTGGTCAATGTGCCGAACCAGTTGATTGAGTATTCGGTGCAGTCGGTCACCGCCGGAATTGATGCCATTGGCGAGGTGACGATTCGTCTCAAGCATGGCGATCGCATCTTTTCGGGGCGGGCCGCCAACACCGATATTATCGTCGCTTCCGCCCATGCCTATGTGAACGCTCTGAATCGCTTATATTTAGTGATCCAAACCCCCCAACCGCAGCAGCAAGAGGTCGCCGGGGCAACAGTCTAGGGGCGCGGGGCGTTTGGCTTGGATTCAACATCCAAGCCAAACGCCCTACTCTTTTACCACCGCCCACTGCGTGACCGTGGCCAAGGGTTTCCACCCTAAAAACGTGCCGATCGCCTCGGCCCGCTGGATGCTAACGCGGGTTAAACTACCGCCAACGCTTTGTTGCCACTCAAACAGTTTTTGTTCTCCTTCCAGGGTGACCACATTGGCCACCATGCGGCCCCCGACGGGCAATGCAGCCCAACAGGTGTCAAATAAACCGGGGGTGGTGGCTCCGCCCCCAATGAAGATGGCGGCGGGCGATGGCAAGTCTTGGAGGGCCGTCGGGGCGGTTCCAGACACAACTCTTAAGTGAGGCACACCCAGGGCGATCGCATTGTCGGCAATATCGTGCGATCGCGATTTTTCAATGGCGATCGCCTGACAGCGGCGATGACTGCGCATCCATTCAATGCTAATGGAGCCACAGCCTGCCCCCACATCCCACAGCAACTCTCCCGGCAGCGGTGCTAAGGCCGATAACGTCACGGCCCGCACTTCATGCTTTGTCAATTGGCCATCGTGGTGATAGGCCGAGTCGGGCAGTCCCGGCGTGCATGCTCAGAGGCTGTACCCCCGGAGCCGTCTGGCAGTCTAGGGCGATCGCATTTAAGTCGGCCAAATTCATCTGCGCCCAAGTCCCCGCTGTGCCGCTGACTAGGCGCTCCTGTGGCCCACCCAAATGTTCAAACACCGTCATCTGGGTAGGGCCAAACCCTTGCTGTACCAAAGCCTGGGCCACCTGCCCTGGAGTCTGCCGTCCGGCACTCAGAAGCAGCACCTTTGCCCCCGGATAGAGGCAAGTTTGCAGCAGGGCCACCGGACGACCGCACAGGCTTAAGGTTTCCACCTCAGCCAAAGACCAGCCCAAACGGGCACACATCAAACTAAAGGTGGACGGGGCCGGTATCAAGGTCATTTCTGCTACAGAAATGCGGCGTGTCAAGGTGGCCCCAATGCCATAACACATTGGATCACCACTGGCTAAGACACAAACAGATTGTCCCCTGCGCCGTAAGATTTCATCAACAGAATCATCGATTGGAGAAGTCCAAACCAATCGTTCGCGATCATCCTCGGGCACTAACCGCAGATGGCGATCGCCTCCCACGAGAACCGTTGCATTCTCTACCAGAGAGCGGGCGATCGCACTCAGTCCCGATACTCCATCTTCACCAATTCCCACCACTGCCAGCCACTTCTGCATCATTAATTGTCCATTTCCCCGAAAACGCAAAATGCCTAAAAACTCAGTTGCCGACAGCCTATGCCCGCGGACAGCCCGTGCCCCTCAAATCAATACAAATTGTAAATCTGTTCCCCGCGAATCGCCGCGAAGTTCTTGAAAGTGCTGTAGAGTGTAGTCTATTCAATCGCCTTTAGCAGGGAACACCTGTTAAGCGGTGGTCTAGGTTTCCCTGGCTATATGGCACGGGGTTTCGCCACCGGGGGAAAGCTTTGGTGAAAGTCCAACACTGTCCCGCAACTGTAAGCCAATTTTAGAGTTTAGATTTTGAATTAGCGCCCATCAGCACCATCCAAAATCTAAAATCTAAAGATTGTAAGTCAGAACGCCCGTCGATTGATTATTTTCTCCGTCTCATCTGCGAGGTACAGAGTGACAAAAAGATTGCAAAAAGCCATGAGCTTGGGGCTGATGGCGGCGTTGAGTTTTTATTTAGTCGTGGGTGCGGCCACGCCTGCCTACGCCATGCACATTGCGGAGGGGTTTTTGCCTGCGCCTTGGGCGATTTTTTGGTGGCTCGTGGCCTTGCCGTTTGTGGGGGTGGGCCTGCGATCGCTGACCCGCATCACCCAGCAACACCCCGAATTAAAGCTGCTCTTGGCTTTGGCTGGTGCTTTTACCTTTGTGCTCTCCGCCCTGAAAATTCCGTCGGTCACGGGCAGTTGTTCTCACCCCACGGGCACGGGCTTGGGGGCAATTTTATTGGGTCCTTCCGTGATGTCGGTGTTGGGGGGATTGGTGCTGGTGTTTCAAGCGGTACTGCTGGCCCACGGCGGGTTAACGACCCTGGGGGCCAATATGGTTTCGATGGCGATCGTGGGCCCTTGGGTGGCTTATTTGGTCTATCGGGTGGTGTCACAGACAGGTCGCCAAAAGCTGGCGATATTCTTGGCCGCTGCCCTCGCAGATTTGTTGACCTATGTGATGACGTCTTTCCAACTGGCCTTGGCGTTTCCAGCGGCCCAGGGTGGATTTCTCGCCGCCTTTGGCAAATTTGCTGGGATTTTTGCGCTCACCCAAATTCCCCTCGCCATCAGCGAAGGGTTGCTGACGGTGCTGGTGTGGAACTGGCTACAGTCCTATGGTCGCCAGGAATTGGAAACGCTGAAGCTACTCAAGCAGGAGAACTAGATTATGTCCAAGCAAGCATCGGCGACCCAGAACTGGCTGTTGGTCATGGCTGTGGTCGGGCTGGCCGTGTTCCCCTTAGTTTTTGTGCGGGGTGAGTACGGTGGGGCCGACAATCAAGCTCAAGGTGCCATTCAGGAACTGAGTCCTGCGTATCAGCCTTGGTTTAATCCTCTGCTGGAGCCGCCCAGTAGCGAGGTGGCGAGTTTATTGTTCGCTGCGCAAGCTGCTCTGGGGGCCGGGGTGCTGGGATTTGTGATTGGGCTGTATAAGGGACGCGCAGAGCGCCGACACGATGACACTGCAGATTGATACCTTGGCCTATACCAATCGGCTGCGACAGGTGCCGCCGGGAGATAAGTTGGTCTTTGCGATCGCCCTCCTCCTGTTAAGCAATGTTGCCGCACGCGGGGTGCAATGTTTGATTGCGCTGTGGTTGGCCCTGTGGATCGTTGGTTATGCCCGCATTCCCGCTGCGGCCTACGGCAAACTGTTAGCCATCCCCCTGGGCTTTTGGGGCAGCAGCCTGCCTGGGCTTGTGATTGGCAGTGTCGGGATTGATCAGATGAGTGCGGTCCAGTCGGATATTGGCACGGATTCACGGGGCACAGATTTACGGGGCATGGGTTCACGGGGGGCAGCATCGTCTGGGGAAATTATGTGCTCTACCTCAGTCGGCAAGGGCTCCAACAAGCGATGGATGTGGGTGTGCGGGCGATCGCTGCAACCTCGTGTCTCTATTTTATTTTCTTGACAATTCCAGTGATCGAATTAGTGCAGATATTACGACGTTGTCATTGTCCAACGCTACTGACAGACTTGTTATTGTTAATGTATCGGTTTATTTTTACGGTACTCCGCACGGCTAGGGAATTGCGGACGGCTCAGGTTTCTCGCAATGGCTACCGCACTTGGAAGCTCAGTATGTCTAGCTTGGGCATTCTGGTGGGGCAGTTGCTCCAGCGCACATTAATCCATTACCGCCAAATTTCTCTAAGTTTAGCGGCTCGGGGCTTTGCCGGAGACTTGCGCGTGTGGCATTCACGGCACTATGTGCGATCGCGCCGCTATTGCCTGGAGGCGCTCATGGGCTATACGGTGCTGCTGGGATTAACGGGGTGGAGCCATGCTATTGGAATTTGAGCGGGTCAATTACACCTATCCTGGATGTGCGAACCCGGCGATCGCCGATCTCAACCTATCCATTCCAGTGGGCAAACGCTGTGCGTTGATTGGCCAAAATGGCTGTGGCAAAACGACGCTGTTTCTATTAGCCAATGGTTTATATAAACCGCAGCGCGGGATCATTCGCTGGCAAGGCCAACCCTTAGACTATGGTCGGGCCGCACTGAATCAATTACGTCAGCACATTGGCCTCGTGTTCCAGGACCCAGAGCAACAACTGGTTGCGTCTACGGTCGAAGAAGATATTTCCTATGGGCTTTGCAACCAGGGATTGCCCGATGCGATCGTTGCCCAGCGCACTCATCAAGCCTTAGAAACCTTTGATCTGATAGCCCTAGCCCACACGCCAATTCATCACCTCAGCCTCGGACAAAAAAAGCGAGTTTCCATTGCCGATGTTATGGTCCTACAGCCAACCTTGCTGCTGCTGGATGAGCCTACCGCCTATTTGGATCCACGCCACACCCGCAACCTGATTGCCACCCTCAAAACTATCCTAGCGGCGGGCACCACGATTCTGATGGCCACGCACGATTTAGATTTTGTCTATCGCTGGGCGGATTGGGTCTTTGTTATGGATCAGGGATGTTTGCTATTGGAAGGCCCACCGGCCCATGTCTTTACCCAGCGATCCGTCCTGGAAGCGATTGAGTTAGGTACACCTCTGATGCTTGAGGTATTGGCAGCAGCACATCGCCAAATAACAGAAAATCAGGAGACAGCTAACCCTGCGGACACAATTCCTTTACTAGAAGTTTGGCAGCATCAAATCTTGCCGACGTTGCGCTGGCACTGACCTCGGGCAAACTCTTCGGCCACTCGCATTTAAAACGGCGCATTTAAAACGTTTGACCAATAAAGATCGATCGCACCTCGCCATTGCGCCGAATCACCGCCTGATCCTTAGAAACATCAACCAGGGTCCAGCCACTAGAGCCGATACTTTCACCGACGCGAATGCGCTGAGCAATCCCATTGGTTTCGATTAGGGCGGCAGAGCGATCGCCCAATTGCATCACCCCAACTAAACTGCGCACTACCCCCGCATTTGCCATCCCCCCAGCGGGCGGCAGAGGTGTTCCCGAAGCCATGAACCCTGGGGCCGCAGGAGCAGTCTGTGGCCCCGTTGGCACCTGTGGCAGCGGCGCAGGCGGCACCATCCGACTTAATCCAATGGCAGGCCGCTGCGGACTGGGGGACGTTGCTGGACTCGATGGTCCGGGGGAAACGGTTACCGCAGGGATTGTGCCATTGGGTGTGGGGTTCGGCCCCGATGATGAGGGAAAGGGAGACTTGGCCGCGATCGCTTGCAAGGATTGCTTCACATAGTCACCAAAGGCATTTTCCGGGCTGGAAGTCTGGGGGGCGGGCGCTTGAGCCACTGGCGTAGTTGGATTGAAGGAACGCGTGACCACCCACAGAATCCCCGTGGCTGTGATGGCGACACCGCCCATCACCAAAAGGAACCGATCAAAGCTGAATGGCGCGGGAGATGGCGGCTTCGGCGGCGGTGCGGGAGATACGGCCGCCGCCGCCACCAAGTCACTCACGCCGGAGCGGGCATCGTCCAGTTGAGCCACTTCCGCTTGGCGGCGTTGTTGAAACGCGGCTAAAACCATCTGCTGGAGCTGATTGGTCGAGGCGATCGGCGGCTCTGGTTGGACCGTCTCGTTGGATAGTGTGCTGCCGCGTTCCAGGGACTCCTCCATCTCGGTAAACAGATCGTCCATCAGGCGATCGGCGTAGGACTGGACGGCCAACTCACCGGGTTCCGGGAAGCCTTCCCACGGCGAAATTGCTGTCGGAGTGGATTCTGAAACAGTCTGAACGGCTGTGTCCTGAAGGGTTTGGCTGCTGCGGTCATCCTGAGACATAGGTCCGTATCCCTGGGGTGGCGACAAAGTACCCATGCAGTATAGAAGATTCGGGCAATTCGATCGCATGAATCACCGACAATTTCGGCAAATTTGCCTGAAAAATTGTAAAGATATGGAGGAGAACGGCGAGAATAAAGACGTAGGGACGCTAGATGTCGCGTCTCTTTTAAGATTTCACCCCTTCACCCGTCCGATAGGAGCTAGAAGCCATGAGTGCCGCTGAAGCATGGTATATCGTGAAAGCAGAAACCGGCCATTGCATTATTCTGCCAGAAGCCAATCTGCCAGAAGCCGAAACGGGGTTGGACAACCCACCCGCAGAGAAACGCTGGGGACCATTTGATTCCCAGGCAGCGGCGATCGCCCGCCGAGTCGGACTTATTCGAGCGGGCAAATGCCAGCCGCGCTGAGGACAGCCATACCAGACAGTCACCGGTAGAGCCGATTGGCTTTGACTTGGCTTTGACAAGGACATGGTGATCCTGATCTCTCACCACTTTGCGGTCAGCAATGGCTTAAATCGCAGCGATCTCCTACGGGTTGCCCTGCTTGGCTGCAAATAAAGCGCTCATGGCAGCCTGCCTCAAATATGCATCAGCCTTTGACCTGGAGCCATTATGCTTCGATACCTCACCCTGGAGAAACTTGATCGCCTCGGCATTGCCTGCGGCACACGCGCCAATCTGCTCCAGCAGGGCATTGCCTGCCACCCATTCATTGGCATCTGCCCAGCTATACCAACGTTTATAGGCATGAATTAGTTGGATAACATCAGTCTGTTCTTTGGCCCATTTTACTGACCGCTGTTCGCCTTCTGGATCAGTGATTCCTGCCATAGTAAACACCCCCAGCACGATGATTAAAGGTTTTTTAGATTGTGACACACCGAATTATCGGTTAATCACAATTTTAAGTTAGATCGTGATCGATCATTGCCCATCAAAAGCTTTGGGCATCACTGGGACCAAGGGTGCTTTGAGCAATCCTGACTGAACAAATTTTGTATAAATTTCAGACTCCACAGCGAGGAGCTTTTCCTGATGCTGTTGAAGGCTAAAGGCGTGGAGTTGAGGATGCTGGGTTTGCAGCTCGGTGATGTCGATCTGAAATTGCTGTAATTGTTTTTCCACAAACTCCCGTTGCGATTGATAGACTACCGGATTTAGGGGTGGTGAAGTCTGCATTAAGTGCGTCAAGACCTGCTGTAGCGCTTCGCGACGGGCCAGCAACTCGATGTACTGTTGCCGCAGGGATTGGTCCGCTAACAGATTGAGTTTTTGCAGCAACCATTTTGCGGTTAGCCCCTGCACCAGAAGCGTGAACCAGACTACACCAAAGGAGTTGGCAATAATTTCGTCACGCCCAGCCACCGCCACTGGAATGCTGAGGGCCAACGCGATCGCCACCGAACCGCGCAACCCTGTCCACCAGAGCACCGTCTGCTCTGGGCTGGGAATCTTGGTTTTAGACACCTGGTTACTCAACGCACTCAATCCGTAAATTGCGATCGCCCGCGAGACAACGATTGCCCCCACCGTCAGAGTCGTGGTCTGGATATTCTGCATCAGCTTAGGCAGATGAATTTGGTCCCCCAGCAGCAGAAACAGAATCGAATTCACGAAAAAGACGGCAAACTCCCAAAATTCGATCATGGTAGATCGCTTCACGAGTTCCGTCCCTGTCTGCACGCTGAAGTTGCCAATCACTAGGCCCGCCGTCACCACGCCAATCACCCCCGATCCGCCCAATTCTTCCACCAATAAATATGTACCGTAGGCGGTGGCCAAGGTCAAGGTTTGTTCCACCCAATTCAATTCATACCGTTGGGTCAGGAATGCGACACAGATCCCAATCACGCCCCCAAGTCCCAGCCCGATGCCCGTCACCATGACAAAGCGGAGAATCGTGGTCGAAAGTTGAAAGGGCTGAGGGTCCAAGGCCAGCTCGACCAAAACGCCAAAGGCCACGACGGAGGCCCCGTCATTAAACAGGCTTTCTCCTTCGAGGAGCATGGTCAATCGCTTGCCAGCACCCACCTCGCGAAATAAGCCGATCACTGCGGCTGAATCCGTGGCTGCGAGGCAGGCTCCCACCAGGAGGGCCGTCATCCAGGGAATACCCATGAATTGGTGTAGCCCCCAGCCCACCGTCGCGATCGCCAATAGCACCCCTCCCACGGCATAGAGACTGCATGGCAAAACGTCCTGCCGGAGTTCTGACCATTTTGTACTCCAGCCCGCTTCAAACAGCAGAGGCGGCAGAAACACCATCAAAATCAGTCCCGGCGAAAGGTCCAGTAGACGCACATCAACCAAGGCTAGGCCCAGGCCGACAATGACTAATAGCAGCGTGTAAGGCACCTGCCGCAGAACGACAAAAATTTTGGGTAGGATCGCCGCACCTAAGGCAATGAGCAAGATCACCAAAAAGTGCTTTAAATCTTCCTCGATCGCCACATCCGTCGCACTGGTCAAAAAACTCATGACACTCCTGGAAATCCGGTCCGTATCACGGTATCCGGCCTGTTTCCCGAGCGCTGTGCTTGCAACTACAGCGGCGATCGCAGGGTGTAATGGCGCGGTTCTAGGCCGGCACGGTTGCACCAAACCTGCGTATACACAAATGCTTAGAGCGAATTTTAGGGATTAGGTTTTCGGAGTTTCGCCTAAAAACGCCAAACCCCGCAGTAGCGGGGATTCAGATTGATGGGTCGCCCGGAGTTCGAGAGAAAGTACAAAAATTGAATTCCCCCTCGGGCAAGGCTTTTAGGGATAAATAGTGAACTGTAGCCGGGACTGTAGCTGCCTAGTCTATCTCCCTTCTTTCTTCTACTTTTTAATTTAATAGTTTTCAAATAATCTACCCCATCCACCCCATCCACCACCAGTAAGGGTTCTAGCCACTACGCATCCACCACCATTCACCACACTATCCACCACAGGGAAAACCGGTGGCGATCGCCCCGCCAGGGCAAAAATCACAGTGATAGACTTGAGATGACAAAGCACACCCGGCAAAGGAGCGATACGTGCTCCGCACACACAAAGTGAACGCACCATGGCCATCGCCACAGACCACAGACTGACCCTCGAGGAGTATTTGGACTATGACGACGGCACCGATACCCGCTATGAGCTTGTGGATGGGGTGCTGGTAGAGATGGGCGCAGAGAACACGCTGAACACCGCGATTGCGGGTTTTTTGTTTATCACTTTTTTTGGCTTGGGCATTCCTCACTATCGGTTAGCCATCGGGCATCAAATCGCTGTGCGTTCCACCTGGGCAAAGGCAAGGCAACCGGATCTCATCGTCCACAGCGAGGAATCCGATGCAGCAATCACGGCGGATGGCAAGATACTCCGCATTAACATGCCGGTGCCGATGCTGGTGGTAGAAGTGGTTTCCAATAGCGCGAGTGACCGGAAATCCCGAGATCGCGACTACTCCGAAAAGTTTGCAGAATATGCGGAACGAGGCATTCCCGAATACTGGATTGTTGATCCAGATGCGGACCTAGTGACGGTTTGTACCTTGGATAGCACGGCCTACCAGGTGGCGGAATTTCGCGGTGATGAGGCAGTGTCTTCCCCCACCTTCCCCGCATTCAATCTGACGACGGCACAAATTTTGGCGGCTGGAAGGCGTTAGGGATGTAATCCAAATCGCCTTTGCCCATCGCAACCCTTCAGACAAAGCCTCCAGGGGTGCGATCTGGGTTGCCTTTCTCGGCAATCATCATCACTCACCCGGTAAAACGAGAATCATTCTCATCGCCGGGTTAGGATGGGCGTGTCCACTCGTCCACAGCCTGTCCACCAATGGACAAACCGCGCAATGCAGACACTAAACGAATCACAGCAAAAAGCGGCGGCACTTTTAGCCGATGGAATGTCCAAAAATAATGTGGCAGCAGAGGTGGGTGTTCATGTGCGGACAATCAGAACCTGTTTGAAAAGGTAGTCATGTAGAGTAAAGGGGGCTATCGGAGACCCCAAATGACACGAGTACTATACGACACAGACCTGAGCGATGACCACTGGGAATTGATCGTCCCCTATCTACCGTCAGCCAAACCGGGTGGGCGACCGCGCACGTTAGATCTGCGGGAGGTCGTGAACGCAATTTTCTATTTGCTAGCCAATGGGATTAAATGGCGGGCAAGGCCCCATGATCTGCCCCGGTGGCAGAGTGTGTACACTTACTTTCGGGCATGGGAACGGGATGGTACCTGGCATCAGTTGAATGAAACCTTACGCACACAACTGCGCCTCCAAGCCGGACGCCATGCCCAACCGAGTGCCGGGAGTGTCGATAGCCAGTCGGTCAAAACCGCCAGTGGGGGAGAGGACATCAGCTTTGATGGTGGCAAGAAGGTCAAAGGATGCAAACGCACGATTCTAGTCGATACGATGGGGTTGCTACTGGCCACCTGTGTGCATGGAGCGGGACGCTCTGACCATAGCGGCATGGAATTATTAGCCACTTTTCATGCCCCGTTTTGGACTTGCTTAAAACTGATTTGGGTAGACAGCACCTTTGCTGGCAAGGATTTCATCTCCAAAATTGCCCAACAGTTTGGTTGGACATTAGAGCACCTCAAACGCACCGATAATGAACCTGGCTTTACCGTGATTCCGAAACGGTGGGTGCTAGAGCGAACCTATGCCTGGTTTGGTCATTATCGCCGCTTGAGCAAGGACTATGAATTTTTAGCCACTACCAGCGAAGTCATGCTTTATGCTGCTCTGGTACACCTCATGGTACGACGCTTAAAGCCTAAAATTCAGGCTGGGTAGGCTGTCCTCAAACTTTTCAAACAGGTTCTGAAGCTCATCGCCAAGTATTCTTGCCTCTCGCTCTGCCCGCTCGAAGCCAGATTCGTTCGCGGGCACACCCAAACTAATCACCTGCCGATAGGCGAAAGGGCGATCGCTACCGGGCTTGGGGGCATCGTCGCCCTGAGCGATAGTGTATTCGTGTTTTCGCATTGAATAACACTGACATGCACTAGTCCAGCTTTTAGGCGTTTATTAACCGCTGCGAGTGTGTATTCGTGTTTTGGCATAGCAGTAGGCGCTATCTGCCACGGTCCCACAGTCCACATTTTGCGGTGTGTGGTGAATGGTGGTGGCTAGGTGGTGGCTGAAACCCTTACTGGTGGGGGATTCGTTGTAGATAGGGTGGATGAGGTGGATTATTTGAAAACTATTAGCTTCAGGAAAATTTATCACTATCATTCCACCGATTCGCACAGTCGATCCGCGTAGTCTGCGAGCGGTTTAGGACTGTAGCCGGAATTGTGGCCGAAACCCTGGATTATTCTGACGATTTGCGGGCGTTTCAGGCTTTGCCAGAGATTCCCCTTAAAACCCCGATACGGTGGGGTTTTAAGGGGTATGGATCGCCCGAGATTCGAGAGAAAGTACGCAGGCTGGAATTCTTTTCAAATAAGGATTTCAGTCCAGCTCATAACTTATGTACCTAAAAATGTACCTATCCTGCCCTTCATTGGAAGGTATACCCCGTTTTTTCATTCATAAAGTTTTCAAATAATCCACCAGATCCACCAGTAGCAAGGGTTTCAGCCACCAGTCATCCACCAGAACCCACCAGAACCCAGCCCATCCCCAAAACTCGCAGTGACAGCCTGGAGAGGCACCTGTTCACCGCTGGAAAGGAGCGATCGCCATAACCATCGCCACAGACTACAGAATGACCCTTGAGGAATACTTGGACTATGACGACGGCAATGTGTGCCGCCAAATAGAAAGCCCGGTGCCAGCGACCGGGCGTTGTCATCAGGGTGTATCTACTATGCTCTGGAGTGTGGCTGACTGGTTTAGTGTTTCCCTGTTTCCCGGCACAACATCATGACTGCAGGCTGGATTCCCCACCCAGCAAACCCAATCATTCGTACCAAAATACAAATTAATGGCCATTAATCTCGAAAATGGTACGAATGACGCGCGATCGCCATAACCATCGCCACAGACCGCAGAATGCCCCTTGAGGAATGTTTAAACTTGGAAATGACAACGCCCGGTGCCAGCGACCAGGCGTTGTCATCATGCATCTACTACGAGGTGAAGCGTGGCTGGCTGGCTTAGTGTTCCCAGGGATCCCGGACTAGGCTCACAGGGCCTGTAGATTCGGGGAAGCTTTCAAGTTTTGGCAATTATCGAGTCCCCTACCGTAGGTGAGACAATTCAGTAGAAGCTTTGGATCTCACCATGATTAAGCACTCCATTTTGACTGCTTTGGTTTGTCTGGCCCCGCTCTTTGCCCTCCCTGGGGCCGCCGAAGACGGTATTTACTTTGGCAAGGCATCAACGGGTGAACGAGTCTTTTACCGAGGGGCAAAAGCCCAGTGTGGCGATCTGCCTCGATCTCACGACTGCTGGCTGAATACTCCCATGGTGGCGTATCGGATTGGGCAGGATAACGTGTCTGCCGTCGCAGACTGCCGTCGCGGAATTTTTAAGGAAGTCTGGCTGGACGGACGCATTGTGGAACGGAACATGAAGCCCTCATCAAAAGCGATTGGGCTTGTACTGGAAGTTGCCTGTAATAGCCTGCGCTGACGTGCCCCTTGGTCTTGCTCCCAAAGCCAGAAATCAACCACAGCGGCACTTTTAAGCTTCAGCGATGACCGTTGTGTTTCCCGCGAAAACTGAAAGCCCTGCCCAGTAGCACTTTCAGCAGATTGTGCAAGGCCAGGAGCTGCACCACAGTTTTCTAAATTTTAGAAAACTGCCCCATAGCCATGCGTAGGAAGCTTTCTGGTTATTGAAATATAATGAGATAGTACAATTTTACTAAGTATTTGAATGGGCGCAATTCGGGGCGTTACGGCGCAGCCCAGGGCGTTTTCTTCAGTCCGGCAGACCGTAACGGGTGGGTCTGTGAACGTCAATCGCCTCCCGAATGCCATGGCGGCGGGTTCGGGATTGGCGATCGTGATCTCTGCGAGCGTAGGCACTCCCTTTAGTGTGTCGTTTGCTCAAGGCCCGCTGGACTTTCCCGCTGCATTGACAGCAAACCAAACCCTCAGCGGCCTGACTGCCAACTCTTTCGGCTGCGTTTTTGTGGACAGAAACGTGGCGACCGGAGCACTTGCCCTCGTCTGGACAACGCTGTTACCGGCCTATCAGGTTTACGAGCCAGCGTCTCCTGCGACAAACCAGCACTGGTTCGATTTAAATAGCCGCATTATGTACCGCTGGTCGGGCGGCGCTTGGGACATCGTGCAACGGGTATTCATTGGCGAGTTCACCACGGGCGCATCGACGGTAACGGGAGTCCGAAACTACGCCTATAACGGCATTTAAGACAGCGGTTGGTTCCTTGTGGGAGCCAACACGGTTTATACTGCCCCACACAATCTGGGCATGTTCCTGCCTCAAGGGCTGGCCCGCGTGAACTTATACCAGAACAACGTAGCCACTGATTCCTCTGTGATGGTCTTGGGGCAGTCGATCACTCACGCCCCAAGCAACACGATTTCCTTCGTCTACACGTGGGGATCAAATGTGGACTTGGCATTTGTCACAGGTTCCTTCGTTGGCTACATCAACGGCACCTGGCTGACTACAGGCTATTACAAAGTCACCGTTGATCGGGGCTGGTGAGTCATGGTGCCAAAGAGAGGCGATCGCGTCACACTGCATAACCGCGACGGCGAATATACCATCGCCGCGTGCTTTCCCCCGGTTGCCGGAATCCTGAGCGATGCATGGCCGGTCGGCGCAAGCCAGCAGGTTGCGCTGCACGAGCTGGCCACGGTCAATGGGCGAGCCGTGGAGTTTGCCCAACCAGAGCAGCCACAGAAGCGGCGGGGCGGCGGGAGGAAAGCGGCGGGAGCTTCTACCGGCACATCCCTATCACCCCAGTACCCAAACCAAGGATGACGCAATCAGATAGGTGGCGAAAGCGCGACTGTACCACTCGATATTACGAGTTCAAAGATTTACTGCGCGATGCCCTGTGTGATGCAGCATTGCCCCAAACCTACCGGCTGGTTTTTCATCTGCCCATGCCACCGTCCTGGAGTCTCAAAAAACGGGCGGTCATGCGCGGCCAACCTCACCAGCAAAAACCTGACATTGACAATCTGGCAAAGGCCGTACTTGACTCTCTTTATGCCGATGATGCGGGCTTATGGGACTTGCACTCGGTTAAGTTCTGGGCAGATGTGGGCGCAATCGAAATAATCGAAACGGCACCCTA
>CAVYAN010000107.1:0-3744 GCA_963766075.1 uncultured cyanobacterium | reverse complement strand
AAATAGTCCACTCGCCTTTCTCCTGCTGCAGCACCGCGTCATTACAGATTGTGCAGGCAGAGAGCAAATTCAGCAGTTCCGCATGGTCCGTTACGGTCAGAGCAGCAGTCTGGGCCTCATCATGTATCGGATAAAACTTGCCATCGGGGGCATAGCCTTGGCCGCTGACGCTTAAGGAATCACTACCCGTGTGGACCTGCTGCACGACCATCTTGTTCTGGGTCAGCGTCCCTGTTTTATCAGAACAAATCACGGTGACAGAGCCCAGAGTTTCCACGGCGGGTAATTTGCGAATCAAGGCTTGCCGCTGCACCATGCGCTGCGTCCCCAGGGCCAGGGTGACCGTAATCACGGCGGGCAGTCCTTCCGGGACGATCGCCACCGCCATACTCAGCAGAGACTTCCAGCAGATCTTTCCACTGATCCCACCCTGAGTGGATAATGCCGCCCACCACCACCAACGCCACCAAGGCCAAGGCTCCACTCACCAGGGTTTTGCTGAGCTGATCCATCCGCACTTGCAGCGGCGTTGGCTCTGACTCCACCGATTGCAGCATCTGGGCAATTTTCCCCAGCTCAGTCTGCATCGCTGTTTCCGTCACCAGCACCGTGCCCCGACCCTGCACCACCTCTGTGCCTTGGAACACAAGATTGACGCGATCGCCCAAAGGCGTATCCGGTGCCAGAGCCACATTCACCTGCTTATTGACGGCATGGGCTTCCCCCGTCAGCGCCGACTCACGAATTTGCAAATTTGCGGCCTCCAGCAGCCGCCCATCCGCCGACACCTGTACTCCAGCCTCCAGGAGCATCACATCCCCAGGCACCAAATCCTTCGAGTCCACTTCGAGAATCTTGCCATCGCGCATCACCCGCACTCGAGAAGAGGCCAGCTTCTTCAGCGCCGCCAAATCTTTTTCGGCCTTACTTTCCTGTAAATAGCCAAGAACCCCGTTGAGAATGACGATCGCAAAAATGGCGATCGTGTCCTTAAACGGCACTTCTCCCGGCTTCAGATCACCCTTCTGCCAATCCATGAAATCCAATGCCCCAGAAATCAGCGCCACCGCAATCAGCAAAATCAGCATGATATTGGTGAACTGGTCCAATAGGATTTGCCAACTGGTCCGACCTGCCTGTTCCACCAGCTCGTTGGGACCGTATTGAATCAGGCGGGCTGAAACATCTTGAGTGGACAATCCGGCTTGGCGATCGCTGCGAAGCTGATCCAGTGTTTCATCAACACTGAAGGTATGCCAACTCATGGCCGCAGGGGGAAGTGCCGCAGGGGGCATCGAAGGCGTGGAAGTCATAGGACTCTGAAGATAGGGTAAACTGTTGTTACCTAATAATAGTGCCCAAGACAGCTTCATGGGCACTATTAATTAGTAGAATAATGGGTGCAAACAGGGCTGTTCCAATCTATGCTGCAAAGATTGAGCATCACAGATCCCTCATCATGACACCCAAAAATCCCGGCAATACTTGGAATTAATGCTTCTTTACGTCGTTTAAGGGGTGGATGTAGCATGCACGGTCTTCCCCTGTTTGCCCTTAGAAAACAATGACCACAAACCCCTTCGTTCCCCTGACATTGATTGGTCGGCACCGTGAACTGCACCAAGTCAGCACCATTTTGGCCAAGGATGGCGATTTGCTGCTGGCGGGGGTGCCGGGAAGTGGCCGCCGGACCCTGATTCGGGCGGCTGCTCAGATTGGGGATGCCCGCGTGATTGAAATTGATTGCCTCCGGGCCACGGATCGCCAGCGGCTAATGCAACTCTTAGCCGCTGGCATCACCACCTGCTTTCAAGCACCGACCGACGTGGCATTGATTCAGCGTTGGAGCCGCGATCGCCCCATTGTGCTCCAAACCTCTGCCCAAGGTCTACCGCGCTTGGCTTGGCATGTTTCCTCCCAAGACGAATGGCCGTTGTTTCAACACTTGCTGACCTTGCCCCAGGCGATCGCCGAAGCAAGCAACTGCCGGGTTGTCCTGGTTTTTCAGAACTTTGCCCACCTGCGCTCCTGGGATCGCTCCCGCCAATGGCAGACCTATCTACAGCAGGAAATTCAGCAGCAAACCCGCGTCAGCTATGCCCTCATTGCCCCCGTCACCGAAGGCTACGTGCAAAATGACAACCTCCACGTCGTCCTCCTAGGGCCACTCGCCAACGCCGACCTGGAACCCTGGTTAATCACCGCCTTGGCAACCGAAGGATTCAAGTTCGGCCCCGATCGCGAAGCCCTAGAGCTCCTCTTGGCCTATGTCCAAGGGCATGTTGGGGATGCGATCGCCCTCCTGCGCCGCCTCTGGCTCGACCTGCGCGCGCCCCACGCCTTCCCCATTGACTCCACCGCCTCGCCAATCATCTCCCCCCACCAAGTGCACCGCGCAGCCCTAGCGCTTGTGGAAGACCTAGCCATCACCTTTGAATCACTGATTCTGCTGCTGCCACCCACTCAGGTGCGGGTATTGGAAAGCTTGGCCCTGGATCCCACCACCAGTCCTCACTCCCGCGGGTATATTCAAAAACATCAGCTCTCAAAAGGAGGCAGTTTACAGGGTGCCCTCGCCAGTTTGCAGCAGAAAGGCTTAGTCTACGGTGCAGAATACGGCTATCGCATTACCTTGCCCATGCTGACCTTTTGGTTAAAGCATCGCCTCGGCTAAAAACACCCCTCAAACACCGTTAAAACCGCTAAAACACCACCTGGGTTAAACCACTGACAGCAGTAGAGAATTCGATGACGGAATATTGATGGCACCTTCATAAACCCCAGCGCTGACTGCAAGTCTGTAAAGCTTTTAAAAACTTTCCCGAAGTGAGACTTGTGGATGTCCTGATAGTGAGGTTTAGTCACGTATATATGGTCATGCAAATTTTACACATACCTGTGAAACTACTGAGAAAGTCATCGGGTTCATCACTTTAATTCTCCGGTCAGTCTTTTGGTGATCTACCCCATCGCAAGGCCGCTGCCCCCATTCCCCTGCGGGCAATCCATGCCCCCAGTTCCCCTGCGGGCAATCCACTGCGGCTGACTCTGTCTATCTGCTGTGCAATCTGTTTCAGACTTCGGATCTCTTCCTCTGAGTAGGTGCCCATGTTAAATTTGGTGTCCCCCGCAAACCTAAGCATCCGTGCGCGGAATTTTCTAGAACGCCATCCTGCCTTATCGAGATCGCTATTAGCCGACTGCGCCACTGATATTGACCGCGTGGCAACCATTATTGAACCCATCCTCGATGCCCGCCACCGCTGTGCCACCAGCACCTTTTATATTCAAGCCGTCACCACAGGCCGCACTGCTTTTCTGACCACAAACTTGCCGGATGGCCAATCCACCCAAGTGCTAGAGCCGGGAGCGACCTGGTTAATCGGGCGGAATTCCAGTTGCGTGCTGGTGGTACCCAAAACTGCCATTTCCCGTTGCCATGCTGTCGTTGGATTTTCCATCACCCAAGGGTTCTACATTATGGATGTGGGCAGTAAAAACGGCACCTTTGTCAATCGTCGCCGCTTGGTGCCGCAGGAGCAGCGATTTCTGCGGGATGGCGACTTGATTGAACTCAGCCGAATTGGGGTAGAATTCTTTATCTCCGGAGGAGACGGGCACCTCACGGAATTTGAATCCACCCATTCCTAATGGCCAAGTTGGGGCTCCCCTGTGGTGAATCTGCAACGGTGAATTTACGGGTGAATTCACGTTTGTGTTGAAGAAGACAGGGCAAATTAGGGC
>CAVYAN010000106.1:0-35280 GCA_963766075.1 uncultured cyanobacterium | reverse complement strand
ACTGTAGAGAAAATCGGTTCCGTATAGTTCAAAGTCACGCACGCCTCGATCTTCCCGGAGGTAGGTGCCTCCCAGCCAGCTTTCCTGTCCGGGTGTTTTGGAAAAGTGGTAAACCGCGCGACCGGCAATAATATTACTCTTATCTCCTATTTGACTTTCGTATTGATAGGTTGTGACGATGCGACGGACTAAAACTTGGCCAATGTTATCGGTATCGGTTCTGAGAATGGGTTGTTTAAACAGCAGGGTGCCGCGATTGTAGTCAATGTCGTAATCGGTACCCCGATTGAGCTGTTTGCGTTGTAAAACTGTACCGGGACGATTCAACTCTTCGAGTTCTAGGAAAACGCTTTCACTGCCGCCAATCACCAGTCGCCGGGACAGAAAATAAAAGCCGCTGGTGCCATCGGGGAGGATTGTGTCCCGCTGAAACCCTTGGATATTATTGCCGTAGAGGGCGCTCAGTTGGAGGTTGCCAATGTTGTAGTTGCCCTTGAAACCGTGCAGTTGGCGCGATGTGGCCGTGAACTGTTGCGATCGCGTGGCAAATTCCTCGGTGTTATAGTCCCCCCACATCAGCATGTCAATGCCATTGGTGCTGGGAGATGAACGTTCCAGCTTCAGGAACACACTGTCTGTAGACGGTGTGAGGAAATCTGTTTTGGAACTATCGCCATACACTGGATAGTTTTGATCGCAAAACTGCTGATCGCGGAACAATCGCGAGGTGCCGTCGCAGGTTTCATTCAGCGCCCGAGCACTGTTATAGGCTGCTGTTAATAGCCAACTGCCTACTTTACCCGTGGCAAAGAAGGCCCCTCGGGTGGAAAGGTCGTAATTGTTGTCGCTGTCGGGTGGCAAGAAGTCGCGAAAACTGCGATAGAAATCTGTACCAACCTTGCCAAAGCGCAGGTTAATGGACCCGGTGACAATTGAGGTACGCAGGCTGGTTTCAAACTGCACCTGGGTAAAGGCTTCCAGATCGTTTGCCTTGGCTTGAATCCGCACGGTTTGGGCTTGAATTCCCGATCGCAGGGTAGCCTGAAAGGCTCCTTGGGTGGCCTTGACTTGGTATCCCGGTTGATCGGGGCTGAAGTCCGGCTCGACAAATTCGCCTGCGGTTGGTTTCAGGGTGACGATGGCATCCCGGTTGGAGCGATTACCCTGGGCATCCAGCAGTTGCCCTAACACCGTTACGGTGGAGCGTCCGTCTGCTGGGACGCGCGTTTCAGCGGTACGGAGGGTCAGGCTCTGGGCAATTCCCCGCACTTGCACCTCCACTGAGGCGGATTGCGAGCCTTGGCCGGGGGCTGAGACTTGAGCGGTGAGGGTGTTTTTGCCTTCTTGCAGGGGTACCCCATACCAGGTTTGGGTAATTTGCCCTTTGGCCTTGTCGGTTTCTGTGCGGCCCACCAGTGTGGGACTGACCACCTGGCCATTCACGCGCAATTCCACCTGCTGATCAATGCCAAACCGGAGAATTACCGTGGTCGTGGATACATCCACAACGGCATTGGCCGTGGGCGCAACAATCAGGGTGCTGTCGCCCGGGGTGGCGGGTGCGGAAGTGAGGGTCGGAGCGGTGGATTGATTCGGGTTGGTGGGATTGCCCGTGGCGGAACTGCCACTGGCGGCCTCGGGGCTTGCCAGGGGGGTAATGTTTTCAGGGCTGACGTTAGGGGTGGCGGGGGATGGTGACTCGTCGGGCTGACGGGGTGCGGGTGTCACGGGCGTCGCGTCGGGGGTGGGAGCGGCGATCGCTCGGGGTGCGATCAGCAGCAGCAGCACTAGGCTGATGGTTTCCGGTCTGACCCATCGCTGGAGGCCCAGTTGCTGTAGGCGTGTGCTCAGGTCATTGTGCGCGTTAATATTCATGGTTTACCTGCTTCTGACGCGACAGGTGTGACGGCAAAATTCATGCGGACTAAGCCGCTGGGTTCCAGGTGCACGAGGCGGGACTGACTATTCCGCTCCTTGAAGTGCAGGTTGGGAGCCAAGGTGTACCCAGGCACGCTGCTCAGGTCGAGTACGCCCGTACGGTGGCCAGCCAAGACATTGGCCACAGAGAACAAACCATTGACATCTGTGGTGATGCGGACCCCGTCATCCAGGAGCACGACGGCATTAGGGATGCCCGGTTCGCCCGGTTGTTGTTCCCCATCGAAGTTTTTGTCCTCAAAGACGCGCCCAATAACGGTGCCGCAATCAGACACAATGCCGGGACGGATGCGGAGGCGATATTTAGAGGGGCCATCGCTGAGTACCGCATTGGTGTCGGCCCGCCGCACATTGACGCTGGCGAGGTTTTCGCCGGATCCTCGGACTGCATCCGGTGTCAGTTGCACGGCGTAGGCAATGTTTGAAAACGCCCTCCGGAGGGATGCTCCCTGTAAACCGGAAAGTGACGTTCGCTCCGGTTTGTTCGGCGGTGATGGCTACGGCGGTGCCGCCCAATTCGCCGCGTACGGTTCTCGGAATGAAGGAAAATCCCAAGGGGAGTCGGTCTGTGACTTCGGTTTGATTGGCGGCCACCGTGTTCAAGTTGCGGACGGTGAGGCGATAGATGACCGTGTCTCCAGGCTCAGCGGCGGCGCGATCGGCGGTTTTGGTAATCTGGACGGGTTGGGCGACACCCACGCAAATCGGCGCATCCAGGAGTCCAAGCGCTGATAAGATAAATCCCGTTTTTGCCGCGTCGGTAATGGGGACGGTGGTGGAAAGCGAGGTGGGGTCGCCATCTAAACTAATGCCTTTGCCGTCGAGGGCGGTGGCCGTGTAGGAAACGGTTTTAGCGATATCATCCTTCCCGGTAATGACCACACGAATTTGGCGTTGGCTGTAGCGGGTTTGGCCCGCTGGTGCCTTGACGATCAGGATGTATCGTCGGCCTATATCAATCTGTCCGGCGTTGCGATCGAAGAGGAAGTTGTAAACGCCTTTGGGCTCATCGTTGGCGAGAAAAAATGGATTGGCATTTTGCAGGTTGGGGGACAGACCTTGGAAGGGTGTGCCGGGACCGGTGCGGGTGAGAGGCAGCAGTGACAGAGGGGTGTCGTCAGCGGCGGCTTCGTACACACTGACGCTGAATCCTGTATAGTCGGGCAATATTTCTCCACCGCAGCCGCGAATCCGTCCAAATGGGTCAACTAATTCTTGCTTCAGTTGATTGGTAATGCCCTCAAATTTATTGTTTTCCGGATCCTGAAAGGAGTAGGAAGCGGTGTTTTGAATATCTGCTTTAGCTCCTGCAGACATGGGCTGAAAGAGCATACTAGCGAGCAGCAACGCCGCCAGTGAGTGGCATCGTTTGCGGTGGAGAACCATGGAAAATGCACCGATAAAGAAGAGGAATGAGCGGTGGGCTGGATTGTTCTAGGTGGGGGATGTAGGGGCGATCGCCCAGCGAAAACCAGTGCAGTCAAGCTGCAAGCTAGTGCAGTCAAGCCGCGTTAAAGCGTGCTAGTGAAACGTGTCCCTTTGCCGCTCTGCGAGCAGCCTCCCTTGATGCGGGGCCGTAGCGCTGCATCAAGAGGATCTGCATCAAGGGGAATAGACGACTAGCGCACCTTCACTTGATAGGCGGCGCTGACGCTGGCGTTGGGCTGTAACTCTTGCGCTAGGGTCCAGCGAATGTGGGTGTACGCTTCTGCCGGGGCGGGGCGTTCGACCACCTGACCATTGGCTAAGGTCACTTTCACGAGGGGACGGGCGACAAAGGTTTTGCCTTGGTCGATGCTGTAGGTGGCGGTGATGCCGGCAGCGACGGTGGCGGTGTTGAGTTCGTAAACAGTGCCTCGGGGCACGGGCTGGGTGACGGCAAAGTTTTTGGCTTCGCGGGTGCCTTCGTTTTTGCCAGTAACGGTAAACCGGAATACGTCACCGGGCTTAGCGGTGATTTTGTTGTCTACGGCTTGCCAACGGAGGGTTTCTTGGCCTTGCTCTTGACTGACCACTTTTTGATCGGCCACCAGGTGGAGGTTCACCTTGGGCTGGCGGAGGACGTTATCGGCGATCGCTGCGCCCGCGTGGAAAACTTGAGCGATGGCAGGGGCTCCATTGACGGGCAACACGGAGACGGCGAGGGCCACACTTGCACTGAGTAACCAATACTTTTTCATGATCAATCCTTCAAAAAATACAACAACTGGAAAAGCCATACCTGGAAATGTCATACCGAAGACGCGCTCAAGGCCGGGATTGCCGGTTGAGAAATGCGGCAATCCCAGGCGTGCCTACTTGATCTTTCTTTGGAAGGTGAAGGTGCCTGTCCCCTGGGGCAGCACGTTCCCGACGGTGTTGGTGTAGACCTGAATGTCGGTAATGGCACCGTTCGCAGCGGTGGTGACGGCAATCGTGCCGCCCGTGCCGCTAGCTGAACCATTTGCAGGTGTTGGGTAAACCGGATCTAGCGTGGAGCTAAACCAGTTGTTGGTTCCCGCAATCCCGCTTTCGGTAATTACTAGGCTGTTTGCAGGCAAAAGACCATTGTTCGCACCGCTGCCCTGACCCGTGGAAATGTTGGTGTAGGTAATCCGGTACTCAATAATTCGACCGGGGGTGGCTGCCGGACTCAATGTGGCCTGATTGGTGGTGAAACCTACGACCTCGGTGGTGCCATTGGCTTCTAAAATGCGGGCTTCTTTGACGAGGTTCAGGTAACCGGTATACACGCGATCGATGGTGGTGTTGCTTGGATCCCCAGCATCCAATCCAGCAGCTCCCTGATCCACAAACGCGGTAATCGGCACGGGATAACCCGTCAACTGGCTACCAGCCGCCAAACCAGGCAGGTCAACGGTCACCGTGTAGGTTGTCGTTGCGCCTGCGGTTAGCGTGACTGTGGGCACGGCTCCGGTGGTGGTGAAGGTGGTGCCATTGTAGGTGAAGGTCACAGGCGAGCCTGGACCGCTTCCATCAGCATCAATCGTAACGATGGTGTTGGTCGGCAACGCGCCAGGAACAGCCGGTGGTGTGGGTACTAGAGAAATGGTTTGCGTTCCACCACTGGTGTTCTGCACCGTATTCTGGAAGGTGACGACACCGGTTTGGGCATCGGTCAGCGCCAGTGCGGGATCGAGGTTAGGAGGCAGCACAATCGACTTATTGGTGAAGTCGTCGTTGTTGTTGGTTGGGCCCACGGCGGCGGGTTGCGCGTCCGGACCATTGAGGGGAGTCGCCGCGATCGTGAAGACGGTGACTTCACCCCCGGCAGGTTTGGTGCCCGAATTTGTCCCCGTATCGGGACCTTGGTTGGTGTTGCCTGTATTGGTCGGATCGTTGCCGGTACCGGGATCTACCCCATCGGCTGCTGGGTCAGCAACGCCGGGAGTGACGCCACCATTGGCAGCGGTTGTGCCCCCGTTGGTCGGATCGGGGTTGGTGCCATCGAGGCCGTTGTTCGGCGTTTGGTCACCGGATTCGTCGTAAACCAGTTGGGTGGCCGTGCCGGGAACCACTGCGCCCGGTTGCGACTGACCAAACACCTGGGCGATGTTGGCAATTTGACCACCGGTAAAGCTGCCCAGTGGGGTAACGTCAAAGCTAAAGCCAGAAACGGTGGTGCCTTTGGTAATTGGCCCCGCCGCTACAAAGCCGACGCGGGTAATCCCAGAGCCTGGTCGGGAGGTGACCCAGTTGGCGGCATGGGCGTTGGTGGTGAGTGGGCTGGTGCTATACACCGCAGTCCAGCCAGCGGGGGCGGTGGGGTTGGCGGCGGCCAGTTGGGTGTTGGCTGGAATCGCATCTGATACCAGTATCTGATTGCTATTTGCACCATTCAAGTTGATTTGGGTGGCGTGCAAATCCGTCACGGCCAGACCTGTCGGGGGTGTGGTGGGGTTCTCTACCCGGAGTGCCAGACTGTAGGTGAGGGTATCGTCGGTCAGTAGGTTGGGGGTCCCATTGTTGATGTAGCTGCCATTGGCCTTGAGGATAGTGGCAAAGGCTTGTAGTCTGGCGTTGACGGTAATTGGGGTGCTAGTGGCCATGGCTTCCCGGCCAATGTTGGCGGTGCTGTTGGCCGGTTCGCCCGCTGTATCTCCGTTGGTGGTGCCGGTGTTATCGACGGTGTAGACGTCGATGGAGTTGCTGCCGGATGTGCTTAAATTACCAGTGCGATCTTGGTTCTGGGCGTTTGTGGTGGCGGTATTGCCCAAGCTGACGGTGGTGGTGTTGCCAGCGGTGGCGGCTCCCAGCGCTGTCACTGGGACGCGGACGGTCACGGTGCCGGTGGTGCCAGTGCCGGGATTTGCGGCGAATGAGCCGTTAGTGCCCACGTTCAAAGTGGCCGTGGTGGCACCCGCAGTGGGAACGTTAACGGGGGATCCGAGGGTGACGCCATCGACGGCGATGATTTGCAGTGTCCCGACGCTAAAACTACCGGGGTTGGCACCCCCTAGAGTGGCGACGCCCGGAATAAAGAATTGGGTGGGGTCGTTACCAGTGTTGGTGATGACGAAATCTACAAATAGGCTATCTCCAGCATTGGGGCTGGGTACGCTCGGAGACTGTGCCGTTACAGTGATACCGGCTACTTCGGTGACGGCGATGGTGACGGTATTGGAGGTGGCGTTGAAGGAGGTTGGTGTGGGTGCGCCATCAGTGTAGGTGGCGGTGGCGGTGTTGGAAATGGCGGTGCCTGCTGCTGTTTGGGCGAGGACCGGAAGAATTGCGGAAAATGCCCCACATACCGCAACGGTGGCGGCGAGGAGATGCGGAAAGCGGGAAGACAAACGAAATTTCATGGGAGTTTGGATGCAGTTTTGGTAGATGACAATAGAACCCGTCAAATGGTCGCTAGCAATTGCCAACGGGCTGGGGACATTACCGCCGGGAGGTATAACGGATACGCAATAAGTGAAGTCATGCTGCTGCCGATGCAAAATTCAGCAATGAATTTAGCGGTTCATGGGCAGCGGGGCCAATCGGGAGCGATCGCCTCAGCCTAGTGCTGGCTTGGGAGTCAGATGGCAAGCCGAACGCAGAAATGTTCAAAAATCGGGTGACAGGCCCATTTAGAACAGGGACTGTGTGTGTGGGAAATTCTTCAGCATCGGGGCTTTATGCTTTAGGACTTTGCGCTTGTATTGATAGCGTGCCCACTATGGTTCTTGCAGAACTCGCGGAATCTACGGGTTTTAGGGGGGTGGCCGAAAAGCGTTTAGCATGGTTGTCAATCAATTGATTGCAGGCCTCTAAGCGATTTGGCTGACGCTATGTCCAAGTCTTACGCTGCATACCTAACGCCAAATTTGGATTCAAATCCTTTCTGTGACGGTGCTCTAGTCAGTCTGATATCCGAGCATGAATGGGGCTAAACCGGGGTCCATTTGGCGTACGGAATGTAACTTTTTGTCAAAACTCTGGGTATTCCGTGATTTCTGGGTTGTCTATTGTAGATAGCGTTGTACAGACAGCATTGTTTTGTGTTCTCTGGAGGGGTATGGGCCAGCGATGTATTTTAGGCGTGGGGGCGATCGCCAGTCTCATCAGTACTCTGGTGGGGCTTCCGGGTTGGGCGGCTCAGGACTTGCTGACTCGCGCCCAGGTCTATCGAGTGGTGAATCAAGTCCAGCTATTGCCCAGGCAGCAGCCCGCGCGCGCTGCCAAACTGTCTGACGTGATGGTGCCCCTGGATGCGCTGCAAACGGCGGCTAAGTCTCGGGCAGAATTGTTGTTTAATGAGGGATCCCTGGCGCGGATTGGCTCGAGTGCGGTTTTTCGGTTTGTGCCGGGTACCCGCAGCTTCCAATTGCGCAATGGTACGGCTCTGATTATGAGTTTGCCGGGGCAGGTGGCCACCAAGATCGAAACGCCGGGGGGAGAGGTGCTGGCCCAAGCATTGCCACCGGTTGATCCCACGGCAAGTCCCACGGCCCCGCCGGCAGCAATCGCGATGGCGTTAGCGATTCACTATGATGCGGCGACCAATACGGGGCAGTATTTTGTGTTGACCAATGGCTATGTCACCCTTACGGATTTGCAGGGCACACAGGTAACGCTGTTGGCGGGGCAAACGGTGCAAATTCTGAACGGTGTGATGGGTCCGGTGCAGACGTTTGATCTAAAGGCGTTTTATGGCAGCAGCCAATTGGCGATCGGGCTGGGTCCGGGGCAGGAGCGCTTCGTTTTGCAGGAAATTCCTCCGGTTCAGGACAGCCTGATGATTATCCGACGGGCTACGCTGGCGGCACTGGCGGTGCAAACCCGTCAGCTTGAGGGGTTGTGTACTCTGAATGGGCGGGGCGGCAATAGCACCCTCGCCACGAACTGCATTACAACGGATAACGACGACGCCCTCCGGGATTGGCAAAATCGGCGCGAAATTACGACGCCCCGCCCGCCGGAGCCGGTTGTTCCTCCCCCGGTGGTGCCGGTCCAGACGATTCCCGATTTGCAGAGATCGCCTGCTCCTGTGCCGTCGCCGAACCAAGGGACCGTAATTTTGATTCAGCAGAACCCTAATGGTGGAGGTTAGCCGTCTTGGATTTTGGAGGTTGGATGGACGCCAAAATCCAGACGCTAAAATCCACAATTCCTTGTTGCTTTTGGTAGTTGCTATGCGTACTTCGGCGATCGCGCTTTCGGTTCTTGCGGCTTTTGGTGTTCTGGATTTCGCCCCCTGTGCGGCGGCGGCCCCGAATTTGGCTGGGGATGCAGGGGCGTGGGATGAACTGCCGGATGCTCCGGACGCAGCGATGGCGCGGCCAGAAATGGCGTTGCCCGCGATGGCACCACCAGAAACTATGCCATTAGCCATTGCTGGATCGGAACGCATTTCTGTGGGGATATCTGGGCCAGAGAGGGTGCCGCCAGAGAGGGTGTCGCTTGAGATGGCGCGGCTCGAAATTTCATCGGTAGAATTTGCGCCGTCAGGATCTGCACCGCTCGAACTTGCTCCACTAGAGCGCGTGTCGGGGGCGATCGCTCAAGCCCCTGCCCCTGGTCCAGAGGCTGAACCGAAACCTGAGGCGATCGCCCCCGATGATGTGAAGGCCGAATTGGGGGAAATTCGCATTTTGGAACGGCCTAAAACGGAGAAATCTGGACAATCTGTTCCCCAGCAGCCCGATGTGCAACTGCTGTTGCGATCGAGTGTTTTTACCAGTGATAATGTGACGGCGTTAGAAACCTTTCGTCGGGGAGACACGGTTTTTTATAACAGTGCTCAACTATTGGCGACACCCAAGCTGGGTGAAACGACACGACTGGTAGCGACGGTGGGGGGCGGATTAGTGCGCTACGCTGACCGGGATGAGTCCAACTATAATCTGGTGACTTGGAACTTGGGGGTGCAGCAGCGATTATCCCCTGGCATGTATGCTCAGTTTGGTGGCGGACAGGATTATCTCTATCAGCCGGGATCGGGTACTCGCCTGCTGCGCGATACGGGGCTGCATCTGATCCTAGGGCGACAGGATTCACTGGGCAAGCGCTTACGATTAGATACGGCCTACAATTTGCGTGCCAGTTTCACGAATCTGGAAACCCAGAGTCAGGTGAGTCAGACGCTGGGGGCGCGTTTGCGCTACGACATTACCCCGAGTTTTCAGGGGGCGATTGACTACCGCCTGACGTTTAAGGATTTTACGGAGGTGGCCCGGTTTGATACAGAGCACCAAATCGGGGCCTCTGTGACCTACGCCATCACTCCGAAGCTGTTTGTGGCAGGGACGGTGTCCTATTTGTTTGGGCGATCGTCAAACGTCACGGCGGATCTGGACAATTTTTCCGTAGGGGTCAGCGTGGGGCTGAATGTGCCCTTATTTTAGTGGGGGAGTTACCCAAGGCGTTGGCAAAAAAGGAATGTTCACAGGTTTCAGTGCCTAAACTGGGACTGATGTTCCTTCTGTAATGGGATGTAAACCTGTAATGGGATGCAAACCTGTCAAACTGAAATTCTGTCACTCTGAAGTGTTGGCTTCAGGGTCGATGGGTCGTTTGATTCTGAGCGAGTTATTAATTAGCAACGAGTTCTATCGGAGGCAACGGTGATGTCACTTCCCCCTGGGCCAAAAACTCCGGCCATTTGGCAAATGCTTTACTGGATTATTCGGCCATTTTCATTCATGCGGGGCTGTGCGCAAGCCTATGGTGACTGCTTTACGGTCAGACTGGGGGCAAACTTTGCTCCCGTCGTCTTTTTCAGTCATCCGCAGGCGCTGCAAACCCTGTTGACGAGTGATGATGGCAAGGTGTTTGAGGCTCCGGGTGAGATCAACGGTCTGTTTGAGCCTTTTCTGGGAACGCAGTCGGTGATTGGGTTAAGTGGCGATCGCCATCGCCGGATGCGCCAACTGATGATGCCTCCGTTTCATGGCGAACGGATGCGTTCCTACGGACAGATCATGGGCGACATTACTGAGACTGTGATCCGTGGATGGAAGCTGGGGGACGTGTTCCCTGTGCGGGAGGCGATGCAAGCCATTTCCATGCGGGTGATCTTAAGCGCGGTGTTTGGGTTGGCCGAGGGCCAGCGCTATCAGCAGCTTGAACAGCTTTTGGGTACCCTGCTCAATGAAATGAGTAATCCCTTGAGCGTCAGTCTCCTCTATTTCCCCAGGTTGCGGCAGGATTGGGGGCCACTCAGTCCGTGGGGAAACTTTGTGCGTTTGCGCCAGCAGGTAGACCAACTGATCTACGCTGAAATCGCAGAACGGCGAACGCATTCCGACGTCGATCGCGGTGATATTTTGACCTTGCTCCTGTCGGCCCGCGATGCCGCGGGGGAGGCGCTGACGGATGTGGAGTTACGTGACGAGCTGATGACGCTTTTGGTCGCGGGGCATGAAACGACGGCCACGGCACTGACTTGGGCCTTGTATTGGATTCACAAATTTCCCGAAGTCCAGGCGCGACTGGTACAGGAGCTTCAGGAATTGGCGGATCCGGATGATCCGAGTGTTCTTTTCCGGCTGCCGTATCTCAATGCGGTGTGTTGTGAAACGCTGCGGATCTACCCGGTCGGTATGCTGACGTTTCCTCGGGTGGTGCGATCGCCGACTGAGGTGATGGGGCAGGCGTTGGCTCCGGGCACCCTTGTTCTTGGCTCGATCTATTTGGCCCATCATCGGGCAGAGGTCTATCCTGAGGCCGATCAGTTCAGCCCTGATCGCTTTTTGGAGGGGCAATTTTCGCCTTTTGAATATTTGCCGTTTGGGGGCGGGAGCCGCCGCTGTATTGGCATGGCGTTTGCCCAATTTGAAATGAAAGTGGTCTTGAGTCGCATTTTGCTCAATGTTGACTTGGCGCTAGCCGATACGCGCCCCGTGCGCCCGGTGCGCCGTGGGTTAACCGCAGGAGCCTCTCCCATAAATCTGAGGGTCCAGGGGCTCCATCTGCCCCAGACTGCTGCTGTCCTGCCCATGGGTTGAGGGGTGAATCCGGCGCGGCTAGAACGAATTGATGCGCTATAAATTATTGCTAGAAATTAATTGGCTGAGTTGCCTTTGCGGGCATCGGGGGCAGTTGGTTCAGCGATCGCCCCTGTTCCTAAGGCCCACTCGACTTGACTCAGCATGCCCCGCAGCAACGCTACCTCCTGGGTGGTGGGGAGAGCACGGCTCAACAAGCGGCGGAGCTTTTCCATGCGACTGGCCGCCGTGTGGGGATGAAGATACCCCACCTTGAGTAAAACCGCTTCGAGATGGGTGTAATAGCTCTCTAGCTGATCGAGGGGGGCTAGCGGCGCAGCGGCGGCAGAGCGCGGGGTAGGGGCAATAGGCGCGGCGAGGTCTGGCGACGGCGCGGCGGGATCTGCTTGGGCCAGGTTGGCCAATTCATAGCAGCAAATGCAGACGGCCTGGGCCAAATTCATCGAGGGATAGATGGGATGGGTGGGAATGAAGATGAACCGCTGGGCATAGTTGAGTTCTTCGTTGTTTAAGCCCCGATCTTCTGGGCCAAAAATCAGGGCGCTGGTGTGGTCCGGTTGGGTGAGATCGCCCAAGAGCCAGGGCAGGGCGGTGCGGGGATGCTCCAGGGTGGTGGCTAAGGTGCGGGGCATGCCGGTGGTGGCGATCGCCGCTGACAGCCTACTAAAGCATCGGGTACCGTTGCCACAATCTGTGCCTGTTCTAAGATATTGGGGGCATGTACGGCCATTTGCCGCGCCTCGGCTCCCAGGGGATCGCACTGGGGATTCACCAGGACCAACTGGCGGAGCCCCATGTTTTTCATGACTCGGGCGATCGCGCCCACATTCAACGGTCCCGCTGGCTCAACCAGGACAATGCGCAGGGAATCGAGGTGGGGCCAGGAAGTGGAAGGTGCAAGGGACATAAGTCATTGATAATGAATAATCGTCAATTATCAATGACTTATGCCCCGTGGTGTTGCCAAGTCTGACTTGCCCAGCAAAATCTGTCCTGTTTGCCAGCGGCCCTTTACCTGGCGCAAAAAGTGGGAAGATTGCTGGGATGAGGTGAAGTATTGTTCTGATCGCTGCCGCAAACGGAAGTCCCAGGCTGGCTCAGACCCTTCATTCCCCAATTAAGTAATCGGATAGTGAATTCGGATAGTTCCATCGGAGATCAGGTATTTATGTCATCAGCAAATTGGGCGCAGTCCCAGGATGTTATTCCTAAGTTGATTATTCATGGCGGGGCGGGGCCTTCCCTAAAAGACAAGGGTGGCTTGGTAGCAGTGCGGCGATCGCTGCATGCGGTGATCGAAGCCGTCTATCCCCTGTTAGCGGCGGGGGCCTCGGCCCAGGAGGCTGTGATTCAAGGCTGTCAGCTTTTAGAAGATGATCCCCGGTTCAACGCTGGAACGGGTTCTGTGCTGCAATCCGATGGCCAGGTGCGGATGAGTGCCTCGCTAATGGACGGGACGGCGCAGCGCTTTAGCGGCGTGATTAATGTCTCGCGGGTGAAGAATCCGATTCAGTTGGCCCAGTTTTTGCAGGGGTGCGACGATCGCGTGCTCTCGGACTACGGGGCGGCGGAACTGACCCGAGAATTGCAGGTGCCGATTCATAATCCGCTGACGGATATTCGCTTGCAGGAATGGATGCAGGAGCGGAAGGGGAACTTTTCTAAGGATATGGCGGGGGTCGTTGCCGAGCCGGAACTGGTGGACAGTGTGGCGGGGCGGGGCACCATTGGCGTTGTCGCGCTGGATCGCCAGGGCCAGCTCTGTGCGGGCACGTCTACAGGTGGCAAGGGCTTTGAACGGATTGGGCGCGTGAGTGATTCAGCGATGCCAGCGGGCAACTATGCGACGAGCCAAGCGGGCGTGAGCTGTACGGGCATTGGCGAGGATATCATTAACGAATGTCTAGCCGCCCGGATTGTGGTGCGGGTGATTGATGGAGCCTCCTTGGTCGCGGCCTTTGAGAAATCTTTTCACGAGGCGGAGGTCCAGCAGCGGGATTTTGGGGCGATTGGGTTGGATGCCACGGGGGCGATCGCCTGGGGCAAGACCTGTCCGGTGCTGTTGGCGGCCTACCACACGGGACAGGCAATCGGCGATACCCTGGAATTAACGGATGCGGGCCAAGTTGGGGCCTTGGCTCCGGTGTGATTCGGGCTACCCCCCTGCCCCCTACGGCAACCCGAACGGCTAACTCGTTTACTTTATTTGACGCAATTGTTAAGTTTAGTAACACAAATTCATTTTTAGTCCGTCATGATTCCGACTCGGCACAGGCAACTCCTCAAGTTTTTAGAAATCGACCTCGCAGTGCCCCGCAAGTCCCTGGCTCTGGCACTGCGCCAGAGTCGGAGAACGCCCTACACATTGCCGATGACCCTGTTTCAATATGGATTGATTAGCTTGGATCAGCTCGCTAAAATTTTTGACTGGTTAGAAACCGTTTATTAATACGTATGCTCTAGTTCAGCTTGTAAAATACCAAGGACGATAATTCTATGGCAATCAAAGAAAAGCCTACACCGCCTCGGTCCCGCCTGATTGGCAATATCCTGCTGTCTTTGGGGGGCATTTTCCTGATTCTGAACCTGCTGTTGCCCAGCCTGTTTGGTCCCCAGAGCGCTGGCGTGCCCTACAGCCTGTTCATTCACCAGGTTCAAGAGGGCGAAGTCAGCCGAGTCTCGGTGGGCCAAAATCAAATCCGCTTTCAACTCAAAACAGAAAATGATACTCCCGGTCCTGTGTATGTGACGACGCCAATTTTTGACCTGGAACTTCCTAAGTTATTGGAAGCGAAGGGTGTAGAGTTTGCGGCTGCGCCCCCGCCGAAAAACGGTTGGATTGGCAATCTGCTGAGTTGGGTGATTCCGCCGCTGATTTTTGTGGGGATTTGGCAGTTCTTTGTGGCCCGGGGCGCGGGCGGTGGCCAACAGGGTGTCCTGTCTATTGGCAAGAGCAAGGCCAAAGTATACGTCGAAGGTGAGGCCGAAAAGGTGACCTTTGCCGATGTGGCTGGGGTTGAAGAAGCCAAGACGGAACTGGTGGAAATTGTGGATTTCCTCAAGTCTCCGACTCGGTTTACCGACATTGGCGCGCGGATTCCTAAGGGTGTCCTGCTGGTGGGGCCGCCGGGAACTGGCAAGACACTGTTGGCCAAGGCGGTAGCGGGGGAAGCTGGGGTGCCGTTCTTCAGTATTTCCGGTTCTGAGTTTGTGGAAATGTTTGTGGGAGTCGGCTCGTCGCGGGTTCGCGATTTGTTTGATCAGGCGAAGAAGCAAGCGCCGTGCATTATTTTTATTGATGAGTTGGATGCGATCGGCAAGTCTCGCAGTGCGGGCGGGTTCTATGGTGGTAATGATGAGCGGGAACAAACGCTGAATCAATTGCTGACGGAAATGGATGGCTTTGCGGTGGGTGGTGCAACGGTGATTGTGCTAGCGGCCACGAACCGTCCGGAAACGCTGGATCCGGCGCTGCTGCGACCCGGTCGGTTTGATCGGCAAGTGCTGGTCGATCGCCCCGATTTATCCGGTCGGATTGCGATCTTGAACATTCACGCTCAGAAAGTGAAGCTGGGCAAGGATGTGGACCTGAAGGCGATCGCCACACGGACTCCCGGATTTGCGGGTGCGGACTTGGCGAATCTGGTGAATGAAGCGGCCTTGTTGGCGGCGCGGAATCAGCGGTTGACGGTGGCCCAGGAAGACTTTGCCGAAGCGATCGAACGGGTTGTCGCTGGACTTGAGAAAAAGAGCCGTGTCCTCAATGAAACCGAAAAGAAAATCGTTGCTTATCACGAGGTGGGTCACGCCCTAGTCGGGGCGCTGATGCCGGGAAGTGGTCGCGTGGAGAAAATCTCGATCATTCCTCGGGGCATGGCGGCTCTGGGCTACACGTTGCAGTTGCCCACGGAGGATCGCTTCTTGATGAACGAGACTGAACTGCGGGGGCAAATTGCCACGCTGCTGGGCGGTCGGTCGGCGGAAGAGATTATCTTTGGCAGCATTACCACGGGGGCGTCTAATGATTTACAACGGGCTACGGATTTGGCCGAACGGATGGTGACGACCTATGGCATGAGTCAGGTACTGGGGCCGTTGGCCTATCAGCAGGGACAGCCTTCCCAGTTTCTGGGGGATGGGGCTCCTAACCCTCGGAGATCGGTGAGTGATGACACGGCAAAGGCGATCGACCAGGAAGTGAAGCAAATTGTGGAGGATGCTCATGAGCATGCCTTGGGGATTCTGAAGCAAAATCGTGAGCTGCTGGAAACAATCGCCCAGAAACTTCTGGAAACGGAAGTGATTGAAGGGGAAACGCTGCACGCCCTATTAGCGCAGGTGCAGACGGCGGCAGAGCCTGTGGCCGTCGTGGGTTAGTCGCGCAGGCACGGTTTTTTTCCCAAGTCCCTGGCTTTTCGTCAAAAGCCAGGGACTTTTTTGGGACATATTTCATGCAGGCAGAGGATGGAGAACATTTTCCATTTATCCCCCTTGGAACAGAATGTCCTAGGAGAATTTTACCTTGCTGATAAAGCGGCAATGGGTATTGTGTGGATCGGGCTGTTCTAGGGAGTGGCAACAGGTTCTAGGGAATGGCCGCAGAATGTAAAAGGCGATTGTCGATCGCCTTGCTCGTGGGAGATCGCGGGCATGATGCAATGGGCCAGTTATTTGCCAGCTTCCTTCACTGGATGACCAAACTGAGCACCCACATAGCTGAGGGAATCCGTGAGGTGTTTATGCCAATAATGCCAGCCTGAGTCAGGCCCCGTAACGCCATGCCCTCCGGCAAACTCGTTAAATTGATTGGCAATCTTTAACTGATTGAGAACTTGATGGAATTCACGGGTAGAGCGCAAGAAGTGCTTATCGTGAGCTCCGGCATCGAGGTAAATCCGCAGCCGCGCTTGGGTTTGGCGTGGTAGTTGGGCCACCAAATGGAGGGGACTGTTGGCATCGTCGTTGGGATCGATGAAATAGCCACTATGGCTAAAGAACAGAGAAAATTGATCGGTATAACGGAGGCCAATATTTAAAGCGCCCCACCCCCCAGACGATAGCCCGCCGATCGCCCAAAATTGGGGACCATCCAGTGTTCGATAGTGTGACTTGATCTCTTGAACCAAATCTGAACCAATCAGGGTGGCTACTTTGCCGTGTTTGCCGTCGTAGTATTGCGGATCCCGAAACGGGCTAGTGCCCCGTTTGTCGTTGCCGTCGGGCGTGATGACGATCGCTGGAGGTAATGTGCGATTACGATACAAATCATGCAACACCGAGGTTAAATCTGCTTTGTCTTGATAGTCGCGTTCGTTCCCATGGCCACCATGCAACAGCACCACCACCGGATAGCGCTGTTGGGGATTTTGGTTATACCCCGGCGGTAATACTAGTCCATAACGGCGCTGAGTCCCCATTGCTGGACTCTCAAAGGTTTTGACCTCAAAGGTCAGGTGAATAGGATCTTGCTCGATCTGGGGTGGATCCAGTGGGGAAACCCCTGCCGCATACCCATAATTGGGTGCCATGACCACTAGCATTGCACCCAGGGTGCCAAGGAAAAACCGCTGAAATTTCATAGGAAGAAGGGGCAGAATCTATGCTCAAAGGGGAGTGGCGTCAGATGACGGGGCAGGCATCGGCTGTTATTTTGGCTCAAGGTCTGAACATAAATACAAAAGGATAAAAATCTCGAGCAAAGCGGTACGACGTTAGATTAAAAATGCAAAATCAAAAAATTACTGACCTTAAGACACCCAATCATTTTGAGCAAACTTCACTGATAAAATCACTAGGATTACGCCTGCCGCCATGATTATAGATTGTCCTAAGCGGGGATGGCGGGACAGAAAGAGTCCCGTCACCGTTGCCACCGTGGTAATCCCAAATGCGTAACGATCTGTAGAAATGAGGCTGCCAGAAAACAGTACCAGGCCCAAGGAGAAGACGCCATATCCAGCCAGTACCGGCGGTAGTTGCCGCCAGTAGCGCCCCAACAGCCCTGCACTGCCGATCACCATGAAGGTTTTGATGAGCCCATCGCCCCAGAGAATCCACCAAAGGAGGAATAAACCAGCGCCGATGCCGGTGGCGATCGGTGCCGCAATCCGCGATCGCCATCGGTACAGACCATAGGCAATTACCCCAAAAATGCTGACCAGGAGGGGGTGCAGCGGATTTTTCAGGGTCCACGTTTCCCAGTTGACCCGACCCAACGCCGCATAAACGAAGGTTTTGCCCCAATTGATCACACTAAACCCCGCCTCCGAGCGCTGTCCAAACGCCGCCTGCACCTTCAAAAACGCTAACGGTTCGCCAAATTGGACCGTACAAAAGCCCACATACAGAAGAAAGCCACCGCTGGCCATCAGCGCTGCCACATAGGCTGCTGTCGATCGCCGCTGCCACAACGCGACTATCACAAAGGTGGGTACCAGCATTATGCCTGCTAGCCGGGTGGCCGTGGCCAACGCCCCCCATAGGCCAGCGTGCACGTGCCGCTTTTGGTCAAAGCTTCGCAGAGACAGCGTGCTGAACAGCAGAAATGGCCCTTCTGTATAGGTGACCATGCTGTAGAGCCCCATCGGGCTCCAAACCAAGCCGGCGACAACCCAACGTGCCGTGGTGCGGTTATAGCGATCAGCCATCCAGTGATAAATCACCATCAATGCACCCAGAAACGCCACGCTGTTAAGCCCCACGCCCGCCGCCGGAAACGAGAAGCCCAGGGCCATCAAGCCCCGGCACAGCAGTGGAAATAAGGGAAAAAAGGGCACAGGATGCATTTTGCCGTCGGGGGCGTAGTCATACCCTACGGTGGCGATTTTCTGATACCACTCCCCATCGTGGCGGAGAAATCCAGCCCAGCCAAACACTAGGTTTGGATCGTTGTGCCCATCATAGAGTGCCGGGGCAATCAGCACCATGGCGATCGCCATTACGATCCGACTCAGCCCCCACATCTTGATTACAAATCCATAGGGCTGGAGCCAGTTCCAGATGGTATTAAGTACGGTGGGGTTATGTTTAATGGGGTTATGTTTCGGTGTCACGAGATACCCCTTCCAAAAACTCTGTATAGGTGATAAAAACAGTCCGGGGCTTCAGCGCGGTAATAAACCGTTCCAGGCGGCGCAGCATGGGGGCTCCGGCATGGCGACGAATGTAGTGAGGCAAGCCAAACTCCCGAATCGCAGTGAATTCCCAGGGATGGAAATACAGCACTAGGTAGCGATCGCAGTGCAACGTCCACCAACAGGCCATCTGATACAACCACAGGGGCAAATTCTTAAAACTCAACCAAAACAACGGAAATCGCACCAGCGGCGTTACGGATACTGGAATATTCAGGACGTGATGCGCGTCATAGAACCGGCGGGGTTTCGTGAGGTGATTGTAGCGGCCTGGGATCCAAGTTGGATTCAAGGAAGAATTGTAGCTGTACCCAGCCGCGCTGATGTCCCGGTCCTCTACGGGTTGCAGTCGTGCCATGCGAAAGCCCAGCACGGGCACCCGGGCAATCCCCTCGATCGCCCGCTTCGACTCAGCCAGATCCGTCCGTTGAAAAGACCCGTGATAAAACCCATGGGAAGCAATTTCGTGGGTTTGGGCCATGGCCCGAATCAGATCTGGATATTGCAATGCAAAATTAGCCGTAACGAAAAATGTAGCCCGCACTTGCAGTCGTGCCAAAAGCCGGAGCACTGCGTTTAAACCGTCCCAGGAAACGCGAAACTGCGTTGCGGAATCCAAGTCCCGACCGTATTCGCCGGGGATGTCAAACTCTTCTACATCAAAGCTGAGTAGGACGCACGGTCTAGTCATAATGGCCCATCCAATCCCGGTAGCGAATGATGAGTAAATCTCCCAACATCCGCAGCGAGTCTTTAAGCAAATTCACTTTTGATTGCTTATTGGCATGGTGGCTGGAGACTTGGGCGGGAATTTCGCCAATTCGGTACCCATATTTCTCGGCTAAATAGATCAACTCCACATCGAAGGAAAATCCAGTCAGGGTTTGCCGTGCAAAAATAGACTGGGCGGCATCACGACGGAATCCCTTTAGCCCCGCCTGCATATCGCGGAACTTTAGATTGAGAATCCACTGAGACAATAGGTTAAATATCTTCCCTGACAACCTGCGCAAAAACCGAATACGCTGATAGTGACTGTGTCCTAGACTTCGACAGCCAATCACGACATCATAGACTTTTAGATGATCCAGCAGCACTTCAAGATGATCTAGAGAGTACGCTAAATCACTGTCTAAGAAACAAACATAGTCACTCTCTGAATATTGAATGCCCTGGTGTATCGCATAGCCCTTGCCGCGATTTTGGGAATAGGTCACTAATTGGATAGCGGGAACTGAAAACTGGGCTAGGCGATCGCAGAGGATTGCCGAGGTTCCATCCGTTGAGCCATCATCCACCAGAATAAAGCGGTAGGTCGGATGCGTTTGGGCAAAATCAATCAGGGCGTTCAAGGTGTTTACAATGCCCGCCGCTTCATTGTAAACCGGCACCACCACACAGAGTTCGCAACGTGGCAATAGGGTCGAGGTGTGATAGCTGCTGAGGGTGCGGTTCCTAGCCTGTTCTCGATTCTCGGCTCTAGCCTGCACTAGATGCATCACGCCAGACTGAGCCTCCTTGTCTCTAGGCTGAGCCTCCTTTCTTCTAGGCTGAATCCCCAATTTCGGCCACTGCGATTGAGGCGAGGATTTGAACAAGCGTAGGGCAAACGCCTGCTGATTCCTCCGGCACGTTTGCCAAAATAACGAATATTGACGCATTTCATCACTCCACCACTCCCATCTACACTACCCCACTACTACTTTTTGGGGAATCTCTCATCGATGATGCAGGTCAGGACCATTGCCATGCTGCCATAAGCCTCATGCTTTTGGGTCCAATTTTGCGTTATGCACGTTGTGCTTGAGTATGCCGATACAAATACTGAGCCAGCTCAGTCCCACGATGTATCCAGCGATGATGTCGGTAGGGTAATGTACGCCTAGATAGAGACGACTCAGGCCGATCAGTGCAATGACAATTCCGGCAAGGCTATAGATCAAGCGGGAGTTTTTGGGATAGCGCTGGGCCCATAAGTACGCTAGAAAACTATAGAGTACGGAGGCTCCCAAGGCATGACCACTGGGAAAGCTATAGGACGTTTCATGAATCAGGGGATGCCACAGGGACGGGCGGGGACGGGCAAACGCTAGTTTCATGCCTTGGTTGAGCAACAGGGCGCCCAGGCAAGCGATCGCCAGCATCCCAGCCTCTTGTCTCTGTCGTTGCCACAGGAGCCATCCCAATCCGACTACTACAATGACGACTACGAACTCCGGATTTGCTAACCGAGTCAGACCCAGCATCAGCCCATCTAAAAAGGGATTAGCCCACTGGTGCAAACCTAACAGGATCGCGGTATCAAACCGAAATGTCTCTTTTTCCCAGACTTCTTGACAGAGCCAGCCTAAAGCCGTGAGTGCTAGTAAACAGAGAGTCAGCCCTAGCCCCCCTTGCAGGGTTACCTGGGTAGGACACCGAGACGAAAGGATAGAAAATCGGTGGCTTAGAAACGATTTCATGAAGCGGAACATAGTTCAGTGCATTATCTGCGTAGCTTACACAGCAAATGTTAAGAACTCGGAAAGATGCTCTTTGAATGGATCTACACCCCCCAACCAAGGGAGCAGATCGTTTATGAGGACTATGCTGACAACCTTATTTATCCAAGAGTGAAATTTATCTAAGGGCGCAGACTCCCTGGTGGCAAGGGCAAGCCGTTGGAGTGGGAACAAATGGTGAGTATACGGCTCCAGTTTTAAGCCTGACCTTAACTGACGGAGAAATAAAAAATCCCGGTTTAAGGCCGGGATTCAATCATAAGGTGTGAGGAGCAAGGCATGTTTGCGATTCTGCCTTGATCATCTATCAAAATTTACCGTATCAATGTCAAGAACTCGGAAAGACGTGCATCAAGAACGATTCTTTCCAGGGTTTGACTTTTTCTGAGGTCGTCTGATTATCCTGGGGTCGCATGCTCTAGAAACTGTTTCCAGTGTTCCAATGTGTTGGGATCGTTAGCCCTGCCCTTCGCTAACAGCACCACGCCATCCTGGATGTCCACGAGGCCGTAATGGCCCTGGGCTAACTGTTGCTGCAAGAATTGAATGTGAAATTGCAAGTCTTGGCGATCGCTCTTAAATGCCGGCTGATATTGCTGAAACCGCCACAAATCTGCCGCTAAGAATTCCATCTCCTTTAACTGTCCGCGATCGTCCTGTACCGTCAGCGCTGGAATTCGCACGACCTCCCGGCGAGTGGAAAGCGGCGTAATCAAAAATGTCGTAGCCGAAACGCTCGCTTGATCTGGAATTTGCCGCAGCACTCTCCGAATCGCTGCCGCATGCTGCCACTGACTGACCAGGGAAATCCGTACCCAAGGAACATAGGACTCGGGTACCAAAAAATAAAACGCCTGATGTGGATTAGACAACACCGCCATCAGGACTGACAATACCAAGCATCGCCGCCAAAATCGTCGCCAGCCTAGTGTCATTCGCTGACCATGGACCGACCACCATAGCACCGCTCCATAAAATAATCCCGGCACTACTGCCAGGGAATAACGCATGGAAATCGACAGCGCGGGCATACCCGCCTGAATCAACAGAGAAAATAATGGGGCCGCCGTCAATGCCCAAGTTGCAGGTGATAGAAAGCAAATAAAGGCTAGGGGTAACCCTTGCCGAAACAGATAAAACAACCGTACATCCAACGGCAGAAATATGCTGGACAGGAGTTCCACCGGATGGGTGAGAATTCCCACCAACACATGCAACGTAGAGGGATCGGTATCGCCTTGGACAAACTGGCGAAAGCGATCGGCTAAATACAGGCGGCCATTGTCGTCGGAAAACAGTGGCATCACCCTATTTGTTACAGTCGCCACATAGGCGAAACTCAGCCCGCACAGGAGTATTCCTACCCGCGGATAGCGACGACTCAACACTAAATAGAGTCCAAGGCTAAAGGTAATAAAACCCGCATCTTCTCGAATGCCCAAGGTTAGCAGCGCCAACAGCCAAAACCGGCCCCAGCGACGCTTTTCCAGCGCCAGTAGGGTGCTGAACCCCAGTAAAGGAATCTGCGACTGTTCATAGAAGTTGGCAAAGGTTGGACCAATCACGGCACTGGCGCTGTAGTAGCCAGCCGTAATCCAAAGCGAAAGCTGTGCCGATAGATAGTGCCGTGCCAGGTAATACAGCACCACTCCCCCAGCAGCAGCCAAGCCAACTTGCAGCACCACTAAAGTGGCTGGGTTCGGAAATAAGGCGTAGAAAGGCAGCCACAGCAAAAAGTCGATGACAAAATGCTGGCCAAGGTGGATGAAGGCGACGGTGGGAATTTTGCCGTCTTCGATCACACCTACGGAGTTGGCGGCGGTGAGAGAGCTTTGGAAAAACCGACCGTGCAGCGAATTCCAAAACAGTTGATTAAATAAGCCGTGGTCGTAGGATGTATAAAACGTAAAATGCCGATGCAGGGAAAAAACCAGCATCAACCCCAAAAAGACGGCGGCTAACTTTACCAACTGCCGCACCTCTGGGGCGGGCTGCCAGGATGCAAATCGTTTTTGCCATAGGGCTAGGCTAGGAACAGTCATGAATTATGGAAATTCTAAGACTCACCTAGAATAAGGGCAGAGGAGCCCTTTGACAATTTATCCGTGCTGCCAGACTGAATTAAAAGGTAGATGGGTGACTCTACTGTATTTCTATGGATTGATGATTCGGCACTTCTATGGATTGATGGTTCGGCACTGTTGATGGTTCGGCACCCTGCTCTGCTCATACGGCTTTTAAGGAATGGCTACAGAATGCAAGAGGCGCTCGACGATCGCCCGCGATCGCCGCCCACCGGTGGGAATGATGCGATGGGCTAACACATGGGGTGCTAGGTATTTGACATCATCGGGAATGGCGTAGGTGCGATCGTCGAGAAAGGCGATCGCCTGCGCGGCCCGGAACAACGCTACCGCTCCCCGTGGACTTACTCCCAGGGTGACCTCTTCGTCTTCGCGGGTGGCGCGTACTAGATGCAAAATGTATTGCTGCAAGGGTGGGGCGATCGTGACCGTAGCTGTCAGGCGTTGCAGTTCCCGAATTTCGTCCAGGGTAATACAGGGCTGCAACTCCGCGTTTCGCACCTGGCCCTGTAATCGTTGCAGCATTTGCAACTCCTCAGATTCAGTCGGATAGCCTAAGGATAGGGACAGCATGAACCGATCCATTTGCGCCTCTGGTAAGGGAAAAGTCCCCTGATACTCCACCGGGTTTTGCGTCGCAATCACGAAGAACGGGTCCGGTACTTTGCGGGAAATGCCATCCACAGTCACTTGATGCTCTTCCATCACCTCCAGCAGGGCGGATTGGGTGCGAGGAGTAGCCCGGTTGACTTCATCGGCTAGCAGTACATTGGCAAATACGGGACCGGGCATAAATTCAAACTCGCCGCTACGGGGATTCCAAATGTTGGTTCCGGTGACGTCTGTGGGCATTAGGTCTGGTGTGCATTGAACCCGCATAAACTTGCCGTCAATCGATCGCGCTAAGGACTTGGCCAACAGCGTTTTCCCGACCCCTGGCACATCTTCCAATAATGTATGCCCGCCCGCTAGCAATGCCACCATCACCAACTGAATGGCATCCGCTTTGCCAACAATCACCTGACCTAAGTTTTCTGTGAGCCGTTGGACGCGATCTCTCATAGTCGTGACACCAAAGTAAGGGTAGTGAAGCGAAGAATAGTGAGGCCAGGTGGCAGAAGAATCAGGCCGGCGGTCAGCAGGCAGACATGATCCAGTGTGCCCGATTTTTTGAATTTCGGACAGTGCGAGAGGGGCCTGGTGCTGGTCCAGTCCGCGATGCTCATCCCCAGGTGTTTTTAAGAACCTTTTAAGAACCTCGGGATTGCCGAAAGTTTGGCACCGGGTGATGGGAATACTAAACCCATCACCCTCCCGGACTCTCCTTGCTGCCAGAGCCTTTAACCCATGACCGCCGTATCCATTGCCCAGGAGACGATTACTTCAACGCTGCTTTCCGTCAGTCACAGTCGAGGTACCGGCGAGTTGATTTTTCGCGAGAGTCCGATTCCAGGCAGGGAGTCATGGCAATGGCGGCTCTACTTTTTTTATGGGCGGCTCATTTATGCCTCGGGGGACTTTCACCGGGTGCGGCGCTGGCAGCGGGTGTTTCAGCAACATTGTCCAACGTTTCGGTTAGCGCATTTGCCCCAGGCAGAGCATTGGGAGTACCACATTCTGAGTCAAGCGGTTACGGATGGGCAGGTCAGTGTGATCCAGGCCCGCAAGATTCTGAAATCCAGCTTGGAAGAGGTGCTGTTTTTTCTGCTGAATAGTCCGGGGCTAACCAGCGAGTGGCAGCCCATCCCCCGATTTTCGCTGCAAGAAACTGTAGGACTGGGTTTGTTGCTGTCCCTGCCGCAACTGGAATTGGCGCTGCATCAGGCCAATCGCCTCTGCCACCAGTGGCATGAGTTTGGGCTTGATCGGTTTCATCCTTACCTGTCGCCCCGGTTAACGGAGGCGGCCAAACAGCCGACTTCAGGGTTACCTTTGCCGAAAAGCCTGGGCAAGTTTTTAACGGGTAGAAAATATACTCTTTGGGATTTGGCGGCCCATACGCGCTGTTCTGTGGCCACGTTGGTGCGGTTTCTGCTGCCTTGGATGCAGCAAGGAGCGATCGCCCTGCACGCCATCCCCGATTTAAATCTGGAAATCAAGCTGGGATCCGTGTCTCCCGTGGCCCCCCGTCCTCGGAAGTTTCTGATTGCCTGTATTGATGACAGTCCCACCGTTGGCCGAGTCCTGGAAACGATTCTGGTGCCTGCGGGCTATCGCCTGCTCAATATTCACGATTCTCTGTCGGGCATTGCCACCTTGGTGAAATATCAGCCCGACCTGATCTTCCTCGACCTGATTATGCCGAATACCAGCGGCTATAACGTCTGCCGATTTTTGCGCCGGACGGAGGCGTTTCAAAATACGCCGATTATTATTCTGACCAGTCACGATGGGTTGGTTGATCGCACCCGAGCTAAATTGGCGGGCGCGTCTGATTTCATGAGTAAACCCCCCGATCCTGAGGCGATGCTGCACCTGATTCAGCGCTACTTAGTTCCGGCGATCGCCCCCGTTTTGGAGAGGTCCTAGGAGTTGTCGTGCCAGGGTGCAATCGGCCTGAATTTGCTGTTTTAGGGCGTCAAGGGATGCAAATTTGTGTTCTGGGCGGATGAAATATTCCAGGTTGACCGTGAGGGTTTTGCCGTAGAGATCGGCGGACCAGTCAAACAAATGGACTTCTGCGCTGGGGGCTTGTCCGTTGACGGTGGGGCGGATGCCAATATTCAGAACCCCTAGGGCTTCGGTGCTGTCTGTAGGGGTGGGGTGGGAAAAAATCTGGACCCGCACGGCGTAAACACCCCACTGGGGCAGAAATTTTTCCGGGGGAAGGTGTAAATTGGCGGTGGGGAAGCCCAGGGTGCGCCCCAGTTGTTTGCCGGAGACGACGGGGCCAACGAGGCTGTAGGAACGGCCCAGGAGTTGATTGGCAGTGGTCACGTCTCCCTGTTGCAGGGCGGCGCGGATTGCCGAGCTGCTGATGCGATCGCCGCTGCGCAGCTTCAAAGGGACAATCACCACGGCAATGCCAGCGTGGGCGGCCAGTCTTTGTAAATCGGTAGCGGTGCCACTGCGCGATCGGCCAAAACAAAAGTCAGCGCCAACGCTGATGCGGGTTACCTGCAAGTGCTGCACGAGAATTTTGTGCGTAAATTCCTCAGGACTGAGATTTGCCAACTCGCGATCAAAGGGCAGCCGCACCAGTTGCTGAATGCCCATGGCCTGTAACTGCTGGACTTTCTCGCCGACGGGGGTGAGCAGTTGCCGGGGTTGTCCGCTGAAAAACTCGTGGGGATGGGGATTAAACGTGACGACGGTGGGCAGAATTGCTTTACCGTCGGGTGTGGCTAAGGTGCCGTCTAGCACAGGCTGAATGACCCGCCGATGCCCGCGATGAATTCCATCGAAATTTCCCAGGGCGACAGCAGTTGGGGTTAGAACAGTAGCCAGCGATGAAGTAATCCACACAGTTTACATTTTGACATAGAGTGGGGGCTGGGAAGGGGGATTTTGTGGGGTGGTGCGCACAAGTCTGGCAGCTCAGGGCAGATTTAGAGCAGATCCTATTGTAGAGTGGCAAAATGCAGGGACTGCGTGGGATGGTGGCGTGCTGTCTAGGGGGCTGGGATCCCTGGTTAGTGCTATTGGGTCTCTGGATTCCTCTAGATAAGGTCGGATTGCCTGTAGAGAGGTCGCCCGTATGAAAATCCTGCTGGTAGAAGATGATCAGGCAACGGCGGCGGTTGTGGCGGCAGCTTTAACGGCCCATCACTATAGCGTGAACGTGGCTGCGGATGGTAGAACGGCTTTGGCGTATGCTTTGGCGTTTGCGTATGATTTGGTGCTGCTGGATGTTTTGATTCCTGAGATTGATGGCATTAGTGTTTGCCGACGCTTGCGATCGCAGGGTGACGCCACGCCGATTTTATTACTAACGGCTAAGGATGCGAGTAGCGATCGCGTCTTGGGATTGGATGCTGGTGCGGATGACTACGTGGTTAAGCCGTTCAACGTGGCTGAATTGCTGGCGCGGATTCGCGCTTTACGACGACGGGCGACGGCCCAAGTGTCTTCGATCATTACCTGGGAAAACCTGCGCTTCGATATTCGGACGGGGGAAATCCACTATGGCTCAACCTTGCTGAAATTGACGCCGAAGGAACAGGGCATTCTCGAGCTTTTTTTATTCAATCCGCGCCAAATTTTTAGCCGCAGTGTCATCCTAGATAAGCTGTGGGATATGACGGACTCTCCGGGCGAGGATACCGTGACTACCCACATTAAAGCCCTACGCCAAAAGTTAAAGTTGGCTGGGGCTCCGAAGAATTTGATTGAGTCGGTCTATGGACTGGGCTATCGGTTTCAGCATTGGGAATCTCCTGCGGCTCTCCCGACCCCCGCTCCGCTGTCTGTGCCTGATGATGCCCCCCCAGTGCCACAGCCCGTGGCTCAGATGATGGGTGAACTGTGGGAGAAATTTAAGGATGGGTTTATGGCCCAGGTGGATGGGCTTCTGGCGGTGGCGGTGGCGGTGGGGGCGGGCGGCATCACGCCGGAGCAGTACGAACAGGCACAACTTGATGTGCATAAGCTGAAAGGGGGCTTGGGGATTTTTGGCTATCCCCAGGGATCCGCGTTGGCGCTGGCGATAGAGCAGGTGCTGCGATTGCCCCGGCCTCTGCTGCCAGACCAGGCTGCCCAGATGATGCACTTGGTGCGGGCACTGCAAGTTGTGCTCAGCCAGCCGCCCCAGGGGGGAGGATCCGCGATCGCCCCTCAGCCCGCAATTTTGCCCTTAATTTTGGCGGTGGTGGGGGATGCGGCGGTGGTGGCTACTTTGGAGGTTGCGGTGCGCGATCGCTACCGCCTGGAAGTGGTCAGCGATCCCATGGCGGCTGGTCACTGCCTCCAGCACGGTGCTCCGGCGGTGATTTTGTTAGATTTGGCGGTGTTTGAGACACGGGCTGCGAGCTGGAGATGGCTACAAGATGTGGCGATCGCCCAGAGTCCGGTGATTGTGTTAGTAGACTGTCCCACACTGCTGGATCGGGTGCAAGTTGGGCGCATGGGAGGACGGGCTTGTTTGGCGAAGCCTGTGGATGGCGATCAGTGCTTGCAAACGATTCAGCGTCTGATGCCGTCGGTCCGGATGGCCCAGCATAAGGTTTTGGTTGTGGATGATGATCCGATGATTCTGGCGGCCCTGCGGACGCTATTGGAGCCTTGGGGATTGGCCGTGACTACCCTGGATGATCCGCAGCAGTTTTGGCGGATGTTAGATGTCTGTGCTCCCGATCTGCTGGTCCTGGATATTGAAATGCCCAGCTTTAGCGGAATTGAGCTGTGTCGGGTGGTCCGGAATGATGACGGATGGGGCGATCGCCCGATACTTTTTCTGACAGCTCATGGCGATGAGGCCCGGATGTACGAGGCATTTGCGGCGGGAGCAGATGATTATATCCAGAAACCGATCCGTGCCTCGGAATTAGTTACTCGCATTATCAGTCGCCTTGATCGTCGCCGCTTGGTCGAGGGCAAAATCCTCAATCGTGGGTTGGGGTAAATTCTTCTCATGACTTCTTACTTGATTCCCCGCCAAGTTGAGCCATCTTCAGAATTTCCTCATTGTTTTGGCCTACTTTAATCCCAGGCGTGAGTGTTCTAGGCATGAGAGTCCTAAGCCTGCCGGTTTCTGGCTTGGGCGGTTTAGCACTTCATTACAAACATGGGGAGAATTGGCATGGCTGTTATGACGCAAGAATTTTGGCAAGTGGTCGAAATGAGCCAGGAGTTGTTGCAATTGGTGGAGCGATCGAGCCAGATCGCTGAGACGGCGATGCAGGAATTGGCTCGGGTCAGGGCGCAGCCGCGTCTGTGGATTGGGGATTGGGGCTCCACACCCTTGCCTGCGGTGCAACTCCAAGAAACGGCCCAGTTGATTGAAATCAAGATCGCTGTGCCCCAAGTGGCTGCTGAAGATTTGGAGATTGAAATTGGTGCTGAAACAGTACTGATTCGGGCGGTTCAAAGCGATACGGCGATCGTCGAAGGATGTGGGAAATTTTCCTTTTCTCCGGGATATTTTCACAGTCTGCTGCCTCTCCCCTGCCGGGTTCACCCAGAATTGATCAAGGCGGAATTGGACAATGGCGTCCTCTCTCTGACCTTGGCTAAATCGGGGGCCATTCAACGGCAAGGCTTTAAGTTTAATTTGGCGGAACCAGCGTTGGCGATCGCCCCGCCGTTGCCGACTCCATCCGCCGCCCAGGCCAGTTATTCCCAACCGAGTTTGAATTAGTCCGCTGCTTGCGGTGAGAAGCGATGTGCATGAGTATCGAACGCATGAGTATCAAATGCATGAGTGTCAAACGCATTTTAGTGGTGGATGACGCAGCGAGTATTTCTGAAGTTGTGAGTCTTGGTTTGCATCGGCTGGAGGGCTGTCAATTACGAATCGATCGGTACCAAAGCGCACTGAAGCTGAATAAACGGACGATTGCGCAGTTCGATGCCCCCGGGTTTATTGCTGTTGACTTTCCGCTGCTGGATGCCTATATCGGAGGGGTGTGGGCATGATCTCCCGGCAGATTTTGGTGATTGATGACGAGGCGACGGTCCGAGAGGTGGTTAGCCTCTGCCTCACGAAATTGGGTGGATGGCAGGTGCTGATGGCGGCCTCTGGATCCGAAGGGTTGGCCCTGGCTCAAATGGCTCAACCCGATGCGATTGTCTTGGACATGCGGATGCCTGGGATGGATGGAATGACTGTTCTGCAACGACTCCGAGAAAATCCGGTGACTGAGGCCATTCCCGTAGTCATGCTTACTGCCAATCCAAATTTGCCCAATTCTCGTTCGTTTTCAGATCTAGGGGTGGTGGCGGCGATTGGCAAACCGTTTGAACCGGTGCTCTTGGTTCGTCAGATTGCCACGGCCCTGGGTTGGTATTCGGATCCGCCCGGTTAAGGCCGGGATCCGAAAAAGGCGCATTAGTACAAGCGGCGTAGCACATAGTCCGACAGGTTAATTAGGGCGTGTTTCGATGCCGATGGTGGCAGGTCCTGGAGGCAGGCGATCGCGGCTTGCCCGTGATACTGCGCTAAATCCCGCGATCGAGCAATACCCTGACTGTCCTGCACAAGGGCGATCGCCTGTTCAAAATCTCCCGGTTGGGCAAATTCCCGCTCAATCAGCACCTCAAGCACGGGAGTCTCCTCCATGGCGTAGAGCACGGGCGCAGTCAAGTTGCCACTTTTCAAATCTGAGCCAGCAGGTTTACCTAAGACATCTGTGGAGCCGGTAAAGTCCAAGATGTCATCCACAATTTGAAAGGCGAGCCCGAGATGGCGACCATATCCATAGAGTTGGTCTGCCAACAGGTCGGACGATTCACTCAGGACGGCGGCAGCCTTGGCGCTATTGGCTAGCAGACTGGCGGTTTTGTAGTAGCTTTTTTCAAGGTATGCATCTAGTGTTAGGTCCGTAGCAAAGCGGTTTAACCCCTGCTGAATTTCTCCTTCTGCCAGATCCATGATGACTCGTGACAGGAGCTTCACGACTTCTAGATTGTCTAAATTCGCCAAATACCAGGATGACTGGGCAAAGAGAAAATCCCCTGCCAGCACCGCAATCTGATTGCCAAAATTGCTGTGGACTGTCGGCATGCCGCGCCGTAAATCCGACTCATCCACCACATCGTCGTGCACTAGGCTGGCGGTGTGGATCATTTCTGTAATTTCCGCTAAGCGCCGATGGCGTTGGGTCATTTCTTCCCCGGCCATGGTGGCTCGTGCCATTAGCAGCACGATCGCTGGCCGCAACTGTTTTCCTTTGTTACCAAACAAATGCTCTGCCGCTGCAAACAGAATCGGGTGCCGCGCCCCAATCAAATTTTTCAGATTTTCCGTCAGCAGGCGTAAATCTTCTTCAACAGGAGAAAACAGAGAAATGGTGGAAGTCATGGATATTCCGACCCAGAAAGAAAGGTTACGAAATTTTACATATTCTGTCTCTATCTTAAGCTAAGGCTTACCGGTTGGGAAAGGATACCAACTCAAGGTGGCTATATTGGGGCTGAAACCCCCGTGAGTCGGGATGACTGGGGGGTTAGGTCAGATTCGGGGGAATTTCTCAGATTTGCATGCTCAGTGTTGACGAGATCGGTTTTATCGAGATTGGGCGGGGTGGCCTCCTCACGATTCTTTGATTGGAATGGCCCCTTCCAAAACGGTGGCCTGCTGTAATTCTGGCAAGCTGATGCGGTCAACGCTGGGGGTGAATCCTAGCCATTGGCTGGCGACGGCAATGAAAGGCTGGGGGTGGCCGCTGACACAGAAGCGTGTTGGCAGAGCCGGACCCTGATGACTCAGATTCAGCAGATCCAGTTCTTGGGCCAGGGCGGCTGTCACGGCTACCGCTGGGTCCAGGAGGTGCACGGCCGCGGGTAGAATTTCCCGCAACACCGGGGCAAGGTAGGGGTAGTGGGTACAACCGTAGATTAAGGTGTCGATACGGCGATCGATTAATGGCGAGAGGTATTCCCGGGCAATGGTGTAGGTTGCGGGGTCCTGCAAGCGATTTTGTTCGATCAGTGGGACAAATTCTGGGCAACCGACTTCCCACACTTGGGCGTGGGGGGCAATTTCTTGAATGGCGTGCCGATAGGCGTGGCTCGCAGCGGTGGCGGGGGTGGCAATCACACCAATGCGTTGTCCCTGCTGCACAGCGGCTTTGGCACCGGGGAGGATTAAGCCCAAGATGGGAATGTCAAATTCGTGGCGGACTGTTTCCAATACGAGGGCTGAACTGGTGTTGCAGGCCATCACGACCATTTTTGCACCCTGGTTCACCATCCACGCCAGGATTTCCCGGACGAATTCTAGAATCTGTTCCGGCGATCGCGTCCCGTAGGGGACCCGCGCCGTATCGCCAAAGTAAATGACTGACTCTTGGGGCAATTGCCGATAGATTTCCTTCAGCACGGTTAATCCACCCACGCCACTATCGAATACGCCAATTGGAGCGGCACTCCCGGTGCTGGGAACTCGGAAACCGCCGACAACGTAATCATTCAACACGCCACACTCCTCCACATCAACCCGAATGAACTCAACGCCAATTAGCGACGTTGTATGTACTGTAGAATACCCCGAGTAATTGCGGCAGCCATCTGAGTGCGATAACTGGGATCCGCCAGCCGAGCGGCGTCCTCTGCTCCGGTGACAAAGCCCGTTTCCACGAGGACGGAGGGCATAGAGGTTTTACGCAGGACGTAAAACCGGGCCGATCGCACGCGGCGATCGGGAATGCCTAGAGCCTGCAATACGCTGGCATGAATCGTTTGGGCTAGCTCTAGCCCCGAATCGTAGTAATAGGTTTCAAGGCCATTGATGTCCGGACGGCTCATATCAATCGCATTAGAGTGAATACTGACGAAGAGGGCGGCATTGATCCGCTCGGCTAAAGCGACCCGTGGCTCTAGGTCTAAATCAATGTCTTCACTGCGGGTTAATACGGCTTGAATCCCTTGCTGTGAAAGCAGATTTGCCACTTTGATCCCAATATCTAGGACAATGTCTTTCTCCTGAATGCCTCCCCGGCCCACAGCTCCCGGATCGGGGCCGCCGTGGCCTGGATCAATGACGACGACGAGGCGGCCATTGGGAACGCGCGGTAATCCGATTGGTCCGGTGGGGCGTGGCGTGGTGCTCAGGGGGGGATTGGGTACGGGAATTGGGCGGGTGGGCCGGCTGGGGGGATTCAGCGGGGGCCGATTGCGCTGAAGTTGGAACGCCAGAATATTTTGACCATAGAGACTCGGTTCCCCAATTTGGACGCCGGCGGTGGGCTGCAGCAAAATTGCTACGGTGGTGCTATCTTCGCGCCGCAGTTGGAGCTTTTGTATGGGGCTGTTGGGCGGAATGCGGGGGGCTTGGGCTTGACGAGAAAATTGGGCCCCGTTAAGGGTGATTTTGTACAATCCGGTGGGGCGGTCCCACCCGGTGGTGTAGCTGAGGGGCTGATTGGCCCGAATCACCAATTGTGAACTACTGCCGTCTAGCGTGACTGAGTCAATTAGGGCGATTTGCCCCAGGGGTGGTGTGGTGCTGGGCCGTCCTTCCAAGGTGGCGGCGGTAATGCCCCCCATGGGCACAATCACAATCCCTCCCAGGTTGCTGGCGCTGGCTTGCCAGTCGGGAGCAGTGGGCGAAACGTTGAGGGTGACCCGGACGATCGGCGGGGAAACTTGGGCCTGGGCGAGAAAAATCCGGCTGATGCCGTAGCGGTTGATCAGTTGATCGCGGGAGACGTTGGCGGCGATCGCTGCCCCTGGAATATCAAAGGCAATTTGGCGGCGATCGCCACTGCGCTCGGACCGAATGGCAGGAGCTTCCCCCGTGGTGCGCAGAAATAATCCGTCTGATGTGACTCGAAGCCCCTCAATCTGGGTCCGCACCTCCCGGGGACTGGGCCGATTATTATCAGACAGCCGATTATTATCAGACAAGTTATCGGGCAAACGGGAAGAGCCTGGATTCACGTTCCCAGGGGGCCGAAAAATCGGGGGGCCGCCGGTAGTGGTGGGTGGCGTCACTGGTGTAGTCGGGACGACTTCTTCGGTCTCTGAAGCGCCGCTGACAGTGTTTTCTGGCAGGACTTCTGGCTGGGGCAGTTGGACAGTCCAGCGCTTGCCGGTGAGTCCCCGGAATAGGATGCGATCGGGATTAATCGTATAGCCCGGAGCCAGCTCTATCACGACACGAGCCGTATTGGGATCAAATTGTCCAAATCGCACCGCTCGGAAAGCGCCCGCGTTATTCAACGGTTCTGTGAATGACGATCGCCCCAGCCGCACTCCTGGTAAATCAATCACCAACCGCGTTGGGTTGGCAATCAGTTGGGCTCGCGGCTGGACATCAGTATCTGTTGTAAACTCCAGTTGATTCTGTCCCGCATTAAAACGCCAGAATTCAATTTCTGCTGCGGCAGGACGAGCCAAAACTAACCCGGCCAGGGCGGCTGTCAGCATCGCAGGCAATAAAAAAGTAGGCAATGGAAAAGAAGACAGTTTTTTCACAGGCTGTTTTTTCACAGGGTCTAGATGAGTATCTTGATGAGTGCTTGAGAACTGAACATAAGAACTGAACAATATCTACAACCGATTCGCCACCTGCTGGACTCACACCCCTTGAACTCAACAACTCCACAGGTCTTCATCTCTAATCCGGCAATTCCTGACCGAGTTGAATTGGGCAGGAACGTTCAATTTGAATCGGTTTGGCCAATTAGCTTGAACGATTAATCTAACGATTAATCTTATTAGATTCATTAAGAACCATTAAGGCTGCTGTCTAAAATGGCACTGGCCAAGCTGCCCCTTGCCAAACTGTCCAAATATACAAGGGCTTGACGCAAATAGGGACAGTAGAGTTTCACCGATCCCTAAGAATTACTGGACAGTTCCCATCAGTCGATCTGCCCAGGTGCCGTGAAAAAAGCAGGCTGGAGCAATTAGGGTTTTCCGGAGTCGTCTTCTAGGGTTGTCGGTGCATCGAGAAAAAGTTGGCTTAGGGACTAGACAAAGACGGTTCACTCTTCTATACTAGTTAACCGCTGCCGAGATATTGGCATCCGGAGTTCCAAGTGTCGCCTATCAGCATCACACTGGTTACCTGCGAATCTGAACTCAAGGAAGGATACTGAATGGCTTGCTGTTCAAGTCCTCTGAGGAACTCTGGTAAAGCGGTTTGGTTCGTGCCTTAGTTCAGATTCGGTTCAGTTAGCTCAACGTTTTCCAGGACTTCCCGAAACTGCGTCCCGGTGCCTTTTCTCAGGACATAGCGGTTTTGGCTGAAATGCTAAGAGTTAATGTTTTGCGAGCATGATTGCTGGCACGCAATCCTCTGCTCGTCTGTTGTATAAGCAAAGGGAGTCCATTGTGTCTGTAGGTATCCTCGGCACCAAGCTCGGCATGACCCAAATCTTTGACGAAACGGGTAGAGCCATTCCGGTCACCGTTGTTCAAGCGGGTCCATGCACTATTACCCAGGTGAAAACGAAGCAAACCGACGGGTATGCTGCGATTCAAGTTGGTTATGGTGAAACCAAGCAGAAAGCGCTCAGTAAGCCGGAGTTGGGGCACCTTGCTAAGTCTGGTGCAGCTCCTCTGCGGCATCTGCACAGTGATTTTCGGC